>JAJXUD010000013.1 GCA_021783235.1 Myxococcales bacterium | reverse complement strand
CCGGCGACAACATCGCGGTGGAGGTCGAGCTGATGACGCCGATCGCGATGGAGAAGGAGCTGCGCTTCGCGATTCGCGAGGGCGGCCGCACCGTCGGCGCCGGCGTCGTCGCCGAGATCGTGGCTTAGAGACCCGGAGCGAGGTGACCCATGGCCAATCGATCGATCGTCAGTCTGGAGTGCTCGGTCTGCAAGGAGCGCAACTACTCCACGACGAAGAACAAGCGTACCACGCAGGAGAAGCTCGCCTTCTCGAAGTACTGCAAGCGCTGCCGCAAGCACACCGAGCACAAAGAGTCCAAGTAGTCCGCGGCGGCGAACCGGCCGAAGGCCGGCAGCGGACGCATCGCAGCCACGAAAGGCGAGGACAGAGCGTGACGATGTAGGCGAACGAGAGTGGGCCAGAGGCAAGGCGGCAGCGGCTGGCCCGCGATCGTTCGCCGAAGTAGAGGCCAGTAGCTCGAACGGTAGAGCAGCGGTCTCCAAAACCGCGGGTTGGGGGTTCGAATCCCTCCTGGCCTGCCAGCCCGCAGGCGTCGAGATGTTGGGCGAACGAACGGAGAGTTGGAAGGAGCCATGAGCAACAACCGGATGGTGACGCTGTTCTGGGTGGGTTCGACGCTCGTCGTGGGGCTCTTCCTCGAGAGGCTCCTCTCGGACGTGCTCTTCCGCCTGGTCCACGTCTCGAACCCGACCCTCTTCTTCGACTGGTCCCTGAGCTTCGTCCTCGGCTTCGCCATCGCCATCTCCATCGGCGTCGGGACCTGGATGCAGCCGCGGCTCCGGGAGCTCGCCTTCGAGGTGGCTCAGGAGCTCGGCAAGACCAGCTGGCCCAGCCGGGCCGAGACGCAGGCTCAGACGGTTGCGGTGCTGGCCGCGACCGTGATCTTCGCCGGGATCCTCGGGATCTTCGACGCCGCCGGGTCGCGCGTGATGACGAACTGGCTTCCCAAGGCGATCTCCTGGGTCGCGCACCTCGGCGGCTGAGGAAACGGGGCGATGGGCATGATGACGGCAGCGGTAACGGTGGAGACGCGCGCGATGGCCAAGAAGTGGTACGTGGTTCACACCTACTCCGGCTTCGAGAACAAGGCCCGCAAGGGACTCGAGGAGCGGATCAAGCTCGCGGGGCTCCAGGAGCAGTTCGGGGACATCCTGATCCCGATGGAGCAGGTCGTCGAGATGGTCAAGGGCGAGAAGCGCACGAGCAAGCGCAAGTTCTTCCCTGGCTACATTCTCGTGCAGATGGAGATGAACAATCAGACCCGTTCCCTCGTCGAGAACACTCCCAAGGTGACGGGCTTCGTCGGGGCCCAGAAGGCCGATAGCCGGAGCCACGAGCTTCCGCCGCCGCCCGCCGTGACGGACGCCGAGGTTCAGCGGCTCACGAGCCAGATCTCCGAGGGAACCCTCAAGCCGAAGCCGAAGGTCCTCTTCGAGCAGGGCGATCAGGTCCGCGTCACGGACGGCCCGTTCTCGAACTTCAACGGCACCGTGGAAGAGGTGAACCCCGACAAGGGTCGCCTGCGCGTGCTCGTCAGCATCTTCGGCCGCGCCACGCCGGTCGAGCTCGACTTCATGCAGGTGGAGAAGACCTAGCGCCCCGGGAGAGCCTCGCGCCGCGAGGTTAGGCCCCAGGCAGGCTCGGAGGAGAATGCGATGAAGAAGGTCGTCGGACAGGTGAAGCTGCAGGTCCCCGCCGGGAAGGCCAACCCGGCGCCGCCGGTCGGCCCGGCGCTGGGCCAGCACGGTGTGAACATCATGCAGTTCTGCAAGGAGTTCAACGCCCAGACGCAGGCCCAGGCGAAGGACGACCTCATCATTCCGGTCGTCATCACCATCTACGCCGATCGGTCGTTCTCCTTCATCTGCAAGACGCCCCCCGCGAGCGTGCTGCTCCTCAAGGCCGCCAAGGTCGCGAAGGGCGCCCAGAAGACCGGCAAGGAGAAGGTCGGCCAGGTCTCGCGCAAGCAGGTCGAGGAGATCGCAAAGCTCAAGCTCCCGGATCTGACCGCGGGCTCGATCGAGGCGGCGGTCCGCTCCATCGAGGGGACCGCCCGTAGCATGGGAATCGACGTCGTCGGCTGATCGGTCGAAAGGGAAAAGTCATGCCTCGCATCGCCAAGAAGTTCCGCGCCGCCGTCGAGAAGGTCGACCGGACCAAGCACTACGGCGTCGACGACGCCTGCAAGCTGCTCAAGGAGACCGCCGAGGCGCGCGCCGTTCGGTTCGACCAGACCGTCGACATCGCCATCAACCTGGGCGTCGACCCGAAGCACGCCGACCAGATGGTCCGCGGTGCCGTGGTCCTGCCGCACGGTACGGGCAAGACCAAGAAGGTCCTCGTCTTCGCGAAGGGCGAAAAGCAGCGGGAGGCCGAGGCCGCGGGCGCGGACATCGTCGGCGCCGAGGAGCTCGCGAAGCGGGTGGAGGAGGGCTTCTTGGACTTCGACACGGTCGTCGCCACCCCCGACATGATGGGCGTCGTCGGCCGGCTCGGGAAGGTCCTGGGCCCGCGCGGCCTCATGCCGAACCCGAAGGTCGGGACGGTCACGGCGGACGTCGCCAAGGCGGTTCGCGAGGTCAAGGCCGGCAAGGTGGAGTTCCGCGTCGAGAAGGCGGGGATCGTCCACGCGCCGGTGGGCAAGGCGAGCTTCAGCGCGGACAAGCTACGGGACAACGTCAACGCGCTCCTCGAGACGATCCTCAAGGCGAAGCCGGCCTCGGCGAAGGGGACCTACCTCGAGGCGATCTGCCTCTCGACCACCATGGGTCCCGGGATCAAGCTGGACGCCCAGGCGATCGCGAACCAGTACCGCTAGGAGACGAGCGAAGGGTTTTTGTCGTAGGGCCTGGTCTGAGACAGCAGGTCCTCCGGCAGCCGAGCCTCCTCGCGGTGCGACCCCAGCTGGGGCGACGAGGTGGAGCGGAGGCCGGGGAGAATTCGGCGAGAGCCGAGCCTGCCGAGACGGGGCTGCGATCCGAGAGTCGGCGGGCGACGATGCCGCCGGCGCGCAGGTGAGCGGACCTCCCGGTTGCTTCGGCCAGGAAGTGTACGTCGGGCGCCTCCAGGGCGCCTTGGCCGAGGAAGAACCGGGAAGGAGGTGAACGGACGATGGATCGCACTCAAAAGCAGAAAGCGGTCGACGAGCTCCACGCCAAGATGACGAAGGCGGAGGTGGGGATCGTCACCCGTCTGGCCGGAATCGACGTGGCGACCGTGACCGACCTGCGAAAGCAGCTTCGGGAAGCGGGGATCGAGTACCGGGTGGTGAAGAACACGCTCGCGAAGCTCGCCGCCAAGGGCACCCCCATCGAAGGCCTCGCCGAGGACTTCAAGGGGCCCGTGGCGCTGGCGATGGGCTACGCGGATCCCGTGACGCCTGCCAAGATCCTGACCCAGTTCGTGAAGGGGCTCCCCCAGGAGCGCTCGGGCTGGCTCCAGATCCAGGCGGGAGTGGTCAGCGGCAAGCGGCTCGACAAGGCCGCCGTCAGCGCGCTCTCCTCGATGCCCGGCTTGCCCGAGCTTCGCGGCAAGATCGTGGGGCTCCTCGCGGCGCCCGCTTCCCAGCTCGCGCGGCTCATCGCCACGCCCGCGGGGCAACTCGCGCGCGTGGTGGATGCCCACGCGAAGAAGGCCGAAACCCCTCAAAACGCGTAGCAAGACCCTTTCACCGGCGCGGATCGCGCTCGAACGGAGTACGTCATGGCAGACTTGCAGCAGATCGCGGACAACCTGAGCTCGCTCACGATCATCGAGGCTTCCGAGCTCGTGAAGATGCTCGAGCAGAAGTGGGGCGTGAGCGCGGCGGCACCGATGGCGATGGCGATGCCGGGCGGAGCAGCTGGCGCCGCGGGCGCCGCCAAGGCCGAGGAGAAGACCGAGTTCACGGTCGTTCTCTCGAACGCCGGCGACAAGAAGATCAACGTGATCAAGGAGATTCGCGCGATCACGAACCTCGGCCTCAAGGAGGCGAAGGACCTCGTCGACGGGGCGCCCAAGACCGTGAAGGAGGGCGTCTCCAAGGCCGAGGCCGAGGAGATCAAGAAGAAGCTCGCGGAGGCCGGCGCCACCGTCGAGATCAAGTAGCGTTCGGAAGGTCGCGGCCGGCGCGGGGCCATCGAGGCCTCGCGCCGGACCGCGCGCCTGCGGAATGAACCCGCGGGCTCGAGGCGTTGATTGGATTTGCCCCTGGGCGCCCACGCGCGTCCGACATGGATTTCGACAGACCCCTCTGGGGAGGCTTGAATGGCCGCGACGATTCAGAACAACTTCCGCATCCGGCACAACTTCGCGAAGATTCCGAAGATCATCGACATCCCCAACCTGATCGACATCCAGAAGTACAGCTACGACAAGTTCCTGCAGGCCGACGTCCCGCCGGAGAAGCGCGAGGACACGGGGCTGCAGGGCGTCTTCAAGTCGGTCTTCCCGATCAAGGACTTCAACGAGGTCAGCTCGCTCGAGTTCGTGAGCTACCACCTCGAGAAGCCAAAGTACGACGTCGACGAGTGCCACCAGCGCGGCATGACCTACTCGGCGCCCATCAAGGTCGTCGTCCGCCTGGTCGTCTGGGACAAGGACGAGGAGACCGGCGCCCAGTCGATTCGCGACGTCAAGGAGCAGGAGGTCTACTTCGGCGAGATCCCGCTCATGACCGAGAACGGGACCTTCATCATCAACGGCACCGAGCGGGTCGTCGTCAGCCAGCTCCACCGCTCGCCGGGCGCCTTCTTCGACCACGACAAGGGCAAGAGCCACTCGTCCGGCAAGCTGCTCTACAACGCGCGGATCATCCCGTACCGCGGCTCGTGGATCGACTTCGAGTTCGACCACAAGGATCTGCTCTTCGCCCGCATCGATCGGCGGCGAAAGCTTCCCGCCACGGTGCTCTTGCGCGCCCTCGGCGGCGTGCCCGACACCTCGAAGAAGGCTCCGATCGAGTTCGCGGGTACCACCGAGGAGATCCTCAACTACTACTACGACACCGAGACGGTGTTCGTCCTCGGCAAGGACAAGTTCGAGAAGTCGGTCGAGCTCGACCTGCTCCCCGGCCAGCGGGCGACCCGCGACATCAAGAACCCGAAGACGGGCGAGATCATCGTCAAGAAGAACCGCAAGTTCACCCGCGGGGCCATCAAGAAGCTCGAGGCGGCGAAGATCAAGACGATGCCGATGGACGCCGAGGACCTCTGGACCAAGGTCTGCGCCACCGACGTGGTCGACGAGTCGACGGGCGAGGTGCTCCTCGAGTGCAACGAGGAGGTGGTGCCGGAGAAGGTCGAGCTGCTGCGCGAGAAGGGAATCAGCGAGTTCAAGATTCTCTTCATCGATCAGCTCAACGTCGGCTCGTTCCTGCGCGACACGCTCAACGCCGACAAGGTTCAGAATCCGGACGAGGCGATCATGGAGATCTACCGGCGGCTCCGCCCCGGTGATCCGCCGACGCCCGAGACCGCCCGGCAGCTCTTCGTCAACCTGTTCTTCAACCCCGAGCGCTACGACCTCTCGAAGGTCGGTCGGCTGAAGCTCAACTTCAAGTTCGGGCTCGAGGAGCCGCTCGAGCAGCAGGTGCTCACGAAGCGCGACGTCCTCGAGGTCGTGGGTTACCTCATCGATCTCAAGAACGGCAAGGGCCAGATCGACGACATCGACCACCTCGGCAACCGACGAGTCCGCGCTGTCGGCGAGCTGCTCGAGAACCAGTACCGCATCGGCCTCGTGAGGATGGAGCGGGCGATCAAGGAGCGGATGAGCCTCCAGGAGATCGAGACGCTCATGCCGCACGACCTGATCAACGCGAAGCCCGTCACCGCGGTGATCAAGGAGTTCTTCGGGTCGAGCCAGCTCTCGCAGTTCATGGACCAGACGAACCCGCTCTCGGAGGTCACGCACAAGCGGCGGCTGTCGGCCCTCGGGCCGGGCGGCCTCACCCGCGAGCGCGCCGGCTTCGAGGTGCGCGACGTCCACCCGACGCACTACGGCCGCATCTGCCCGATCGAGACGCCGGAAGGGCCGAACATCGGCCTCATCGCGTCGCTCTCGACCTATGCGCGCGTCAACGAGTACGGCTTCGTCGAGACGCCGTACCGCCGCGTCGATCAGGGCCGTGCCACCGACGAGGTGCAGTTCTTCTCGGCGCTCGAGGAGGAGAAGCACACGATCGCCCAGGCGAACGCGGAGACCGACAAGAAGGGGATGTTCGTCAGCGACATCATCTCGGCCCGCCGGGGCGGCGAGTTCGTCCAGGCGCGGCGAGAGGAGGTCGATCTGATGGACGTGTCGCCGAACCAGCTCGTGTCGGTGGCCGCCTCGCTCGTGCCGTTCCTCGAGAACGACGACGCGAATCGGGCCCTCATGGGCGCGAACATGCAGCGGCAGGCGGTTCCGCTCCTGCGGACCAACGCGCCGCTCGTGGGCACCGGACTCGAGGGCACCGTCGCCCGCGATTCGGGCGTCACGGTCGTGGCGAAGCGTGACGGCATCGTCGACCAGGTCGACGCCGCCCGCGTCGTCATCCGCGCCGAAGTACCGGCGTCGGCGACCGACGTGGCTTCCGAGGTCGACATCTACAACCTCATCAAGTACCAGCGGTCGAACCAGAACACCTGCATCAACCAGAAGCCGATCGTCAAGAGAGGCGATCGGGTCGCCAAGGGAGACGTCATCGCGGACGGCCCGGCCACCGAGACGGGCGAACTCGCCCTCGGGGAGAACATCCTCGTCGCGTTCATGCCTTGGCAGGGCTACAACTTCGAGGACTCGATTCTCCTCAACGAGCGGCTCATCAAGGAGGACCGCTTCACCTCGATCCACATCGAGGAATTCGAGTGCATCGCGCGCGACACCAAGCTCGGCAAGGAGGAGATCACGCGCGACATCCCGAACGTCGGCGAGGAGGCCCTCAAGGACCTCGACGAGTCGGGCATCATCCGCATCGGCGCCGAGGTGAACGCGGGCGACATCCTCGTCGGCAAGATCACGCCGAAGGGCGAGACGCAGCTCTCGCCCGAGGAGAAGCTCCTCCGCGCCATCTTCGGCGAGAAGGCCGGAGACGTGCGAGACAGCTCGCTGCGCGTCCCGCCGGGCGTGCAGGGGACCGTCATCAACGCGAAGGTCTTCAGCCGCAAGGGTGTCGACAAGGACGAGCGCGCCAAGGAGATCGAGAGCCAGGAGGAGGCGAAGCTCCTCAAGGATCAGAACGACGAGATCAAGATCCTCAAGGACTCGGCCTACAAGAAGATCCGCAAGCTGCTCGTCGGCAAGGAGACCTCGGCGAAGCTCGTCGACGACAAGGGCAAGACCCTGATCGGCAAGGGCGAGACCGTGACCGAGGCGATGCTCGACGAGGTCCCGGAGCGCTACTGGGGCGAGATCGCCGTCGGCGGGACCGTCGAGGAGCGCGTCGAGCGGGTCCTGAAGAACTTCAACGACCAGAAGGAGCTCGTCCGGCTCGTCTTCGGCGAGAAGATCAGCCGGCTGAAGAAGGGCGACGAGCTTCCGCCGGGCGTCATCAAGATGGTCAAGGTCTACGTGGCCATCAAGCGCAAGCTGGCGGTCGGCGACAAGATGGCCGGACGGCACGGCAACAAGGGCGTCGTCTCGCGAATCCTGCCCGAGGAGGACATGCCGTACATGGCGGACGGGCGGCCGGTGGACATCGTGCTGAACCCGCTCGGCGTTCCGTCCCGAATGAACGTGGGGCAGATCCTCGAGACCCACCTCGGGTGGGCGGCCCGCGCGCTCGGCGAGCAGATCGACAGGATGATCGAGGAGAAGGCCTCCCCGACCGAGCTGCGCAAGCAGGTGCGACGGATCTACCAGGCCAAGGAGATTGGCGAACTCGTCGACGGCCTCTCGGACAAGGAGATCGTCAAACTCGCGGAGAAGTTGACCCACGGCGTGCACGTCTCGACGCCGGTGTTCGACGGGGCGCGCGAGGCGGAGGTCAACCAACTGCTCGAGCTGGCAGGGCAGCCGATTACCGGGCAGCAGGTGCTCTTCGACGGGCGGACGGGTGAGCCGTTCGACCAGGACGTCACGGTCGGCGTGATGTACATGCTCAAGCTCCACCACCTGGTCGACGAGAAGATCCACGCCCGGAGCATCGGGCCGTACTCGCTCGTCACCCAGCAGCCGCTCGGCGGCAAGGCGCAGTTCGGCGGACAGCGGCTCGGCGAGATGGAGGTCTGGGCCATGGAGGCCTACGGCGCGGCCTACAGCCTCCAGGAGTTCCTCACCGTCAAGTCGGACGACGTCGTGGGGCGCACTCGGATGTACGAGGCGATCGTCAAGGGCGACAACGTCCTGGAGAGCGGCCTCCCCGAGTCGTTCAACGTGCTCATCAAGGAGCTCCAGAGCCTCGCGCTCGACGTCGAGCTTCTCGAGACGCAGCCAGCCGCGGCGCAGCCACCCCTGCCGTCTCCGGAGCCGCGCAAGACGGGGACGCTCGATTGACGGGCTTCTGGCTCTAAGGAAACCAGGAGCCCAGGAGGCCGTTCACGGCTCCCTGGGTTCCTCATCGATTTTCAGACGAGGAGAAGGGCCTTGAAAGACATCTTCAACTTCTTCGAGAAGCCGAAGGACCCCCTGTCGTTCAGCGCGATCCGCATCTCGCTTGCGTCGCCGGACAAGATCCGCCAGTGGTCGCACGGCGAGGTGAAGAAGCCGGAGACGATCAACTACCGGACCTTCAAGCCGGAGCGGGACGGCCTCTTCTGCGCCAAGATCTTCGGGCCCGTGAAGGATTACGAGTGCAACTGCGGGAAGTACAAGCGCATGAAGCACCGCGGCGTCGTCTGCGAGAAGTGTGGCGTCGAGGTGATCCAGTCGAAGGTGCGGCGCGAGCGGCTCGGCCACATCACGCTCGCCACGCCCGTGGCTCACATCTGGTTCCTCAAGTCGCTGCCCTCGCGAATCGGGAACCTCCTCGACATCACCCTGAAGGATCTCGAGAAGGTCCTCTACTGCGAGAGCTTCATCGTCGTCGACCCGAAGGAGACCGACCTCAAGCGGGGCGAGCTCCTCTCGGAAGATCGGTACCACAAGGAGCTCGAGAAGCATGGGGACGGATCCTTCGTCGCGGGCATGGGCGGCGAAGCGGTGCGAGATCTTCTCCGGCAGATCGACGTCGTGCCCTTGGCCGAGCAGCTGCGCAAGGACATGCGCGAGACCACCTCGGACGCGAAGCGCAAGAAGATCGCCAAGCGGCTGAAGGTGGCCGAGAGCTTCCGCGAGAGCGGAAACCGGCCCGAGTGGATGATGCTCGAGGTCATTCCCGTCATCCCGCCCGACCTGCGCCCGCTCGTCCCGCTGGACGGTGGGCGGTTCGCGACCTCGGACCTGAATGATCTCTACCGGCGCGTCATCAACCGCAACAACCGGCTCAAGCGGCTGCAGGAGCTGAACGCTCCGGACATCATCATCCGCAACGAGAAGCGGATGCTCCAGGAGGCGGTGGACGCTCTCTTCGACAACGGCCGGCGCGGCAAGACGATCACGGGGCCCAACAAGCGGCCGCTCAAGTCGTTGTCCGACATGCTCAAGGGCAAGCAGGGCCGCTTCCGCCAGAACCTGCTCGGCAAGCGCGTGGATTACTCGGGCCGCTCGGTCATCGTCGTCGGCCCGGAGCTCAAGCTGCACCAGTGCGGCCTGCCGAAGATCATGGCGCTCGAGCTCTTCAAGCCGTTCATCTACCACGAGCTCGAGGCACGGGGCTTCGTCACCACGATCAAGAGCGCGAAGAAGATGGTCGAGAAGGAGCGGCCCGAGGTCTGGGACATCCTCGACGACGTCATCCGTGAGCACCCGGTTCTCCTCAACCGCGCCCCGACGCTCCACCGGCTCGGCATCCAGGCCTTCGAGCCGGTGCTCATCGAGGGCAAGGCCATCCAGCTCCATCCGCTCGTCTGCTCGGCGTTCAACGCCGACTTCGATGGCGATCAGATGGCGGTGCACGTGCCGCTCTCCATCGAGGCCCAGATGGAGGCGCGCGTGCTCATGATGAGCACGAACAACATCCTCTCGCCGGCGCACGGGAAGCCGATCATCGTGCCGACCCAGGACATCGTGCTCGGCATCTACTACATGACGCGCGAACGAGCCTTCGCGCGCGGCGAGGGGAAGATCTTCTCGTCGCCCGAAGAGGTGAGGGCCGCCTATGATCAGGGCGAGCTCGACCTGCAGGCGAAGGTCCACGTGAGGATGGACGGCAAGCGCGTCGAGACCACCACCGGCCGCGTCCTTCTCTGGGAGGTCGTGCCCCGTGCGATCGGCTTCGAGGCCATCAACAAGGTGATGGACAAGAAGCAGCTCGGGAACCTCATCGACGTCTGCTACCGGCTCTGCGGCGAAAAGGAGACGGTGCTCCTCGCCGACCGGGTACGGACCCTCGGCTACGGCCATGCCACCCGCGCGGGGATCTCGATCTCCATCAAGGACATGGTCATTCCGAAGAGCAAGGGCGAGTTCCTCGATCGCGCCGAGAAGGAGGTCCGGGAGATCGAGAACCAGTACCTCGAGGGTCTCATCACCGACGGCGAGCGCTACAACAAGGTGATCGACATCTGGGCGCAGGTGACCGAGGAGGTCGCCGGCCAGATGATGGGCGAGATCTCGAACGAGGTCGTGCACCGGGACGGCGAGGATCGCAAGCAGCCCTCGTTCAACCCGATTTACATGATGGCCGACTCGGGCGCCCGAGGGAGCGCGCAGCAGATCCGCCAGGTCGCCGGCATGCGCGGCCTGATGGCGAAGCCTTCCGGAGAGATCATCGAGACCCCGATCACGGCGAACTTCCGCGAGGGGCTCACCGTGCTGCAGTACTTCATCTCGACGCACGGCGCTCGCAAGGGCCTCGCGGACACGGCGCTCAAGACCGCGAACTCGGGCTACCTGACGCGCCGGCTGGTGGACGTCGCGCAGGACGCCATCATCACCGAGTTCGATTGCGGCACGCTGGACGGCATCGAGATCGGCGCGCTGGTCGAGGGCGGCGAGATCATCGAGGCCATGGGCGAGCGCATCCTCGGGCGCGTGGCGCTCGAGGACATCCTGGATCCGTTCACGAGCGAGGTGCTCGTCAAGGCCAACGAGGAGGTCGACGAGGCCAAGGTCAAGATCGTCGAGAACGCGGGCATCGACCGGGTGAAGATCCGCTCGGTGCTCACCTGCCAGGCCAAGCGCGGAATCTGCGTCGAGTGCTACGGCCGCGATCTCGCCCGGGGTCGGAAGGCTCACATCGGCGAGGCGGTCGGCGTCATCGCAGCTCAGTCGATCGGCGAACCGGGTACCCAGCTGACCATGCGGACGTTCCACATCGGTGGCGCGGCGTCGCGGCGGGCGGAGCAGTCGACCCTCGAGAACCGCAACGTGGGTGTCATCCGGTTCCAGAACCTGAACACGGTGAAGAAGAAGGACGGAACGCTCGTCGTCATGAACCGAAACGGCGAGATCATCGTGGCGGACGAGAGCGGCCGTGAGCGTGAGCGCTACTCGGTCATCTACGGCGCGAAGCTCCTCGTGAAGGAGGGGCAGCGGGTCGAGGGCGGGACGATGCTCGCCGAGTGGGACCCGTACTCGATGCCGATGCTCACCGAGGTCGCGGGAATCGTGAAGTTCGGCGACGTCGTCGAAGGCGTCACGATGAGCGAGCAGCTCGACGAGGTCACCGGTCTGTCGCGGAAGGTGATCATCGAGTCGAAGGACCCCGACGCCAGGCCGCGCATCTCCATCAAGGACGAGAAGGGGGAGACGCTGAAGCTCCCGACCTCGGACCAGATGGCGCGCTACTACCTGCCGGTGGGTTCGAACATCCAGGTGGCGGAGGGCGACTTCATCGAAGCCGGCGAGGTCATCGCGAAGATCCCGCGGGAGACGACGAAGACCAAGGACATCACGGGCGGTCTACCCCGCGTGGCCGAGCTCTTCGAAGCCCGGAAGCCGAAGGAGCACGCCATCATCGCCGACATCGACGGCGTGGTCAGCTTCGGCAAGGACACGAAGGGCAAGCGGAAGGTCGTCGTGACGCCGGAGGTGGACGGTGCGTCGCGGCCCGACATGGCGAAGGAGTACCTCATCGCCAAGGGCCGCCACATCTCCGTCCACACGGGCGACCGGGTGAAGGCGGGCGAGCCGATGATGGACGGCGCCGCCAACCCGCACGACATCCTTCGCGTGCTCGGTCTCAAGGAGCTGGCCCACTACCTGGTGGACGAGGTCCAGGAGGTCTACCGGCTGCAGGGCGTGAAGATCAACGACAAGCACATCGAGGTGATCGTCCGTCAGATGCTGCGGCGGGTGCGTGTCTCCGACGTGGGCGACACGGGGTTCCTCGTCGACGAGCAGGTCGAGAAGACCCAGTTCGAGGAGGAGAACGAGCGCGTTCTCGCCGAGGGCGGCCGTCCGGCGGTGGGCGAGCCGCTCCTGCTCGGCATCACCAAGGCGTCGCTCTCGACCGAGAGCTTCATCTCGGCGTCGTCGTTCCAGGAGACGACGAAGGTGCTGACCGAGGCGGCGATCAGCGGCAAGATCGACTACCTGCGGGGCCTCAAGGAGAACGTCATCATGGGGCGGCTCATCCCGGCTGGAACGGGCATCCCGGCGTACAAGCATCTCGACATCGAGGTCGAGACCCCGATGGACTCGGTCGAAGAGGTGGAGCAGGCGCTCGCCGAGACCGGCGCGTAAGGCGCCGCGGACCGGGCCGGGATCCCGGAGGCAGGAGGCGCTCATGAGGGTCGAGGCTCAGGTCGAGACGATCGTCAACACCGAGCCCGCGACGGGGGAGCCTCAGCCCCCGCTCACGGTCGACTCGCCCGAAGCGGTTGGCGCTGCCGTGGCGGCGGCGCGGCGTGCTCAGCCTGCCTGGGCGGCGCTCTCGTTCGAGCGGAGACGGGACGTCCTGCTCCGGTTCAAGGACGAACTGCTTCGTTCGGTGGACGAGGTCTCCGACGTCCTCGTGCGCGAGGTCGGCAAGCCGCGCTTCGAGGCCTTCACCACCGAGATTCTCACCGTCGCCGATCTCACCCGCTTCTATGCGCAGCGGGCGAGGAAGCTCCTCGCGGACGAACGGCTGCCGCTCCATCTCTTCCCGCACAAGAAGAGCTGGCTTCGCTGGTCTCCGCGCGGCGTCGTCGGGGTCATCTCGCCCTGGAATTTCCCCTTCAGTATTCCGGTCGGCGACGTGGTCATGTCGCTCGCCGCGGGCAACGCAGTCGTCTTGAAGCCGTCCGAGCTGACGCCGAGAGTCGCGCTCAAGGCACGAGAGCTCTTCACTCGGGCGGGACTCCCCGAGGATCTCTTCCGGGTCGTCGTGGGAAAGGGTCCCACGGGTGCGGCGCTGATCGACGCGGGCGTCGATCAGGTCGTCTTCACGGGTTCCGTGGCGACGGGCCGCAAGATCGCCGAGGCCTGTGGTCGCCGGCTCATCCCGTGTATCCTCGAACTCGGCGGCAAGGATCCGGCGATCGTGCTGGACGACGCCGATCTCGAGCGGGCGGCGCGGCAAGTGGTCTGGGGCGCCTTCGCCAACTCCGGCCAGGTCTGCGCCTCGGTGGAGCGGGTCTACGTCGAGCGGTCGGTGGCCGACCGTTTCACCGAGCGGGTCGTCGAGCTGACGAGGTCGCTCAAGCAGGGCGATCCGTCGAAAGAGTCGGTGGACGTCGGCGCCATGGTGTCTCCCGTGCAACTCGACCTCGTGAAGCGCCATGTCGACGAGGCCGTGGCACAGGGGGCACGGGCGCTGACGGGTGGCTCTCCCGCGCCCGGACCGGGCCGTTTCTTCCCCCCAACGGTTCTCGTGGAGGTCACCCAGCGGATGACGGTCATGCGCGAGGAGACGTTCGGTCCGGTGCTCCCCATCCTGGCGGTGGCGGACACTGAGGAGGCCGTTAGGCTCGCGAACGACAGCGCGTACGGCCTCACGGCCTACGTCTTCGGCAGCCGCCGGCGAGCCGAAGCCGTGGCCGACCGGTTGGTCGCCGGTTCGGTCATCGTCAACGACGTCCTCTTCCACCACGGGCTGCCCGAGTCCCCTTGGGGCGGCGTCAAGGACTCGGGGCTCGGCCGCGTCCACGGTCTGCACGGCCTCAAGGACCTCTCGATGATGCGCCACTTCAACACGGAGCGCGTGGCGCTTCCGAAGCCCTGGCAGTACCCCTACGGGGACGTCTGGCTCAAGCGGCTGCGGCGGGCCTTCGCCTTCTTGCTGCGGTAGTCATTCGGAAGCTGCCCGCCGCAGCCCGAGCGCCGGTTGTGTCCGGGGCGCTCGTTGGTCGTAGACGAGCACCCGTTGCCGACGAGGTAGGCGTCATTCGTCCTCGTCTGATTCGCTCTCCTCTTCGTCCTCGTTGTCATCCTCGTCGTCTTCCTCTTCTTCTTCCCCTTCGGGCCTCGATTCGTCGTCCTCGGCCGCCCCTCGACGCTTCGGGAGATCGTCCTCCTCGGCGTCGCCCGGCTCGAACTCCGCCTCCTCGGTCTTTGGATCGAAGAGATCGGGCAGCCGCTCGTACTCTTCGAGCTTGTCGTACTCGTCCAGATCACGCGCGCTTCTCGGCGCCATGGCTCACCTCCAGGGCACTTCGTCGCCCGCTGGGATGCATTCAAGGACGGTGCCAGCGTCGGCCAGAGCGCTCGTCGGGGCGATTCGCGGGGCGCTCGTCCCCGGGGAGCGCGAATGGTCGTCTCCCTGGGGCCCGAAGTTCCAGGAGTGGGTCGATCTTTTCCCCACTGGCGCTGGGGAGCCCCCCGGTCGCAGCTTTGGCGAAGGGGGGACGCCGTGCGAGTGGAGCTGCGAGAGCGGTTGGGGAAGCTGGAGCGGCTCGTGGACGTACTCGATCTGCAGCCGACGGGGCGAGCGCTCTTGGCCGCGTGTCGTGAGCACGGCCTCTCGATCGATGGCTTCCGCTTCGAGCGCGGCGCGCTCCTGGTTCTCGGCCGGCTGGCCACGCCAGGGCTTGGGACGACTACGGAAGGACGATGATTTTTCGGCCGAGCCGTCGCTGCAGCGGCGGGGACGACAGCGCCTTCGCGACAGCCTGGGACGATGGAGCGGCGTCGAAGAGCGCGGCGACGAGTTCGCCGAGGGTGGTCTTGAGAGACTTCGTCTGAGGCTTCGAGCGAGCAGGGTTCATGGCTGGATCCTCCATTCGAAGCGATCGGAAATGCCAAGCTCATGCCAATCGCCCGGCCGCCCGTCTGCCCGATCTCCGAGCAGAGGGGGGGTCTCGAAATCAGCCCACCTGGTCGCGAAGGAGGACCGGAGGCGCGAACCTGTGGTAGGAGGGCCTCATGAGCGAGCTTCTGCGAAAGCACATCCGCGAGGTCCCGGATTTTCCCAAGCCGGGAATTCTCTTCCGCGACCTCACCCCCGCCCTGGAGCGCCCGGAGGTCTTTCGCGACCTGATCGATCGGATGGCCGCCCTGCACCGTGGGGATGGCATCGAGAAGATCGCCGTCATCGAGTCGCGGGGATTCCTCTTTGGAGCGCCGCTCGCGTATGCGCTCGGGGCCGGCGTCTGCCTGTTGCGAAAGCCCGGAAAACTTCCGCGCAAGGCTGCTCGTCAGAGCTACGCGCTCGAGTACGGCGAGGATTCTCTCGAGCTGCACGAGGACGCAATCTCCCCCGGACAGCGGGTTCTCGTGGTGGACGACCTTCTGGCGACGGGCGGGACCGCGAAGGCGGCGGGGACGCTCGTCGAGAAGCTCGGCGGCGTGCTCGCGGGCTACAGCTTCGTGGTGGAACTCCGGACGCTGGGCGGTCGGGAGCGGCTCGCCCCCGCGAAGGTCGAGGCGCTGGTCGACTATTGACGGCTGGAGTGGCGCCCGCGGGACGAAATCACCAAGCGGAACACCTACATCGGCCCACCTCCGACCAATTGCTTTCCGAGCGACCTTCGGCTAGGGTTCGCGCCCTCATTCATCGGACCGCTGCGCGACTGCACGCAAGTCCGTGATTCACCCGGAGGCAGACATGTTGGGCATCCTCGGCAAGAAAATCGGAATGACGCAGGTCTTCAACGACGAGGGGAACTCGGTCCCCGTGACGGTCATCGAGGCGGGGCCCTGCCTCGTGCTCGAGAAGCGGACGCCGGAAAAGGAGGGCTACGCTGCCCTTCGGGTCGGTTTTGGCGAGATCGGCGCGAAGGACACGAGGCCCGAGACGCGCGAGGCTCGGGTTGGCCGGCCGCGAGTCGGCTTCTTCAAGAAGGCGAACGCGACGCCGAAGCGTTGGGTGCGAGAGTTCCGCGTGGCGCCCGAGGATCTCGGCAAGTTCAACGTGGGCGACGCGCTACCGATCGGGATGTTCGAAAAGGGCTCCAAGGTCGACGTGACCGGGACCACCAAGGGCCGCGGCTTCGCCGGCGTCTTCAAGCGGCACCAGATGGCGGGCCACGTCTCGACGCACGGAACCCACGAGTTCTTCCGCCACATGGGCGCGGTCGGACAGCGCAAGACCCCTGGCAAGGTCTGGAAGAACAAGCGCATGCCTGGTCACTACGGCGACGAGAAGGTGACCGTTCAGAACCTAGAGGTGGTGGAGATCGCCGCCGACCGGAACCTGCTCCTCGTCAAGGGCGCGATCCCGGGCGCAAACGGCGGTCTCTTGGTCATCAAGCCCGCCATCAAGCCCACGAAGTAGCGGCACGGCGACGGCTGGGTTGTGGCGGTGTGGGGCGTGTGATAAAAGCGCCGGATTTCGAGCTTCTAGAACGGTAGGTCCCACGAACTCTCCAGGAGCCCGACAGTGATTCGAAAGGCAGCCTCGAGTCTTCTAGCCGTCACTCTCGCCGCCGGCCTCTTTGGAGCGGCCGTCGCCTCCGCTGCCGAGCCCGAGGCGGTCGTCGTCCGCAATCGGCTCTATACCGACAGCGGGGACATCGAGGTCGGTCTGGTCGGCGGGCTTTCGCTCCAGAACTCGCTCACCCAGGCGATCAACCCGCAGATCGACGTCGCGATCCACTTCAGCGAGGCGTGGGCCCTCGACATCATGGTCGGCTACGCGATGGGCGGCACCACGGATCTCCAGTGCCAGGCGCAGAACCCCGGCGCCACCGCCCTGGCTGGGAAGGGCTGCAGCGGCACCCACAGCATCTTCCAGGGCGCCGCCTCGAACCCGAAGACCATGTCCGATCTGCCGAACCTCTGGATCCTCAACGGCCCGAATGCCGAACTCGGGCTCCGCTGGGAGCCGATCTACGGCAAGCTCTCGCTCCTCACTGAGCTGCCGATCCACTTCAAGTGGTACGTGCAGGCGGCGGGCGGCGTCGCGCAGTTCGGGCACCAGTCGGTCTCCTTCTGCACGAGCTACGACGCGAGCGCCGGCAACGGCAACGGCGACTGCGCGCAGAACTCCGCGGGCTACGAGACGCTCTATCAGACGCAGTACAGCTGGCTCGCCAGCGCGGCCACCGGCCTTCGCTTCATCTTCCTGGGTCAAGGCGGGCTGACGCTGGGGTTGCGCGACTACCTTTGGAGCGACTCCTACCCCACGAGCTTCACGGCCAGCCAGTTCGGCTCGTCGCTCCCGGCCAGCGTCACCGTGGCCCACGGCCTCACGAGCTCGCTCTTCGCGGACATCGGCCTCGGCTGGACGTTCTAGTCCGGACCAGCCCAAGGAGATCGCCAAGTGAACACCGAAAGGTTCCGCTGGACGGTTCTCGTCGCGCTCATGGTGGCGCTCGCGCCTGCGCTGGCGCGCGCCCAGGACGACGAGGATGACGACGAAGGCCCGGCCGCCTCGCAGCCGGCGCCCGTGGCCCCGAGCCAGACGGCTGCGCCGTCATCGTCTTCCTCGGATCATCGCGCTCCGCTTCATGCCGCGCCGAGCGAGCCATCCTCGCCCGCCGCAGCGCCCGCGGCGCCCCAGCCGGCCACCAGCCAGACGGTGGTGCCCGGGTATCTGGAAGGTCGAGCCGATTCGGAGAGCCCGAATGAGCTCATCCACACCGTCGAGCGGAAGGACTACACCGCGGCGGGGAGGGGAGAGCTCACCCTCTACCCCGCGGCCATTCAGCTCAACGGCAAGTTCACCAACGAAGACGGGGTCGGCCTCGGCGTGAGCTACGCGCTCCAGGAGAACTTCGCGCTGCAGCTCCTTGCTCTCTATGACTACGTCTCCGGGCAGACCTCTCTCAGCTCGAACCTTCTCGGTCTGCATGCGCGCGCCCAGGCCGCCGACGACCTGAGCCTCCAGTACGGCGCGCTCGCCGGTTTCGAGGTCGCGCCGATCTATGGCAAGTTTGCCTTCTACGACGGTACGCTCGCGCAGTTCCGCTTCGTCATCAACGCGGGCGCGGGGATGGGCAAGACCACCGTGCAGCTGACGCCCGGTCCGAGCGCCCAGGATCCGAACAGCCCCCCGGTCGAGTTCGGGGACGCCGGCTGGCGGTTCCTCGGGGATCTGGGCGTGGGTTTCCGCGTGCTGCTCGGCGAGCGGGTGGCTCTGCGGCTCGAGGTCCGCGATCTCATCTACACGGCGCGAGTCGACCACATCAACGGCTGCTCGCTCTCCGACGTCACCGCCCTTTCGTCCAGCGGCCAGTTGCCGGCGTCGTCTGCGGGCTGTAACGCCCAGGCGTTCCAGAGCAGTCCCTACTCATCCACGGAGCTGACGATCGCGCACGACCTCCTCTCCGACGTCAGCTCGGACGTGCTCAACAACCTTCTCTTCTTCGGCGGCGTCAGCGTCCTCTTCTAGGGGTTCTCCATGGCGATTCGCAGGTTGGTCAGTTCGCTCCTCCTCGCGGCGCTCTGCATCGCCGCCGCGGCCGCCTCGGCCCAGGAAGAGGAGCTGAGCCCGGGCGTCAACGATTACAACTCGGGCCGCTTCGAGGCGGCGGCGGCCGATTTCTACCGAGTGGTCGAGAACAGCACCGACGCGGTGGATCGGCAGAAGGCCGAGTACTATCTCGCCCAGTCGTTCTACAAGATGAAGCTGTACCAGGGCGCGTTTCAGTATTTCGGTCTCATCGTCAAGCAGGGGGCGCGCCACCGGTACTACTACAAGGCGGTCGACGGCCTCGTCCGGGTCGCCGAGAAGCTGCACGACGGGGCCATCATCCCGTCGGTCTTGAATCGAGCTTACGGCAACGACTTCTCGCGATTGCCCGAGAAGACCCTGAACAAGGTCAACTACCTCGTCGGTACGCTCTCGTACCGAGCGAACAAGATCGACGAGGCGCAGGAGTTCCTCTCGGCGGTGCCGAAGAAGAGCAGCTACTTCGCTCGCGCGCGCTACCTCTACGGACTCTCCCTCGTCCAAAAGGCGCCGCAGCAGGCGCTCAAGCTGTTCCAGGAGGTCATGGCGCTTCCCTCGAACGGCAAGTACTACGATCTGCAGAACGTCCAGCAGCTCACCCGATTGGCGCTCGCCCGCACCTACTACGGCCTCGGGCAGTACGACGCCGCGGTGCGCTACTTCGAAGCGGTGCCGCGGTTCTCCGACTACTGGGATCAGGCGCTTTTCGAGAATGGCTGGGCCGAGTTTCAGGACGGGCACCCGGGGAAGGCGCTCGGGAGCCTCGAGGCGCTCCACGCTCCCCAGTTCGCCGGTGCCTTCGCTCCAGAGTCGTGGATCCTCAAGGCGACGATCTATTTCTTCGGCTGCCTCTACCCGGAGGCGAAGGGTGCCATCAAGGGCTTCCGCCGCATCTACCTGCCGATGGACGAGAAGATCAAGGCGGCGCTGGCGGGTGATCGCGACTACGACTACTACTGGAACCTGATCGAGCAGCCGCAGGGCGAGCTTCCGCTCGCGGTAGTGAACTACCTGCTCGGCAATCAACGTGTACGCGGCTTCAAGGACTACCTGAACGAACTCGCGCGGGAAAAGCGGGTGGTCGAGGGTGCCTCTGGTTGGAAGGAGAGCGGCCTCTCGCAGGAGCTCGATCAGCTCATCGATACGCAGACGCAGACTCTCGTCAAGCTGACCGGCAAGTTCGTCCAGGACCGGCTCAAGTACGCCTCGAGGGTGATCGAGGGCTTTGATAGCCAGGCCGAGATCATTCTCTTCGAGACGGTGAAGGCCGAGAAGGAGCTTCTCGAGCGGGGCGTCGACTCGACCGCCAAGCTCTCGAGCCAGCGACTCTTCCGGGCCCGAGTGCCCGATCCCACCTGGGACTACTGGGCGTTCGAGGGCGAGTTCTGGATCGACGAGATCGGCTACTACGAGTACACGCTCAAGAATGGCTGCGCACTGCGGCAGGAGGCCCGGTAGAATGAGCCCGCTTCGTCTCGCCCCGCTTCGCTGGCTGCGCGCCGCGGCGCTCGCGTTCGTTTGGCTTCTCGCCGTGGGGGGCACTGCCGCGCTGCTCGCCGAGACGGTGGCCGTACCCCGGGCGCTCGCGAAGAAGAAGAAAAAGAAGAAGAAACCCTCCGCCCGGGGGACGTCGTCCCACGAAGACGACTCCGAGTCTTCCGGGGCCGCGAAGCCCAAATCGGCGAGCATCCTCTCCGCCAAGTCGGCGGTCGTCGAGAAGAAGGTTCGCACCGGTCCGGCGCGCTACCAGTCGACGATGTCGGCGTCCGAGCGCGACGCCAAGGCGGACGAAAAGCGGGACGAAGAGATCGTCGAAATCAAGAAGATCATCCCAAAGATCCAAGATGGCCCGCAGAAGGCCGACCTGCTCTTTCAGCTCGCCGAGCTCTGGTGGGAGAAGAGCAAGTTCGTCTACTACGGCGAAATGGCGGCCTACGATCAGGCCTACCAGCAGTACCAGCAGCGTCAGAATTCGGGCGCCAAGGGGGCGCGAGAGCCAACCCTGAGCACGCGCCAGTCGGATCTCTACCGGCAGGAGGCGATCAACCTCTACCAGAAGATCCTGGACGACTACCCGACCTATCCACGCAAGGACGAGGTCCTCTTCAACCTGGCCTACAACCTCTACGAGGTGGGTAAGAAGAAGGACGCCATCGCGCGTTACTGGGACCTCATCCGGCAGTACCCCGACAGCAAGTTCGTGCCGGACGCATACGTGCAGATGGGTGAGCACTTCTTCAACTCGAACGACCTCGAGCGAGCCCGCAAGGCCTACGAGAAGGCGCTCGCCTGCAATGTCCCACAGATCTACGCCTTCGCTCTCTACAAGCTCGCCTGGTGCGACTTCAACTCGGGCGCTTACGAGGACGCCATCCACAAGTTCGAGAAGGTGGTCTCCTACCAGGAGAACGCCGCCCGCAAGGGGCCGCGGGGCGAGCGCAAGGACAAGATCCAGCTCAAAAACGAGGCGCTCGGGGACATGATCCTCTCCTGGTCGCAGCTCAATGCCGTCGACCAGGCGCGCGACTACTACGCGCAGCACGCCTCCCGGAAGAAGACCCACCACCTGATGGCCCGGCTCGGGAATGTCTATTTCGATGCTGGAAAGTGGGATCCGGCCATCCGGACATACCGGATGATCATCAGCGAGGATCCGACGGACCCGGAGGATCCGGCCTACCAGGCGAACATCGTCAAGGCTTACGAGGGGCAGCGGATGCGTGATCAGGTCCGCGTCGAGCTCAAGAAGCTCGTCCAGGTCTACGGACCGAAGAGCGACTGGGCCCAGGCCAACTCGCGCAACAAGTCGGCACTGGCCTCGGCGTACGACCTGACCGAGGGCTCGATGCGCGAGCTCGTGACGGACTACCATCAGGAGGCGCAGAAGACGAAGAGCGTCGCCACTTACCGGCTCGCTCGCGACATTTACAAGGAGTACCTCGACAACTTTCCGGAATCCGAGAACGCGTCCAACCTGCGCTTCTATTACGCCGAGATTCTCTACGCCCTGCAGGAATGGGACAAGGCCGCCGAGCAGTACGAGCTCGTCTCGAAGAAGGACCCGAAGGGCTACTACGCCAAGTCGGCGGCCTACGACGCCATCCTCTGCTACGAGAAGCTCGTGGCGATCGCGCAGGGCCGCATGCAGCAGCGCGAGCTCTCCGACAACGAGAAGATCGACGAGAAGCAGAAGAAGGGTGTCGTGCAGAAGCACGGCATGATCACGAAGGCCGGCAAGAACGCTCAGGAGGAGCCGATTCCGCACTGGGAGCAGAAGCTCGCCGACGCCTCGGATCGCTACGTGAAGCTCTTCCCGGGTGGCAACGACGAGGTGACGGTCCGGTACAAGGCGGCCTTCCTCTATTACGACCACTTCCACTTCGTGGAGGCAGGAAAGCGGCTGGGCGAGGTCATCACCAAGTGGCCCACGAACGAACTCGCCCAGAAGGCGGCCGACCTCATCATGGATGCCCTCTCCGCGAAGGGGGAAGTGGCGGAGCTCAACGATCTCGCAAAGAAGTTCTACGCGAATCATCAGCTCGCGAAGGCAGGCTCTCCGTTCGCCCAACGCGTCATGAGCATCATCCAGCGCACCCAGTTCACGCTCGCGCAGCAGATCTTCGAGCAGAAGGACTATGGCCGGGCCGGGAAGCTCTTCGACGAGTTCGTGAAGTTCTTCCCCAAGAGCGAGTTCGCTCCCAAGGCTCTTTTCAACTCGATGGTCGGCTACGAGAACGGGGACAAGCTCGACCTCGCGGTTCCCGAGGGCGAGAAGCTCCTGCGCGACTACCCGAAGTCGGACCTCGCCTCGAAGACCTTGGAGGCGCTCGCTCACGACTATGAGCGCGAGGCCGACTTCGAGAAGGCCGCCGCCGACTACGAGCAGTTCGTCAAACTCTACCCGAAGGATCCCAAGTCGGCCGACGATCTCTTCAATGCGGCGCTCTGGAACGAAGGGCTCGGCAACTTCGGCAAGGCCATCGCGCTCTACGGCCAATACCTAAAAGAGTTCAAGGACCGCAAGGACGCACCGGAGATCCAGTTCAACATCGGCCTCATCGACGAGAAGCAGAAAGACTGGAAGAGCGCGGCCAAGGCCTTCGACGTCTACATGAAGACTTACGGGCGTGAGCTGACGCCGGGCAAGATCTACTACGCCAAGTACAAGCAGATGGAGGCGCTCCGCAGGTCGGGCGACGACCGCTCGGCAGTCAAGATCGGCGAGGAGTTGCTCAAGTCCTATTCGCGCCTCTCGCCGGCCGAGCAGAAGGACGACGGGAATCTCGCCGCCTATGCTCAGCTCCGCTTCCATGAGGTCGATCCGCTCTGGAGCCGATACACGGCCATTCGGTTCGACAACCCGAACAAGCTCAAGGGGCAACTCAAGGAGAAGATGAAGACCCTCCCGGAGGTCGAGAAGGCCTACACCCAGGTGCTCGCCATCGGGGACGGCGATTACGGAATCGCGGCGTTGACGCGGATCGGCTTCGCCTATCTCGACTTCGCGAAGAGCCTGACCGATTCCCCGGACCCGAAGGGGCTGTCGCCGGATCTGCTCGACCAGTACCGGGCCGAGCTAGAGAATCGCGCGCTCCCGCTCGAGGACAAGGGCATCGAGGCGATCGAGAAGGCGCTTCAGAAGAGCTCGGAGCTGAACGTCTACGACGACTGGGTGCTCAAGGCGGAGGATCAGGAGAACAAGTACCGCCCCGGCGCGTATGGTGACATCCACTCACTGCCGTACCAGGGCAGCGAGTTCTTCGCTGTCGCGCCGCTCGAGACGGTGTCGACGAGTCCGACCTCCTCCGGGGAGCCGGCGCCCGCGCCCGAGCCGCCGAAGAAGGCGGCTCCGGCCAGGGACGAGGAAGGGAGCGGAGGGTACTAGGCCATGCAAGGAGCCACTCCCGTGAGACGCGAAGCTCGAAAGTTCCCGGCGCTCGTTGGCCTACCGTTCCTCGGCGCCATGCTCGCCATCGGGGCCTGCGGAGGGACCAAGGCCGAGGTGAAGACCCAGCCCTTGGCTCAGGAGGTTCGGCCGCCCCCCGAGCCGTCCGAATCGGACTGGTTCTCGAAGGGCGTTGGCGCTGCGCAGCGGGGCGATCGGGCGGCGGCGCGCGAAGCGTTCCAGAAGGCGCTGGAGAAGAATCCGAAGGACGTTTCGGCGCACTTCGATCTCGGACTCCTGGCGGAGCAGGGGGGGGACCTGCGAGCGGCCGAAAAGGAGTACGAGGCGGCGCTCGAGCTGGATCCCGATCATCTCCCGGCTGTTCTGAACCTGGGACACGTCTTTCGGCTGCAGGATCAGCCTCGGAAGGCCATCGATCTCTTCAGGCGGGCGCTCATCAAGCACCCCTTCGACGTGCAGCTCTTGAACGACCTCGTCGTCTCTTGTCGCCTGGCGCACGAGTACTCGAAGGCCATCGAGACGGTCCACCGGCTGCTCGCGCGGGCGCCGAAGGATCCCGACGGCTACAAGAACCTTGCGCTGGTCTACTACGACCTCGGGAACTTCCGGATGGCGGAGTTCATCAGCGCGAACGCGAAGAAGCTCGACGCGAAGGACCCAGGCGTCGCCAACAACCTCGGCATGGTGGATCTGAAGCTCGACGATCGTCGGGCGGCCCTTGGGCAGTTCCAGCGCGCCGTCAAGCTCGACCAGAGCTTCGCGCCGGGTCTCGCCAACATCGGCATCGTGGCGCTCGCCTACCGGGACTACCGAACCGCGAGTACGATGTTCGGCCGCGCGGCGCAGGGTTCGCCGAACCGCTGGGAGTGGCACCTCGGCTCGGCGTGGGCGCTCGAAGGGCTCAAGAAGCCGAAGGAAGCCTCCGTGGAGTTCGATCGGGTGCTCTCCATCCTCCCCGACCAGCCGGACGCGGTCTACGGCTTGGCCCTCGCCTACAAGAACCTGAAGGACCTACCGAAGTCGAAGGAGTACCTCGTCCGCTACCTGGGCCTCTCCGGCGAATTGGCCCGGCGGACCGATGCGCAGCACCTCCTCGAGACGGTGGAGCACTCGCTGAAATCGGGTCCTCCACCGCCGAGCCCAGCTCCGGCGCCAAAGGCGCAGGAGGGGAAGGGCGACGTGACGCCGACTCCCAACGCGCCCGCGGCCCCTGCCGCCCTGAAGGTCGCTAAGGACAGCTCGTCGGGCAGCGCGCCGCCGGCCGCTGCGCCAGCGCCAGCTGCTGCGCCAGCGCCAGCTGCTGCGCCAGCGCCAGCTGCTGCGCCAGCGCCAGCCAAGACCGCCACCGGAGGCGGTCCCGACGCAGACGAAGAAAAGGACGAGTAGAGTAGGCCCCCTTCCTTCGGGGGCTCGCTTCGGCTAAAATGCGCCCGCCTTTCGACCCGGCGTGGAACTAGGAGGCACGATGAAGGCTCTCTCCCTGATGCTCGCGCTGGCGGCCGGCGCGGCCGCGCTGGTTTCCGCTGCCTCGGCTCGTGCCGACGACGACAAGGTGGTCCACGAGACCGATCGAACGGTTTACAAGAAGAAGACCGTCATCGATTTCAATGACGTGACCCTCGAGGGTGACCTGACGAAGCCCGAGGGCTCCTACGTCTTGAACCGGAAGAAGACCAAGTTCGGCTCGCTCATCAAGCTCCGCGACAACTTCAACCCCGAGCTGCAGAAGTCGGTGGACAACCTCTAGGCATCGACCGTCGACGCGGACCGCGGAGAGAACATGGCGACCATCCCGAAGATCCAGCTGAAGATCCAGGGCCCGGACGGGCTGATGCGGGACGAGCTTCTGACCCAAGACAGCGCGATCGTCGGCAGTGGTCCATCGGCGACCATCCGGCTCGCGGATCCGAAGGTTTCGGCGGCTCACGTCATGCTGAAGGTGAAGGGCTCGGACGTGATCCTGCTCGACCTTGGCAGCGACTCCGGCACCCGGCTTCAGGGGCAGACCATCAAGGAGCCGACGGTGCTCGCCTCGGGGGATTACATCGAGGTTGGCACCACGCGCATCAAGGTGATCTTCGGGGATGCAGATGCCACGGACGTCGTCACCGTTCGTCAAGCCGAGCAGACCGACGAGGAGCGGACCGTGACCGAGGGCCGTCGCTCCGGTGTTCGCGCTGAGACGGTCAAGGCGCGAGCTTCGACCTCTCCCGCGGTGGCGGTGAAGCCTGCGGCGAAGCGTCCGGTGGAGGGCGCCCTCTCGAGCTTTCAGGGGACGACTCTCGCGCTCGGGCCGAACGGCAATCGGATGTTGAACGAGGAGTTCTCGGAGGACGAGCGTCCCGTCGAGAACGATCGGCAACTCGAGGTTGCGCTGCTCTGGGGCGATACCGTCATCGACGTCCGGAGCTTCCCGGTGGGACAGCCGGTCAAGATCGGCCCTGGCGACCAGAGCGACGTCCGGGTCTACTCGGAGGCGCTCGGCGAGGGCTTCGAACTCGTGACAGCCACGGGCGGGATCCACATTCCACCGGGCGCCAAGGGGATCGTCCGGCGCGACGGCAAGGAGAGCGAGGCTTCGGGCGAACTCACCTTGGGCCTCGCCGACCGCTGCCTCGTGACGTTCGAGACGTCGAACCTCGTGCTGCGCTGGATCCGTCCGGCGAAGCGGTTGAAGAGTAGCCTCTTCGACTCGGTCGACTTCTACTTCACGAAGGTGCTGTCGGTCGCTTTCATGCTTCACCTCGTGCTGCTCATCGGCTTCTGGATCACGCCGACGAGCAGCGACATGCTCTCTGAAGATCTCTTCAAGAATCCGAGCGCGTTTGCGAAGCTCATCATCAAGCCGCCTGAGAAGGAGAAGAAGAAGAAGTTCGACCTCTCGGGCGTCAAGGAAGGCGCCAAGGCGAAGGGCAAGGAAGGCAAGTTCGGAAAGAAAGAGGCCAAGAAGGAGGATGCGGCTCCTTCGAAGAAGGGCTCCCCGATCGTCAACGCCCACAAGCGCGAAGAGGACCGGACGAAGATCATGAAGGCGGGGCTGCTCGGTGCCCTCGGTGGAGCGGATGGCGCGGCCTCGAACATCTTCGGCCCCGGCGGCCTCGGAACCGGCATCAACAATGCGCTCGGTGGCCTCAAGGGCGGCGCGGGAATGGGTGACGCCCACGGCGTCGGTGGACTCGGAAGCCGCGGCACGGGCTCGGGCGGCGGAGGTACCGCGCTCGGGATCGGCGGCCTCGGCACCAAGGGTAACGGCCACGGTCGCGGTGGCTACGGCAGCATCGACCTCGGCGGGCGCGGGAAGGGCGACACGCGCATCGTCCCGGGTCGGACGATCGTCCAGGGGTCGCTCTCCAAGGACATCATCGCGAAGATCATTCGACGGCACTGGAACGAGATCAAGTACTGCTACGAGACGGAGTTGAACAAGAACCCGAATCTCTACGGGAAGGTCTCGGTGGCCTTTACGATCGACGGCGCGGGTGCGGTTTCGGATGCCAACGTGAACGAGACCACGATGAACAACTCGAACGTCGAAAACTGCATGATGACCCGCGTGCGGCGCTGGCGGTTCCCCGAGCCCAAGGGGGGCGGCCAGGTGTTCGTCACCTATCCCTGGGTGTTCAAGGCTGCTGGCGAGGACTGATTGACCGTTGATCCCCCGAGGAACGACACCCCGAGGAACGACACCATGATTGCGCGTCACCTGAGCCTCAGCCTCGCCGTCCTCGTGTTTGCCGTGATCGCGGCCGCACCAGCCCAGGCGGAGCAGCTCGATCTTTCGAACGTCAGCTCGACCGGCAGTCCCGAGCCCGTCCGGACGGGCTTTTACGCCGAGACCGCGCTCGGCACCTTCATGACTCTCGGGGGTGCCGACGGCTACTCGAACATGGAGGCGTTCCTCAGCCTGGGCGTCGGCTACGACATCTTCGACGCTTTTGCGGTTGGGGTGCAGTTCCAGCTTGCTCCGAGCGCTGGCGACTGCTACGGCCCGAGCGACGCCTACTGCTCCGGGTCGAGTGCTCAGGGCTCGAGCACCTTCACGATGGCGGCGCTGGACCTGGTCCTGAGCTACAAGCTCGAGGTGTTCGACCGGCTCTATGTCCCGTTCCGAGTGTTCGGCGGCATGGCCGATTTCACCCCGCTCCCGCGCGCCGACATGGGCGCCTCGGCGGGCGCCGGAGACGTCTGGGTTCCGACCGGAGGCGCGGCTACCGGGATCGAGTACGCGACGCGCTTCGATCACTTCACGATCGGGCTGGAGATTTCCGCCCGTTTCGTGCCATCGACGGTCAACATGATGGCGCTCGCCATCTACCCGCAGGTCAAGTACACGTTCTAGCGGCCGATCTGGCTGCTCGGACTTGACTCGGCCGGACTCTCTCCGCTAAGAGTCGCCCCCCCCTGTTCGCAGGGCGGGCGACCACGTTTGGAGGCGCTGGAATGTCAGTGAAGTTGAGGCTCTCCCGAGCGGGGGCCAAGAAGAATCCGTTCTACCGTATCGTCGTCGCTGACGAGCGGATGCCCCGTGACGGTCGGTTCATCGAGGAGGTCGGCAGCTACGACCCCACGGTCGAGCCGCCGGCGGTGAAGCTGGATCAGCCCCGCATCGAGCACTGGCTCGGGGCTGGCGCACAGCCGACCGAGGCCGTCGGTAGCCTCCTGCGGCACGCCAAGCCGGCTGCACCGGCGAAATGATCCCGTCGGATCGGCCCGTGCGCGAACTCCTCGAGTACCTCGTGCGCGGTCTGGTCGACGACCAGACCGCCGTTGCCGTCGAAGAGACGGACAAGAACGGTCAGCCGGTCTTGACCGTGCGCGTGGCCCCACAGGAGGTCGGCAAGATCATCGGCCGGCAGGGGCGTACCGTCAAGGCAATCCGGGCGGTCGTTGCCGCGGCAGATCGGAAGGGCGGGCAGCGGACGGCGGTGGAGATTGCGGAGCCAGGCTGACGGGCCATCGGGTCCGCCGCGACATCCCATCGAAATCGGGATCGTCACGAAGCCGCAGGGGCTGCGGGGCGAAGTCGCGATTCACTCCTTCAATCGAGACTCGGCGCTCTGGATGCCGGGTCTTGGCGTCTGGGCGGGTCGGTCTGGGGAGAGCGGCCGCTGGTGGGTAGTGCGGGAGACCTCGCGTCGGACGCGAGGCTGGGTGGTTCGATTCGACGGAGTGGAGAGCCGGGAGGCGGCGGAGCTGCTCGTGGGAATGACCCTTTCGGTCGACCGGGAGTCGCTGCCGGCGTTGGAGAGAGACGAGATCTACCTCGTCGATCTGGTCGGCCTGGACGCGGTCGATTCCGGGGGGCAGCGGCTCGGGACGATCGTCGGGTTGGAGACCGATGGGAAAGAGGACTTCTTGGTGGTAAGAGGAGGGGATCGCGAGGAACTCGCGCCGATCCGAGATGGGACGATCGCTTCGGTGGATCGGACGGCTCGGCGTGTGACGCTCGCGGTCGAGATCGAGTTGGGACGTGGGACGAGGAGAGAGTAACCGGTGTCGGCGCCATTCCAGATCGAGCTGTTGACGCTCTTCCCGCGGATGGTCGAAGGACCACTCGCGGAGAGTCTCCTCGGTAAGGCCCAGGAGCGCGGACTGCTCTCGGTTCAGGTGACGGACATCCGAGAGTTCGCCGAGGGGCGCCACCGCGTGACCGACGACGCCCCGTACGGCGGCGGCGCCGGAATGGTGATGAAGCCCGAGCCGCTCGTTGGAGCCATCGAGGCGGCGCGCAGCCGATCTCCGGCGAATCCCGTCCTTCTCCTCTCGCCGCAGGGACGCCGCTTCGAGCAGCGTTGGGCCCTCGAACTCTCCCGCGGCCCGGGGCTCACCCTCGTCTGCGGACGCTACGAGGGAATCGACGAGCGGGTCTGCGACTTCGTGGATGGTGAACTCTCGCTCGGGGACTTCGTCCTGAGCGGCGGAGAGTTCGCGGCGCTCGCAGCGATCGACGCGGTGGCGCGGCTTCGTCCTGGAGTTCTCGGCAACGAGGAGTCCGTTCGCTCCGAGAGCTTCGAGGAGGGACTGCTCGAATATCCGCACTACACCCGCCCGCCCGAGTTTCGCGGCCGGTGCGTGCCGGCGGTGCTGCTCTCTGGAAATCACGGCGAAATCGAGCAGTGGAGGCGGGAGCAGTCGCTCGACCGGACGCGCCGGCGCCGGCCGGATCTATTGGCCCGTGGAGACCGGGCGGAGCTCTCGAAGTTTCAGACTGGAGGAGAACGATGAGGCAAGAAGCGTTGGAGTTTCTCGAAGGGCGTCAGCTCCGCAAGGATCTCCCCCCTTTCCGTCCCGGCGACACGGTCCGGGTGCACACGAAGATCCGCGAAGGCGACAAGGAGCGCGTCCAGGTGTTCGAGGGCGTGATCATCCGTCGCCGGCAGGGGTACAACCGAGCGACCTTCACGGTTCGTAAGGTCAGCTACGGCGTCGGGGTCGAGCGCATCTTCCCGACGCACAGCCCGCGCATCGACAAGATCGAGGTCGTGAGCGCCGGGAAGGTACACCGGGCGCGGCTCTTCTACTTGCGCGACCTCCAGGGCCGCGCGGCCCGCATCGAGCGGGAGGAGGCTGGCGGCGAGGGGAGCGCTGCGGCCCCCGCCCCGGTCGAGGCGCCCGAGGCCAAGTAGGAAATCCCGAGGCGCCGGGCTCCGTTGTTGCGAGGCCGGCGCCTCGTCGAGCGGTCGGGTGACCCCAGGATGATCCTCCTCGAGCTCGCCGCGCAAGGAATTCAGGGGCTGCCTGCTTCCGGGCGCTGGTCCTTTCGTCCTGGCCTCAACGCCGTGGTCGGGGCACCTGCCAATGGACTGGTCAAGGCCCTGCTTTGCCTCTTCTTTCCCGAGAGCGAGCGGCTCGCCGGCGTGGCGGGAGGGCGGGCAGGTGCGACGTTTCTGGCCGCAGACGGCGCGACCTACCGGCTGGTTGGCAGCGTCGGTGGCGAGGTCGGCTTGAGTCGGCTCGACTCGGCGAGCTCCCGCTTCCTCCCGATTCAATCGGCCGGTGGCCTCACGAAGCAGCTTCAGGCGCTCGGTCTCCCCGAGCGTCGTCTCTTCGAGCCGTTGCTGCTCTTCGTCGAGGAGGCAGCGGTCCCGCCTCCGTCCGCGGCCCCCGTCCACGCGGCAGGTCGCGGCATCGAGAGCAAGCTCTCCGAGCTGACGGGAGGCGTCGAGAAGGCCAAGCCGAAGGGGCTGCGCGAGATCCGGAAGCGGCTCGCCGAGGTGGAGGAGGAGCAGCGCGCCGCTGAGGAGATCGAGCGGCAGCAGTTCCAGCTGGACGGCCTCCAGCAGCGCCTCTTCCAGACGGAGGACGCGCTCGGGGAGGTCGAACGGCTGCGCCAGGAGGTCTCGGGCCTCGCGACCGAGCTCGCCAAGTTGCCGGATCTCACCGACGAGACCGTTGCCCAGGTGCAGAGGCTTCCGCAGCTCGTGCAGAGACGGGACGAGGCGGTCCGGCGAATCGCGGAGGAGCGGGAGTCGCTCGGGGAGGCTCCCGCTGGGGGCGCCTCGCTCGGCTCGCTCGCCTCCGACCGCGGGTTTCTGGGCGGCATCCTCGTCGGAGCCGGGGGAATCGCCCTCGCGATCGCGGGCTCGGGATTCTCGCCGGGGCTTCGCTGGGCGGCCCTCCTCGACATCCCGGGCTTCGGCTGGGCCGTCTGGCTGGCCTGCGTTCGGCTGGCGGCCGCGCGCCGCTTGCAGGGCGTCGCGAGAAAGCTCGCCATGCTCGCCGATCGCGAGGCCCGTGCGCTTCGGACCTTCGAGTCCGAGGCGAAAGGTGCTCAGGCTCTGATGCGCTCGCTTGGCGCGGACGGCGTCGCTGAGCTCGAGGAGCGGCTGGCGGCCCGCAAGGCCATGGTCGATCGCCATGCCGCGGCCTGCGCGCGGGTCGCGGCCCTCGAGGAGGATCCGGCCGTCAAGACGGCGGTCGGCTCGCGGGATGCGCTCCGCCAGCAGGTCGCCGAGATCGAGGGGCTCCTCTCCCAATCCGGTTACCGGCGCGATCCGGGCGAGATCCGGCGTGAGCTCGAAGAGCTGCGGGAGGAGCTCGGCCGGATGGGAGGCGGCTCCGGCGATCTCTCGCTCTCCGTGGACGGCCCGCCGCCCCCCGAGGAGGCCGCGGCACTCTTCCGCGAAGCCGCCGAGATCTTCGCGATGACGCCGGCCATGCTCCTGCAGACGGTCCGCGAACGATCGGGTCAGTTCGTCGCCGCGCTGACCGAGCGGCGCTTTGGGGCCCCGTCCTACGCCCCCGACGGAGGCGTGTCCCTCGCGCGCCCGGCCGGCGATCCGGTTCCTTTCGCCCGGCTCCCCGCTGACGATCAGCGCGCCTGCCTCTGGGCGCTTCGGCTCGTCCTCTCCGAGCGACTCCTGAGCGGACGGAAGCTGTTCCTCCTTCTCGACGAGGAGACGAGTGGCCTCGACTCGGCCCGCTGCCAGCTCGTCGCCCGGATGGCGCAGGCCCTCTCGAAGCACGGCCAAGTGATCTGGTTTGGTCCAGGCGCCGGGCCGCTCGCCACGCACACCGTCCAGGTCGCCTGAGGTTCGCGGTGACGCTCTCGCGGCATGCGTTGGGGCGGGAGGGGGAGGCACTCGCCGCCGCCGAACTCGAGCGCAGGGGCTTCACGGTGGTCGACCGGCACTACGTCTGCCGAGGGGGTGAGCTCGATCTCGTCGTCCTTGAGGGCGACTGTCTCTGCTTCGTCGAGGTCCGGTCGCGCGGCCCCTCGCCGATCGATCCGCTCGAGACGATCTCGGGGCCCAAACGGCGGCGGGTCGTCCACGCGGCCCGGGACTGGCTCAGGCGCTACGGCGGCCCTCCGCGGCCCGTTCGCTTCGACGTCCTCGCCGTGCGCTCGGCCCCAGGCGGCGGGTTCGAGCTCGAGCTCGTGCGCAACGCGTTCGACGCGGCGGAGTGAGGCGTGGCCGGGACGCTCTACCTCGTCGCGACGCCGCTCGGAAACTTGGGAGACGTGACGCTGCGGGCCCTCGAACTGCTGCGGCAGGTCTCGCTCGTCGTCTGCGAGGACACGCGGCGTACCCGGACCCTCCTCGTGGCCCATGGAATCACGGCCAGGCTCGCCTCGCTGCCCGCCTTCGCCGAGGCGGAGCGCTCGCGGGCTCTCGTCGCTCGGCTGCTCGGGGGCGAGAGCCTCGCCCTCTGCACGGACGCTGGCAGCGCCGCCGTCAGCGATCCCGGCCGGCTGCTCGTCGAGGCCGCCCTCGAGGCAGGTGTCCCCGTGACGGCGCTGCCGGGGCCGTCGGCGCCAATCGTCGCCCTCCAGCTCTCCGGGCTGCCCACCGATCGCTTCCTCTTCGCGGGATTCTTGCCGCGCAAGGGCGGCGCGCGCCGCGACGCGTTGCGCGAGCTCGCCGGCGAACGGGCGACCCTCGTACTCTTCGAGTCGCCCCGTCGCCTGGCCGAGACTCTCCAGGACCTCGCCTCCGCGCTCGGCGACCGTCGGGCGGCGGTCGCGCGCGAGTTGACCAAGCTCCACGAGGAGGTGACGCGAGGCCGGCTCTCTGAACTGGCGGATCGCTTCTCCGCCGGAACGCTCGGGGAGGTCACCCTCGTCGTCGAGGGGGCCGTCGAGCCGCCGCTCGGCCAGCCCAGGGCTCCACCCCTCGACGAGGCCATCCGGGAGCTCGCCGGCCAAGGACTGAAGCTTCGCGAGATCGCTCACCGGCTCGCCAGCGAGCGCGAGACGTCGTCGCGGGAGATCTACGCTCGGGCGCTCGAGGTGCTAGGGAAGCGCTGACGGCTCGCTAGAACGAGAATTGGAGCGCGCCGTTGAAGGTCATGATGAGCGAGTTGACCAGCATGAATCGGTCGCCCGGGTTGTCCCAGCGGAAGTCGAAGTTCGGGTTCTGCTGCGGCGAGCGGACCGTGATCTGGGACTGGCCGCTGGTCGGCTGTCCGAGGTTCTCCATCGTGAGCCAGTGATTGGTGTCGTGGGCGAGCGCCGCTCCGAGGACGAGTTGGAAGGACCTGGAGGCCCGCAGGTAGAGGTTCATCGAGCCGCCGAGCCGCGCGAAGTCCTGTTGGTACGTGAGCGCCTGCAGGAGGTCGGTCAGCTCGGTGTAGGTGCGGGCCTCGCTGTGGTACTCGGTGAGGAAGCGCAGGTCGAGCGAGACCTTCTGCTGCTTCGGCACGTCCTCGAAGGCGATGAACTCCGAGCCGAACCAGAAGCCGCCGATGTAGACGGGCTGCGCCTCGGTCGCGTAGTTGGTCCAGGGGCCGGTGTTGCAGTTGTCGCGCAGCTGTGTCGTGCCGGGGTAGGGCGAAGAGCAGTTGTTGTAGACGCTGCCGGAGGCGCGCGGAATGTCGGCGTAGACCTCGATGTATGGGTCGAGGATGCCATGCCGCTTCGAGAGGGCGGTCCACGGTTGGAAGTGGTGGAAGCCGTCGCCGATGGCGGTCGCGGGGCCGCTCGGTCCCGCCGTGTAGCTGACGGCGGTCGGGTTCATCACCGGCGCGGTCGGCGCGGTGTAGTCGAAGGCGATGACCCAGGTGGGGTCGGTGTCCTCGTCCTCCTCGGAGAGGGCGGCCCAGGCCGCGCCGAACGTGACGTTCCCGATGGGGATGTTCCCGCCCGAGAAGCCGCCGCGGTAGCTCGTCTCCGGCAGCGCCTTGGCAATGGGCGGTGGGACGTAACCGGCGAGGCTGCCGTCTTGCCCGTGGCACTTGCCGTCGGTGCTGTACGGACCGTCCGGGCAGGTGAGCGGCGTCTGGGTGGTGGTGATGGCGTTCTGAGCGTTCGCCTGCTTCACCTCGCTCGAGTAGTCCCAGGTCTGGTTGTCCTCGATGACGATGGGGATGCTCACGTGCAGCTCGAGGTTGTGCCAGATGCCGATGGCGGCGCGCAGCGGGGCCACGAGCGTCGTGCGCGAGTAGCCGAGCTGGCTCGCCTGGATCAGCCCGCCCGCCGGCTGGAACTGCTCGCGGGTAATCTCGGCGTTCTCCTGCGTGCCCACGAAGCCCAGCGAGAGGTCGATCTCGGTGACCGGGTGCTCCTCCGTCCCCGCCGTGGCGACGTGCGTCACCTCGGCCGAGAGGGCGATGCCCGAGGACAACGCCAGTGCGGCAGTCACCAGCGCGCGGCGGATCATGCGGTCCCCTTCCTCCCTGAAAATCCCAAACAAATCAGCGTCGAAGGCTAGCAGGCGAGCAGCCGACCGTCAAGTTGCTCACCTCGCCACCGGGCGGCCGGCGCTCCGCCAGCCGACGGCTCACAGCTCGCGCGCCGGCGGGGCCGCGTCGAGCCCGCCGGCCGGCGGCTCCTCGGGCTCTTCGGCGTCCCGAAGCCCGAGCTCCTTCATCTTCGTCTGGAGCGTCTTGCGGCTGATCTTCAGCCGATCGGCGGCCTGCGTGACGTTGCCGCCCGTCTGTAGCAGCGCCTTTGCGATGAGGTCGCGCTCGAGGGCCTCCGCCGCGAAGCGGACGATCTCCTTGAGCGAGGCCCCCTCGGGCGGAAGCTCGGACGGCACCGGCAGCGCGCCGAGCCGGGCCGAGCCCTCCTGCGGCGCGGCCGGCCGCTCGCAAAGCTCGGGGGGAAGGTCCCGCTCGCGCAGCACGCCCCCGTCGGCGAACAGAATGAGCCGCTCCATGAAGTTCTCGAGTTCTCGGATGTTGCCCGGCCAGGGGTATCGGGAGAGGCAGTCGAGCGCTTTCGGCTCGATGCTCTCGACGTTCCGCTTGAGCCGCGCGTTGTACTTCTCGCGGAAGTGCTCGACGAGCAGTGGGATGTCGCTCCGTCGATCGCGCAGCGGCGGCAGCTCGATCGGCACCACGTTCAGGCGGTAGAAGAGGTCCTCGCGGAACTTCCCCGCCTCGAGATCGCGCTTGAGATCGCGGTTCGTCGCGGCCACGAGCCGCACGTCGACCCGCAGAGTCTTGATCCCACCGACCCGCTCGAACTCTCCCTCCTGGAGCACCCGCAGGAGCTTCACCTGGATTTCTGGCGGCACCTCCCCCACCTCGTCGAGGAAGAGCGTGCCGGCGTCGGCGAGCTCGAAGCGGCCCGGCTTGGAGGTGACCGCGCCGGTGAAGGCGCCCTTCTCGTAGCCGAAGAGCTCCGACTCGACGAGGTCCTTCGGCAGGGCTGCGAGGTTGACGCGGATGAACGGCCGGCCGCGCCGCGAAGAGAGGTCGTGGAGCCGATGGGCCACGAGCTCCTTGCCGGTCCCGCTCTCTCCCGTGATGAGCACCGTCGAGGGGCTGTCCGCGACCTTTTCGATGAGTTCGAGCAGCCGCTTCATCGCCGGGGACGCGCCGACCATCTGGGCCCGTCCCGACTCGTCGGAGACGACGCTCGCTGCGCCGAGCTGGTGAGTCCGCGTTGCCTTGGCGATGGTCCGCTTGAGCTCCTCCTGCTCAAAGGGCTTCGTGATGTAGTCGAAGGCGCCGAGCTTGAGCGCCTCCACGGCGCTGTCCACCGTCCCGTGGGCGGTGATGAGGATCACCGGGATCTCGGGGTGGCTCTGCAACACCTGCCGGAGCAAGGAGAGGCCGTCCCGTCGCGGCATGACGAGGTCGGTCACGACGACGTCGGCGCCCGATTCCTCGATCTCGGCCAGCGCGGCGTCGCCGTCGGAGGCGGTGGCCACCTCGTAACCTTCGCGTCGCAGCGTCGCCGCGAGAACTTTGCGCAGGTTGGCCTCGTCGTCGACGACCAGGACGCGCGGTACATGGGCCATTTTTGGGCTTATACCATGGCGCGGCCTCGGTGCCCCTCCCGGGTGCTCGCGGGCCCGGAATTTGCTAGGATCACCCCCCATGGCGCGCCGACTCTTCGTGTCCCAGGAGCTCCTCGACGAATGGACCGCCGAGGGCAAGGCCGAACTCGAGGGAAGCCTCCTCCGCATTGCCGAGGAAGAGCGCTCCTTCGAGCTCTCCCCCGGAGTCCACTTCGTCTCCCTCGCCGCTGGCGATGACCGCGCGAAGCTCGTCGGGAAGGTGAAGAGCGACGCGCAGCTCCAGGCGCTCGGCGCCGAGCTCTACATGAACTCGGTCCTGGTCGGCGAGGACGCCTACGACGTTCAGCCAGGCTTCTTGACCCGGGTCGCCTCCGGCGCTCCGCTCGCCAAGTCGCTCGCGCCGGCGGCCTTCGAGAGCACCCGGATCTCGCCCATCCCGGCGCCGCCCGGAGCGGCCGCGGCGCCCGCGCCTGCCGCGAAGTCCCGCGAGCAGACCGAGCGCGAGGAGCTCGCGAAGTTCCTCTTGGACAACTTGAACTGACGACCGACCCGATGGCCCTCTTGAGCCACGCCTGCCTGGGCCTCGCCGCGCTCGCCTACTCGGCGGCCGCGGTGGCCTACCTTTGGCACCTCGTCGCCGAGGTCCCCGGCGCAGGACCGCGGAGCCCGCGCGGCGGGGGCCGGGCCGCCGCCGCGCGGCTTGGCACGGCCGGCCTCGCGGCGGGCCTCGTGCTCCACGGGCTCGCGGTCGGCGCGCTCGCGGTGCTGCGAGGGCCGGTCCTCGCGACGAACGTCCGGGAGGGGCTCTCGCTCCTCGCCTGGCTCATGGGCGCGAGCTTCCTCGCGATGGACCTGCGGCTCGGGCTGCCGATCCTCGGCGCCTTCGTGACGCCGCTCGTCCTCGCCATCGCCTTTCCCGCGCTCGTCATCCCGACCTCCGACGCGCCGCTGCCGCCGGCCCTTCACGCCGGGCTCCTGCCGATCCATGTCGTGGCCGCCTTCCTCGGCAACGCGCTCTTCGCCATCGCCTGCGGCGTCGGCGCCTGCTACCTCGTACAGGAGCGCGAGATGAAGGGCCACGCGCGGGTCGCTGGGCTCTGGTCCAAGCTTCCGAGCCTCGAGCTCCTCGACGGGCTCAACCGGAGGCTCGTCGTCTGGGGATTCGCGCTCCTCTCCTTCACCATCGTCTCGGGCTCGCTCGTCGCCCACGGGGCCTGGGGCAGCGCCTGGAGCTGGGAGCCGCGCGAGGTCCTCGCGCTCGTCACCTGGCTCGTCTTCGGGGGGCTCATCCAGGCCCGGACCCTCGCCGGCTGGCGGGGGCGCCGCGCGGCGCTCCTCACGATGCTCGGCTTCGCGCTTGCGATGGTCAGCTTCGTCGGCCTCTCGCTCTGCCCCGTGGACCGGCACGGGGGGACGTTCCGCTAGGCCATGGCCGACCCGATCGACAACCTGGTCCTGCTCGGCGTCTCGCACCGGACCGCCCCGGTCGACGTGCGCGAGCGGCTCTCGCGGATCGGCGAAGATCTCCAGGCAGCCATTCGCTCGCTCAAGTCGCTGCCCGGGATCAACGAGGGGATGGTGCTGTCCACCTGCAACCGGGTCGAGCTCTACGGCACCGGCGCGCCGGCCGACCGGGCCGCCTCCTCGCTTCGCAGCTTCCTGCTCCGCGGCGAGGTCGTCGAGAGCCACCTCTACGAGCGCCGCGGCGAGGAGGCGGTCCGCCATCTCTTCCGGGTCGCCTCGAGCCTCGACTCGATGGTGGTGGGCGAGCCGCAGATCCTCGGGCAGCTCAAGGAGGCCTTCCAGGCGGCCGCCCAAGCGGGGGCCGCGGGCGACTGCCTGCACCGGACGGTGGGCCGCGCCTTCGCCGTGGCCAAGCGGGTGCGGACCGAAACGGACGTCGGGCGCGCCGCGGTCTCGATGAGCTTCGCGGCGGTCGAGCTCGCCCGCAAGATCTTCGCCTCCCTCGAGGGCAAGTCGGTGCTGCTCGTTGGCGCGGGCGAGATGGCGACGCTGGCGGCCCGCCACCTCGCCTCGCACGGCGTCCGCCGAATCGCGGTGGCGAACCGGACCCTCGCCCATGCCGAGGAGCTGCGCGAGGAGCTCTCGACGAGCGGTGTCTCGCCGACGGCCCACGAGCTCTCGGAGCTACCCGTCCTCCTCGCCGAGGTCGACATCGTCGTCTCGGCTGTCGCTGCCCCCGAGCCCTTGATCGGCCGCCCGCTCGTCGGCAAGGCCGTCAAGGCCCGCCGCTTCCGACCGCTCTTCCTCGTCGACCTCGCCGTGCCGCGCTCGGTGGATCCCGAGGTCGCGAGGCTGCCGAACGTCTACGTCAAGGACGTGGACGACATCGGCGAGGTCGTGGCCCAGAACAGCGAGGCTCGGGCCCAGGAGGCGACGCGGGCGGAGCGGATCGTCGAGGTCGAGGTGCGCGAGCTCGCCCGTGTCCTACGCGGCCGCGCCGCGGCGCCGGTGCTCGGAGAGCTGCGTCGCTTCGCCGACGAAATCGCCCAGGCAGAGGCCCGCCGCACGCTCCAGCACCTCGGCGCCGCGCTCGACGACGCGCAGCGGGAGAGCGTCCAGGCGATGGCCCGGGCCATCGTCAACAAGCTCCTCCACGAGCCGACCACGCGGCTGCGCCGCGCCGCCGAACTCGGCGCCGAGGGCGGGCTCGCCGACGCGACGGCGCGACTCTTCGGGCTCGGGGAGGAAACGGAGTCGGTGTCCCCCCACCCTGTCCCTCTCCCGGTGGTGCCGGGGGAAGAAGGGCGGGAGGCGGCTCCCTCCCCGGCGGAGCAGGGGAGGGTTGGGGCGGCGGACCCACGAGAGCGAGAACCCTGACCCATGTCATCCCTCCGCATCGGCACTCGGCGCAGCGCGCTGGCGCTCTGGCAGGCGGAGCACGTGGCCGCGCTCCTCTGCGCGCACCACCCCGGCCTCGCGGTCGAGCTCGTCCGGATGGAGACCCGCGGCGACCGCTTCCTCGAGGCGCCGCTCGCGCAGGTCGGCGGCAAGGGGCTCTTCGTCCGCGAGATCGAGGACGCGTTGCTACGTGGCGAGGTCGACCTCGCCGTCCACAGCTTGAAGGATCTACCGGCGGAGCTGCCCGAGGGGCTGGCTCTCGCCTCGCCGCCGCCGCGGGAGGATCCGCGGGACGCCCTCGTCGGCCGAACCGGGCGAACCGTCGCCGAGTTGCCGCGTGGCGCGCGCGTCGGCACCTCCTCCCTGCGGCGGGCCGCGCAGCTGCGGGCGCGGCGTCCGGATCTCGAGGTGGTGCCGGTCCGCGGCAACGTCCAGACGCGGCTCGCGAAGGCGCTCGGCCCCGCGCCCCACGGCGAGCCGCTCCTCGACGGCGTCCTGCTCGCGCTCGCCGGCCTGCGGCGGCTCGGCCTCGAGGAGAAGGTGACCGAGCCGCTCGACGCCGAGGGCTTCGTGCCCGCGGTCGGCCAGGGGATCCTCGGCCTCGAGCGGCGCGCGGGCGACGAGCGGCTCGCTCGGCTCCTCGCACCGCTCGGCGACGCGCGCGCCGAGCGGGAGGCCGCGGCGGAGCGGGCTCTCCTCGCCAGGCTGGGCGCCGGTTGCCACGTGCCGCTCGGCGGCCACGCGACGCTGCGCGGCGATCGGCTGCGGCTCGTCGGCGTGGTGGGCGATCCCGAGACCGCGCGCCTCTTCCGCGTCGAGCGCGAGGGCCCCGCCGGCGGCGCCGAGCGGCTCGGCCGCGAGGTGGCCGAGCGGCTCCTCGAGACGGAGGGCGGCCGGTTCCTCGCTGCCCCTACGGGCTCGCCGCCGGCGGGCTGAATGGGCGCTCGGCCGCTCGAGGGGAGGCGGGTCCTCGTCACCCGCGCGGCCCCGAAGGCCCGGGAGCTCGAGGAGCGGCTCGAGGCACTCGGTGCCGAGACGCTTCGTCTACCCGGGCTCGAGCCGGGCCCGCCCGCGGACTTCGGGCCGCTGGACGCGGCTCTGCGCCGCGCCGCGGAATTCGACTTTCTCACGGTCACGAGCCAGAACGCCGTGGCCCCGCTGGTCCTGCGCGCCCGGCTCGCAGGGATCTCGCTCGGGCGGCTGCGGGTGGCTGCGGTGGGCGGAGCGACGGCGCGGGCCCTCGAGGCGGAGGGGCTGCCCCCGGCAATCGTCCCCGTGCGGCCCGACGCCCTCGGGCTCGTGGCGGCCCTCGCGCCGGAGCTCCGCGGGCGGCGCGTCCTCTGGCCGCGGGCCGAGCGGGCCAGCGAGGAATTCGCCCCGGCGCTTCGGGAGGCGGGGGCGCTGGAGGTGGCGGCGGTGGCGGCCTACCGGATGTCTGTCCCGGGCGGCGTCGATCCCGCCCCGGCGCGGCGGGCGCTCGCGTCGGGAGCGGTCGACGCCGTGCTCTTCGGCTCGGGGCGAACGGTGGAGGGCGTTCTGGAGCTGCTTGGGCCCGAGGGGCCTTCCGCGCTTCGGCAGGCGAGGCTCGTCTGCCTCGGGAAGGGGGCCGCGGAGGCCTGTGAGCGGCTCGAGCTGGGCAAGCCCTGGCTCGCGGCGCAGCCGATGCTCGAGGCGTGGGTCGAGGCGCTGCTCCTGAGCCTCGCGGGGCCGCCGCACGAGCCGGACGAGCCGAGCGGCGCGCGCGAGGCACGAGCTTCGTCGCGTCCGAGATCGTCTCGGCCCCGGCGAAGGCGTTCAACGCGCTGAAGACGCCGTCAGCTTCGGCGGCGCGAGCGGCGCAGTCCCAGGCCGAGGAGCCAGCCGAGCCAGAGGATGCCCTCGGCGGGGTCGCCGCTGGTACAGCCGCAGCCACTGTTCGCGAGCGGCTTCGGCGTGGGTCCCGTGGGGGTGGGGCCGCTGCTCGTGCCGCCCGACCCCGAGCCAGAGGAACCCGACGAGCCGGAACCCGAGCCAGAGCCCGAACCCGAGCTCGAGCTCGAGTTGGAACCCGAGCCGGAACCCGAGCCAGACCCAGATCCCGAGCCCGAACCGGAGGTGGAGGTGGAGCTACCGCCTCCAGAGGTCGTCGAGCCGCCCGGCGTCGTGCCGCCGTCCGCCGGGGGCGCGGGGGCGCAGTAGCTCGCGCTCCCGCTGCTGGCGGGCGTGCAGAGGTAGCCCGCGCGGCAGTCGGCGTTCGTCTGGCAGTTCGCGACGCAGTATCCAAAGTTGGTCTGCGCGTCGAGGATCTGGCAGTGGCCGTTCGAGCCGCACTGGCTTGGCGCCGGGCCGCAGTTGAATACGGTGCAGTAGCCGCCCGGGTAGCCGTAGGCGGCCAGCATGCAGCCGCCGCCGACGGGGCAGTCGTTGTCCTGAACGCAGGCGGCGCCCACCTGGCCGCTCGGCGAGCCGCAGGCGGCGCTTGGGTTCGGGCAGCTGCCGCTCGCCACGCAGAGGTTCTGGCTCGTGTTCTGCGGGTTCGTATCACCCGCGCAGGTGATGACGCACGAGTGGGTCGTCGTGTCGCAGACGTACGGCTGTCCGCCCTGGTTGCAGTCCGTATCCGACTGGCAGGCGGGCAGGCAGACGAAATCGCCGTAGAGGACGTTCCCCTGTGAGTCCTGGGTCTGGTTCAAAGGCTCGCACTGGTAGGGGTTCGTCGAGCTGTCCGAGCGCTGGCAGGCCGTTGGGAAGAAACCGGCGCAGCCCTCGAGGCAGAAGCTGTTTGGGGCGGGGTTCGTGTTCTGCGCGTTGGTCGGCTCGCAGAGGCTCCCCGTTGGGCAGCCGTTCACCCCGACGCCGCCGTCGAGCGGAGCGTTGCAGCTGGAGGAGCAGTAGCCGCCGTAGAAGCCGGTGTTCTGGGGCGGGCCGCCGTCCGTGGGGTAGCTCTGCTGGAGGCAGAAGACCGACGTGGCGCCGCCGCACTGCGTGTCCGCGGTGCAGGGCGTGCCGAGCGCCGCACCTGCCGCCGACGAGCCGGCGATGCAGTAGTTGCCCGAGGGGCTCGTGGTCGCCGCGCAGCGGTAGCCGGTCGGGCAGCCGGTGGCGCCCGGGGCGCTACAGCTCTGCGAGCAATACTGCGACTGGTTGCCGGGGTCGGTGACGCAGCTGAGGCCGTTGCCGCAGCCGCCCGTGCAGGGGCCGCCGAGGGCGCCCGGGACCGGGTAGAGCTGGCAGATGTTGTTGAGGTCGTGCGGCTCGAGAGTCGGGCGCGTGTCGCCCGGCGAGACGTACGGGTACATCACGGCCTTCTGGTCGTCGAGGTAGTGGTCGAGGCCGAAGCAGTGGCCGACCTCCTGGTTCGCCACGGTCTCGACGTCGATGTTGCTACCGTTGTTCGAGGACGGGTTGCCGATGAGATCGGCGAACTGGTAGTCGACCGAGTTGAAGTAGACGTCGCACTCCTGGACCTGGCCTCCCACGATGGAGGGGACGGCGACGCCGACGCCGATGCCCTGGGTGGCCCCGCCCTGGCAGGAGGCCGGGTTCAGGTAGCAGTACTGCTGCCCTTGCGCCGTCACGTTGACGCCGATGGTGTTCTTGCCGTCGCCCGCGTACGCGGCGCCCGGGTTCGAATCGACGCTGTCCTGGACGGTCCCGAGGCTCGAGCAGGCGACCGGCGAATAGCCCGGCGCCTTCTTGTCGGTGCCCCAGACTCCGAAGGCCGTGTAGACCTGCTGCTGGTACTGCCAGGAGGCGAGGTCGTAGTGCCACGGCGCCTGCTGGACGGTGCAGGTGGTGACGTTGTCGCCGCAGATGGTGCAGAGGTTCGTCGCTCCGGAGCAGGCGGTGGCGTGGGCTTGCCCGGCGGCGAAGGCGGCGGCGAAGGGGAGGGAGAGGAGGGCGAGGCGGCGGGTCATGGGAACTCTCGGGGAGGAAGGCTAGCGGGCGTTCGCGAAGGCGCGGATCTCGGCGCGGAAGTCGTCCAGGGTGGGGGCCGCCCATTGCCGGGCCGGGGCCTGGCCGCGCGGGGTGACGAGCGTCGCCTCCGAGAGGTCGCGCGTCACGAGCGGCGCGTTTGCCACCGGGTCGAAGGCCACGACGAACTTGCCCTGGCTGAAGCCGTAGAGCACGAGCCCCTCGGGCGTCCGCGCGAGGAAGACGACGACCTCCTCGCCGGGGGCGAAGCTGGCGTCGCCCGCGATCCGAACGGTCCGGCCGTCCAGGCTGCCGCCGAGTTGGTCGAAGCCGAGCGTCGCGCCGGGGGCCGAGCCCTTGAGCGTGTCGATGACCCGCAGCCGGGTGGTCGTCCAGAGGTTCTTGCCCTCCTTGCGGACCGACTGTGCGAGGACCTCGCCGTGGACGACGAGGTCCGCGCGCCGGGTCAGTTCCTCGAGCGAGAGTCCCTGCATGACGATGGCCCGCGCGGAGAGCGGGAGGAGGGCGAGCGTGGCGCCGAGCGCGGCGAGCAAGAATCGGGTCGAGCGGATCATGGGCGGGCTTTGGAAGGAGAAGGTGGGGTGGCGTGAAGCCGCCGATGCTAATGATCCGACGCTCGGCCGTCAAGCGGGCGGGCCCTCGTCTTTTCCTTCCGGCCGAGCGGCCAGCCGCTCGATCACGTCACGGAGGGGCCGCTTGACAGTGCTCTCGTGACTGTCTAAAAAGCGCGACCCGGAACCCTGGAAACGGAGCGGCCGCCGAAAGCTCCCAGAGGACCTCTCGGCATGCGCCGTTCCCGCTGTCCCCCGACACTCCAGGCCCGCCGCCCGCGGTCATTTTGGGCTGCCCTGGCGTCCGCCGCCGCGCTGGCCAGCTGCACCGTGAGCGCCGACCAGCCGGATCTCGCGGGGCAGGACATCCGGCTCACGATCTTCCACACGGCCGACATCCACTCGCGGCTCTTGCCCTACGACATCGCCGTCAACACGACGGACCGGGGGCTCGGCCTCTTCCCCGAGGCCTACCCCTTCGGCGGCGCGGCCCGCATCCGAGCGCTCTACCTGTCGCAGTTGCAGAGCACCTCGCGCTCCCTACTGCTCGACTCGGGCGACTGCTTCGAGGGGGCGCCGCTCTTCAACGAGAACAACGGGGAGCCTGAGTTCCGCTTCATCTCGCTCATGCACCCCGACGCCTCGGCGGTCGGCAACCACGAGTACGACCACGGCGCCCTGAACTTCGCCGAGCAGGCGAAGATGTGGGTGAACTACCCGCTGCTCGCCGCGAACTACGACTTCGCGGACTTCCGCGATCCGACCCACACGATGCTCGGGGAGATCGTGCACCCGTTCACGATCGTCAACAAAGACGGGCTGCGGGTCGGCATCATCGGCCTCGGCAACATCGACGCCCTCTCCACGATCACCCAGGGCGGCAACGCGCTCGACGCCATCGCGCTCGAGCAGAACGAGACCGTCCGCCAGTACGTCGCGCTCCTGGCGCCCATGACCGACCTCATCGGGATCGTCTCGCACCAGGGGCTCACCCAGGACCAGACGCTGGTGACGGGGTACGACGACGTCTACCCCTACGCGAGCGCGAAGCCGTTCCTCGAGCGGGCCGACGCCCCCTGGATGCTCATGGACGTGCTGCCGCCCCGCAACCCGAGCGAGGACGACAACTCCTGCCAGCTGAACCCCGGCGAGAAGCTGAACGCCGACGGCTCGTGCCCCACCGACGCGACGGTGGATGTCTCGAAGATCAACCCGAACCGGCGTGTTCACGTCTTCATCCCGCCCGTTCAGAACATCGACTTCATCATGGGCGGCCACATCCACGTGGTGCTCGACCCCACCGCGTCGATGACCGAGCTCGTCGTGCAGCGGCAGCCCGCGCTTCGCATCGACGAAACGCCGAGTGGCAGCTGCCCGAGCGGCAGCGGCCTCTACACCGACGCCGCCGACGCCTCGAAGACCGGCTGCTACAGCGCCGGCCTCTGGCCCGACGGCAGCTACCACCGCAACCGCGACGGCAGCGACGTCTTCGGCGCCGTGCCGAACACCGACACCTGGGACCAGAACCCGCGGCAGGTCCTCATCCAGCACAGCGGGGCCTTCGCGAAGTACCTCGGGCGGCTCGACCTCGTCGTTCGGATGCCGCCCAAGGACAAGCCGGCGGGGCTGACCGATCAGCAATGGACCCTGCGGCAGGCGGTTGGCGCCGAGATCGTCGCGCACGACTACCTGCCGCTGCCCATCGACGCGCTCTGGTGTCTGAACCCGCGCCCGGACCGCAACCCATACGATCCGAACGCTTGGCAGACCTACGTCGAGACGCTCGCCGCAGGCCGGGACCAGTGCCTGCAAGAGGAGGATCCGGAGACGCTCGAGCTGCTCCTGCCCTACACGGAGGGGCTCAATACCTCGCTCGAGCTGCCCCGCATCTTCGCGTACACCCCGAACGACATCCTGCGCTTCTCGAAGGGGACCGGCGAGGAGAACAACCAGACGGCCGACACCTCGCAGACGGGAAGCATCGGCGGCGACTCGCAGCTCGGAAACCTGATCAGCGAGTCGATGCGCGACTACCAGTCGGTCAACGCCGAGTTCGGCCTCACGAACACGCTCGGCATCCGCGACGACATCTACCACGGCCCCATCTACCTCGAGGCCATGTTCAACGTCTTCCCGTTCGAGAACACGCTCGTGGTCCAGTACCTCTCGGGCCACGAGATCCAGGACATGCTCGACTTCGTCACCGACGTCTCGGGGTCGCGCGGCTGCCAGGCGCAGGCCCAGGTGGCCGGGCTCTCCTTCGTGCAGGACTGCGGCCGCGTGATTCGGAACACCGCCCCCTCCTGTGACCAGATCCTGCCGAACGGCGATCGGCCCGAGCCGTGCGTGCCGAGCTGCCAGCAGACGAGCGACTGCGTCAACGCCGCGAACCAGTACCCGGGGAGCCCGAGCGCCTCCTGGTACGCGCAGACCTGCTCTGGGGACGAGACGCCGTCCGCCGGCCCGAACACCGGCTGCGAGTGCGTGCAGGGGCGCTGCTACGCCTGGAGCGCGCACAACATCAAGGTGAACGGCGAGGACCTGGACCTCTCGGCTCAGTACAAGGGCTGCGTCAACGACTACATCGCGGCGGGCGGGAGCGGCTACCGGGTCCTCCAGTTCAACACGAGCAAGACCTTCACCGGCGTCTCGATGCGCGACAGCCTCATCGAGTACCTGCGCGACAAATACTGCCACTGCGACCGGATCCTCGCGGGCGACCCCGCCTGCGCGCGCCTCAAGGTGCCCGGCACCGACCAGGTGCAGATCGACCCCGCCGCCGTGACCTACTGCAACGCCGCGACGACCTTCGAGAGCTACCTGAACCAGATGGCCTCGGATCTCCACGAGTCGGTGGACCAGGCGATCGCGGATCATCCGGAGCGGCTCGCCGGGGCGCCCACCGGTGTCTGGGAGGGCTCCTGCGAGTGCCGCCAGGCGCTCGCATCCCAGCAGGACCCCGATCCCAACTGCGGCCACGTGACGCCGCAGGTGATCGAGTTCTGCAAGAACCCGACGAACATCTCGGTGGTGACGGCCCAGGAGGACGGACGCATTGTCGAATCCACGCAATAGGCGAATCGTCCCGTCCGTCGCGGCTGCGCTCGGGTTCGTCTTTGCGGCGGGCTGCGACGCCCATACCCCGCTCCAGAACGGGCTGAACAGCTTCCAGGTGACCGCCGAGGATCTGAGCGGCATGGTGGGTCAGTTCCCGACCGACCCGGTGGAGATCTCGGTGACCGCCAAGGCGGTGGACGAGCTCGGGAACTTCGACAACTCGTTCAACGGGAAGGCCTATGTCTACGTCACGCCCGGGCAGGTGATGGCCGGAAACACGGTCGCGACGACTCCGGATCAGGAGCCGCAGATCCAGTTCACGAATGGCAAGGCGAGCGGGACCCTCTGGGCCCAGCACCCGTTCGGCGACACGGTGGTCTGGGTGGAGAGCCGGCCCGTGGGCGGGGCCGACGCGGGCGCGGCCCTCGGCAACTACGCCACCGGCGTGAGCGACCCGCCGATCCACTACGGCTATCCGCTTCTCTCGGATCTACAGATCACGTCCGACAACACGAAGTCGCCGCTGATGGGCAACTACGTGAACGTCGACCAGTCGAAGACCCGCTGCATCGCGCCGCAGTCGGACGGCGGCTGCGATCCCTCGCAGGTCTACTCGATGGACCTCATCGTGACCGCGGTCCAGAGCGACGGCTTCTACGTGATGGACCGCAACAGCTACGACCCCACCAGCGGTAAGCCGATGCCCGGATTCGACCCGGACACCTTCAAGGACGACCTCCCGGGCAGTTGGGCCTACCTCTTCGTCTACAACTACGACGCCCCCGACCTCTTCGTCGGCGACCGGCTCGTCGCCCTCTCGGGCAACCTCGGGGAGTTCGTCGGCGACACGCAGATGGACTTCCCGGCCTGGACGAAGAACCCGGATCCCCAATACGCCGACCCCCATCCCCAGGACGTCCCGCCACCGGTGGCCATCGATCCGGCCTGGTGCGCCATCGGGACGCCCGGCGACCACCTCGCGGATCAGTACCTCTGCGCGCCCGGCACCGACAACCTCCAGCTCGAGTCGCTCGAGTCGGGGCTCGTGGTGGCGCACGACGTCACGCTGCCGAGCCGCTTCTTGAACTGCGACCTGACGGGGACGGGAAAGGTCCCCTACCGCAAGGCCTCTGGCTGCCTGCCCCAGACGAGCGGCAGCTTCTGCGGCGAGATCGGCGCGGCCATCGCCCACTGCCCCGAGGGATCGGACTGCGTCGCCAACGAGTGCGCCCGGCGTTGCGAAAGCAGCTCGGACTGCTCGGCCCTGGACCAGGAGGCCTGCATCGACGGCCACTGCCAGAACGCCTGCCTCTGCCGCGAGTACTGCGACTCGCTCCTCGGCTGCACCGAGCAGTCCGAGTTCGCGGGCTACGGGCAGTACGCGGCCTCGTTCCCCGGGCAGAACCTGTCGAACGGCGGGCAGCACCCGCCGTGGAAGCTCTCGTTCGAGACGCGCAGCGGCGTCCCCGGCCTCGTGCCGCAAGCGAAGCCTGGGATGGTCGTCGACGTGGTCGGGATGCTCGTGCAGGTGCGGGCCTCCGACCCGATGTGGGAGATCGCGCCGCGGGTCGCGAGCGATGTCTGTTGTCATGGGGATTCGCCTGGCTGCGACGCGACGGCGGGAGTCGCGATCTGTCCGCAGCCGACCGCGCAGTGACGCGGGGATCCTGAGCAGCGAACACGGAGCGCCGTCGGCGAAAAGCCGTGGCGCGAGGAGGGCAGCGTGAGAAGGCATGGAGTGTTGGGTAGTTCCCTGTCCGCAGCGGCGCTCGGCGTCGCGGTGGTGGGGTCGTTCTTCGCGAGTGGGCGCGCGCGCGCGAGCGACTTCGTCGACACGCGCCTCACCTTCCTCTTCTCGGACGAGAACGTGCTCGTGAAGCCCGGCGAGACCGCGCCCTCGATCCCGGGCCCGCACGTCGGCTTCCCTACTTATCAGAACCTGCAATTCTACGACAACTTCGACACCAAGTACACCGGGTTCGAGAACATGTCGAACCTCGTGCTCTACAAGGAGACGCCGACCTACTTCGACGGCCTCGACGCCGAGGCGGCGCTCGTCCTGACGCTCCTCGACTACGGCCCGCTCGTGAACATCCAGGACCAGTCGAGCTACATCCGGCTCCACTACACGCCGCTCGGCTGGAACTCGAAGAAGGAGGGGATTGGCTTCACCGTCTTCCCGACCTCCTCCGACCGCATGCGGCTCGGCTTCAGCTACCGGATCTCCTGGGGCGGTGACGCGATCTTCCCGCAGGGCGGTCCGCCGGTCCTCGGTCCCTTGCTCCCTTCGATCCCGTCGCCGGGCGGCAAGCTCGAGATCACGCGCGAGACCTGGTACGCCTGGATCGGAACCAAGGGAACCGAGCTGCTCGATCCGCTCATCAATCAGCCGGTCGTCAACTACGGCGTCCTCGGCGGCGGCGGCTACGACATTACGCCGAAGCTGCGCATCGAGGCGAACGGCGCCTACTTCTCCCAGGGCGGCAACCCCTCGAGCGACGTGTTGGACGCGCCGGTCTGGGTCGCCGGCGCCTCGGGCCGCATCGTCTGGCACGAGGGCGTCCCGGTCGGCACCTCCATCGACTTCGCGCTCTACCGGAACGACCCGCTCATCTACGAGCGGTTCTTCGGCCCCGAGGCCTACCCGGGCGGCCTGTCGTACTCGGTCTCGCTCGAAGGGACCTACGCGCGGCAGGCGCTCGCGAACCCCGACCTCACCGGGACGACCTCGACCTACCCGGCCCGGTCCGGCGCCTTCTGGTTCAAGGCGAAGAAGAACCGGAACCGCTACTTCATCCTCGGCGAGGAGCGCGACCTGTCGTTCATCGAGCTCGACCAGCCCGGCTTCATCCCCTACCACGTCTACCCGGCGGACGCGGTCGTCACCCCGGAGCTCTTCGTCGCCGCTGGCGCCGATCACAGCTTTGCGGCCTCGCACCTGACCCCGGGCATCATCATCGGCGTCGAGGATCCGTCGTCCTTCACCTCGAGCCTGACGAACCTTGGCGGCAACGCCCCGCCGCTCGGCCTCTCGGGACGGCACACCGTCGTCATCTACGATCAGGGCATCCAGTCGGTGCTGCCGCCGAACCGCGGCGTCACGCCGGTCTTCTCGACGAAGGGGACCTTCCGCTGGGACATCAGCGACGCCTTCGCCGCAGTCGGCGAACTCTATTTCAAGATCGACAACAACGCGACGACCTTCTACAGCAGCGTCGCCGGTCTCGCCGAGCCGATCTTCGAGAATCCGTTCCAGCTCGGCTTCAACGCCGTGCTCCAGGCGCGCTTCTAGCCGCCGCCCTGGGGCGCGGCCTTCCGGAGGTCGCGGACGCGCTGCGCCGCCTCGTCGGCGAGCGAGGGATGGTTCTGCGAGAGCGCCGCCCGCTGGCAGCGCTCGAAGGCGGAGCGCGCCTCGGCGGGCCGGCCGGCGCCGGCCTGCGCGTCGCCCAGCGAGAGGAGCGCCGCGGCGTAGTCCGGCTGGAGCTCGACGCAGCGGCCCAAGGCGTCGGCGGCGTCCGCGAAGCGCCCCTCCTCGAGGTAGTAGCGGCCGAGGGAGAACCAGGGCAGGGGGCTCTCGGGGACCTGGGCGGTCATCTCGCGGTAGGTCCGCTCCCTATCGTCGTCTGGCATGCGCGCTCCCTCTCCCCGTCCGACTCATTTCTCTAGCAGCTTTCAGGCGGGGCCCGCGAGCCCCGAAGCGCCGCGGGCGCGATGTGCAATGACGTTGACCCCCGAACGTCCTCCGAGTACGACGCTGGGATGTTCGAGCGCCTGAGGCGTTTTCTCTTCGGCAAGCCGCGCGATCTGAGGGACCCTAGCCTCTTCCACCAGATCTCGCTCGTCGCCTTCCTCGCCTGGATCGGGCTCGGCGCCGACGGCCTCTCGTCGTCGTCCTACGGCCCGGACGAGGCCTACCGGACCCTGGGCGAGCACACCTACCTCGCCGTCTGGCTCGCGCTCGCCACCGCGGTGACGGTCTTCGTCATCTCGTACGCCTACAGCCGGATCATCGAGCACTTCCCGAGCGGCGGGGGCGGCTACGTCGTCGCGAGCAAGCTGCTCGGCCACCGGGCGGGCGTCGTCAGTGGCAGCGCGCTCCTCGTCGATTACATGCTCACGATCACCACCTCGGTCGCCAGCGGCGGGGACGCCGTTTTCAGCTTCCTGCCAGCGTCCTGGCTCCACCTCAAGCTCACCGTCGACGTGGTGGTCATCTTCTTGCTCATCGTCCTGAACCTGCGGGGGGTGCGCGAGTCGGTGACGGCCCTGATGCCGATCTTCGTCCTCTTTCTCATCACCCACGCCATCTTCATCGTGGCCGGTCTCGTCTCGCGCGCCGGCGAGGTGGGAGCGGTCGTCCACGAGGTGCGGGTGGGCACCGCCCAGGGGCTGCGGACCGTCGGCCTCTGGGGGCTCTTCCTCGTCTTCATCAAGGCGTACTCGATGGGCGGCGGCACGTACACCGGCATCGAGGCCGTCTCGAACGGCATCCAGATCATGCGCGAGCCGCGGGTGCAGACGGCCAAGCGGACGATGGTCTACATGGCCATCTCGCTGGCGGTGACCGCCGGCGGCATCATCCTCGTCTACATGCTGACCGGCATCCGGCCGATCGAGGGCAAGACGATGAACGCCGTCGCGCTCGACGCCATCGCCGGCAAGCTCCACCTCGGGAGCTGGCGCCTCGGCGCCTGGTTCGTCGTGCTGACGCTCGTCAGCGAGGGGGCGCTGCTCTTCGTCGCCGCGCAGACGGGCTTCATCGACGGTCCCCGCGTCATGGCCAACATGGCGACCGACTCCTGGTTCCCCCACCGCTTCGCGGCGCTCTCGGATCGGCTGACCATGAAGAACGGCGTCCTGCTGATGGGGCTCTCCTCGCTCGGGCTGTTGCTCGTGACGCGGGGCTCCGTCGACGCCCTCGTGGTCATGTATTCGATCAACGTCTTCATCACCTTCTCGCTCTCCGAGCTCGGGATGGTCCGCTTCTGGATCCGCAACCGGAAGACCCACCCCGAGTGGCGGCAGCACCTGCCGGTCCACCTGACCGGCCTCGTGATGTGCGCCTCGATCCTCCTCATCACGCTCTCCGAGAAGTTCACGCAGGGCGGCTGGCTGACCCTCGCCATCACGACGCTCGTCATCGCGCTCTGTTTCCTCATCCGCTTCCACTACCGGAGCGTGCTGCAGCAGCTCCAGCGGCTCAACGAGGTCCTGAGCGAGCTACCGACGACGAGCCACGGCGAGCCGAAGGCCATCGATCCCCGCAAGCCCACGGCGCTCCTCCTCGTCTCGGGCTACGGCGGCCTCGGCATCCACTCGCTGCTCAACGTGCAGCGGCTCTTCCCGGGCTACTTCCAGAACTACGTCTTCGTCTCGGTCGGGGTCATCGACTCGGCGAGCTTCAAGGGTGCCGAGGAGATCGACCGGTTGAGGGAGCGGACCGAGCGCGAGCTCGACCGCTACGTCGACCTCGCCCACCGGCTCGGACTCGCCGCGGCCTGCCGGTCGGCCATCGGCACCGAGGCGGTCGACGAGACGAGCAACCTCTGCCAGGCGGTCGCGAAGGAGTTCCCCCACACCGTCATCTTCGGCGGAAAGCTCATCTTCGAGCAGGAGCGCTGGTACCACCGGATCCTGCACAACGAGACGGCCCACGCCATCCAGAAGCGGGTCCAGTTCGCCGGGCTGCCGATGGTGGTCCTGCCGGTCCGGGTGCGCGAGCAGGCGAGCCACCACCGGCCAGCGCGCGAGGCCGCCTAGCAGCCGCTGCTCCCGCCCGCGCTCCCCTCTTGCCCGCACCGGCCCTACTGTTCCTTACGGGTCGTCATGGGCGCGGCGCGCCCGGGAGGGTGGGGCATGCCGTACTTCTTGTGGGTCGTCACGGTCGTGCTCTTCGTCGCCTGGCTCATCGGGATCGTGGGCTACCACGCGATGGCCGCCTGGGTCTGGCTGCTCCTCGGGCTCGCCGTCGTGAGCCTTCTCATCAGCTTGGCGGGCTCGTTCGGACGGGCGCGGGTCTAGTCTAGCGGAAGCGCTCCTCGAGGAGCCGCCGCAGCGGTGGCTCCTTGCGGAGCAGGTCGAGCGTCAGCTCGGCGTGGCCGAAGGCGTAGCCGTTGCCGACGAGCAGGGTCGCGTCCTTGCCAATCCCCTCGGCTCCGAGCGCCGCCTGGGTGAAGCTCGTCGCCATCGAGAAGAAGATCACGGTGCCGCCGTCCCGGACGCAGAGCAGCGACGCCATCTCGGTGCCGGGGACGCTCGCGACGTTGACGACGAGGTCGAAGCCCTCGTGCCCGCCGACGAGCGCCTCGCGCGCCTCGAGAGCGCGCGTGGCGTCGACCGGGACGCCGCGGGCGTAGCCGAGCGACTCGAGCCGCCGGCAGGCCTCGGCGCTGATGTCCGCCGCGACGACGTCGCGGGCGCCCGAGCGGCGGGCCTGCGCGCAACAGAGCGCCCCGCTCTTGCCGGCGCCGACGACGAGCACCCGGTCTCCCGGCCGAACGTGGCGCGCCGTCAGCGCCGGGGCCCCGCAGACGTCCAGGGCGGCGAGGGCGAGTGGCTCGGGCAGGTCCTCCGGCAGCTTCGCCCAGAGCCCGGTCGAGAAGAGGAGGGCATGCCCCTCGACGTCCACCCGGTCGGCGGCGAGGTCCACCCGCCGCACGGCCCGCAGCTCGAGCGGCGTCAGGGTGAGCGACACCAGAGTCGCGATCCGATCGCCGGCCGCGAGCCGTCCCCGCGCCGGATGGCTCGCTCCCACCTCGCGCACCCGGCCGAGCAGCATGCCGCCCGAGCCGGTGACGGGGTTCTGCAGCTTGCCCCGCTCGCGGACGATCTCCGCGATGCGCCGCCCGAGCCGCTCGGCGTCGCCGCCCGCCTCCTCGCGCAGCTGCTTGAAGCTCGCCGCGTCGACGTTGAGCCGATCGACGTCGATGCAGAGTTCGTCCTCCCGCACGGGGAGCGAGGGATCGAGCCGTCTCGCCCGCTGCGGCAGGACGCCCGGCTCGCCCAGCACGCGGCCGAGGCCGTAGGGGTCGGGCGCCATGGTCTACCTCGCCTTCGGCTCGCGGCCGAGCTGGGAGAGAACGGCCTTCAGATCCTCCCACGCCTTCGCCTTCTCGCCGGGGCTGCGGAGGAGGTAGGCGGGGTGGAAGGTGGGCATCAGCGGGACGCCCTCGAATTCCCTCCAGCGGCCGCGCAGCCGCGAGATGGGCGTCTTGTCGTCGAGCAGCGCCTGCGTCGCGACCTTGCCGAGCGTGACGAGCGCCGCGGGGCGCAGCGCGCGGAGCTGGCCCCGCAGGAACGGGAGGCACTGCTCGATTTCATCGTCCTCGGGCGTCCGGTTGCCCGGCGGCCGGCACTTGACGACGTTGCAGATGTAGACGTCGGCGCGCGAGAGCCCCATGGCGGCGATCATCTTGTCGAGCAGCTTGCCCGCCGCGCCCACGAACGGCTCGCCGAGCCGGTCCTCGTCCGCGCCGGGTCCCTCGCCGACGAAGCAGATCTCGGCGTTCGGGTTGCCGACCCCAAAGACGATGTTCGTCCGCGCCTCGTGCAGCTTGCAGCGCTTGCAGTCGCCGATCTCGTCGCGAAGTTGGGGGAGCGAGAGCGCGGCGCCGAGACCCTTGGGCTCCGCGGGGGCGCGGGCGAGTGGCGCCGCCGCTGCGGGCCGCGGTCGGCTCTCCCCGCCGCGTGGCGCGGGAGCAGCCGGGCGACCCGCTCCGCGAGCTGGTGCGGCGGACGGAGCGCCCTCTTTGGCGCGAGGTGGGGGAGGGCTGTGGTGGGGGAGCGCCGAGCTCGTCTCTCTCCGGCTCATCGGAATCTCCCGAACCCCCTCGTCCGCGAGCCAGTCGAGGTGGCCGCGGAGGTCGCGGGCGATCTGCCGGAGGGCCGTCGGCCCGTCTGGCCCGTCTGAATCGAGGGGGGGCATGGCTTGAAAGGAAGCGCGGACCCCTTATACCCTATCTTTGGGAGGCGCTCACATGGAGAGGCGGCTGCAGACGCTCGCTCGCGCCCTGGCCCTCGCCGCCGCCGGCGCGGCGCTCGCCCTCGTCGTGCTCTGGCCGGCCCACGCCTACGCCTGGGGGCCGCTCGCGCACCTCGAGTTCGCCGGCGGCGCGCTCGCGAACCCGGCGCTTCTGCCCGCGGGGCTGAACGCGCTCCTCTCGGAGCTGACGAACGAGTACCTTTACGGGACGCTGGCAGCCGACATGATCGTCGGCAAGAACCTCTCGCGCTACGTCGTCCACTGTCACAACTGGCAGGTCGGCTTCCAGCTGCTCGGCCAGGCGCGCGACGAGCCCGAGCGCGCCTTCGCCTGGGGCTTCCTCGCCCACCTCGCCGCCGACACCATCGCGCACAACTACTACGTCCCCTACAAGACCGTGCAGTCCTACGCCTGGCGGCGGCGCGGCCACGCCTACTGGGAGCTGCGCTACGACCAGAAGCTCTCCCCCGATCTCTGGCGCATCGCGCGGCGCGTCAGCCGGCGCGTCGTCCGGCGGCACGACGTCTTCCTGCGAGGCGCGATCGAGGGCAGCTCGGTCCTCCCCTTCGGCCTGAGCCGGAGGATGTTCGGCGGCCTCCTGCTCACGGCGCGGCTGCAGCGCTGGCAGAAGATGAGCGCGGTCATCGCGCGCGAGCACGACGATCTGCCGTTGCACGAGGAGGAGGTCGCCGAGATGCGGGATCTCGCCGTCGCCCAGATCGTCGGCGTGCTCCAGCTCGGGCCCGAGGCGCCCGGCGTCGGCGCCGACCCCACCGGGCTGCGCAACCTGCGGCTCGCGACCGACATGCGCCACCGCTTCCGCGTGGCCCGCACGAACGGCCTTCCCCCCGAGGGAGCGGCGCACACCCTCGCGCGCGTCCGCCCCGCCTTCCGCGACGCGATCCACGGCCCGCTGCATCTGCCGCATCTGGACGAGCTGTACGCGTAGAGACGCGAAGGCCCGCCCCCGCGGCTGGCGGAGGCGGGCCCGGGCGGCTGCTCAGCAGGGCGGCGGCGAGGCGCACATGAGCAGGCACTGCTGCGAGCTCGGCAGGCACTGGCCGTTCGACGCGTCGCAGCCGCACCAGGTGTAGCCCGTGGGGCAGACCACGCAGCTTCCCGCGTCGGACGTGCCGGCGCCGATTCCGCCGTCGTTCGAGCCGACGCTGCATGGCTGGCCCGAGGGGACGCACTGGCCGTTGCAGACGACCTCGCCGAAGCCGCAGGTCGGCGCGCAGGTCGCGGCGCCCACCGGGCACATCAGCGGGCAGGCCTGGGTCGTCGAGACGCACGAGCCGCTCGTCGTCGAGCAGCCGCACCAGTACTCGCCGCTGGGGCAGGAGCTGCAGCCCGTGCCGCCGTCGATCGGGCCGGGCGAACCCGCGTCGCCGCCGCTCGTCCCGCCGTCGAGCGGCGCCGGGCAGGCGAGCGTGTCGGGCTCGCACTGGCCGTTGCAGAGGACGTCGCCCGGCGGGCAGGGCGTGCAGGCGGGCACCGAGCCTTGTCCTTGCGGGCAGGCCAAGGGGCAGGCCTGGTTGTCCGCCATGCACGAGCCACCCGCGCTCGTGCAGCCGCACCAGAACTGGCCTTGGGGGCAGGTGACGCAGCCGGTCCCGCCGTCGATGGTGCCGCCGCCGACCCCGCCGTCCGCCGCGCAGGCGAGCCCCGCGGGGATGCAGCTCCCGTTGCAGAGGATCTCGTGGGCCGGGCAAGCGGGCGGCAGCGCGATGGCTCCGAAGCGGGTGAAGCCGTTCGCCTCGAACGAGAGCGTCTGCATCGACGAGTCGATGGCGAGCGCCGAATGGGCCACGGCCAGCTGGCTGCCGTCCGCCTCGACTCCCTCGACCGCGAGCTGATCGATCGTCGCGCCCGAGGGGAGCTGATAGGGCAGGGTGATCGTCACCGCCTTCAGGAACGTCGTGCCGCTCGGCCCGAAGTCGGCCACCGGTCCGGCCTCCTGGTCGCCGCTCGGCGTCACCGCGCCGCCCTCGGCGATGGTGAGCGTCGTGTCCTTCGCGAGCGCGCCCGGCGGGACCGAGAGCGTGGTTCCGGCGAGCATCGGGTCGTCCGCCTGCGTCACGGCGAGCGTGCCGCCGCTCTGGGCCGAGACGAGCTGCGAGACGACGTACTTGCTCGCGACCGGCGTCGTGGTGCTCCCGCAGGCCAGGGCGGCGATGGGCAAGAGTGCGATGAGCCGTTGCATGGGCGATCCTCCGTCTGGAAATCCGTGCCTCGACCTCTCCAACGCGCCGGTTCAGAAGACCTTCAAACTTTCGCTCGGCTACTTCGCGAGGGCCGCCTCCGCCTCGCCGCGGTAGCGGCCGCGCGGGCTCGTGCGCAGGTAGTCGCGCAGCGCTCGGGCGGCGTCGTCCGCGCGCCCGAGCTTCTCGTCGCAGAAGGCCTCGAAGTAAAGCGCCTCGGGCTCCGTGCCCGAGCGGGCCGCGGCCTCGTAGTGCGCGAGCGCGCGCTCCCAGGCCCCGCGGCCTCGCCAGAGCTCGCCCTCGAGGAAGTGAACCCTGGGCGCCCGCTCGGCGCTGCCGTGGCTCGCGAGGTAGCGCTCCATCTGTGCGAGCGCGGCGTCGGGATCGGGCCGGGCGAGCTCGAGCTCGATGGCGGAGAGCGCGACCTCCTGGGAGAGCGCCCCGTCCGGCTGCTCTGCCTGGTAGCGGAGGAAGTCGCGCAGCGCCGCGGCGGAGTCATGCAGCTCACGCTCCTCCAGCCGGGCGAGGTCATAGAGGGCGAGGTCGGCATGCGGCCCGCGCTCGTCGACGAGCCGCCGGAGCGCCTGCGCGGCCTCTCGGGCGCGGCCGGCGTGGGCGAGGGCGAGCGCCGATTCGTAGGGATCCGGGCCGAGGACGACGGGCGGCGAGGCGATGGGCGCGGGCGGCGGTCCGATCGGCGCTGGCTCACCCCCGCCCCTCTCCCGGCCCTCGGCCGCAAGGGGGGCGCCGACCTCACCCTCCGTCCGGGCCACCCTCTTCCGGGCGTAACGCGGAAGAGGCGTCGGGGCAGCGAGGGCCACGCCCAGGGGAGAGGTCGCAGAGGTCCCGCCGTCGAGGGAGGAGGCCGCGGGGGCCTCCACGACCGACGGCACGGGCGGCAACGGGCTCGGCGCCGCCGCGGGCTCAGGCGTGGAGGGCGGCAGCGGCTCTCCGGAAAGCGCCGCCGCGAGGAGGTGCCGCTCGTCCTCGTCGATCCAGTCGCTCCCGGACGCGGTCGGCGCGCGGCTGCGCCAGGCGTGGCCGGCCTCGACGAACCAGCGGCCGCCCGGCCCCGCGACCGCCACTCGGCCGCGGGAGACGCTCACCTCGACGTCGTCCGGCGCCCGCTCCCGCACCGCGAAGATCGTCCCGAGCACGCTCGCCCGGTAGTCGCCCGCCCGGACCGTGAAGCCTTCGCCGGGCAGCCGGTGCGCCACCCGCGCGACGAGGCGGCCTTCTTCGAGCGCGATCTCGGCCCGCCGCCCGGTCCGCTCGACGGTGGCGCGGGTCGAGCCGTCGAGGAGCAGCGAGGCGCGGCTCAGGCTGAGCAGCGCATGGCCGCGCACGCCCGTCCGGATGAGCGATCCCTCGGTGAGCCTCGCCCCCGCTTCGGCCTCGCTCCAGCCGGCCCCCGGGGCCGAGCGGAGCACCTCGCCCGAGGCGAGCTCGATCCGCCCCCCCGACGGCCAGCCGAGAAAGAGCGCCAGCGCCGCGAGCCCGCCGAGCGCCAGCGCCGGCACGAGCAGCCTCGGCCGTCGCGGCGTGGGCCGCTCGATCCGCCGCCAGATCCGCTCGCGGGCCAGCTCGTCGGGCGCGGGTGCGGGCAGGCGGGACAAGAGCTCCGCCGCCCGCCGCTCGGCCCGCTCGGCGCCGCCGTCGAGCCAGCGCCTCACGCCGCCTCCTCGAGGAGGCCGCGCTTCGACCCGATCCGCACGAAGTCCTTGCGCGCGTGGTGGAGCCGCGTCCAGACGGTCGCGACCGGGCAGCCGACCCGCGCGGCGATCTCCTCGCCGGAGAGCCCCTCGAGCTCGAAGAGCGCGAGGACCTCGCGCTGCTTCGGCCGCATCCGCTCGAGGATCTGGCGCACCGCGGCCTCCGCCTCGCGCTGCCCGAGCTCCGCGTCCTGGCTCGCGTCGACCGCTTCGGGCCGCTGGCCGAAGAGGCGGCGAAAGCCCTCGCGGACCCGGCGCCGCCGGTGCTGGTCATTCACCACGTTGGCGCAGATCCGGTGGAGCCACGCCTCGAAGTTGCCGCCGGCGAATCGCTGGAGCTTGCCGAAAACCCGCGAGAAGACCTCCTGCGTCACGTCGTCCAGCTCGGAGGGCGGCGTCCCGAGGCGCCGCGCGGTCCGCCGGACCGGCTCGAAGTGGCGATCGTAGAGCTCGCGCAGGGCGCGGCGGTCGTTCGCGCGGCAGCGCTCGAGGACTTCGTCCAGGTCCGGCGCGGCTCCATCGGCTCTCCTCGGCTGCATGGCGCCCACCTCACCCCAACGCGGCGGCCCGGGACGACCTTCAAAAAAAGCGGCGCTCGATCGCGAGCGCGATCGCAGCGTCGAACGGGGCGGGAAGCGCCTCGGCGCCAAACCCCTCCACCGACAGGCCGTTTCTGGCGAAAAACGCCCGGCCGGTCAGCCGCAGCGCGAGGTCGAAGCGCTCCCCGAGCGGCAGCTCGAAGCCCGCCCGCGCGCCCGCGAAGGGCGAGGCGGCGAGGCCAGGCCGATGCTGGAAGAGCCGCCCGCCCGACGAGCTCGCCCAGAGCAGCTCCGCGCCGGGCACGAGCTCGAGCCGGAAGTCTCCGGATCCCACCGGCCAGGCGGGGCCGCCCGCGAGCTCGAGGTTCCCCGCCTGCGCCGCCAGCGTCGCGCCCGGCGCCCCCGCGACCACCGCGCTCCTTGACGGGAGGAGATCCCCCACCGCCCCGAACCGCCAGCGACCGCGGGCGACCGCGAGGCCGCCCTCGCCGCCGGGCGCCAAGCCGAGCGGCCCCATCCCGCCCCAGGCGCCGACCGAGAGGATCGCCTCGGTGGGGGGAACGGCCGGCGGAGGCGCGAGCGGGGCGAGCCGCGCCGCCTCGCCCCCGCCCCAGTGGACCTCGTCCAGGTAGCGCTCGAGCATCAGCGCCGCCGTCTCGCTGAGGGCGACGCAGTCGACGCCGGGCGAGGGCAGCTCGCGTCGCAGGGGCGGCGCGTCGCCGGCGCGGATCGTGAGCGTCCAGCGGCCGTCCCGCTCGCCGTAGCGAACCCGGACGTCGCGCCGATCCTCGCCGCGGAGCTCGGGGCGCAGCGTCGCGCCCGGCAGCCGGCGCCGCAGCGCGCTCGCGAGCTCCGAGAAGCCGCAGGGCCCGGGCTGCGCGGGGAGCTCGACGGAGATCTGCGGCGCCGAGGCGCCGAGCGTCAGTCCGAGGGCGAGCGCGAGCACGCGCGCATCATCGCACGGACGGCCGCCGCGCGCTGCGCGTGGGCGCGGGGGGGGGGAGCGCCGAACGCCAGAGAGCTCGCGATGGCCGAAGAGGTGGAGCTCCTTCCTCGGTCTATCCTTCGAGGATCTCGAGGAAGGGGTTGAAGTAGCCGTCGGCGCGGGCGGCGACGCCGTCGAGCCCCTTGCCGCCGTCGGGCTGGCGGGCGACGTCGCCGAAGCGGGCGTTGCCGATGGCGGCCCAGAGGCCGTCGTCGGCGGTCTCCTCGAGCAGCTTCTCGGCCTTGCCGAGCACCTCGTGGGCGCGGCGGACGGTGAGGCTCTCGCGCCGCAGCGTGAACTCCTCGCCGAACGTCCGCGCGGCGCGGTGGATGTAGTCGGCCGTCTTGAGGGCGACGTAGCGGTCCATCAACACGGGGGTATGGAGCGCCTCGGTCATCATGCCGAGGAGCTGGATGCCCTGGTGGGTGGTGGCGGCGACGAGGTCCGCCATCACGTCGTAGGCGTGGCTGAAGAAGATGTCGCCCTGCTTGTGCTTCGTCGGCGGCATGTACTTGATGGGCGAGCGGGGGAAGAGGCGGCGCACGAGGAGCGCCTGCGAGAGCTCGAGCGGCAGGGTGTCCTCGCGGGCGGTGTCGAGCTCGTAGGCGTGGCCGAGGCCGAGCTGCCAGTCGGCCATGCCGGCCCGCTTCGCGAAGGCCTCGTTGATGAGCTGGCTTCCGATGACGGTGTGGGCCGCCTCGTAGGCGTCGGCGGTGGTGATGTAGTTGTCCTCGCCCGTGTTGATGACGAGGCCGGCGAGCGCGCAGATGCGGCGGCTGAAGTACTGGTCGCACATCGTCCGCTTCATGTTGATGTCGCGGAAGAGGATGCCGTACATGGCGTCGTTCAGGAGCATGTCGAGCTTCTCCCAGGCCGCCGCGAAGGCGATCTCTGGCATGCAGAGGCCCGAGGAGTAGTTCGTCAGCTGGACGTAGCGGCCGAGCCGCCGCCCCTCCGCGTCGAGCGCCTCGCGCATGATGCGGAAGTTCTCCTGCGTGGCGTAGGTGCCGCCGTACCCCTCGGTGGTGGCGCCGTGGGGCACGTAGTCGAGCAGGCTCTGCGCGGTCGAGCGGATGACCGCGATGATGTCGGCGCCCGCCTGGGCGGCGGCGCGCGCCTGCTCCACGTCCTCGAAGATGTTGCCGGTGGCCACGATGACGTACTTGAGCGGGGCGGGGCCGGTGCCGAGCTCGCGCTTGAGCGCCTCGCGCGCGGCCACGCGGGCGAGCAGCTCGTCCACCGCCTGCCGGGCCTCGCGGCGAACCTCGGCGTCGATGGTCTTCTGCTCCGCGGCAGCCGGCGGCGCGGCGCGAAGCTCGGTGGCGATGGCGTCGGCGAGCTCCTGCGGCGAGGCGGCGCCGCGCCGGTGGACGGCGCGTCCGTACCAGTGGGCGGCGCCGCGCCCGAGCTGCCCTGCCTGCTGGATCCGGTCGACGATGAGGTTGCAGAGCGGCACGCCGCGAGGGCCCGCGCCCGACAGGCCGAGGAGCCGCAGCACGGTCCGCTCGATGGTGACGGTCGTGTGGTGATCGATGAAGTCGAAGACCCCCTGCACGACGCGGCCGGCGAGGGCGCGGCAGCGGGCCACCTGGGCCTCGTCGAGGTAGAGATCGGGGAGCCGGTCGACCCCATAGTCGGGGGAGGCGGGGGAGGGGACGGGGAGGGCGGCGGACATGCCTCCCTCTAGGCAAAAGGGGGGCGCGGGTCAATCGCGCGAAGCGGCCCGCCTCAATGCCTCAGCTGCCGCGCGATCTTCTCGAGCAGGTCCTGCAGCTCGTACGGCTTCGCGAGCACGTCGTCGGCGCCCAGCTCTTCGGCGTGGCGCCCCGCCTCGCGGGCCGCCGAGATGACGATCACCGGCGAGTGCGCCTCGGGGCCCGGCAGGCGCCGCAGCCGCTCGTAGAACTCGAAGCCGTTCATTCCGGGCATCATGAGGTCGAGCAGGATCACCGCCGGGCGCACGCCCTCCGCGAGCCGCTCGAGCGCCTCGCGGCCGTCGCGGGCGGTCGCGACGTCGTAGCCCTCGGTCTCGAGCAAGAGGCTCGTCGCCTCGAGGATGTCGAGGTCGTCGTCGACGACGAGGACGGTGGCCGGCCTCGCTCTCTGTGTCTCGGTCTCGGGTTGCATGGTACTCGACCAAACGGCCGGTGATTTTCGAGCCTGAGATACTCATCAACCGGCCGCTCGTCAAACGGCTCGTTCCCACCGCCGCGAACGGCGGGGCTTCGTGCCGGGCGGCCCGCCTCTCGTGGTATACAGGCGGCTCCATGTCCCGAGCGACCGCTGCCGTTCTCTTCGCCTCACTCGCCTGGGCCGGCTGTGCCGAGGCGCCGCCCGCCCCGCCGCCGAAGCCCGCGGGCGAATCGCCCTTGACCCTCGAGGTCGAGGCGGGGCTCCCTCGGATCGAGGCGGCGCTCGCCGCCGGGCGAGAGGGCGAGCTTTTGCCCGAACTCGCCGCGAAGGGCGATCGGGCCTCGAAGCTGCTTTTCGCCTTCGGCACCCGGGAGGGGCAGGAGTCCTGGAAGCGCTTCCACGCGCTCGAGGGGATCGACGGCCCCGACGCCTGGGCCGAGATCGGCATGGCGCACGTCTACCTCGGCTGGAAGACCTGGGACCAGGCGGCGCAGGCGCTCGGGCGCGCGATGCAGGCCGACTCGAAGATCGCCGAGCTCTTCTCGGAGCGGGCGGACCTCGAGCGCGCCCGGGGCGATCTCTCGGCCGCGAAGGCGGACGACGAGTCGGCGCTGGCGCTCCACCCCGGCTTCCCTTTCGCGCTGAATGGCCTCGCGGCGATCGCGAGGGCGAGCGGCGACCTTCCGGAGGCGACGCGGCGCTGGAAGGAGGCGATCGCCTCCTGGCCCGACGACTTCGAGGCGGAGCTCGGCCTCGCCGACGCCGCCAAGGCGTCCGGGGATGGGGCGGCCGAGCTCGCGGCGCTCGACCGGCTCCACGCCCTCGCTCCCGCCGACGCGTCGCCCTGGCTCCGCTCGGGCCGGCTGCGGGAGAAGCAGGGCGATCTCACCGGAGCCGCGAAGGACTTCGAGGCCGCGCTCCAGCGGGGCGCCGACGCGCCAGACCTCGAGAAGCTCCTCGCCGAGACCTATCGCAAGGAGGGGCGCACCGCCGACGAGCGGCGCATCCTCGAGAAGCTCGCCCAGGAGGCGCCCGACGCGAAGAGCCTCTCGCGGCTCGCCGCGCTCGAGCTCGCCGACGGCAAGACCGACCTCGCGCTGCGCCACTACGGCAAGGCGGTCGAGCTCGACCCGAAGGACGAGGAGGCGCAGCTCGCGCTGGCGCGGCTCTGGGTGCAGACGCAGGCCTACGCTCAGGCCATTGGCGCCTACCGCGAGCTCGCGAGCTCGCGGCCCGAGGCGAAGGCCGAGCTTTCGGCGCTCGAGAAGCTCGTCGGCCTCGCCCCGAAGCCGCTCTCGGGCGGAATCGCGAAGATCGACGCGGGGCTCGGGAGCGAGCTCGCGCGGCTCTACCGGGCGCTCCTCGAGAAGAAGCCGGGACTCGGCGGGGCGCTGCGCATCCGCGTCGAGGTGGACAAGGGCGGTCGGGCGATCTCCGAGGAGATGGTCGACGACACCGTCCACGACCCCGCGCTCGCCGCGAACCTCACCTGGAACGCCCACGACGCCCACTACCCGCCCAACGCGGCCAAGTATGTCTTCAAGTTCGCGCTCCGTCCTTAGCGGTCTGGACGTCCTCGCGGCGCAGGGCTTCAGGCCGCTGCGCGGCCGGCGGCTCGGCGTCGTCTGCAACCCGACGGCCGTCGACCGGCGGCTCGAGCCGCTCGTCGACCTCTTGCACGGCGCGGAGGGGATCCGGCTCGTCCGCCTCTTCGGCCCCGAGCACGGCGTGCGCGGCTCGGCGCAGGACATGGTGGGGGTGGGCGGCGAGGCGCTGGACGCCCGGACCGGCGTGCCGGTGGTCAGCCTCTACGGCGACCGCTTCGAGAGCCTGCGGCCGAGCCCCGAGCAGCTCGATGGGATCGACGCGCTCGTCTTCGACATCCAGGACATCGGCAGCCGCTACTACACCTACGCGGCGACGCTCTTGCTCTGCATGGAGGCGGCGGCGAAGGCGGGCGTCGCGGTCTTCGTGCTCGACCGGCCGAACCCCATCGGCGGGCGCGAGGTCGAGGGAAACCTCGTCCGCGAGGGCTTCGCGAGCTTCGTCGGCCTCCACCCGCTGCCGGTGCGGCACGGCCTGACGCTCGGCGAGCTCGCGCGGCTCTTCCTGGAGGAGCGCGGGCTCGCCTGTGATCTTCACGTCGTCTGGTGCGAGGGCTGGCGGCGCGATCAGCTCTTCGACGAGACCGGGCTGCCGTGGGTGATGCCCTCTCCCAACATGCCGACGCTCGACACGGCCCTCTGCTACCCGGGGCAGTGCCTGCTCGAGGGGACGAACCTCTCCGAGGGGCGGGGGACGACGCGGCCGTTCGAGATCTTCGGCGCGCCCTTCTGCGATCCCCACGCCTTTCGCGAGCGGCTCCAGTCGTGGGATCTGCCCGGCGTCCGCTTCCGGCCGCTCTGGTTCGAGCCGACCTTCCACAAGCACCGGGGAGAGAGCTGCGGCGGCCTCATGCTCCACGTCACCGATCGGCAGGCCTACCGGCCCTTCGCCACCGGCGTCGCCGTGGTCGCGGCGGCCCGCGAGCTCTGGCCCGAGCGCTTCCGCTGGCGCACCGAGCGCTACGAGTTCGTCGAGGGCATCCCGGCGTTCGATCTGCTCTGCGGCACCGACGCCGTGCGGCTCGCCATCGAGCGGGGCGCCGCGCCGGCCTCCATCGGCGCCAGCTGGGCCGAGGAGCAGGCCGCCTTCGCCTCCCGCCGCTCCCGCTTCATGCACTACGACTGATCCGTGAGGGTGGCGCTGGTTGGCGGGTCCTTCAACCCGCCGCACCTCGGGCACGTCCTGCTCGCCGCCGCCGCGATGGCGCGCGCCGAGCCCGACGAGGTCTGGCTCGTCCCCGCCTGGCGGCACGTCTTCGGCAAGGTGCTCGCGCCCTTCGAGGCGCGGCTGCGGATGGTCGAGCTCGCCGTCGATCCGCTCGGGTCGCGCTTTCGCGCGAGCCGCATCGAGGCTGAGGCCGCCGCCTGGGGATCGAGCGGATCGACCATCGAGCTCCTCGAGTGGCTGCGGGGACGCAACCCGACGCACCGCTACCTCCTCGTGCTCGGCGCCGACGTCTGGGCGGAGCGCGACCGCTGGAGGCGCTTCGGCGAGATCGAGTCGCTCGTCGAGATCCTGCTCGTCAACCGCGAGGGGCAGCCGGGGCTCGCCGGGGCCGGGCCGCCGCTGCCCGCGATCTCGTCGACCGAGGTCCGCCGCCGCCTCGCCGCTGGCGAGCCGCTCGACGGGCTTCTGCCCGCGTCCGTGGAGCGCTACGCCCGGGAGCACGCGCTCTACCGGTAGCCCCGGGGTGGGCAGCGAGCGGTGGCCCCGCGGGCGCCCTCGCCGCTCGGCCCTTCGCTCGAGGTGGGCGGCCGCCACCCACCGGCGGCCCGGTCTCGCCGACGCCGCGGGAAGCGTGTGCTAGGTTTCCCGCAATGAGATCGGATCTGCGGCGCGGGCTCGGGCTACTCGCCGGGGGAATCGCGCTCGTCGCCGCCTCCTCGCCCGGGCTCCTCGGCCCCGAGCCGCTGCTCGGCGACCTCGCCGAGGCGGGCTCGCCGCTGGGCCTCGCGATCCGCTGGCTCGCGCGCGGCCTCGTGGCGGCCGGGCTCTTCGCCGTCGCGCGCGCGCTCGTCCACCGGATCCAGCTCTCGCCCGTCGACGAGCCGGCGGCTCCGTCCCGCCGCGCGGCCGAGCGGCTGCCGGGGCCGCCGCCGGACGCCGCGGCGTACGAGGCCGAGCGCAAGGGGGACTACGTTCGGGCCGGCGCGCTCTTCGACGCCCTCTCGGACTGGCGCTCGGCGGCGCGCTGCTACGGAAAAGCGGCGCGCCTCGCCGCGTCCGGGACTCCCGAGCGAAGATCGGCCGCCCAGCTCTTCGCGCAGCGCAGCTTCGCCGCCGAGGAGGCGGAGGAGGCGATCGCGCTGCTCGACGGGCTCGGGGAGGGACGGCTCGCCGCGGAGCTCGAGGGGCGTCGCGGCAACCGCGCGGGGCAGGCCGAGCGGCTCGCCCGGGCGGGGGCGCTCGAGGAGGCGGTCTCGCTGCTCGAGCGCGAGGATCCCGCCGCGGCAGCCTCGCTCTGCGAGCGGAGCGGCGCCCTGCAACGGGCGGCCGAGCTCTGGGAGGCCGCCGGGCGCGCCGATCGCGCGGCCGAGGCCTTTCTCGGATCGGGCGACCGGGCCCGCGCGCTCGCGGCGTTTCGCCAGCTCGGCGATCCAGTGCTCGGCGCCGAGCGGCTCGCCGAGGCGGGGGCCCTCGCGGAGGCCGCCGAGCTCTGGATCGAGGCGGGCGAGACGGAGCGGGCGATGGAGCTGATGCGCCGGCTCGGGAATCCGGCGGCCGCGGCGCCGCTGCTCGAGCGGGCGGGGGACGGCTTCGCGGCGGCGCGGCTCCACCTCCAGCAGGGAAGGGCCGAAGCGGCGCTCGAGGCCCTCGAACGGCTCGCTCCCGACCTGAAGCAGAGCGATCCGGTCCGGCTCCTCGCGGGGGCGGCGCAGCTCCGGCTCGGCAGGCCCAAGGACGCCGCCGCCACGGCGCGGGCGCTCGTGGCCCGGGGGCCCCGCGAGCCCAGGCTGCGCTGCGAGGCGCTCTACCTGCTCGGGGTCGCGCTCGAGCAGCTCCGGGACGGCCCGCAGGCGCTCGCCTGCTTCGAGCAGATCGTCGCGGTCGACGCCGCCTTCCGCGACGCCGGGCTCAGGCTCGCGCGGCTGCGCGGCCAGTCGAAGGCAGCGGAGCCCGTCCCCGCCGCCTCGGGCGGCCTGCCGGAGAGATACCGACTCGAGGCCAAGATCGGCGAGGGCTCGATGGGGGTCGTCTGGCGGGCGCGGGACACGGTGCTCGACCGGCCCGTCGCGGTGAAGCTCCTCGCCGACGCGCTCGCGCGCCACGAGCAGGCCCGTGGCTACTTCTTGCGGGAGGCGCGCGTCGCCGCGGGGCTCTCCCACCCGCACATCGTCACCGTCCACGACGCCGGGTTCGAGGGGGAGACCCTCTACCTCGTGATGGAGTATCTACGCGGCGAGGATCTCGAGACGCTCGCCGCGAAGAACCCGCGGGGCTTGCCCGAGCGACAGGCCGCGGCCTTCGGGGCGCAGCTGGCCGACGCGCTCTCGGCCGTCCACGAGCGCGGCGTCGTCCACCGCGACGTCAAGCCGAGCAACGTGCTGCGGCTCGAGAGGAGCGAGCACGTCAAGCTGATGGACTTCGGGGTCGCGCACCTCGCCGTTCGCAGCAGCGCGGAGGGGCGACGCAAGGCGACCCTGATCGCGGGAACGCCCGACTTCATGCCGCCCGAGCAGCTCGCTGGGGGCGAGCTCGGACCCGCGACCGATCTGTACGCGCTCGGCGCGACGCTCTTCGAGCTGCTCACGGGGGAGGTGCCTTTCGCCTCGGCCGATCCGGCTGTTCGCCAAGGGCCAACGCCCGATCCGCGCGCGCTCCGGCCGGAGCTCTCGCCCGCGCTCGCCGAGCTCCTGCGCCGCTGCCTCGCGCCCGCGCCCGCCGATCGCCCCCAGCGGGCGGCCGAGCTGCGCGACGCGCTGCGCGCGGTGGCGAGGGCGTGAGCGAGCCGCCCCGTCCGCAGATCACTTCAGCGCGAGCCGGACCCGAAAGATCCAGCTCCAGGCGTGCGCCGCGGCGCCCGCGAGGGCGGCCCGCTCGAGCTCGGCGAGGCCCGCCGCGACGGGCTCGTCCCCGAGCTCGAGCAGCCGGGCGACCGCGCTCTGGCTCGTCGCGAGCGCGACGAGCTCCGCGGCCGAGCCCGCTCGGCGCTCGTGCAGCGCGAGATCGGCGACGCCGCGGAAGCGGCGGCTCGCGGAGAGCCGCGCCGCGTGCTGCGAGGGATCGAGGCGGCGCCGCCCGCGAAGGAGTCTCCGTTGCCCGAGCCGTCGGCGGGCCGTTCGCGCGAGACGCTCCCAGGCCCGACCGATCTCCCAGTCGACGAAGGGCGGGTAGTCGCAGTCGACGGCGGCGAAGACGCCGCCCGGACGCAGGAGCCGGTCGACCTCGGCGAAGGTCGCCTCGGGGTCCATCCAGTGGAGCGACTGCACGGCGGTGACGACGTCGGCCTCGCCGGCGGGTAGGCCGGTCGCGGCGCCGTCGCCCGAGGCGTAGCTGAGCTCATGACCGCCCCCGCGGGCCTCGGCGAGGGCGCGCAGCTCGTCGTTCGGCTCGACGCCCACGATCCGATCGGCCCGGCCGACCCAGGGGCGGCTCGAGAGGCCGGTGCCGCTGCCCAGGTCGACCACGAGCGAGGGGCTCCGCACGCCGGCGGCGTCGCAGACGAGCTCGATGCAGGCGTCGGGCAGGGGCGGGCGGGAGGAGTCGTAGCGGAGGGCGAGGCCGTCCCACTGGCGGACGTCCGGAGGGAGCGGGGGATCGCTCGCGCTCACCGGCACCTAGGTCCGCCCGGGCACGGCGCCGAGGTCGCGCGACGGGCAGGAGGCGAGCGTGACGCGCGGGAGGGGGGCGGGCCTTCGCACGACGGCTACCTATCACACGAGGCCGGTGATGCGGCGGCGGAGCGCCGCTCGCTCCTCGCGTCCGAGCGGCCGCGCGCCGAAGCGGGCCTCGCCGAGCCGGGCGAAGAGGGGAGACGCCCGTCGTGCGAGCTCGGGATCCTCCCGGCCGAGCCGCTCGAGCAGCTCCTCGGCGGTCTCGGCCGCGTGCCGCTCGACGCCGGCGACGGCGAGCGCGCGCCAGAGCGCCCGCTCGAGCTCGCGCGTCTGGTCGCGCGGGGGGCGCGCCGACCACCAGGCGAAGAGCAGGAGCGGCAACGCCCCGGCGAGCAGGAGGGCGCCCACCTTCCCGAGCCAGCGGCCGATCAGGATCAGCCGCTCTCCGAGCCAGCCGGCCGATCGCTCCTGGGAGCGGCTGTCGAAGTCGACGACGCCCTGGAGCCAGCGCAGCTGGGCCCGGTCCCAGCCGTCGAGCAGCTGGGACCAGAGCGATCCTCGGTGCGCCTCGCCGCCCCGGAGCAGCGGCGGGGTCGCGTCGACCGTGATGAAGCCGCGGCCGGGAAGCTCCACCTCGGCCCAGGCGTGCGCGTCCCAGTCGCGCAGCGTCAGCTCGCCGTCCGAGACCTCCGGCGCGTAGTAGCCCGCCACGTAGCGCGCCGGGATCCCACGGGCGCGAAGCAAGACGGCGGTGGCCGTCGCGAAGAGCTCGCAGTGGCCGCGCCGGCGGGCGAGGAACGCCTCGAGCGGCGCCGGGCCCCCCACGACCTCGCGGCTGTACGAGAAGCCGGACAGGTAGCGGACCACCCGCTGGACCGCCTCCTCGGGCGGCGTGCCGTCGGGGACGAGGCGGCGGGCGAGCGCCGTCACCTCCTCGGGAAGCGCTGGGAGCTGGAGCGAGCGCGCGCGCTCCGCCTGGCTGGGCTCGGCGGCGGGGGCGCCGGCCGAGAAGACGAGCTCGACGGACTTCGGCAGGGGCGGCAGGAGGTCGACGTTTCCCATCGGGTCGTACCGCATGCGGAGCGCCAAGGCCGTGGCGGGCCAGAGCTGCGAGAGCCCCGGGGGGGCGGGCACGAAGCCGCCCGAGTCGGGGAAGAGATCGAACCGGCCGCGCACGGTCGAGCGGGCGGAACGCCGGGCGAGGCCGCGGGCGATCTCGCCGGGGACGCCGAACGAGAGCCAGCTCCGGCCGGTGAAGCGCTCGAGCACGAGCGTGCGCCAGTAGCGGGCGGCGGCCTCGTCACCCGAGAGCTCGGCCGTGAGGACCAGCCGCGCGCTGTCCTGGAGCGTCCCGCCCGCGGTCAGGTCCACGCGGTCGGAGATCCCGGTCCGCAGGGGACCGCCCCCGAGGCTCTGCCAGAGGCCGGCGTGGGCGCGCGGGAACAGCGGGAAGAGCAGCGCGCCGAAGGCGAGCGAGCCCACCCCGAGGGAGGCGGCGAAGCCGAGGAGCCGGCGCGAGGTGAGCTCGGGGGCGGAGAGCAGCGCAGGCGCCTGCTCGGGCGCCTCGGTCTCGATTCCGCGGCGGAGCTCCGCGAGCAGCATCGAGACGGCCGCGAGCCCGGCGTAGAGGAGGAGGAAGAGGCCGTAGGCGAGGTCCGCCGTCAGCGCGGCGCCCGAGGCGAGCAGGAGCCAGCACGAGAGGTGGAGGATCCCGTCGTCGCCCGCCTCGCGCCGAACGAGGAGCCGGTTCGCGGTCAGGAGGCTCGCCGCCTCGGCGGCGGCCAGCGGGAGCCGGTCGCGGTGGGCGAGAGCCGGCGCGAGCGTGGCGACGACGGCAGCGGCGGTCGCGACGTTGAGCGGCCAGGGGGGGAAGAGCTTCCGCTCGCGCAGCCAGAGGCCCGCGAGGAGGGCCGCCCCGAAGAGCGTCACGAGCCAGATCGGCAGCTCGCGGCTCACCGCCGCGGCGCCAAAGGCGGCGGCCGCCGCCGCGAAGATGGTCGCGCGCTGGAGTTCGAGGAAGCGGGATCTCACGGGGCGAGGGGCTCCGAGGCCCCGAGCGCGTCGAGCAGGCGGCCGAGGTGGGCGGGGCCCGAGCCCAGGGGGACGAGGAGGCGGTCGCCCTGGTGCAGGCGCAGCGCGAAGCCCCGCTCGCCGAGGCTCGCCGCCGCGAAGGCGGCCCGGCCGACCTCGCGCTCGAACTCGTCGGGCGAAGCGCCCGTGGGCAGCCGCAGGTCGACGAGCGGCTCGACGCTCTGCTCCCGGTCGAGAGCGAGGATCCGGCCGGTGCGCGCGCTCGGGCCCCAGGCGATGGCGCGGGCGTCCTCGCCCTCGCGGTGGGGGCGGAGCTCCCACGGCTCCAGCCCCTGGCCGGCGCGCGGCGCGGGGGACTCCCCGTCCCGCCGGCGCGGCGAGCCCGGCAGCGGGCCCGGCAGCGGCGCCGGCCGCACGAGGAGCTCCTCCGGAAGATCGACCTCGAGCGACTTCTCGAAGAGCCCGAACGGGAAGCGAGTCGCGACGCGCAGCGCGCCGAGCGCGAGCCGGCCTCGCCGGGCGGGGGTGAAGGCGTAGGCGCGAGTCTCGCGCTCGCAGGCCCGGACCAGGGGAAACTGGCAACGGCCGCCCGTCGCGAGGTCCCGGATCGAGAGGCCGAAGGAGGCGCTCTTCTTCGAGTTTCGGACGGCGAGGCCGAAGAGCGCGGGCTCCCCGGCCGTCGCCGATCGGGGGAGCTGCCGCTCGACCTCGAGCCCGCGCAGGCAGCGCTCGGAGAGGATGCCCGAGGCGACCACCATCCCGAGCATGAGCCCGCAGGCGAGAAAGACGAGGTTGTTGCCGGTGTTGATCCCGGCGAGGCCGAGCCCCACGGTGAGCGCGAGGTAGGTCCAGCCGATGCGCGCGATCCGGAGCTGGCGAGGCGCGCGGAAGCGCCTTGTATGACCTGCACTCATGGGATCTGACCTTCATGAGTCGCCGCCGTACTGACGAGACTCGGAACGAGTCTTCTCTGCGCCTGTTCCCGGAGGGGTGGAGGGGGGGCCGGGGGGGAGACTGGCAA
>JAJXUD010000076.1 GCA_021783235.1 Myxococcales bacterium | reverse complement strand
ATCCGCACCACCATCGTCGCTTCAAGATCTGCGGCCAATCCCATCGTCGTACTCTCCTCTGCTTGAGAGCACGATCGCGCAACCATCTGTCATTCTCGGACCTTGCGCCCCTAACTCACCGGCATTGCGCCTAGCCCTGCGGGACCGGTGGGATCACCGGCGCGGGAACATCCGGAACAATGAGCAACCGACGGGCCCCGCCCTCCCCCTCGCTCCTGCTCGAGACCCCAGCAACCTCCTTGACGGCCAGGTGGATCACCCGCCGCTCCTTCGAGCCCATGGGGCCAACCGCGAGCACCCGCCCCAGCCGCTTTGCCCGCTCAGCCAGAAAGCGGCCGAGCGCCAGGAGATCCTCGTCCGTCTCCGTCGTTGGCGCCTGGGCTTCCCCCGGGGCACCCGTCTCTATCGCCACGAAGCAGCGACGAGACGGATCCCGCCCGACCATCTTCGAAACGAGGTACCCGATCGGCTCCCAAAGCGCAGCCCGCGGACCCTGTAGCCCGACCGCCTCGGCTCCCTCCCCAACCTGAACCCGGAGGACGATCTCGTCGCCGACCTCCCGGGCGTCGACCGCCGCCGAGACCCCGAGCCGCGTGAGGATCTCTTCGAGGATCGTCTTCGCCTGCTCCGTACGTTCCCCGGCCAGCGGGTTTGGCGTCACCTGGGTCGGCGGGGTGGTCTCATCCATCGGTCAGGCTCCTGCTTTCGTAATGCGATCGGATGGCGGCGCGCTGCGGGTCCGTCGTCGCACGAAGTACTGCTGCGCGATGTTCAGGAGGTTGCTTGCAACGATGTAAAGGTTCAACCCGGACGGGAGATTCAGGAAGAAGACCGTCATCACGACCGGCATCATCCACATCATGAGCCGCTGCTGCCCGCTGTCCGGCATCTGCGGGGAGAGCAGCTGCGTACCGACCATCGTCGCGCCCATCAAGATCGGCAACACGTAGTACGAGTCGGGTGACGTCAGATCCCCGATCCATCCCGGAATGAACGGCTCGCGGTAAAGCTGAATCGTCGTGCCGAGCAGCCGGTAGAGTGCGAACCAGATCGGCATCTGGACGAGCATCGGGACGCAGCCACCGAGCGGATTCACCTTGTTCTCGGTATACAGCTTCATCGTCTCGAGGTTGAGCCGCTCCTTGTCCTCGCCAAACTTCTTCTTGAGCTCGTTTAGCTTCGGCTGGAGGACCCGCATCTTCTCCATCGAGCGGTACTGCGCCTGCTGGAGCGGAAACAGCAGAAGCCGAATCATCAAGGTCAGGAGGAGAATCGAAATTCCCCAGTTCGGCAGAGCCCGGTGGAACAGCTCCATCACCCGAAGCATCGGCACACAGAGCGCCGTCCAGAAACCGAATCCAACGGTGCTAGAGAGTTCGCTGTCGACCTTGCTCCCGGGCAGGACGCTCGCCCGCTGGAGCAGATCGAGATCCTTTGGCCCCAAAAAAACCGCGAAGGTTCGAGACGGCGAAGGAGCAGCCCCCAGCGGTAGATCAACCGTGGCCGCGACGGCGCCCCCTGCGGTGCTCTTGACCCGGCAGCTTCCCGTGCGGTCGTCCTGCGGAGCCATCGCTCCCACGAAGAAGCGCTCGTCGACACCGCCGAATTCGACCGTCCCGAGCTTCGGCGGCGCGGGAAGCGTCACCTCCGCGTCCTTGTTCGAGGCCGAAGACTCATTCTTGCCGTCCACCCGACAGATCGCCGTGGCCACGTTCGGGTAGGATCGAGCGAGCCGTCCGAACAGCCCACCGCTCGGAGCGCTGGCGCCCGGTGGCTGGCTGCTCCCGAAGCCGATTTCGAGCGAACGGGCGCTGCCCCCTGAGACCGACGCGGTCATCGAAAGGAGATAGGGCGCCACGACCTCGTAGCGACGCGTCAACACGACCCCAGCCGACCGCCGCTCGAAGACCACCGCGCTCGGCTCCTGCTTCGCCTCGTAATCACCGAGCGGATCATCTGGCCAACTCGCCCCCTGGTACTCAGCCAGCAGCGCCCGCCCCGTCTCTTCCCCTCGGACGAGGTCGACGGGCTCATCCCTCCCGTCAACCCGCCTCCGGTACTGCGGCTTCTGCAAAACCGCGTGGACGAGCGTCGCTCCACGGGTCGAGAACACCAGGTGAATCTCCGCTGTATCGAGGGAAACGAGCTGCTCGGGCCGACTCGGCGTCCTCTCCTTCTCCTTCGGAACAACGGACGGGCTCGTCGGAACGGGCATCTCGGCTGGTCTGGCTGTCGATTCCGCCACGGGCGCCCGTGGCGGTGGCGGCTTTGGCGGGTGCGTCTTCATCAGGAAGAACGACCAGCCGAGGTAGATGGCGAGGCTCAGGGCCACCGCCAACATCAGGCGCCGATCGTCATTCATCGGTCGAGTGCCTCGGGGACGGGGTCGAGGCCGCCCGGGTGGAAGGGGTGACACCGGGAGAGGCGTCGCGCCGCGAGCGCCCCTCCGCCGAAGAGACCATGCCGCTCGATCGCCTCGGCCGCGAAGACTGAGCAGGTCGGGTAGAAACGGCAGGCGGACGGCAAGAGCGGAGAGACCAGGCGATGGTAACCGAGCAGCAGCCAGGAGACGAGGCGGGCGGGCAGCGACCTCATGCGATCACTTCTCGTCCGCTCGCTTCCCTCTCTGCGGCTGCAGCGAGCGGGCCAAAATCGCGAGATCCGCCGCGACCGCGGAATGCCCCGCTTCGAAGGCACCCGGCCGCGCGACGACCAGGATCTCCAATCCGCGCGGCAGGGCCTCTTTCTGCGTGCGAAACCATTCTCTCACCCAACGCTTGAGGGCATTGCGTCTGACCGCATTTCCGACCTTGCTGCTAGCCGTGATGCCGAGCCTCGTCCACGCCAGATCCCCTTTGGGGCTCGAGCGCCAAACAAGGAGCAGCTTTCCCCGCGAGGCCTTGCGGCTGCCTTGGCGAAGGGCTTCGAACTCGGCGCGCCGACGCAATCGCCGGCCGTCCGGGAACTCGTTCCCCGCCACCGGCGCTACTTGTGCGCCGCCGTTACCGCCAGTCGCTTTCGCCCCTTCGAGCGCCGGCGCTTCAGGACGTCCTGCCCGGCCTTGGTGCTCATGCGCTTGCGGAAGCCGTGCGTGCGGTTGCGGTGAATCTTCTTGGGCTGATAAGTGCGCTTCACTTCTCGCCTCCTGGTCTCACGCGGGGGCGGGAGTGAACCAATCTCACCCTTCGAAGTCAAGCAATTCCAGCGCCTGCTTCTCGACCACCAAAAAAAGTCCCAACTCTTTCACACGACTCTGACTTTCATCTTGATCGAGGACCCGGCCTTTGCTACCTAGCAAACCACTCGACGCTCGTTCTCGTCCGCGGAATCCGACCGGGGTCTCCACCCCGCCGGGAGGGAACTCTTTTGCTTTGTCGTTCGTGGGGGATGCTCGTCTTCGGCTCGCGCTCTGGCGCTCGGAGGACGACCGCACCGTGAGCTCCGCAGCGCCGCTCGAAAACGGAGATGTCCTCTGGACGCGAGTGCTCGCGGCTTTGCGCCAGCGAGGCGTCTCTGCTCACCTCCAAGGCCTTCTCGCGCAGCTCCGCCCGATCGAGTCGCCCGCCGGAAAGCTCGTGCTCTCCGCGCCGAACGCCTTCATCCGCGACTGGATCGAGGACAACTACGGCGCGACGCTCGCCGAACTCTTGCACGACTGCGCCGACGAGCCCTGCGATCTCGAGCTTCGCGCCGACGCGGCTCAAGGCCTGCCATCCGTCCGTCCGTCCCCGCCACCGGCGCCACCGGCGGCCGGCCTCAATGCCGCCTATACCTTCGCGAACTTCGTGCTCGGTAAGTCGAACGAACTCGTCTTCTCCGCCGCCCAAGGCGTCTGCAAGAGCCCAGGGCAAGGAAACAACCCTCTCTTTGTCTACGGCGATTCGGGCCTCGGCAAGACCCACATCCTCCACGCCATCGGCAACGAGCTCCGGCGCCTGCGGCCCGACACCCGCGTGAGGCTACTCAACGGCGAGCAGTTCATGAACGAGTACATCGCCGTGACCCACGCCGGAAATCGAACGCTCGAGAAGCGGGAGGACTTCCGCAACAAGTACCGCAAGGACTGCGACGTTCTCCTGCTCGACGACATCCAACTCTGGCGCGGCAGCGCCATCGAGACGAGGCACGAGTTCTTCCTCACCTTCAACGAGCTCTACGAGGGGCGAAAGCAGATCGTCATCACGAGCGATCGCCCACCCTCCGACCTCCCGGACATCGAGGAGCGGCTCAAGACCCGCTTTCACCACGGCCTCCTCGCGGACATCCAGCCGCCCGCCTTCGAAACCCGCGTCTCGATCCTCCAGAAGAAGGCCGAGGACCGGCGTATCCAGCTCCCCCCTGACGTCGCGGCCTTCATCGCCGAACGGGTCCGGAAGAACGTCCGGGAGCTCGAGGGGGCGCTCAACCGCCTCATCGCCGTCCACGACTTGACGCGCGTCCCAGTGAACCTAGAGATGGCCCAGCAGGCGCTGCGGAACATCCTGCCGCCGCCACAGGCCGTGAACCTCGACACCATCGTCGAGGAGGCCTCCCGCTTCTACGGCCTAACGGCCGACAAGCTCGTCCGGGGCGGGCGCCAGAAGCGGATCGCCCACGCTCGCGCGGTTGCGATGTACCTCTGCCGCACGATGACCCCCTCCTCCTTTCCCGAAATCGGCGCCCGCTTCGAAAAAGATCACGCGACCGTCATGTACGCCTGTCGCAAGATCGAAGGGCTCGTCGAGAGCGACCCGGCCATCCGACGCGAGTGCGCAGAGATTCGCTCCCGCCTCACCTCCTGATGCCTCTTGGTAAGTTGTGGAGCGGCCCTCCAAAAACCCGGTGCAGGCCGTCTAAAAAAGAGCCCCCTCCAGCTGATGAGCACCCCCCTCCGACCGGGCTCCCTCGGGTTGCCAACAGACCTTCCTCAATGTTAAATGGCTCTCCACAGCTCGACGATTGGGTTGTACTGAGCCCGATCCGTCGAGTCTCTAGGGGGTTGGTTCGCTTCTTCACGAACCAGCCCCTCTCTACGGGGTCTGCTGTTCAAGTCTTTTAATACTTACTCTAGACAGTCCCCGTCGCTGAGCGGAGCCGTCCATGGAACTCAAGATATCGGTCGCGGAGTTGAAGCAGGGTCTCTCGCGCACCCAGGGGCTCGTCGAGCGCAAGACCACCATGCCGGTCCTCGCTAACGTGCTACTCGAGGCTCAGAAGGACACCGGGTTGACCCTCTCGGCCTTCGACCTCGAGATTGGCGTCGTGGGGCAGCACCGGTGTGAGGTGCTCAAGGAGGGCGCCGTCGCGCTCCCTGCCCGCCATTTCTACGACATCGTCAGGCTCTTGCCGGACCCGAACGTCACCCTGCGGCGTGCCCCCAACTCCCAGATCGAGATCAGCTCCGGATCCTCCCGCTTTCGAATCGTCTCGACCCCCGCCGAGGAGTTTCCGGCGCTGCCGAAGCCAGAGGCCGGAGTGGGCTTCGAGCTACCGGCTGATCTACTTGCCCTCATGATCGAGCGGACGCGCTACGCGATCTCCACCGACGAGACCCGATACAACCTCGGTGGCGTTTACCTCGAGCAGCTCGATCGCGGGGTGCTGCGCATGGTGGCCACTGACGGCCATCGGCTCTCCCTCTGTGAGCGCGAGGTCTCCGGCACCGAGAAGCTCGAGCATGGGGTGCTCATCCCGAAGAAGGGGCTCCAGGAGCTCAAGCGGCTCCTCGACGAAGACGGAGGTCCCTGTCAGCTCGCCTTCAACAAGGGGAGCGCCGTCGTCCGCCGCAGCTCGGTCGTCATGGTCATGCGTCTCCTCGACGGCCAGTTTCCCGACTACCGCCAGGTCATCCCGAAGGAGAGCGAGCGCGCCATCCAGCTCTCCCGTGGCAAGCTCATCGAGACCTTGCGGCGGGTCTCGCTCGTCTCGAGCGATAAGACCTACGGCGTCCGGCTGGAGGTCGACGAGGGGAAGATCGAGCTGACGAGCCAGAACCCGGACCTCGGAGAGGCCCACGAGGAGATCGAGGCGGAGGTCAAGGGTGGACCCATCAAGGCCGGATTCAACGCGCACTACCTCATCGACGCCCTCTCGGCCTTCTCGTCGGACCAGATCCGGATCGATCTCGCCGACGAGCTCTCGCCCGCGGTCCTTCGCCCCGTGGGGGAGAATGGCGACCTCGCGGTCGTGATGCCGATGCGGCTGTAAGCTTTGAAGCTCCTCTCCTTCTCTCTCCAGAACTTCCGAAACCTCGAGCGCGTCGCCGCCGTCCCTCATCCCCGCTTCACGCTCGTCTGCGGGGAGAACGGCCAGGGGAAGACGAACCTCCTCGAGGGCATCTACTACCTCCTCGCGCTCCGCCCGCTTCGCCCCGCGAAGGCGAGCGAACTCGTGCGTCTAGGCCAGGGTGAGGCGAACCTCACGGGAGAGATCGATCAGGATGGAGTCGCCCGCAGCGTCGCGGTCCGCCTCAGCTGCGGCCTGCGGGCGCTCAGCCTCGGCGGAAATCCCGTCGCCGAGGTCGATCGCTACCTCGAAGCCGGCGCCGTGGTCGCCTTTACTCCCGATGAGCTCGCCATCGTTCGGGCGGCTCCCGAACGGCGGCGCCGTTACCTCGATCGCGCCGTCTTCACCCGCTGGCCCGCCTACCTCGTCGAGCTGCGTGAGTACCAGAGGCTGCTCCGCTCTCGAAACCGAATCCTTCAGGAACGTGGGCCGGTCGACCTGCGCGAGAGCTTCGAAATCCCGCTCGCCCGCGCAGGAGCGCGGCTCTGGATGCGGCGCCGAGCCTGGCTCGAAGAGGTCTCCCCCCACTTCACCCGGGCCTTCGACCGGATTGGCCGCCTCTCCGAGGAGGTCGCCCTCTCTTACCCGGCAGCGGGAGAAGGAACCGAGGCCGACCTCGCCAGTCGACTCCTCTCGAAGCTGCACGATCGACTCTCTCTCGACGAGGCGCGCGGCTTCACCTCGGTGGGGCCCCACGCCGACGACCTACGCCTTGCCATCGGCGGCCTCTCGGCCCGCGTCTATGCCTCTCAGGGACAGGGGCGGGCCATCGTCCTCTCGCTGAAGGTCGCCGAGATCGAGAACCTGCGCGAGAAGCTCGGCGCCGCCCCGCTCCTCCTCCTCGACGACGTCTCGAGCGAGCTCGATCCCGCCCGAAACCGGGAACTCCTTGGCTACCTCCGCGAGCTATCAGCCCAGGTCTTGCTCACCACCACGGACCCCGGACCTCTCCTTCCCCGGCTGCAGGAGGACGCCGCCAGCTGGCGTGTCGACGCCGGGGTCGTCACGGTCTAGAAACGCACGGAATCTACCGGCAATCAGGCCGGTTGGAAGCTTGTCCCAGGCGCGATTTCCGTGCTACGACAACGGGCGGCCGCCAGGTCTCCGGAGCACCCCGAGAGAGATCCAGCCCGAGCGCCCGGACGGAGGTACGGCTTGGAAGCGAGCGAGCAGGTTCAGAGTCCGGGTGGCGACTACACCGCCGCATCGATCACGGTCCTCGAGGGGCTCGCGGCCGTTCGCAAGCGACCCGCGATGTACATCGGCTCCACCTCGAGCCAAGGACTCCACCACCTCGTCTACGAGGTGGTGGACAATTCGGTCGACGAGGCGCTCGCCGGCTACTGCAAGAACATCGCCGTCACCATCCACCTCGACAACTCGATCACCGTCGTGGACGACGGCCGCGGCATCCCCACCGAGATCATGGAGAAGGAGGGGCGCCCCGCCGCCGAGGTGGTGCTGACGAAGCTCCACGCCGGGGGCAAGTTCGACAACAAGAGCTACAAGGTTTCCGGAGGCCTTCACGGCGTCGGCGTCTCGTGCGTCAACGCGCTCTCCGAGCGGCTCGATCTCGAGATCTGCCGAGGCGGCAAGGTCTGGGTCCAGACTTTTCGGCGTGGCGACCCAGCGACCGACCTCGCCGTCACCGGCGAGACGACCCGGACCGGAACCAAGGTCCACTTCAAGCCCGACCCGGAGATCTTCGAGGATCTCGAGTACAGCTTCGACGTCCTCTCGAACCGGCTGCGCGAGCTCTCATTCCTCAATGCGGGGCTCCGCATCGGCATCACCGACGAGCGGAGCGGCAAGGCCCACGAGTTCCACTACGAGGGCGGGATCCGATCGTTCGTCGAGCATCTGAACAAGAACAAGAACGTGATCCACGATCCGCCGATCTTCATCACCCACGAGCAGGACAAGATCCAGCTCGAGATCGCGATGCAGTGGAACGACGGCTACGACGAGAAGGTCTACAGCTTCGCGAACAACATCAACACGCACGAGGGCGGCAGCCACCTCGTCGGCTTCAAGAGCGCCCTCACCCGGACCGTCAACGCCTACGCCCAGGCCGAGGGCATCTTCAAGGACATCAAGGAGACGCCCACCGGCGAGGACATCCGCGAGGGGCTAGCCGCCGTCGTCGCGGTCAAGCTCCCCGAGCCGCAGTTCGAGGGGCAGACCAAGACGAAGCTCGGTAACTCGGAGGTGAAGGGCATCGTCGAGCAGATGGTCAACGAGCGGCTCTCCGCGTTCCTCGAGGAGAACCCGGGGCCGGCGCGCAAGATCGCGGGCAAGGTGGCCGACGCCGCCCGCGCCCGCATCGCCGCGCGCAAGGCGCGCGAGACGGTGCGCCGCAAGGGGGCGCTCGACGGGGCCTCCCTGCCGGGAAAGCTCGCCGACTGCCAGGAGCGCGATCCCGAGCGGAGCGAGATCTACCTCGTCGAGGGCGAGAGCGCCGGCGGGAGCGCGAAGCAGGGACGAGACCGGCGATTCCAGGCCATCTTGCCGCTCAAGGGCAAGATCCTGAACGTCGAAAAGGCGCGCTTCGACAAGATGCTCTCCTCGGTCGAGATCGCGACGCTCATCACCGCCCTCGGCACCGGCATCGGCCGCGACGACTACTCGGTCGAGAAGATCCGCTACAAGAACATCGTCATCATGACGGACGCCGACGTGGACGGCAGCCACATCCGCACCCTGCTGCTCACCTTCTTCTTCAGGCAGATGCCCGACGTCGTCGAGCGCGGCTACCTCTACATCGCGCAGCCGCCGCTCTACAAAGTGACGCGCGGCAAGAAGGACATCTACCTCAAGAACGAGGGGGCGCTCGACGACTACCTCCTCGACCTCGGCACCGCCGGCGCGAAGCTGGCGGGAGACGGCGGAGCGTCTCTCGCCGGACTCGATCTCAAGGAGTTGCTGAAGAAGGTGCTCGCCTATCGGACCCTCCTCGATCGCATCGACAAGCGGCGGGACGCACGGCTCATCGATGCGCTCCTCGAGGCCACGAACATCCGGGTCGAGACGCTCGCCGATGCGGAGGAACTCATCCGCCAGATCGAGCGGGTCCAGACGACGCTCGAGGGCCGCCACGCCGACATGCTCCCGCTCGTCGTTCGGCTCGAGGACGACGCCGAGCACCAGTGCAAGCGGCTCGTCTTGAAGCCACGGGGCGCCTCGCGCGAGACCGTCCTCGACCATGCCTTCCTCTCCGGCGCCGACTTCGCCGAGATCGCCGCGCTCCGGGCGCTTCTCGCCGTGGCGGGCAAGGCCCCTTATCGGCTCGAGATCGATGGAGTCGTTCGCGAACTCGCCTCGCTCGACGAGGTCTGGACGACCGTGAAGGCGGAGGCCCAGAGCGGCCAGAGCATCCAGCGCTACAAGGGCCTCGGCGAGATGAACCCCGAGCAGCTATGGGAGACCACCATGAACCCGGAGACGCGGACGCTCCTGCAGGTTCGCGTCGACGACGCCGTCGAGGCCGACGGCATCTTCACGGTGCTCATGGGTGATGCCGTCGAGCCGCGCCGCCAGTTCATCGAGCGCTACGCGCTCGACGCCTCGAACCTCGACATCTGATGGCGTTCCGTCGGCCGAGCCACGGCCGATCCTCGAGAAGAAGAGGGGGCCAAAAAAAGGGGCGGGCCCTCGCGGACCCGCCCTCGTGCGCGCGTTGGCGCAACGGACGCTAGCTGACCTTGCGAACGTTCTGGGCCTGGAGCCCCTTCGGCCCGCGGGTCACCTCGAACTCGACGGCCTCGCCCTCCGCCAGCGAGCGAAAGCCCTCGGACTGGATCGCGGTGTGGTGGACGAACACGTCCTCACCGCCGTCGTCCTGGGTGATGAATCCGAAGCCCTTCGCGTCGTTGAACCACTTGACCTTGCCTCTTGCCATATCGTTGCTTCCTTTGCTGCGAGGCCTGCTGCCTCCGTTGCGCCCCCCCGAAATTGGGAGGGAGTTCGTTTCTTTCGGTCCGACCCTTAGCACGAAACTCTCTGGATCACTACCCCACCGGACGGGTCGTGGTATCTACGGGCGGCTGTCTCCTTGAGGCGTCGTCTAATGGCAGGACGGCAGACTTTGGATCTGCCTATGAAGGTTCGAATCCTTCCGCCTCAGCCGCCGCTCGCCGCCCCCTCTTTCTCCGAGGGAGCCGGCTCTGCTCGCGCCTCGGGCATTGCCTGGGCGAGCAGCTCGGCGACGTCCATGACGCGCAGCTTCTCCTCCCGCCCCGTCTCGTTGATTCCGTCCTTCACCATCGTCGTGCAGAAGGGGCAGGCCGTCGCCACCACCGCCGCGCCGGTCTTCGCCGCCTCCTCGACCCGATTCTGGTTCACCCGCTGGCCGAGGCTCTCCTCGAGCCACATCCTGCCGCCGCCCGCGCCGCAGCAGAAGCCCTCCCGCCGGTTGCGCGGCATCTCGACGATCTGGAGCTTCGGGATGGCGCGCAAGGTCTCCCGCGGCGCCTCGTAGACGCCGTTGTGACGCCCCAGGTAGCAGGAGTCGTGGTAGGTGACCGTCTCGTTGACGGGCCGCTCGGGGACGAGCTTGCGCTCCCGCAGGAGCTCCTCGAGCAGCTCGGCGTGGTGGACCACCTCGAAGTGGCCGTCGAACTGCGGGTACTCGTTCTTGAGGGTGTTCAGGCAGTGCGGGCACTGGGCGATGATCCGCTTCTTCTTCGCCGCCGGGGCGTACTGGTTCAACAGCTCGACGTTCGCCTGCGCGAGCGTCTGGAAGAGGTACTCGTTGCCGAGCCGCCGCGCCGGGTCGCCCGTGCAGCTCTCCTCCCGGCCCAGGATCGCGAATCGCAGCCCCGCCTCGCGCAAGAGCCGCACGATCGCCCGCGAGACCTTCTTCTGCCGGTCGTCGTAGCTCCCCGCGCAGCCCACCCAGAAGAGGTAGTCGTACTCCCCGCCAGCCGAGGCGAGCGGCACGTCGAGATCCTTGCACCAGTCGGCCCGGCTCATCCGGTCGAGCCCCCAGGGGTTTCCCTGCGACTCCATGCCCTTGAATGCACTCGTCGCCTCCTGCGGGAACGCGCTCTCCACCATCACCTGGTAGCGGCGCAGGTCGACGATGCGCGGCACGTTCTCGATGAAGACGGGGCAGGCCGTCTCGCACCAGCCACAGGTGGTGCAGGCCCAGATCGTCTCGCTGGCGATCGGCCCACCGACCAGGTTCGGCAGCTCGTCCGCCGCCGCCTTCCCCTTCGATAGGATCAGCCCCGCGTTGTCGAGCAGCTGGTGCTTGATCGTCTGGTTGAGCTGCTTGTGGGTGAGCGGCTTGCCGGTCTGGTAGGTCGGGCAGTTCGTCTCGCAGCGGCCGCACTCGGTGCAGCTGTAGGCGTCGAAGAGCTGCTTCCAGGTGAGGTCCGTCGCCTTCTGGATCCCGAACTCCTCCTTCTCGAGGTCCGGCTTCGAGAGTCGCCCGCTCGGCGAGAGCCGCTTGAAGTAGACGTTCGGCAGCCCCGTGATGATGTGGAAGTGCTTGCCGTAAGGGAGGAAGTTGCCGAAGACGAGGACCTGCGTCAGGTGCGCCCAGAAGCAGACGACGCCGACGAGCGAGATGGTGGAGGCGGAGAGCCCGAGCGCCGTCAGCACGTCGGCCGCAAACGAGGCCGCCGGGCGAAAGCCGTCGCGGGCATGGGCGAGCGCGAGCTCCGAGCCCTCGAAGAAGAGGTCCGTCAGCATCAGCCCCGCGATCATGGCGAGGATGAAGTGCGCCTCCCACGAGAGCGTCAGCCGGTCTGGCTTCTGGACGAGCCGCTTGTACCAGGCGATGCCGCAGCCGACGAGCGCCCCCACCGCGACCACGTCGCGCAGGAGGTAGTAGGGGCGGAAGAGCGGCCCGCCGGGGCCGAAGAGCGGCAGGTGGAAGTCGCGCGAGAAGCCGAGGCCGAACATCGTGATCGTTCGCAGCGAGACCACGAGGAAGGCGCCGAAGATGAGGACGTGCATCAGCCCCGCCACCGGCTCGTCGAGCAGCCGCCGCTGCCCGAAGCCGAAGGCGAAGAGCGCCTCGGCGCGCGCCTCGGGCTGGTCGAAGCGATCCTCGGGCCGAAGCTTGAGGAGAAGCCCGAAGCGCTGGCGCATCGTCCAGGCGAAGAAGCCGCCCGCGAGGGCGAGCAAGACGAAGGTCGCGATGGGATTCATGGCGGCGAAAGCTACGCGCGCCCCCCGCGCGCGTCAACGCGCTCGATCGGCGTCGCGCGGAGGTTGCCTGACGCCGCCTGGGCGGCGATCACCGCCAAGCGAGCCACAGACAGCGCCAGACGACGATGAGTGAGTGCCATGCAAGGATGAATCAGCGCCAGGAAACGACAGCATGGCAGTGGATGATGACAGCCGAGCGCCAAGCCTCGAGAAGACAGCGCCAGGCAGCGACCGCCCGGCGCCGATCTTCGGAAGACCAGTGCCAGTGCGCGCTTGCCTGTCACTCTTCTCACCTCCACGGCTGCCAAGCCCGCCGAGCGGGGGGACTCGTCCCGAGGAGGAGCGCCAAACAGAAGCCCCCCGAGCCCAGAGGAGGGCTCGAGGGGCCATTTGCGGCGAAGAGGCTTGCCGACCGTCAGTAGCCGGGGGCGAAGAAGACCTGGTAGGCCGAGTCGCCAGGCGTCGCGATCTCCTTGTTCTTGAAGCTGTCGCCGGCCGCATCGGTGGCGCTCAGGCTTCCGAGGAGGCTGACGCCCGTGACGATGCCGACCCCGTTCGCGCTCGTCGGGCCTGCCGCGTTCGTCGTCTTATAGCTCGAATCGAAGTAGGCGACGGTGCCGCTCGACGCCTGAAGCGTCACGCCGGAGAGCGCGCTCCCCTGACCGTACTGGCTCGAAGAGGTGTAGGCGACCGCGAGGCCGTTCTTGAGGAACGTCCCCGGGGGCTGGCCTGCCGCGCAGTCGAGGAGGGCGAGGTAGCTCGCGGGCATCGCGTAGGCCGGTCCCGTGACGTTCGAAGAGGGGACGCTCGCGACGATCTGGTTGCCGGCCGGGACGAAGCTGTCGACGAAGACGCCGCCGTCGACGTCCATGACGTAGCTGCCGCCATCGGCGGAGCTGCCGGTGGCGAAGGCGCCGCTCGCCCCGCAGGCGGGCCAATCGATGGGAGTCGCCGCGCCGGCGTCGAGCGAGGCGTCGGAGACGATCGCCGAAATCACGCCGAGGGTGGCGTTGCTCGAGTCCGCCGAGATGTTCGGGAAGACGATCGGCCCGGTGTCGTTCGACGTGTCGAGCGCCTTCGAGCCGAGGACGTTCAGCTTCGCGGAGCCGCCCGCGCCAAGGCTGACTCCCTGGACGAGGAGCGTGTAGCCCGAGGCCAGGCTCGGGGGCGTCAGCCCGAGCGTCTGGAGCGCCGCCACCGCCGCCGGGTGGACGCCGACCGGGCTGATCGTGATCGTGATGCCGCCGCTGGCGCTGGACGAGCCGCCGCTGGTCGAGCCGCCGGAGCTGCTGCCCGTCGTGCTGGTCGACCCGCCCGAGGTCGAGCCGCCGGAGGTCGAGCTGCCGCCATCGGTGCCGCTCGAAGAACTGCTGCACGCGGCGAACAGGCCGCCCATCGCTGCGAGGATCAGAATCCGCTTCATTGGTAAGCTCCTTGTGCTCGGGAAGAACTACAGAAACCTCAGCCGCAACCCGGCCGAGAAGACGTCGTAGGAGGTGACGAAGTTGCCGTTGCCCACGACCTCCGGGCTGTAGCCCGGCGGCGGCTGGTTCGCGGTCATGACGACGCCGCTGCTTCGCACCTGCGCCGTCGGCTCATAGACGTGGGCATAGCCGAGGTCGAGGTCGAGCATCCGCCAGCCGATGGAGAAGCCGGCGGAGCCGACGAACTGCGCGAAGTTCGGGAAGTCGATCGTGGGGTAGATCGTGCCCGAGGAGGCGTAGACGCTCGACTCGTAGCCGAGGCCGGCACGCGCCGTCAGCCGGATGGGGCCGCGGACCGGGAGGCGGAAGTCCGAGCCGAGCCGAAGCGACCAGGCGTCCTGGAAGTTCTTCGGGATCTCTATCGCGGGCAGCGCCTGGGCGTTCGATAGGTCGGTCTGAAAGTTGAAGCCGGGCGTCAACGCGAGCTGCTTCAGCTGGCTCCACTGATCGTAGTCGAAGTCGAGCTCGACGTCCGAGCCGCGCGTGAGCCCCGAGCCCCAGGCGTAGCCCACGCCCGACTTGAACTCGCCGGGAAAGGGGACGACGAGCTGCGCGGGGCCGGAGCCGCTCGTGCCGTCCTTGGCCTGCGTCGTGCCGTTGCCCGAGACCTTGGCGTGGACGTCCTGCGCGAGCGTCGAGTAGTCGAGCCCGAGAGTCCCGGTCTGGGTGGTCGTGAAGCCCGGCCGGTAGCTCGCGCCGATGCGGAGTCGGTCGGTCGGGTTCACGGTGACGCCGAAGATCCCGGCGAGGACCTCGATCGGGTTGTCGGCGACGTTCGCCGAGGCGATGGTGTCGCGCGAGGCGCTCTCCGAGGAGGGCGTCGTCGTCTTGCCGTCGAGGAGCGCGCCGTCGTAGGTGGCCTGCTGGAAGAAGGTGCTCGCGTCGACGAGCTGCAGCGAGGCGCCGAACGCGACCCAGCGGACGGGGCGCCAGGCGATCGAGGCGGTGGGGTAGAAGACGAAGATGTTGTTCTGGATCAGCATGTACTTCTGCGGCGCGCCGCCGGGGCCGGACGGGGTCGGCGGGCTCCCGAACGGATTGGCGTTCGGGTTGCTCGGCGACGGCGGCGTCTCGCTCGGGAACTGGTAGCGGCCGTCGGCGGGCGGGCCGTAGGCGCCGAGGGCGACGGTCAGGCCGGGGATGATCTGGTAGCTCAGCGTGACGAAGGGGGCGACGAAGGTCCCGCCCGAGTTGGCGACGGTCGGTCCGATGGGGACGCCGTTCTGGTCGGTTCGCTGAAAGGCGATGGCGGCGTTCGAGAACATCCCGTCGGCCATGATCCGCAGCCCCGACTGATCGGCGAGCCCCGAGGGGTTGTAGTACACGGCCGTGCCGTCGTCGGCCTTGGCGGCCATGGCGCCGGCGCGACCGAGGCCGACCGAGCCGTTGTCGGGGTATTCGTAGCCGGCCCCGAGGGCCGTGGTCGAGATCGTCGCTGCGGCGAGCGCCGCGGCACAGGAGAGCCGCATCGTACCCCTCCCCGGGGGGCCAGTCAGGGCCCACGCGGATGCAGCAGGGTAGCAAGCGACCCCTAGTGGAGCAAGCGCTCGGAAACGGAGCCGTGGCGCCGCGTCAGGTAGGTCGCGAGCAGCTCGCGGTATTCGGAGAGCGGCCGCGCTCCGGAGACGAGCCACTCGCCCCCGAGGACGAGCGCCGGAACGCCGCGCACGCCGCGCGAGCGCGCCTCCTGGTGCTCGGACCGGACGGCCTCCTCGGTGGCGGGCGCGCCGAGGGCCGCGAGGAAGCGGCCCATCTCGAGCCCCACGCGCTCGCCGAGCTCGATGAGGACGTCGCGGCGGGCCACGTTGATGCCGCGCTTGAAGGCGGCCTCTCGCAGCGCGCCGAGCAGCGCGTCGCGCCGCGACGCCCCCTGAACGCGCGCCGCCTCGAGCGCGATCAGCGGGGGAAGAGTCGAGCGCGGCGGATCGTTGGAGGACCAGAGATCGGGGACGATCCCCGCCCCCTCGGGCTCCTTCGCGACGCGCCGCCAGTGGCGGGCGAGGAGCCTCGCCTCGCGCGCCGTCGGCAGCGCGTCCTGCGGGCGAATGGGGAAGGCGCGGTAGCTGAAGTCGAGCGCGTCGCCGTACTCCTCGCGCAGGACGGCAAGCCGCGCGTCCGCGAGGTAGCACCAGGAGCAGAGCGCGTCGTGGTAGAGGACGACCTCGAGCCGACTCTTCATGGCACAGGACAGTCTACCAGGCCTCTCGCCGGGCAATCCAGCGCGGATCCCGCCCGGAGCAGAAGGGGTTTCCTCGCGCCGCACCTGGGGGCGGGGCGGCCCAGGCGCCCGCCCGCTAGAAGCCCCGCTCCTGGAGGTAGAGGTCGATCAGGGTCAGGTTCTCCATCCAGAAGTGGCCGTCCGCCTGGGTGCTCCAGCGGCTCTGGGGGGAGGCCTCGAGCACGCGCACCCGGAAGGCGGTGGTGTCCTGGTCGTCGATCTGGCCGCGGGCCCGGCACTCGCCCTCGGCGTCGCCGAGCGGCGGATCGAGGCAGACCGCGTCTCCGACCCGGAGGGTCTCCACCTGCACCCGCGCCCGCTCGCGCAGCTTCTCGCAGCCGCGCCGCGAGAGCGGCTCCTTCCAGTTGGCGCAACGATCCAGGTAGGCGGGCCGCATGGCGTCGTTGCGGCCGGCGTTTCGAAACAGGTTGCCGATGATGCAGCCGGCGGGAGCGAGGGCAACGAGGGCTGCGAGGGCGGCCGGGGGCGCGCGCACGGGACGTCAGGCGGCCGAGCAGACCTGCCGGAGGATGTCGAGCTCCTCGAGTGCCTTACCGGCCCCGATGACCACCGACGAGAGCGGGTCCTCGGCGAGGAAGACGGGGAGCCCCGTCTCCTCGCGCAGGAGCGTGTCGAGGTTCTTGAGCAGGGCGCCGCCGCCAGCGAGCACGATGCCGCGATCGGCGATGTCGCCCGCGAGCTCGGGCGGGGTCCGCTCGAGCGTCACCTTGACCGCCTCGACGATGCCGTTGATCGGCTCCGAGAGCGCGTCTCGGATCTCGTCAGAGGAGACGGTGAGCGTGCGGGGCACGCCGGCCACGAGGTCGCGCCCCTTGATGTCCATCGTCAAGGTCTCCTCGGTCGGGTACGCCGTTCCGATGCCCATCTTGATGAGTTCGGCCGTCCGCTCGCCGATGAGGAGGTTGTACTTGCGCTTGATGTGCTGGATGATCGCCTCGTCCATCTTGTCGCCGCCGATGCGGACCGACTTCGAGTAGACGATGCCGGAGAGCGAGATGACCGCCACGTCGCTCGTGCCGCCGCCGATGTCGACGATCATGTTGCCCGACGGCTCGGTGATGGGGAGCCCCGCGCCGATCGCCGCCGCCATCGGCTGCTCGATGAGGTAGACCTCGCGGGCGCCCGCGCTCTCGGCCGCCTCCCGGACGGCGCGCCGCTCGACCTCCGTGATGCCCGAGGGGATGCCGATGATGATCCGCGGGCGGACCAGCGCCTTCCGGTTGTGGGCGGTCTGGATGAAGTGGCGGAGCATCGCCGCCGTGATCTCGAAATCGGCGATGACGCCGTCCTTCATCGGCCGGATGGCGACGATGTTGCCGGGCGTGCGGCCCAGCATCTCCTTCGCCTCCTTGCCGACCGCGAGGACCTTCTTGGCGCCGCGCGAGTCCTGCTGAACCGCCACGACCGAGGGCTCGTTCGAGACGATGCCCGCTCCCCGGATGAAGATCAGGGTGTTCGCGGTCCCAAGGTCGATGGCCAAGTCGCGGGAGAAGAGCGTGTAGAGCCAGTTGAACATTGCGCCCTTTTTTATTAGGAAGTTAAGGGGTTATAGCACCCCAGGGGCGCGGGGCAAGCCAAACCACCGGCCGCTGATCCGTCGACGAGGGCGCGAGCCCATCGTCCGGGGCGGGCCCGGGGCTAACGGCGCACGCCGTATTTCACGATGGCGTAGACGGCGCGGAAGAGGTCCTTCACTCCGATCTTCTTCCCCTCCGCGTACGTGCGGCCGTGGTAGCTGATCGGGACCTCGTAGACGCGCAGCCGCTTCTTCGCGACCTTGGCCGTGATCTCGGGCTCGAAGCCGAAGCGGTCCTCCTCGATTCGCAGCGACCGGATCACCTCGAGGCGGAAGGCCTTGTAGCAGCTCTCCATGTCGGTGAGGTTCAGGTCGGTGAAGAGGTTCGAGAGGAGTGTGAGCCCCTTGTTGCCGAGCGAGTGCCAGAAGTAGAGGACCCGCCGCTCGGTGCCGGTGAAGCGGCTGCCGAAGACCACGTCAGCGTGCCCCTCGGCGATCGGCTTGACGAGCCGCGGCAGCTCCTTCGGGTCGTACTCGAGGTCGGCATCCTGAACGACCACGACGTCGCCCGTCGCCTCGGCGAAGCCGCGCCGCAGCGCCGCCCCCTTTCCCTGGTTCTTCGGCTGGAAGAAGGCGCGAAGCTCGGTCTCGCCGCGAATCCCCGTGCCGCCGATCGCGGCGGAAAGCCCGTCTCGTTGGAGCCGCTCGAGCAGCTCGCGCGTGCCGTCGGTCGAGTGGTCGTCGACGACGATGATCTCCTTTCGGAGGTCGACCGCCGCGACGCGTCGCAAGATCTCCTCGATCGTGGCGCGCTCGTTGAAGACGGGGATGACGACGGAGATCTTGAGGTCGACCATGCGCGCCCAGGGAGGAGGCGGCGCATCCTTCCACGGGCAGATCGACCGGTCAACGCTCGGGTGAGCCGTGCGAACGGGCGGGCGTCGGGCGCTCTTTCGGGCTGCGCGCCTGTGGTATCGTCCAATGGCAATGGCGAACCTCTACTCCGACTCGCTCCGCTCGTTCTTGAAGCCGATCGTCCCCCTCCTCGACGACCCGGACATCTCCGAGATCATGATCAACGGGCCCGAGGAGATCTGGATCGAGAAGAAGGGCAAGCTGACGAAGACCGAGGCGCGCTTCACGGAGGAGGGGCTCCTCGCGGCCGCCCGCAACATGGCCCAGTTCGTCGGCCGCCAGCTCTCTGACGAGCGGCCCCGCCTCGACGCCCGGCTCCCGGACGGCTCGCGCATCCACGTCGTCCTCGCGCCCATCGCCCGGCGCGGGACGACCATCTCCATCCGCAAGTTCTTCAAGGACAAGCTCACCATCGATCGGCTCGTCGAGTTCGGCTCGATGTCCGCAGAGATGGCGCACTTCATCCACGCCTGCGTCATCCTCAAGGAGAACATGGTCGTCTCGGGCGGCACCGGGTCGGGCAAGACGACGCTGCTCAACGTTCTCTCGACCTTCATCCCGAACGACGAGCGGATCCTCACCATCGAGGACTCGGCAGAGCTCCAGCTCGGCCAGGAGCACCTCGTGCCCTTCGAGAGCCGCCCGCCCGACAAGCTCGGCAAGGGGGCGGTCGACATGGGCGACCTGCTCCACAGCGCCCTGCGGCTCCGGCCCGATCGGATCGTGGTCGGCGAGGTCCGGGGCGGTGAGTGCTTCCACCTGCTCCAGGCGATGAACACGGGCCACGGCGGCTCGCTCGCGACCACGCACGCGAACACGCCGGTCGACACGCTCCGCCGGCTCGAGAGCCTCGCGCTCATGAGCGGGATCGAGCTCCCGATGGTCGCGGTGCGCGCCCAGGTCGCCTCCGCCATCAACGTCGTCATCTGTTGCGAGCGGCTCCAGGATGGCAGCCGCAAGACCACCCACGTCGCCGAGGTGCTCCCGCTCGACGATCGGGGAGAGTACCGGACGCAGGACCTCTTCGTCTTCACCCCGACCCACAAGGACGCCGAGGGTCGCATCCAGGGCTACCACGCCCCGACGGGCGCCCTCCCGACGTTCCTCTCGCGGCTCTCCGCCTATGGCTTCGGCGACATCGACGAGGTGTTCTTCGACCCCATCGCCCGAGGACTGCCGCCGCCCCCGGTCGCGTTCACCGACGGCACCTTCCGCGCCCGCTGGGTGAGCCGTTTCAAGCACCGAGAGCGCGGCGAGGCCGATCCGCCGGAGCTCGTCGCGACCTTCCCCGCGCAGCCAGGGGAGTCCCCGGCGCTCGCGCCCGCGGCTCCGCGGCCCGCACCCCCGAGGGCCGAGGCGACCCCGCGGCCGCTCCCGCGGCCCACGCCGAAGCCCGCCGCCGT
>JAJXUD010000126.1 GCA_021783235.1 Myxococcales bacterium | reverse complement strand
AGCGGCTCCGGCAACCAGGGCCCGTAGTTCCTGGTGCGGCACGGCGCGGTCCGTGCAACGTGCGGGCTGCCCACGGGATGGCAGTCGGCGGGCCCGGGAGAGCGATCTCCCGGGTCCGTGTCGTTGGGAAGGCTCCGGGGAGAGACCCAGTGCTTCATCGCCTACACGCCGAGCGCTGGTGCAGGGGGCCCTCGCGACTTTGCCGAGGCCCTGAGCGCCCGCTCGAAGGGCGAGCTCGCCTGGGCTTTGCCCGTCCAGTCGCGAATGCCTAGCGTTCGTCTGGCGGAAGCCGGGCGTTGGACGGGAGGCGCGGCATGGGCGGGAGTGGCGAGAAGAAGGCCGGGGCGGTGTCCTTCATCCAGGAGATCAGCGGCATGGAGCCGCAACGGCTCTCGGCGCTGATTGCGAAGGAGGCAGGCGAGGAGCTCGCGCAGTTCTTCCTCTCGTACAGCTCGGGGCTGATCTCGCGGGACCCGGAGCGGGTCCTCGAGAACACCTCCTCCCTGATGTTGATGGGCTACCTCATCCGGGCAGCGGAGGAGAAGCGCCGGCGGCGCGAAACGGGCCAGCAGGCCCAGGCGTAGCCGCCTCGTCGGCGAACCGGAGTCGTGAAACAATGGGGCATGCGCCCCCTCGAATGGCTGCCGGCGCTCGCCGCGCTCTCGCTGGCCCAGGCCGCCTCGGCCCACACCTTCGATCTCGCGGCTCGGATGCCGCCGCACCTGACGCTCATGTTCACGATGGCGTGGTTCGGGGTCGACGCATCGGACCCCCAGGGCCCGGGCGGCGACCCGAGCTATGGAAACTGGCAGTGGCAGAGCGCGGCGTGCGGGCTCACGAACGATCCCGCGACGTGCGGCAGCTTCGCCGACGCTGGCGTTCAGCGCTCGATCGCCTCGCGTCGGCGCCCCCAGGCGGGCATCTATTCCGCGAGCGGACGCAGCGGCGAGAGCCTGCGCCGCCTCGATCTGAACCTCTCGACGCTCTGGCGGCCGTGCGATTCGGGCGCCCGCGTCGACTCGTTCGTGCCGCAGCTCGACAGCGTCCAGTTCACCTCCGCCCACCCGCAGAACCCGCAGTCGGAGGTTTGGGACATCGCCTACCGCGCGACCGTCTCCTACCTCGACGAGGCCGACCGGAGCGGCCTTCGAAACGCGGTCGGGCTCGGCATCGACGGGACGGTCTACTGGCACTTCGGCTCGAGCTTCGGCTTGACGACCGAGGCGGAGCGCGAGGCGGCGCTCCAGGCCGATCTCGCCGACATGGCCCGCCTCGCCGCCGCGCATCCCTCGGCGCTCGCGCTGAACGGGCGTCCGGTCTTTCTCGTCTACCTCGACTCGGGCCTCACCTCCGAGGCCGCCTGGGCTTCGATGCTCGACGGCGCCCGGGCCGCGAGCGGCATCGATTTCTACGCGGTCGGCCTCACGTTGGCCTCGAGCTACTTTGGAGCCTTCGACGCGCTCGCGCCCTGGGTCAACCTGGGACTCTGGGCGAGCGCCAATGGTTCCGACCTGGAGGCCCGCGCGACGGCGTGGGCGGCCTCCGAACACGAGGGGCTCGTCTCGGCGGTCGGGAGCTGGCCCGGCCGCGTGGTCTTCGGCGGGATCGCGCCCGGCTTCGACGACTACACGGAGAGCTGGGGAGCGTGCACCCAGCGCGAGATTCCGCGCGATCCAGCGCTGCTCCAGGGGGAGTTCGACTACCTCTCGAGTGAAAAGCAGAGCGGGGCTTGGGACGTGCGTGGGCTCGTCTTCGAGACCTGGGACGACTGGACCGAAGGGACGGAGCTAGAGCCCGACGTCGTGGAGGGAGCGGCGAAGCTCGTGCAGCTCCGGCAGCTCGTCGGATCGCTCTTCGCGGCGCCAGCGGATCCGGCCGGAGACCAGGCGGTCGCCGCCCGCTGGGAGGGCTTCGGCCAGGCCCGGGACTGCTGCTTCGCGGGCGGATCCTGCCGCGACGCCGGCACCGCGCCCGTGCCGCTGGCCTGCCCTCCCAGCGCGGACGGTGGCGTTTCCGACGCGGGAGAGGCGGGCGGTTTCGGGGACGGCGGAGTCCGAGCGGACGCGGGGATGACGGACGCGGGGAGCGCCGGCGCGGAAGTGGTGGACTCGGGCTCGCCAGACGCGGGAGCGGATCGCTCCGTCGGGACCGGCGCCGGGCGGGCCGTGAAGGCGGCGGGAGGCTGCGGCTGTGGAGCTGGCGGCGAATCCGGCCTCGCGGCGCTGCTGCTCGGGCTTTGGGCCCTCAGCCTGCGGCGCCGAGCAGCTCGGGGAGGCGCCGCGCGAGCTCGCCCTTCGAGAGCAGCGCGTCCGCCCCGGCGGCGCGCGCGGCTTGGAGCAGATCCTCCTCGACATGACCCGCGGTGCCGATGACGAGAATCCCCGGAAGGGTCTTGAGCGATCGGACGACCGCCGCCGCATCGGGAATTCCGGAGAGGTCGAGCAGGACCGCGTCGGCTCCCTCCGCGCGCGCCCGCGCCACCAGGTCGCCCTCCCGCGGGCAGGGCACGTAGCTCCAGCCGAGCGACTCGGCCACGGGGCGGGCTCGGGCGGCGGCCATCAGATCGAGGGCGGCGAGAAGCTTCATCGGATCTCGAATGGAAGGGCGGTGACGGTGGCCGTCCGGCCGTCGGGCAGCTCCAGCGGGGTTCCGGGCTGGACGGCTTCGCGCCGCACGTAGCCGAGCGCGATGGGTCGATCGAACCACGGCGAGATGGCGCTCGAGCGGATCCGGCCGAGTTCCTTCCCTCCGGCCGAGAGCGCCGCGCCTGGCGGCGCCTCGGACTCGCCCGAGATCCAGAGGCCCACGAGCTTCTGGTTGACGTGGCCCCGGTAGGTCGCCCGGGCGATGATCTCCTGGCCGACGTAGCAGCCCTTGTCATAGCTGATGGCGCGCTCGAGTCCGGCCTCGAGCGGCAAGGTCTCCTCGTCCAGCTCGGCGCCGAAGCGCGGCCTGCCGGCCTCGAGGCGCAGGAGCTCGGCCGCATCCGAGCCGATCGGGATCGCGCCCGCCTTGCGAAGAGCCTCCCAGACGGGCTCGCACGCCGCGGGCGCGAGCCAGAGGTCGACTCCGGGCAGGCCGAGCTCGCGCGACCCGATGGCCACGGCTCCCTGGTCGGCGATGGTGATGCTCGCCTGCCCGTGTTCGAGCAGATCGGGGAGCCCTGGGTCGAGCCCGCGCAGGATCTCGGAGGCCCTGGGGCCGTGGATTCCCAGCATCGCGGTCTCGGCGCTCCGATCGCGAAGCTCGCAGTCCTCCATGACGAGTAGCCGAGAGAGCTGCGCGAGGAGCGGCTCCGTCCGGGATTCGTCGAGCTCGAGCCAGAGCTCGTCCGGGCGGGCGAAGATCCGCAGATCCGCGACGAGCCGCCCCTTGGCCGTCACGACCGTCGCCAGGCAGCCCTGCCCGGGCGAAAGCCTCTCGACGTCCGCCGTGACCATGCCGTGCAGCCAGCGCGAGCGATCGGGGCCGGTGACGGCGACGCGGCCGCGGTGGGAGAGGTCGAGGAGCACGGCACCTCGGCGGGCGGCGCGCGCCAGGGCCGCCGGGTCGCCGTGGCTCTGCAGCCGCTCGGCGCCAGCCAGCTCGGCGAGCAGGGCGCCGGCCGCCCGGTGAGTCTCGTGGAGGGGAAGGGCGCGCATCGACACTTCGTAGCTAACCCGGGAGAGGGCGCCCCGCAAGGCGGCGCGCGATCCGTCGTCACCGGGCGCCCCATTGTAGTAGGCTCACGAGAAACGCTCGATGACGGCCAGCCCTCGCTCATGCCCGATCTTCTGACAGCCCTCCGCGAGTTCCGCGCCCTCGAACACCGGCGGGCGACGGACGGCCTCCAGGAGGCGGACCTGCCCCGCTGGCACGAGCTGGTGCAGCTCCTTGGCCCGCGCGCCCAGCTCCTGGCACCACCCCCCGGAAGCGCGCCGGCGATGGCACCCTCGGCGCCCCCGCCGACGACTGTGCCGCCTGCCATGGCCGCGCCGCCGCTCGCGCCCGAGGTGCCGGAGCCGCCGATGGTCGAGGCGGAGCTCGTGGAAGCGGACCAGATCGTGGAGGTCCCGCCACCACCCTCGCTCGTGCCCGCGCCGGCCCTCGCGCCTCCAGCCGCCGTCGCGCCCATTCGGCTCGATCGCTTCCCCTCGCTGGCGACGCTCGATGAGCTGCCCCTTTCGGCCGAGGCCGCGCCCGGCTGGGCCCCTCCGACTCCGCCGCCGGAGGTTTCGTCCCCGCCTCTCACGCCGCCGGTCTGGCCCGAGCCCTCCCCCGAGGCGGCGGCTCCCCCTCTTCCGGACTGGGGGCCGCCCGCAATCGTCTCGGAGTCGATGCCGCTGGCGCCGGAATCGGCGTTGCCGGCGCCGCCCGAGTGGCCGCCGCCCGCGCCGATTCCGCTCGTCGCGGCGCCGCTGCCGCTGGTCGAGCCGCCGCCGCCCGAGTGGTCGCCGCCGCCCGCGCCGATTCCGCTCGTCGCGGCGCCGCTGCCGCTCGTCGAGCCGCCGCCCGAGTGGCCGCCGCCCACGCCGATTCCGCTCGTCGCCGCACCGCTGCCGCTCGTCGCCCCACCGCTGCCGCTCGTCGCCGCACCGCTGCCGCTCGTCGCCGCACCGCTGCC
>JAJXUD010000075.1 GCA_021783235.1 Myxococcales bacterium | reverse complement strand
CCCCCCGTGCTCGCGGCCGCCGCCACGCCGAGGCCCGCGCCCCGCCCGGCGAAGCCGGCCGCCGCCACGCCCGCCCCCCCGACGCCACGGGACGACTCGGCCGACGAGGACGAGGACGTCGCCGAGGCGGGCCGCATCGAGGTCCCGGCCCACAAGCCGAAGCCGAAGCCGGTGCCGACCCGCTCCCTCGACGCCGAGCTGCTCTCCTCGCCCGAGAAGGAGGAGGAGCCGGCCGCCTCGAGTTCCTCCGGCTCGACCCTCGAGGTGGTCGGGCTGACGGTGCTCGCCGTGGTGGTGGTCGGGGCGGCGCTCACCTTCGGGGGCATCGCCCTCTTCTCGCCGCCCAGCGCGGGCGCGCCGCAGGTCAGCTGGCAAAAATGAAGGCCAACCTCCTCATCGCCGCCGCCGCGCTCGCGGCGCTCGCGGCCTTCGCCTCCTGCGGTCCCAAGACCGTCCCGGTGAACGTGTCGCTCGTCACCCAGGCCTGCGCCGGCTCCAGCTCGCCCTCGCCCCTCGCCGGGGTCGGCTTTTTGCGCTTCACCATCACCTCGAACGGCAACGCGCTCCCGCCCGAGATCGTGGCGCTCGGGGCCCAGCACGCGACCCTGCCGCAGATCCCGCTCGGGACCGCGAGCATCGAGGTCGACGGCCTCACGACCGCCGACGCCTCGGGGAGGCTCGTCTCGTCGGGCACGACGGGGACCTTCGCCATCACGGCCGCCTCCCAGCCGCTCACCCTGACCGTCTTCTTGCGGGCGGTCGGTTCGTTCACGCCGACCGCGGGCGCCTCGGCCCCGACGCAGTGCACGCAGCTCACCTCGCCGAGGGCGTACCACGAGCAGCTGCTCCTCTCCGACGGGAAGGTCCTCATCTACGGCGGCCTCCAGTACCCGCAGAGCGTCGACTGGACGCTCGCGCTGGCGATCCCGCCGATGGTCGTGCCGGGGACCCAGTACCTCTCGAGCGCCGAGATCTACGATCCGCAGGCGGGCACCTTCACCGCCGCCCCCTCCTGGCCGGATCAGACGCTGAGCCCCTCCCCCCGCGCCTTCGGGGAGGGCTTCGCGCTCGCGGGCGGCGGGGCCGTGATCGTCGGGGGCGAGAACGGCGGCGCCACGGGCAACGTCCTGCTCGATCCGGCCTGGAACGGCGGGCTCTACGACCCCGGGGCGAGCCCGGTCTGGGGGATCGTCCGGACGCAGTCGCCCCACGCCCACGGCTGCGCCGCCGCCGACGTCACGGGCCACCTGCTCGTGGTGGGCGGCTACACGCCTCCGCTCGGCTCGCCGACCTCGCCGGAGACGTCGGTCATCACGGCGAGCCCCATCGCCGAGTACTTCGATCCCAAGCAGACCGGGATCATCAACCCGCTGGAGGCCGATCCGCTGCCCTCCGAGGCGACGGTCCAGATCTGCACGCCCGCCGGCTGCGGCCAGTACCCCATCGCCGCCGGGCGCGCGGATCAGGCCTGCAGCGGCTTTGCGGGCGCCTCGCCCGCGACGGCGGGGCTGGTCTTCGAGGCCGGCGGCGCGACGATCGATCCGACCGGCCAGACGGCGACGATCCTCGGCGACTTCTTCTTCTACGACTTCGGCTCGAGCGCGCTCACGAAGCAGCCCGACTTCATCCCGTACCTGACCGCGCCCACCTCCTCCGCGCCGGTGATGGTGGCGGGGGGGCTCCAGCGGCCGCGCGCGCGGGCGAAGGCGGTCGCGCTCGTCGTTCAGGAGCCGGGCGCCAGCAGCGGCTCGGACGCGGTCCTCGTCACCGGCGGCATGACCTGCTTCGCCGGCGCCCAGGGGGGGCTGCCCGGCTGTGCGCCGGACTTCGCCGACGGCGGCACCTCGGGCCAGCTCGCCGATCCTCCCTACGACTACCTGCAGCTCCCCGACGGCGGCCCCTCGGTGGCGCAGGAGACCGAGCTCATCCACTTCCCGGGCAACCAGGTGACCGTGAGCGAGGGGCCCGCCATGGCGTCGCCGCGGATCGACCACTGCGCCGTGGCGCTGCCCGACGGGCGGGCCGTCCTCCTCGGCGGACTCGGCGGCACGGGCCCCTCGGACTTCGGGACCGTCGCGACCGCCGAGCTGCTCTACGACGACCCGACGTCGGGCACGGCGATCCCCGGGAGCCAGCCGATCGTCCCGGGGCTCGGCGAGGCGCGGGCCGGGATGGCCTGCACGCTCCTCCCGGACGGCTCCATCCTCGTGACGGGCGGCATCCAGACGACCGGCCCGTTGAACGGAACGACCCAGCCGGTGAAGACCCTCTCCTCCGCGGAGATCTTCCAGCCGGTCCCGCTGACGGCGTCGAGCCAGTAGGTCAGCTCGCGGTCACCCGGAACAGGCGCCGCTCGAGCTTGTCGAGGGCGCCGGCGAGCTCGGGCCGCTTGAAGCGCGATCGGGTGGCCTCGGCGAAGGCGAGCAGCTTGTCCTCGAGGTAGCGCCAGAGGAACTGGCAGAGTTCGCGGTCTTCCGGGTCGCGCAGCGTCGCCTCCACGCCGCCGCTGCGCACGATCTCGTCGACCGCCTCGTACTCGCGGGCCACGTCCAGCCGCGCGAGCCGGAGCGCGAGTCGCACCGCCTCGTCGCTCGGGCGGCGCCCCGAGGCGAGGAGCGGCTCGAAGCGGCGGCGGGCCGCCTCGTTCTCCCAGCCGTCCACCGCGGGCGGGAACGCCCGGATCTCCTTCTCGAGCTCCTCGGCGAGCCGATCGAGCAGCCAGTCGCCGATCGGTTGCCGCTCGATCTCGTAGAGGAAGTCCCAGCGGCCCAATGGGTCAGCCCTCGCTGGCGCCGACGACGCCGAGGGTCGAGCGGCGGCGCGCCGCCTCGCCGTGGGCCAGCTCGCGGGCGATCAGGTCGTAGACCCGCTTCTTCGTCAGGAACTCGTGGTGGCCGACCTCGGGGAGCTCGAAGTTCGCGAGGTTCTCGTGGGAGCCGGTCTCGAGCATCGCCGCCGGGAACGGGCAGAAGCGGTCGGCCTTGCTGTAGACCGAGACGAAGCGGACGTGCTCCGGGAACGGGCCCATCTTGAGCCGCCGGATGAACGGGCTCATGGGCGTCATCTGCCAGATGCTCGGCGCCAGCGCACCCATCAGGGGGAGGCCGAGGTACGCCGTGGGGGAGCCGTTGTGGGGCGAGGCCAGCGTCACGAGCGTCTGCACGCGCCGGTCGCCGCCGAGCCGCTTCACGTAGTAGCGGCCGATGAGGCCGCCCTTCGAGTGGCCGATGATCGACAGCGGCCCCAGGCTGTAGCGCGCGTAGAGCCGCTCGACCTTGTCGCGCACCTTCTCGGCGCTCTCGTCGATGCCGCGGGTGTTGAAGGCGTCGAAGAGGCCGCCGAGGTTGACGGAGAAGACGCAGTAGCCGTCGCGCCGCAGCCGGCGCTCGATGACCTCGAAGCTCCGCCGCGTCCCGAGGAAGCCGTAGATGAGGAGGACGGGGCGGGGACAGTGGGTGAAGTCGGTGCGCCGGACGAGGTCGTTGCCGTGCCGGTCGAAGTCGAGGTAGCCGCGCAGGTCTTGGAGCGCGCGGCGGGCCTTGCGGGCCGTCAGGACGAGCCGGTTCACGATCGCCGTCGATCATACCGCGAAGAGGCCATCCAGCCCAAAGACCTGCCGCTCTCAGCCCTCGCGGGGGGCGATGAAGCGCTCCTCGAAGTTGCGCAGCACGGCCTTGCCCGCGGGGGTCTCCTCGGCGCGGTAGGCCTGCGGCTGGAGCCGGCGGACCTCGCCCATCGCGCGGATCGCCTCGCGGTGCCACTCGGGGTGGAACTGCACGCCGCGCACGAAGTCGCCGAAGGCGATCGCCTGGACGGCCGAGTGGCCGTTGCCGGCGAGCAGCCTCGCGCCGGCCGGCAGCAGGGAGGCCTCGTCCTCGTGGCTCGCCTGGACCTCGATGCGCGCGGCGAGGCCCGCGAAGATCGGATCGCGCCGCCCCTCGTCGGTCAGCTCGAGCGAGACGGTCCCGAACTCGCGCCCCTTGGGGCTCTTCTGCACGGGCGCCCCAAGCGCCTCGCAGAGGAGCTGGTGGCCGAAGCAGACGCCGAGCACGGGGACCCGCTTCTCGCCCGCCGAGAGCAGGTACTCGGCGGTCTCGGCCATCCAGGGCCGCTTCTCGGTGACGGAGAAGGCCGAGCCGGTGGCCAGCACCGCCGAGTGGCGGCTGGGATCCGGCAGGGGCTCGCCCTTGTAGGGCGCGACGACCGTGAAGCGGGCGGGATCGCCGCCGAGCGCCCGGATGAAGAAGGACTCATAGTCGCCGAAGCGCGCCACCACGGCCGGATTTCCGGAGCCGCACTTGAGCAGCAGGATGGAGCGGCGCATGGACGGACGACCCCCTGGTTGTGCCGTCCCGGTTGTGTCGACCGGCGGCCGGTGCCTATTGTACCTCGTTTTCCCACTGGTCCGCCCGGCACCCCCGCCGGGAGCGACAGGAGGCCGACATGCGCGCGCCCAGGGAGCTCTCCCGCAAGCCCCGTCGCGTGGCCCCGCGCGCGGGCCGGATCGCCGAGCTGCGGCGCGAGCTCGCCGCCCGCGGCATCCGCCAGGCGAAGGTCGGCGGCTTCGACGTCGACGGCGTCTTCCGCGGCAAGTACCTCTCGCTCGACAAGCTCTGGGGCGCCCTCGAGGGCGGCTTCGGCTTCTGCGACGTCGTCTTCGGCTGGGACCTTGGGGACGAGCTCTACGACAACTCGGAGGTCACCGGCTGGCACACGGGCTACCCCGACGCGCTCGCCCGCGTCGACCTCGACAGCCTCCGGGTGATCCCCTGGGAGCCCGACACCGCCGCCTTCATCGTCGACTTCGAGGGGCCGGACGGCGCGCCGCTCGCCGTCTCGCCGCGCCAGGTCTTGCAGCGGGTGGAGGCGCGCGCCCGCGAAATGAAGCTGCGGGTCAAGTGCGGCGCCGAGTTCGAGTTCTTCTTCTTCCGCGAGACGCCGCGGTCGCTGCGCGAGAAGGGCTTTCGAAACCTGGCGACGCTCTCCCCCGGGATGTTCGGCTACTCCTGGACCCGCACGAGCGAGTCGGCGCCGCTCGTCCACGCGCTCCTCGACGGGCTGCGCGACTTCGGCATTCCGATCGAGGGCTTCCACACCGAGACCGGCCCGGGCGTCTTCGAGGCAGCCATCGGCTACGACGACCTGCTCGCGGCGGCGGACAAGGCGGCGCTCTTCAAGACGGCGGTCAAGGAGATCGCCGCCCGCCACGGGCTCGTCGCCTGCTTCATGGCGAAGTGGAACGCCGACCTCCCCGGCTGCTCGGGCCACCTCCACCAGTCGATCTGGGACCTCCAGGGGACCACGAACCGCTTCGCCGGCGGCGGCGGCCCCCACGGCCTCTCGCCGGAGCTCGCGGACTACGTCGCGGGGCAGCTCACGCGGATGCCGGAGCTGACGGCGCTCCACTGGCCGACGGTCAACAGCTACAAGCGGAGCGTGCCGAACACCTGGGCGCCGATGACGGCCAGCTGGGGGATCGAGAACCGGACCTGTGCCTTGCGCGTCATCCGGCCCGGGCCGAAGGCGACCCGCGTCGAGGTTCGGCTGTCGGGCGCCGACATGAACCCCTACCTCGCCATGGCGGCCTCGGTGGCCGCCGGGCTGCACGGCCTCGAGGCGCGGCCGAAGCTCCCCCCGCCGGTCTCGGGCAACGCCTACGAGGGCTCGCCGGGCGAGCTCTTGCCGCGCAACCTCGGCGAGGCGGTGGCCCGGCTGCGGGGGAGCAAGGTCGCGCGCGAGTGGCTCGGCGAGGCGTTCGTGGAGCACTACGCGCGGACGCGCGAGTGGGAGTGGCGAAAGTTCGAGCGCGCCGTGACCGACTGGGAGCTCGAGCGCTATTTCGAGTCGGTCTGAGCAGTAAGGAGGAGTCGAACGTGACGAGCGACATGTCCTTCCCCACCCGCATCGCCTTCGGCCCGGGCGCGCTCGCCGAGCTGCCCGAGCGGCTGCGCGCCCTCGGCGCCGAGGCGCCGCTCGTCGTCACCGACCCCGGGGTCGTCGCCGCCGGGCTCTACGCGCGCGTGCAGCAGGCGCTCGCGAAGGGCGGGCTCTCCCACGCTCTCTTCTCCGAGGTCCACCCGAACCCGATCGAGCAGGACTGCCTGCGCGGCCTCGAGGCCTACCGGCGGGCAGGGGCCGACTCCATCGTCGCCCTCGGCGGCGGCTCGGCGATGGACGCCGCGAAGGGGATCCGGCTCCTCACGAGCCACGAGCCGCCGCTCTCCCGCTACGACGACACCACTGGCGGCGAGCGCTTCGTCACGGAGCCGATGCCGCCGCTCGTCGCCATCCCCACCACCGCGGGGACGGGGAGCGAGGTGGGGCGGAGCGCGGTGGTCACGCTCGCCGAGGGCGGTCGAAAGGCCGTGCTCTTCAGCCCGCGCCTCATTCCCTCGCTCGCGCTCTGCGATCCCGAGCTGACGCTCGGCCTGCCGCCCGGGCCGACGGCCGCGACCGGCATGGACGCCTTCGTCCACTGCCTCGAGGCCTACTGCGCGAAGGGCTTCCACCCGCTCGCCGACGCCATCGCCATCGACGGCCTCGGCCGCGCCACCCGAAACCTCCCCACCGCGGTGCGCGACGGCAAGAACCTCGCCGCCCGCTCCGAGATGATGGTCTCGGCGATCATGGGGGCGGTCGCCTTCCAGAAGGGGCTCGGCGCCTGCCACAGCCTCGCCCACGCGCTGACGCCGATCTGCGGCGTCCACCACGGCCTCGCGAACGCCATCGTCGTGCCGCACGTCGTCCAGTTCAACCTCCCGGTCGTGGAGGAGCGGCTCGGCCGCGTCGCCGTGGCGATGGGCGAGCGCGACGGGGCGCCGCCCGCGCAGCTCGCCCGGGCCGCCGTCGCCCGGATCCGGGCGCTGGCGCGCGAGATCGGCATCCCCGAGCGGCTGCGCGAGGTCGGGCTGCGCGAGGAGCAGATCCCAGAGGTCGCCCACAAGGCCTTCCTGGACGGCTGCCACCAGCTGAACCCGCGGCCGACGACGGAGCAGGATCTCGAAGCGCTCTGCCGCGCGGCCTACTAGCGGCCGCCGCCGAGGGGGGGCCTACGAGCCCGGCCCCGTCTCCGCTATTGTCGTCGTCCGTGCATGCCCTCGCGCTCGCCGTCGTCTTCGTCGCGCTGCCCGCCGAGCCGGCGCCGCTCGCGCAGGCGCGGGCGCTCGAGAAGGCCTCCGATCCCAAGGGAGCGGTGGCGCTGCTCGACGCCGCCGCGGCCGCCGCCACGGATCCGTTTCTGCGCGGCCGCTTCCAGTACGAGGCGGCGCGCACCGCCGACGAGCGGCTCCACGACCCGCTCGGCGCCGCGAAGCGCTACGGCGACTACGTGGCCGCCTTCCCCACGGGCCCCTACGCCTCGCTCGCGCGCGACCGGCAGCGCTACCTGGTCCAGAACGCGGGCGACGTCCCCGAGGCGCTCGCCGAGTACGAGGACTCGCTGCGCGCCTTCTCGCGCGGCGAGGTCGTCTCCTCGCTCCACCGGGTCGAGGCGCTCGTCCTGCGCTACAAGACCTTCCCGCTCCGGGCGCGCGCCTGCTTCTGGCTCTCGAACGCGCTCCGCCAGCGGGGCGACCTCGCCGGCGCCGAGCGCTGGCTCGGGGTGGTGATGCGGGACGAGCCGGGGAGCGAGGACGCGCGCCGCGCCGACCTCGCGGTGGCCGGGCTGCGGCAGCAGACGCACGACTACGGCGAGGCCATCGCCACCTACGAGCGCTACCTCGACTCCCCGGACCCGCTCGCCCGCGAGCTCGCGCGCGCGCAGCTCGCCTTCTCCATCGAGGGGCGCCGCTGGCGGCGGCTCTACTTCGCCGGACTTCTCGTCCTCGCCGTCGCGATCCTCGCCCTCCTGGCGGGCGTCTGGCGGCGGCGGGCGCCGCTCTGGCCGCTGCCGTTCGAGGTCTGGCTCTTCCTCCCGGTGCTGCTCCTCTTCACGCCGCTCGCCTTTTACGAGGACCGCTCCCGCGTCGTCGGCGGCGGACAGGTCGGCTTCGTCGTCCTCGCCATCGGCCTCGGCGCCTCGATCGTCGCGACCTTGAACGGCGCCTACCTGCGCGCGGCCGCCCCCCGGGGCGCCCTCCGCCTCCTCTACCTGGCGCTCGCGATCGCCTCCGTCGCGAGCATCGCCTACTGCGCGATCTACGGCCTCGATCTGATGGACCTCGTCGTCACCACCCTGGAGCAGGGAGCCGATCGATGATCCCCTTTGGCTGGGCGCGGGGCCGCATCCTCCGCGTCGCCCCGGGCTACAACCCGAACTCGAGCTCGCTCGGCGTCGACGTGAGCTTCCTCCTCTTCGGCACCATCGCCGTCTCGGCGATCACCTTCGTCACCGCCACCGCGGTCCGCCTCTGGCGGCGCCGCGAGGCCGCGGCCGATGCCCACGAGCGCGCGGCGGGAGAGGGCTAGGGTGGGGGCTCCCCGGGCCCGGGCCTCCCTCGCCCCGCAGTACCGCCCCGAGCGCTTCGGCGGCATCTTCTCGATGCACCGCCCGCGCGGCCTCGCCTACGTCGACCGCGACTACGCCCGCTCGCTCGGCCTCCCCGAGAGCCCGCTCTGGGAGGGGCCCGCCCCCGCGCTCGGCGAGGTCCCGCTCTCCGCCCCCACCGAGGTCCACCTCGTCCTCTCGCGCCGCTGCGCGGCCGGCTGCAGCGGCTGCTACGTCGACGCGACCCCCGACGGTGCCGCCCTCTCCGAGGCCGACGCCAAGGCCGCCCTCGACCGGCTCGCCGAGATGGGCGTCTTCCACGTCGCCCTCGGCGGCGGCGAGGCCGTGGATCTGCCCTACCTGCTCTCGGTGGCCCGCCACGCCCGCGCCCGCGGCCTCGTGCCGAACCTGACGACGAGCGGCCTCTCCGTGGACGAGCCGTTCGCCCGCGAGGCCGGGGCGATCTTCGGCCAGCTGAACGTCAGCGTCGACGGGCTGCGCGAGGACTACGAGCGCTCGCGCGGCTTCGACGGCTTCTCGCACGCGGAGAAGGCGCTGCGGCTGCTGCGCGCCCACTCGCCCCACGTCGGCATCAACTGCGTCGTCTCGCGCGACAACGCCGACCGGCTCGGGCCGCTCGTCGCCTTCGCGAAGAGGCTGCGGCTCTCCGAGGTCGAGCTCCTGCGCTTCAAGCCGGCCGGCCGCGGCGCGGGCGTCTTCGAGGATCGCGACCTCACGCCGCGCCAGGCGAAGCGGATCTACCCGCGCGCCCTCTGGTGGGCCGTCCGCCACCGGATCCGGATCAAGCTCGACTGCTCGTTCGCGCCGATGATCTTCGCCCACCGGCCGCCGAAGAGGGTGGTCGACTTCTTTGGCGTGCAGGGCTGCGTCGGCGGCGACGTCCTCGCCTCGATCATGCCCGAGGGCCACTGGGTCGGCTGCAGCTTCGGGGGGCCCAGGGAGGGCCGCTGGGACGACCCGGAGGTCTGGGCGCGCGGCTTCTCGGCGTTCCGCGACTACCGGGCGCGCGCCCCCGAGCCGTGCCGGAGCTGCGACTACCTCTCGCTCTGCCGCGGCGGCTGCCGCGTCGTCGCGCAGGCCAAGGGCGACTGGTGGCAGCCCGACCCGGGCTGTCCGCGGGTGCAGGCGTGGAGAGAGGCGCATCCCGGCGAGCCCCTCGGCAGCGCCCGCCCGCCGCCCGCGGAGGGCCACAAGCTGCGCGTCGTGGGGTAGTCCCCCCCCGGGGGGGGACTACCCCGAGCCTCGCCCAGAGGCCCGCGCCGGCCGCGGAGCCGAGGACGGTCGAGTACGTCCCGGGGCCGAGCCCGTCGACTCCCGCGAAGCGGTGAGCTCCTCCGGCGGGGCGGTCGAGGAGAGACGTCGGACTCCCCGGGTACGTTACGCGCCCGTGGGCGTCTGTCCTTGGCGCCGTCGAAAGGGGTTCCCATGAAGCTCGACCTGGCCGGAGTCACGAGCTACGCGGCGGAGATACGGCGGATCCGGAGCGATCCCGACCACAACCCCGAGACCTCGCTCTACGGGCCGCTCGAGGCGCTCCTCGCTGGCGCGGCGGAGGAGATCCGTCCCAAGACGCGAGTCGTGGCCCAGCATCGGACCCGGCAGGCGGGCGTTCCCGATTTCGCCCTCCTCGACGTCTACGGCCATCCATTCGCCTACGTCGAGGCAAAGGAGCCGGGCAAGCGGCTGGATGGTCTCTCGGGAGCCGACAAGGCGCAGTTCGAGCGCTACCGCGAGCTGCCCTGCGTGCTCTACACGAACTTCTTCGATGTCGCGCTCTTCGAGAACGGCGAGCAGGTCGGGAAGGCGCGGCTGCTCGACCCGTCCTCCCTCGATCCCGCGGAGCGCCGCCCCCCGCCGCCTGGAGATCTCGCCGAGGCACGAGGGCTTCTCGAACGGCTCCTGTCGTTCGCGCCAGAGAGCCCGAGATCCGCGCGGGAAGTCGCCGATGCGCTGGCGCGGCGGGCGCGGTTGGTCAAGGAGGTCGCGCTCGAGGTGGTGAGCGAGCGGGGCGACAGTCCGTTGCACGACCTGCATCGCGAGCTCGAGAGCGTGCTGTTCGGCGACCTCGGCGTCGAGCGCTTCGCCGATACCTACGCGCAGACTCTCACCTACGGCCTGCTGCTCGCGCGGCTCCTCCGCCCGGACGCGGAGCTGACCCTCGCGACCGCGCCGGCGGCGCTCGGCGGAGATCACAAGCTGCTCTCCGCGGCGCTGCGCCTGCTCGGCTTCCCGGAGGTGACCGAGCGAATCGGTTGGAGCGTCGAGGCACTCCTCGCCACCGCGAACCTCGTGGATCCAGCGGTCCTCTCGCGCGGGGGCGAGGAAGACCCGACCATCTATTTCTACGAGGAGTTCCTCGGTGCCTATGACCCAGGGCTCCGGAAGGCGGTGGGCGTCTACTACACGCCCCTCGAGGTCGTTCGCTTTCAGGTCCGGGCCATCGAGGCGCTGCTCCGAGATCAGCTCGGCATCGAGGGTTACACGGACGAAAACCTCCACATCCTGGATCCAGCCACCGGGACCGGCACCTACCTCCTCGGCATCTTCGAACACGTTCGAGAGGCCGCACGACTGGAGCTTGGCGCTGCCGCGACGAGGGGGGTACTGCGAGAGCTCGCGGCGCGGGCGTACGCCTTCGAGCTGCTCATCGGGCCCTATGCGGTCGCGCGCTGGAGGCTGACGACGATGCTGCGCGAGGAAGGCATCGCGGAGAGCCCTCACGTCGTGCTCGCCGATACCCTCGCCGAGCCGCGTGAGGGGAAGCACGTCGTCGGCCGCTTCGGCTTCATCGATGGGCCCCTCACCGAAGAGCGCAACGAGGCGGAGCGGATCAAGACCAAGCAGCCGATCCAGGTCATCCTCGGGAACCCGCCCTACGAGCGGACGAGGCTGCGGGCGGGCGAGGGCGCGGAGGGGGCAGGGGACCGCTGGGAATGGATCTGGAAGAAGGTCGACGACTTCAAGGACGGCGTGCCGGACGAGGAGCGCGTGAACCTGAAGAACCTCGCTGACCGCTACGTGCTGTTCTATCGATGGGCGTTCTGGAAGCTGTTCGAGGCCGACCCGGACGGCCCGGGGCGAGGCGTCGTGAGCTTCATCTCGAACCGCAGCTTCCTCACGGGGGGGGCCTTCTCTGGCATGCGGGCCTTCATGCGAAAGCGCTTCCAGCGCATCGCCATCGTCGATCTCGGCGGCGATGTGCGCGCGGCGAAGCTCGGCGGCGCCCCGCCCGATGAGCCGCTGTTCGACATCCAGACCGGCACCGCCATCGCGGTCTGCATCGCCACCGGTGAGCCCGGCGGCTGCAAGGTCGACTACAGGCGGCTAGAAGGGACGCGCGCGGAGAAGCTCGCCGCGCTTCGCAAGGCAACTGTGCGGTCGGGATTCGAGCGCGTCGAAGGCGAGGGGGGAGACAGCTTCGTGCCGCGAGGCGTCGAGACCTTCCATGCCTGGCCGAGCCTCGAGACCCTGTTCGCCGAGAAGTTCTCGGGCGTTCAGACGAAGCGCGACCAGCTCGTCGTCGCGGTGCGCTCCGAAGAGCTCCGCCGCAACCTCGCCGCCCTCGAGGCGGCCGTCCCCGAAAAGGCGAGGGAGCTCTTCCACGAGACGCGAGACAAGAAGCTGCCGGAGCGGGCCCAGCTTCGCTGGGATCCGGACTACGTCATTCGCTACGGTTACAGGCCCCTCGACCGGCGATACCTCTACGGCAACGACCACCTCGTCGAGTACTCGCGGGCGAATAGCTTGCAGCCGTGCTGGGGCGAAGTTGGGCGGCCTCACGACGCTGCCACGCGGGCATGGCAGCGGGCCGGCGGTGTTCCTCCAGGCCGCGCTACCGGACCTCTGCTCCTTCCGAGGCAGCTACAGCAGCCAAGTCTTTCCTCTCTGGAACGAGCGCGCGACGCGGGGGCGGGCTCGCGCCCACAACTTCCGGCCAGCGCTGATTGGAGCGCTCGAGGAGGCCTACGGCGCGGTCAACCCGGAATCCGTCTTCGACTACGTGTACGCCGTCCTTCAAGCGCCGTCGTACACTCGCCGCTTTCACGAGGAGCTTCAGCAGAGCTTCCCGCGCGTTCCGTTTCCCAGGGAGAAGCGGCTCTTCGAGAACGAGGCGGAGAGGGGGGAGGAGCTGGTGTCCCTCCACGCGTTCGTCCGGCGGGCGCGGCGAGGGGAGAATCCATCGAAGCTCGAGGGCGAGGACGCCGTCATCGAAGAGATCTCGTTCGACGAGGAGCAGGAGCGCGTGGCGCTCGGTCCGTCGACGGAGCTGACCGGGGTGACGCCGGCGATGTGGGGATACGAGGTCAGCGGCTACCCCGTGCTGCGGCGCTGGCTCGAAGCGCGCAAGGGCCTCGCGCTCACGCCCGACGAGATCAAGGAGCTCTTGGCCGTCGCCTTTGCCATCCGCCGGACGGTCGACCTCGGACCGAGGCTCGACGAGGCGCTCGAGCGGATCCTGACGAGGCCACAGCTCGACCTGTCGCAACTCGTCTCGGCGTGAAGGCGGAAGGGATCCCGGCCATCGTGGTCGGGCCCAGCTGGGTGGAGATCGCCCCGCCCGCCGCCCCCGCGTCCGGAGGCAACTCCGGCGGGGGCACGTCGAGCGGGAAGAAGCCCGTTCGGCGGCTGAGGGTGGCGTGAAGTTCAGGGCGTGCAACGCGGGTCGCCGTCGGCGGCGAGTTCGAGGCCCCGGTCGTTCGAGCAGCGCTGCTGCGAGGAGTCGTGCGGGACCAGGATCTCGGTCGACACGGGAACCGAGCGGTTCCCGGAGAAATCGACGCCGACGAGCTGGACCGTGTAGCTACGCCCCACTGGATCGGTCCCGTCGCGCTCCGCCCGGAGGCAGACGTGGTCCGGGAAGACCACGATGTCCGGGCTCGTGTTTCCGCTCCCCCCGCCGAGGACGGGCTCGCTGCTCTCGGCCTCAGAGATCACGAGCTTCGGCTGGGCGTCGCAGCGGTCGGTCACGTCGGCTGTGAAGTCCCGGCCCACCCGTAGCACGACGAAGGCGTGGTTCGGCGGCCAGAGGCAGGAGGGGCCGTCGTTCGCGAAGTTCGACACCGTGGGCGGCGTCGTGTCCCGAACGGTGAGGCTCACCGGCTCTTCGTTGCTCCCGAGTTCTTGGTCGTAGACATCGAGGAGGTAGGAGTGCGAGCCGAACGCCACCTGCGCGGTGACCTGCCCCTGGTTCCCGATGCCGACGAGCCCGCCGTCAGGGAGTGTCTCGAACCACTGGTAGTGACTGATCGAGTCGCCGGGATCCGGGTCGGTGGAACGGGTGCCGTCCAGAGGCACGGGGGTCGTGGTCGGCGACTGGCACTCGACGGTGGTGACATACGGGACGGATACCAGACGCGAACGCCGCCAGGCGAGACGCTCGCTCGCCGACGAGAATGGGATCGCCACTCCTCGAATCGGTCAGTTCGCAGCGCCGTGCGAATTGAGGACCCGGATGAGCTCGGGTGGCGACCGCCGCTCTTCCTCGCTCACATTGGCGCTGAATTCCACCAACACGTAACGCGCATGCTGCTTGCGCTCCCTGAGCCTGAAGAGGCTCTGGTTCGGGCGCCCAAAGAGTAGTACGTAGGAGTGGTTGGCGGTCGCCTCCACAATCTCATCGTCCGTGGGCTCCGGCGTCAGGGCCCCCTGGATCAGGACGAGGTCGACATCGCGCATCCTCCAGTTGAAGGCGAAGAAGAGCACCAGGCTGATCTTGTTGGCGACCTCGTATTCGGGCAGGCCCATTCAGCTCCCCGTTGGCGCATTCACTTCGTTGCGCAGACTACTCCAGGCATCGCGGGAGACGAGGTTCGCACGGCTCGTGGCGAGATCGAGAAACCGCGAGGAAGCGATCACGTAGGCTTTGATCCTGCCTCGGGTCACAGCAACGTTCAGTCGCCGAGGATCGAGTCGCCATTCCAGAGGGTGCTTTCCCGACGCAGGGGCGCCGTCATCGGCGACGGAGAGAAGGCTCAGTAGACTACTGGCGCCCTGGTTTCGCTCGACCGTGTCGACGTGAATCCGAAGTGCGGCGAGGTACGGAAGATCGGCAAGCGCGCTCCGAATTCGCACGACCTGTCGTCGATAGAAACAGGAGATGAGGAGATGCGGTTCGGCTGGAGAGGAGCCGAGCTGCTTGGCCGCCGAGGCCAACAGGGAGGCGCCAGGCTCCGTGGCCCAGGCTCGGACGATCTTCAGCAGGCACTCCACCTCATCTTGGGGCGTGGCGCTGACCCTGGCGCCAACGGACACCTCGATGAGCTCGAGCCCAGGTTCGAGGCGGAGGAATGGCTCTCCCCCGATGGCCAGGTTGGGAGCCGGCGTCCAGTCGACGACTGACCGGAGTCGCCCCTGGTAGAAGGCATTGCTCGGGAGGCGGCAGACCGAGGGGCGCATTCGGCGAGTCTCCGAGAGAAAGTGGACCGGGCGGCGGGCCGCCAGAAACTCGAACGCAGACTGGTGGAGCTCCGGCGACTCCTCGGAGGGCTTCGACTTGAGCACTGGGCCGAGCTGGCGTTGGTCTCCGAGGAGGACCAGCCGGCGCGACGCCGCCAGCGCCGATGCCAGCATTGGGAGCGTGGCCTGGCTTGCCTCGTCGACGAAGGCGATGTCAAACTCGGGAACCTTCCTCCCCTCCTCGAGCGTTCGGCTCGTCGCCTTGGCAATCTGGAAAAGCGTCGTCCCGAGGGCCGAACCCTCTTGGGGGGCGAGCGCCTTTGCTTGGCCAATGCCAAGCGCCGCCAGATCGCGCCGATGGCCACCGGGGTTGCCGAGGCGACGCGCGGAGGATGCAAGATCGGGCCTGCGTTCGTGGAGCGTTCGGAGGAGGCCGTCGCAGGCTCGGTTCGTGAACGCCCACGCCCCAACCGAATGCCCGGCCGAAAGTGCGCTGGCAATCCAGTCGGCGGCGAGAACCGTCTTGCCGCAGCCGGGGGGCCCCTGCACCAGCGTGATGGCGCTCGGACCCCTGAGCGCGCTGCCGAGCATCTCCGCTCGTTCGCCAGGCATCGTTCCCAACGGTATCGGCTGCTCCGCTTGGGGCGCTGAGCCCAAGAGCTCGCGTAGCTCGGTGGCGCGCTCAGAGGCATTCGCATGCTCGAGCCATCGCTGGAGGATCCCCTTGTGCCAGCCGTGAATGTCGAGCAGTGGCCCGGTCGGCAGCGCGAGCAGCGAGCCCTCGATAGGGCACCTCCGTTGAAGCAGCAGCGCTCCATCGGTCGCGATACCATCGATGAAGACGAGCTGGGCACCGCGGAGCGCGTCGCCAAGCCGTTCAGCGCGCGCCGCCGCATCATCGGGAACGAGGGCGATCTTCTCGCCCTCGCGGAAGGTGGTTGGTGAGCACGGCTGGAGCGTCGTGCGATCCGACGATAGCTGCACCTCGGCGCCGATGTCCCGAGCGAGTATCTCCCCGATCGGCGTCTTGAGCAGCTCTCGCCATTCGTCCTTCTCAGCGTTGAGTTCGGCGACGCAGAACCTCTGAAGGTCAATCGGTTCGATTGGCATGTCTCGGTCTCAGACGCCGTCGACGCCCCACGTCCGCACGGCGGGAAAATCGGCGCTGGCCTTCGACATCCGGTCGGCGAGCCAGACCTGTGCCCAGGGCTCGATGAGCCCGAGCTCCAGCGCGAGGATGTGACCAAAGTCGAAGCTGCCGTTCCGGTTCGATGAGCACAGGACGCTTGCGCGGCCGCGAGCGAGGAGGAGTCCATTGACTGCCATGGCAAGCGCGCAGATCTGGTCTGGGTCCTCGAGCGCCAGCGACAACCGCCTGTTGCTCGCACTGCCTTGTGCCGGCAGCTCGATGCCGACCTTCGCCCAGAGACGCTCCGGATGCCCCAGGTCCAAGAGCCAGGCGAGCACCGCTTCGTCGACCTCACCCTTTGCGCGCAGGTCGGTGATCTTAGCCAGGTCGACCGCCGGGGCAAGCGCATAGAATAATTTCGGGAACCCTTCGAAGATTCCAGCATCGGGGACCTGGCGAAAGTCATTCTGGTAACGCAAACAGGTGTGCCTGCTGACCTCGTCCAGAACGGACTGCCCAGCAATGGCGAAGGGCGCACGCTTCCTTGTTTCCTCCCCCCACGTGGAGAAGACCTGCAACCGATTGCCGAAGGCGCCCACGTAGGCTTGATCGTGTTCGGGCATGACAGCCACGGCAGCGTTCGTCGGTTGCGACACGAGTTTCTCGTGGGGGCGGAAGAAGCCCACATGATCATCCGGCGGCCTGTCCGTTGGCACCGGAAGCAACGGCGCGTCGATCACCAGGTAATCAGCCCCGTGGGCATTGATTGCCCGGGGAACCTTCAGGACGGCCTCGCGGGCCGAATAGTTGACGGGAGCATCGAGGACTTCCAGAGGTCGGCCCGGCAGGTGCGCCAAGACGACGAAACCCGTATGGGGGTCGCGGTCACTAACGCCAATGTCGCAGCCGGCGCTGACTACCCGCCTGGAAAGTTGAACTTCCGACGGGGCCGCGCAGCGATCGAAGGTCAATGAGAGGCCGGGGCGCTGGCTTGGCACTCGCGGCGCTTCCGCCACCCGGGAAGGCGGCGGCTGGAATGGGTTTGGGCTCCCTCGTTCGACCACGTTCCAGCTCACCTGGCCGACGGGAACCGGTCCGTAGCCCTTGAAACAGGCGCAGCGCTTGGCGCCACTGCCCATCAGAAACGACACTCTACGTGGTCCCTGCTCACCATCGATCTGAATCCAATCCCCTACATCCAGCGCCTGATTTTCCACCCTCAGCGAACCGGTGTCCGAGTTTCGAGTCGTCGGCATTGTGGCCTCCCTTGCGTCCCTTGAATCTTTCGCGCGTCGGCTGACGCCTCCACCACCCTCTGTCATAATACTCCTCTGGAACGGGCAGATGAGCAGCGCCGGGTTTGTAGTCCCCTTGGCGGAGCGGGACTGGCGCGCCCGGGGCGAGCGCCCAGTAGCAGGGCATCCGCAGGATGAGCGAGATGGGGGTAAACCCGAGCGTGTAGTAGGCCTCCGGGATGTTCAGCACGGCGAAGAGCAGGCTCACGAAGAGGAGGATTCTGACGGCTTTCCAGAGCTGCGCGAGGGCAAAGAGAACGAGCCGGAAGCCGGTGGGAAGCTGCACGAGCAGCACCAGGAGGAGGAATAGGAAGACTCCGATGCTGTATCCTTGCGGCATGCCTCAGTCCTTCTTGGGGTCGCGGGTTGTCGGGGCCGGAGACTCGTTCCGCGTAGGCTCATCCTGGAGCCACACCTTGATCCGGTCTTGCAGGGGGAGCCTGGCCCAACCGACGGACGAGCGCTCGGCGGCGCTTTCGAAGGCATACAAGGCCCTCTGGATGGCAGCGTCCTCGGTCTCGGCCTCGACGGTGTAGGAGGCAAGGAAGACGTGGTCGCCTGGCATACCAATCCTCGGAGAAAAGCTTGGCTCGGTATAGGGAATCTCAACGCAGAAGCGCCGCCGGGGTGACGTTGAGGTTGGTCGCTTGCGGGAGTCGCTTCGCTGTCCAGCCTCCGTCGTCGACGCTGCCTTTTTTGGGGGTTCGCCCATGGTCAATCCTCCGGCCTACGCTCCGTCACAATCCCCTCGAAGATCCGGTGCTCGGACGCCCATCGCGCCCAGGGCCCGACGCCAGTCGCGCTCGACCGCGGAATCCATCGAGGCGTCGAAGGCCGGCGCGCCGGGGCCGCGTCCCGAGTGCAGGCCGCAGACGTGGACCTCGACCCCTGCCAGATTCGGCAAGAGATCCCGTTCGCGCAACCAGCGGACAAACTCGTCAGGGCCAGGAACCGCCCGTTCGAAGTCCCAGCGGTCACCGGACACCTCGCGCAGGTCAGAGAGCAGTCGAATCTCCGCGTGTCCCGACCGCCGCCGGAGTCCGGTGGCGGCCACGCTCAGCGCCTCGGCGATGGCCGACCCATCGGGACCACGCCCAACCGCCCCCCCGATCTCGCCCCGTGCACCGATGACGAAGGCGAGCCGGTCCCCGAGGGGTCGAGGCGGGACGGTGACGGCGAACGCACGAACGGTTCCATCTCGGGAACGGCCAGCAAGGTAGACGGTGAAGCTGGATCCGGGGGTGGTGACGGCCATTGGAACCCAATGGTCGTACGCCGCGAGGACCTCCGACGCAGAGCAGGCCCTCCCGAGCGTGGACGTTGAGCGATCGCAGATCACGGCAGAGTCGAGCGGTACAGCCGATGGAGCATCGGCGACGTTGAAGCGGACTGAATCGCCGGATAGCAGCTCGGCGGTCCCTGAGGATTCCTCCAGGCCGCCGCAGGAGCCCGGGGATAAAGGCGTGCCCTGATCGAGCGCCTTGCGAGCGCGCGCTACGAATTCGGCCTTGGCGCCCAGGACGCCGACCCCCCAGCGTTCTGGCACGCAGACGAGCGTGAGTCGCCCGCTCGACTCTCGGTCTGCTCCTGCACGCCAAAGGGAGAAGGTGGATCCAGGGCGCGAAAGAGCCCCCTGGATCCATCGGTCGAACGCAGCAAGCCGCAGCGGCGCGCCACAAGCTGGGGCTCCATTCGCGTCTGCTGGACAGATCAGCGCGCGTGCCTGCGGCGTTCGCGCTACCATCGCAGGGGCGCCTCCGCAGCCGGCCGCGAGACCAAGTGTCAGCAGTACGCCGGCGGGCCTCATCGCTCACCCCCGACAGCCACCAGCGGGGCGGGGGATGAGCTGAGCCTCGGCGAGCTGGGGACCGAATCGCTCGAAGCGAGGTGTCCATCGAACCCGCGGCGGCGAGCGTGGCGGATGAAGTGGTAGCGTTCGAGCTCCAGGGACACGAGGATCTGCTCCGCGATACGGAGGCGGTCCCGACCTGGGTCGTGAGCTGCGCGCTCGCTCGCGCATTCGATCCGGAGGTGCCAGAGGGCGGCTCCGCGTGTGGTGCCAAGCTCGGCAATCTCCCGATCGAGCGTCTTGACGGCCACCGCACGGCCCCGTCCTCGCTCAGCGAGGTGGAGCTGGAGCGCAAGTGAACCAGCGCGGTCGCGGTGCCATTTCCGCCATAGAGCGGCCAGCCTGGCGTGGATGTGGGCGCAGGCCAGCGGGACGCCGATCGAGAGCGTGAGGAAGACGAGCCCGCCTCCAGGGCCGCTCTGGCTTTGGTGGGAGAGCGTGGCGGCGAGGGCCGCGGATGCTGTCCCGGTTCCGTGCCGGAGACCGGCAAGGGTCATCGAGACCAGCAGTGCCAGCGAACCGAAAAGGGTGAGGCCGATCGCGCTGGCGCGCCGCCGCTCCCCAGAGGTGTCACGAAGGAGCCAGCGGAGGTGACCTAGCGCAGCGTCGTAGAGGACGAGAAGCGCAAGCGCCGCGCTCATCGCGAAGGCCATGCCAAGGCTGAGCCCGATGGGATTGCGCGCGAGCTCGCCCGAGAGATCGGAGCTGTCGACCCCCGTTGCGTCGAGGTAGGGGAGCGCAAGCTGCCACCCCTCGGCAAGTACGGCCATGGCGAGGAGCGGGTAGCCGAGCAGCGGCGCCCATGGATACCCCGGCGCCTGCGGAGCTACTTCTCCCGGTGGTGTCGAGGGGTCCGTCGCCTCATCGATGAGCGCCTCGCGCCGCCGTTCGAGAGCTTCGACTCGCTCGGGGGTGCACGTCACGATTGTGAGGTGAGCTCAGGCGGCGGCTTGGTGGGGGACTGACCGACGCTCCCAGAAGTCCTCAAAGCGACCGCTCAGCTTGCAGCAGCGGAGGGCGATGATCGCGTCGGCA
>JAJXUD010000125.1 GCA_021783235.1 Myxococcales bacterium | reverse complement strand
CCGCCGAAGCCGCCTCCCCCGCCGCCGCCGCCGAAGCCGCCTCCCCCGCCGCCGCCGTAGCCGCCGCCGCCACCGCCGTAGCCACCACCACCACCACCGCCGCCGTAGCCACCGCCCCCGCCGCCACCGCCGTAGCCACCGCCGCCACCACCACCGTAGCCGCCGCGTCCACCGCCCGCGCCACCGCGTCCACCGCCCTCACCGCCCATGCGGGAGCCCGGGCCCGTCGTCGTCTTTGCGTCCATGGATGTCTCCTGAAATGAAAGAGGGATTGGGGGTCACTCGGCCGCGGGGGCCTCGGCGGCCTCTTCGGGAGGCTCCTCGACCGCCGCCGCAGCCTCCTCGGGAGCGCCTTCGGGGCGCTCGGGCCGCGCGGCGCGCTCGTCGACGTCGCCCGCGAGCTTCACGTCCTCTTCGGTCGGCCGCGTCTCCGGGTTGACGTACTTCGCGACGAGGGCCGTCTGGAACCGGATGACCTCCTCCGAGTTCCGGAGCTGCCGCTCGACCTCGGAGACCGCCTTGCCGTCGCCCAGGTACGCCATCTGGACGAAGAGGGCTCGGCTCCCCTTCTTGAGGTCGTAGGCGATCTTCTTCCGCCCCCAGTAGGTGAACTTCACGACCCGCCCGCCCTGACCCGCCACGATTTCGCGAAGCCGGCCCGCCACCTTCTCGGCAGCCTCGTCCGACTGATCGTGGGGCAGGACGAAGATCGTCTCGTACTCGCGCTTCCAGCTGCTCCGGTCTGGGCGATGGCCCGCCGGGCCGCTGCGCTGCGTCTCTTCCGCCATGCGACTTACTCCCTCTCGGTTGCCCCGGGCCTTCGCTCGGGGTAGCCGCGGCTGGCCTTCGCCGCCGCGGCGGGGGTCTGATGCGAGCGCTACGTCGTGCCCGCTTCGCCCCGGCCCTTGCCGGGGCGTCCGTTGAACCTGTTCATCGCCACCTGCGCGCCGTCCGTCGCCACCGCCACCACCGCCTCGGCCGCCCGTTCGACCAGCGACTCCAGCTCGCGCTCTTCCTCGGCCGTGAAGTCGCCGAGCACGTAACCTGCCGCGTCCCAGCCCATCGGCGGCCTTCCGACGCCCACCCGCACCCGGACGAACTCCGTGCTGCCCATCCGCTGGGCGATGGAGCGCAGCCCGTTGTGGCCCGCGTGCCCGCCGCCTCGCTTCACCCGCAGCTCCCCGAGCGGGAGGTCCAGCTCGTCGTGCGCCACCACCACGCCCTCGGGCCCCAGCTTGAAGAAGCCCGCCGCCGCCGCCACCGAATCCCCCGAGAGATTCATGAAGGTCTCGGGCTTCAAGACCGCCACCCGCACCCCGCCCAGGCTGCCCTGCGCGAGCTCCCCGTCGAACTTGCGAGACCAGGATCCGCCCGCCGCCTTCGCCACCTCGTCCGCCACCCGAAAGCCGACGTTGTGCCGGTTCCGCCGGTAGCGGGCCCCCGGGTTGCCGAGCCCGACCACGAGCAGCACCGCGGGCGCCCTCTACTTCTTTTCCTTTCCGCCGCCCTTGCCTTCGCCGCCCTTGCCCGCCGTCGCCGCCGGAGCCGCTCCCTGCGCCGGAGCCTGACCCGGGGCCGGCGCCGCGCCCGTGGCGCTCCCGGCCGCTGCCGCCGCCGCGCCCTCGGCCGTCGGGGCCGCCACCGGCGCCACGACCTCCTCCTTCTCGGGGACCGCGACGACCGCGATGGTGTAGTTCGACTGGAACTTCACCTCGACGCCTTCCGGCATCTTCAGCTCGGAGACGTGGATCGACTGGGCGATCTTGAGGTTCGAGACGTCGACCTCGATCTCCTTCGGGATCTTGTTCGGGAAGCAGTGAACCTCGAGGAAACGGCGGCTCTGCTGGAGGATGCCGCCCTCGGTGACGCCGATCGGCTTGCCCTTGAGGACGACCGGGATCTCGACCCGGATCTTCTCCTCCATGCGGACTTCCAGGAAGTCGGCGTGAATCAGCCGGTCGCTCTTGATCGGATCGCGCTGGTGGTCCTTCAGCATGACCAGCCGCTCGGCTCCGTCCCCCTCGACCTTGAGGGTCAGGAGCGTGTTGAAGCGCGCCTCGCCCGAGAGCGCCGCCCGAAGCTCCTTCGGATCGACCGTGATGGCCAGCGGCTGGCCGTGGCGGCTGTAGACGACGGCCGGCGCGAGCCCCTGGGCTCGCAGCCGGTGCGCCGGCCCCTTGCCCTGTGCCTCGCGACGCTTCGCGTGGATGGTGGTCGAGATCTCTGGCATGTTCCGTGCTCCTGAGAGGGGGGCGGGTTGTAACCTGGGCGGGGGGAGAAATGCAAGGTCCAGGGAGAGGGGCTCGGACGGCGCGCGGCCCATCCCCGGCCAGCGGCTGCCCTCGAGGGCCAGCGCTACTTCGCCGTCAGCTTCATCACCGTGCCGCCGTACAGGTCCGTCCAGTAGGCGCTCGTCGAATCCACCGCGACGTCGTACGGGCTCTGCTGGCAGGAGACGAGGAGCGTCGGGGCGCCGCCGCCGACCCCGACCTTCATGAGGGTGCCGTTGCAGGGGTTGCTCGGGCCGCAGGCGCTGTTGTTCGTGTTGCCGCCCGCCCAGTAGACGTTCGTCCCGTCGGTCGCGAGGCCGCGGGGGTAGGTGAGCCCCGAGGCGAGGGGGACCGGGCTGGCCGGGAAGCCGCCGCCGAGGCTCACCTTCATCACGCTGCAGCTGCCGCCCGAGTAGCCGCTCGAGAAGTAGAGGTAGCCACCGGAGACCACGCCGTTCGCCGGGTACTCGACGCCAGAGGCGACGACCACGGGGCTGCTGCCGCCCGCGAGCGGCACCATCAGGATCGCGCCGTTCGCTTGGCCCGGGGTCCCGGTGTAGGTCCAGTAGACGCCCGTCTGATCCACGCCCGCGAGGTAGCTGCTGTCCTGGTTCGTCGCGGCGGCCGGGAGCAGCGTCGTGGGATTCCCGCCGGCGAGCGCGACCTTCTGCACCTCTCCCGTGGTGTCGATCACCCAGTAGGCATCGGTCGCGTCGACGGCGAGACCGAAGGGCCAGGCGCCGCCGCCCGTGCCGAGGGTGAACGGCGTTCCGCCGCCGAGACCGACGGCCATGATCGCGAAGTTGCTCTCATTCACGAAGTAGACCCAGTTCGAAGCGACCGCGAGGTAGGTCGGGTCGAAGAGACCCGTCGGCGAGACGGTCGAGCTGTCGGCCAGGGTGACGGGGGCGGTGCCGCCGCCGGTCGCGATCTTCATCACGGTTCCGGCGGCCTGGTCGGTCCAGTAGACGCTGGTCGAGTCGACGGCGATCTCGTACGGCTGTCTCCCGCCCGAGAAGAGGGTCGTGTAGCCCGGGCTTCCCTGGGGGCACGGGCAGGCGTAGCCCGCGCAGGCGCCGCCGTTCGGACAGACGATGCCGCAGCCGCCGCAGTTGTTCGAATCCGTCTCGGTGTCGGTGCAGACGCCCGCGCAGAGCACCTGGCTCCCGGTGCAGCCCCCGCCGCTCGTGGAGCCACCCGAGGTCGTCGAGCCGCCGCCCGTCGTCGAGCCCGTCGTCGTCCCGCCCGAGGTCGTCGAGCCACCGGTTGTCGAGCCACCGCCCGTCGTCGAGCCGCCGGTCGTCGAGCCGCCGGTCGTCGAGCCCGTCGTCGTCCCGCCGGTCGTCGTCCCGCCGGTCGTCGAGCCGCCGGTCGTCGAGCCCGTCGTCGTCCCGCCCGAGGTCGAGGAGCCGCCCGTCGTGCCTCCGCCGCTGCTGCCGCCGCTCGTCCCCGTGGCCCCCCCCGCGACGCCGTGCAGCGGGATGTCGATGGTCGGGGTGTTCGACGAGTCGGTCTGGAGTTCGAGCTTCGCGTCGTCCTGCCCAGGGGACGGGGGATCGTAGCTGACCGGCAGACTCATGCTGCTGCCGCTCGAGATGGAGAAGCTGCCGGCCGGAGCGCTGAAGGCCTTGCGGGCGTCGCCCAGGATCGTGACGGACGTCACCTGCACGGGCACCTGGCTCTGGCTCCCGAGGGTCACGCTCTGCTGGACGGAGACCTCGGGGCTGGTCGCAAAGCTCAAGGCGAGCGGGCTCCAGGTGACGTCGCCGGGCGAGCTGCTCACCCCGCTGCCGGTGCCGCGACAGCCGCTGCCCAGGGCGGCGAACGCCGACGCCAAGATGAAAGCCTTGCGATTCATGAGTGCCCTCTCCAAGAGGTCGACAGGTCGTCGGTCGGGCGGCCCGCATATCACCCGGGCCGTCCGCCCGACAAGGCGCCGCGCGTCGTCCATCACTCCGCTCTAAAGAAGCCGGCCGTAGGCGACCGGGGCCGGAACGCGGACGGGGTGGCTGGCAGGTTTCGGCGGCGCCGCACGACCGGCTCGCCGGAAGTCAGCGGGGAGCGCTTCGCTGCTCCAGTCGGTCGAGCAGTCGACCTCGGGCAGTGACGATTTCTCTCGCGCGTTCTTCCGCCATCGAGACAGCCATCGCGGGATCGCTCCGGCAGCGCCCGCCGTTTGAGCGGTCAGCACGTTGAAGGTCAGCGCGTTGATCCGGAACCAGGCCCGCTCCGCCTCGGCACGATTGGCTCAACGGACCGACTCGCGCCGCCAGGGCGAAAAGAGGCCCCGAGGAGTGAGCGTGAGCGCGCCGATTGATGGTGCCCCGGTCACGGTCTTTGATGGGTTTCCCGTTTCCGTTTCCCGCACGCTGTAGAGAAGGCGGGAAACGCGGATCGGGAAACGCTACGCGGTGGCGTGCA
>JAJXUD010000074.1 GCA_021783235.1 Myxococcales bacterium | reverse complement strand
GTCCGTCTTCGTGTTCGTGCAGAGCCCGCCGCAGAGCGTCTCGCCCGCGAGGCAGCTCGCCGCGCAGACCCCCGACCCGTTGCAGATCTCGCCCGAGGGACACGGCGCCCCGCAGCTCCCACAGTTGAGCGGATCCGTCTTCGTGTTCGTGCAGAGCCCGTTGCAGAGTGTCTCGCCCGCGAGGCAGCTCGCCGCGCAGACCCCCGACCCGTCGCAGATCTCGCCCGAGGGACACGGCGCCCCGCAGCCGCCACAGTTGAGAGGGTCCGTCTTCGTGTTCGTGCAGAGCCCGCCGCAGAGCGTCTCGCCCGCAAGGCAGCTCGGCGCACAGACCCCCGACCCGTTGCAGATCTCACCGGCCGGACAGACCACGCCGCACGCGCCACAGTTCTCGGTGTCCGCGAGGAGGTTCGCGCAGTACGGCGCCCCGGCATTGCCCCCGGCGCTGCCCGCATCGGCGCCGCCGCTGCTTCCGGCGTCCGCGGTGCTACCCGCGTCCAAGCCGGCCGCGCCGGCGTCCACGCCCGCGCCCCCGGCGTCGGAGGTGCCCCCGTCGACCGTCGCCCCACCGTCCGAACCCGCGGTCGGCCCGGCGTCGGAGGTGCCCCCGTCGACCGCCGCCCCACCGTCCGAGCCCGCGGCCGGCCCGGCGTCGGCGCCCGGGCCTCCCGAGATCCCGCCGTCGCTTCCGCTCATCCCGCCGCCCGTCGTCACGACGCCGCACACGGTGTAGCTCCGCGCGCAGCTCTCGGCGCAGGCACCCTGACCGTTGCAGGCCTGGCCCGGCGGGCAGGCCTGGCCACAGGCGCCACAGTTGACGGAGTCGGTGAGAAGGTTCGCGCAGTACGGCGAGCCGCCGTCCAGCGCGCAGGCAGTCGTTCCGGCCGCGCAGCTCTCCGAGCAGGCGCCCGCCTGGCAGACCTGACCCGCCGGGCAGACCGTCCCGCACGCCCCGCAGTTGCCCACGTCCGACTTCAAGTTGGCGCAGTAGGACGTCCCGCCGTCCAGGGCGCAGGCGGTCGTTCCGGCCGCGCAGCTCTCCGAGCAGGCGCCCGCCTGGCAGACCTGACCCGCCGGGCAGACGGTCCCGCACGCCCCGCAGTTGCTCACGTCCGACTTCAAGTTGGCGCAATAGGGCGCCCCGCCGGACGGCGCGCAGGCGGTCGTCCCGGCCGCGCAGCTCTCGGCACAGGCCCCCTTCTGACAAGTCTGACCCGCCGGGCACGTCCTCCCGCAGCTGCCACAATTGTGGTCATCCGTCTGGAAGTCGGCGCAGTAGGCGCCGGCCCCGCCGTCGCCGCCGCAGGCCGCATAGCCGGCCGCGCAGCTCTCCGCGCAGACGCCCTGCGAGCAGAGCTGTCCGGCCGGGCAGCTGGTGCCGCAGGCGCCGCAGTTCTGAGGATCGTTCTGCAGCGCGACGCAGACGCCGCCGCAGGACGTCCGACCCGTGGGGCAGCCTGCGGGGGTCGCCTTTCCGCCGCACGCGCAGCCCGCGACCGCGAAGGTGAGCGCGGCCAGCGCGGCGAGCCAGGAAGAGGACGAGCGGGTAGCGGACGTTCGCACGGTGAGCCTCCAAAACGAGTGGATGGCGAGCGGTGTACAACCCAGGGACGCGAAACGTCAAGTAAAAATCGCTTGCATTGATCGTTATCAAGGCTCGCCCGCGACCTCCGCCTCACACGGCGCAAGATTCTGTCCGTCCGTAGAAAGGCACGGCGGCCGGGCCGCGCCCGCGGGCGACGCCCCCTGCCCGGGTAGACGGGGGGCCTGTTCAGCGCGAGCGGTCCGCCGCGCCGCCCCGGCCTCCCCCGCCGGCGCGAGACCGATTCGACGGGCCAGCCGGAAGCCGGCCCTTCAGCCGCTCGAGCTCGGCCCCCAGCGCGCGGATCTCCTTCTCCTGCTCCTGGAGGGCGGCCACGGCCATGGTCGCGTAGCCGTAGAGGTCGACGCGGTCGCCGGGCGCGGCGACGCAGGCGGGCGAGGTGGCGTCCTCCACCATGAAGCCGAGCCGCGCCTGGGCCGTCTCCGGCTCGCTCTTGTAGCGGAAGGTCGCGAGCGGGAGTCGGAGCAGCTCGTCCTCGAGCTTCGCGCGATCGGCCTCGCCGAGGTAGGCGATGTCCTTCTTGTAGCGGCGGCTCGAGATGGGGCACTGCGGCCCGGTGCAGCCCGCCGGGCAGCCGGCGTCGGCGTCGTAGCAGGCCCAGGTCGCCGCCCCGGCCGACACGCTGCAGCAGACCTGGGGGCCGCCGCAGCACTGGCTGCCGCAGCAGGCGGTCCCCGCGGCGCAGGTCGCCCCCGAGAGACAGGGGGAAGGGCCGCAAGCGCCACCCTGGCAGAGCTGCCCCGCGGGGCAGACGGTCCCGCAGTGGCCGCAGTTGGCGCTGTCCGACTGCAGGTCGCGACAGGCGGTGCCGCAGCAGCTCTGACCGCTCGGGCAGCCGCCGCAGGCGCCGCCGGAGCTGGAGCCGCCGCTTCCGCCGGAGCTCGATGCGCCGCCGGAGCTCGATGCGCCGCCGCCGCCGGAGCCCGAGCCGCCGCCCTCGGCGACGGGCTGGTTGCAGCCGCCCACGAAGAGAAGCAGCAGAAGCGGAAGAGCGACGAAGCGCGACGTCTGCATGGCGAGCCTCCCAGACGCGGAGCTTACCGCGGGAACGGCCCGGGAGGGGGACCGCCGCTCCCTGGAAAGGGAATGGACGGACCGCTCGGCTGTTGATGGGCTTCGGCGGGGCGGGTATCCTCACCGCCCCTTCGCCCCCCATGGGAGGTTTCGAACCTTGGAATCCGACATCCGCGCCCTCAATGACCTCGTCGCCAGGGAGAGCGCCTTCGTCGACGGCCTGCTCGCCGAGACGAACAAGGTCATCGTCGGCCAGCGCGCCATGGTGGAGCGGCTGCTCGTGGGCCTGCTCACGGGCGGCCACGTCCTCCTCGAAGGCGTGCCCGGCCTCGCGAAGACGCTCGCCATCCGCACGCTCGGCGAGGCCATCGACGGCCGCTTCCAGCGCATCCAGTTCACGCCGGACCTGCTGCCCGCGGACCTCGTCGGCACGCAGATCTACAACCAGGCCACCGCGAGCTTCTCGGTGCGGCAGGGGCCGGTCTTCGCGAACCTGGTGCTCGCCGACGAGATCAACCGCGCGCCCGCGAAGGTGCAGTCGGCGCTGCTCGAGGCCATGCAGGAGCGGCAGGTGACGGTCGGCGAGAAGAGCTTCTCCTTGCCGGATCCCTTCCTCGTGCTCGCGACGCAGAACCCGATCGAGCAGGAGGGGACCTACCCGCTCCCCGAGGCGCAGGTCGACCGGTTCTTGCTCCACGTGAAGGTGGGCTACCCCTCGCGCGACGAGGAGCGGGCCATCATCGATCGGATGAGCGCGGCCGTGCCGCCAAAGGCGGCGCGCGTCATCGGCACCGCCGACGTGCAGCGGGCCCGGGGCGCCGTCTCCCAGGTCTACGTCGACGACAAGATCAAGGAGTACGTGGTGCGGCTCGTCTTCGCGACGCGCCAGCCCGAGGAGGCCGGCCTCAAGGAGCTGCGGCCGTCCATCCAGATGGGCGCCTCGCCGCGCGCCTCCCTGGCGCTCGTCGCGGCGGCCCGCGCCCACGCGTTCTTGCGCCACCGGGGCTTCGTGACGCCCGAGGACGTCAAGGCGGTGGGGCTCGAGGTGCTCCGCCACCGGGTCACCCTCACCTACGAGGCCGAGGCGGAGGAGCTCACCTCGGATCGGGTGGTGCAACGCATCTTCGAACGGGTCGAGGTCCCGTAGAAGCCCATGCTGCCGAGCGAGCTGATCCGCACCGTCCGGCGGCTCGAAATCACCACCCGCCGCGCCGTCAACGACCGGCTCGCGGGGCAGTACCACTCCGTCTTCAAGGGCCGCGGCATGGCCTTCGATGAGGTGCGGCTCTACCAGCCGGGCGACGACGTCCGCGCCATCGACTGGAACGTCTCGGCGCGGATGAACGACGCCTACGTCAAGGTCTTCTCCGAGGAGCGCGAGCTCACGGTGATGCTCCTCGTCGACGCCTCGGCGTCGGTGGGCTTCGGCTCCGGCGAGAAGAGCAAGGCCGAGGTCGCCGCCGAAATCTCGGCGCTCCTCGCCTTCAGCGCCGTTCAGAACGGCGACCGGGTGGGGCTCATCCTCTTCACCGATCGGGTCGAGCGGTTCGTACCGCCGAAGCGGGGCCGAAAGCACGTGATGCGGCTCGTCTCCGAGATCCTCGCCCACCGGCCGCAGAGCCCGCGCACCGACCTCGGCACGGCGCTGACCTTCCTGCGGCGCGGGCTCCACCGGCGCGCCATCGCCTTCGTCGTCTCGGACTTCCTGGAGCCGCAGCGGCGCCACGAGCTGCCGCTGCTGCTCGCGGCGCGGCGCCACGACGTCGTGCCGATCGTCCTCTCGGATCCGCTGGAGCAGGGGCTGCCCGACGCCGGTGTCGTGCTCGTGCAGGACCCCGAGAGCGGCGAGACCGCCCACGTCGACTTCGGCAGCTCGTCGGTGCGGGCCGAGTACGCGCTCGCCTTCCGCGGCCTGCGGCAGGAGCGGGAGAAGCTCTTCTCGCGGCTCGGGATCGACCACGTCGAGCTCGGCGTCGAGGGAGAGTACGTGAAGCCGCTCGTCGGCTTCTTCCTCAGGCGGGCCCGGAGGCTCGGGGCGTGACGGCGCTCGCGCTCGCCCTCGCGGTCGCGCTCTCGGCGCCCCCCCAGCCGGCCTCCCCCGGCAGCGCTGGGCGCGGGGCCCCCTCGGCAACCCCGCCCCCCTCGTCACCTCCGCAAGCAGGGGAGGGCCAGGGTGGGGGCTCCACGCCCTCCTCCACCTGGCCCGGACCCGACTCCGCCTCCGCCAAGGCCGACCGGAGCGAGGTGCGGCTCGGCGAGCCGTTCACCGTCACCGTCACCGTCAAGCACGCGCCCGGCGAGCGCTGGAGCCTCGCCCCGAAGCAGTCGCTGAAGCCGTTCGTGATCGTCGGCGCCCCTCCCAAGGCCGAGGCCGCGCCCGCGGGGACGCGGGAGGTGACGACGCTCAGCCTGCGGCTCGCCCTCTTCGAGCTCGACTCCCGGACCGTCCCCGACCTCGGGCTCGTCGCGACCGATGGCCGCGCGAGCCACGACTTCAGCCTGCCCGGCCCCACGGTGAAGGGCGTCGCGCCCGACCTCGCGAAGGACCGCGGCCGGCGCGACATCGCGGGGCCGCTCTCGTTCTACGTCCGAAACCTCCGCCTCCTCTGGATCGCGCTCGGAGCGCTCGGCGCGCTGGCGCTCGCCGCGGCCGGGATCGTCTGGTGGCGCCGCCGCCCGGCCCGCGCGAGGGCCGCCCCCGACGCGCCGCCCCGGCCCGAGGACGAGCTCGCGCTCGAGGCGCTCGCGCGGCTCGAGGCCGAGGGGCTCGCCTCCCAGGGCCGCGCGAAGGAGTTCCACCTGCGCCTCTCGGAGGCGCTGCGCGGCTACCTCGGCGCCCGCTACGGCATCTTCGCCCTCGACATGACCTCCGCCGAGCTGATCGACCGGCTCGAGCGGCTGCCGACCTCGGGGCTCCGGCTCGCCGACGTCTCGTGGGTCTGCGCGCAGGGCGACCTCGCGAAGTTCGCGAAGGCCCAGCCGACGCCGGACGACTGCAAGCAGGCGCTCGACCTCGTGCGCCAGACGATCCTGCGCACGCGCCGCCCGAGGCCGCCCGACGGAGCCGCCGGCGCAGTCGCGAACGGAGCCGCCGCGTGAGCCCCACCTTCGAGCTCGCGAACCCCTGGGCGCTCTCGCTGCTGCTCGCCGCGCCGCTCGTCCTCTGGCTCGCGATCCTGCGGCGGGGGCGAGGCCCCGCGCTCCGCCACCCGGCGGTCCTGCCGCTCCTGCGACGGCGCGGCCGCTGGGCCCGCCTCTGGTTCGTCCCGCCGGCCTGCGTCGCGCTCGCGCTCGCCCTCGGCGCGGTGGCGCTCGCCCGCCCGAGGCTGCGGACCTCGGCCGCCGAGGACGTCAGCGTCGAGGGCATCGACATCGTCATCGCCTTCGACATCTCGACGTCGATGCTCGCCGCCGACTTCCAGCCGAAGGACCGGATCAGCGTCGCGAAGGACGTCATCGACGACTTCATCAAGAGCCGCACGAACGACCGGGTGGGGCTCGTCGTCTTCGCGGGCGAGGCCTACACCCAGTGCCCGCTGACGCTCGACTACGGCGTCCTCCGGTCGATCCTCAAGGACGTGCGCTGCGGCGTCATCGAGGACGGGACCGCCATCGGCAACGCGCTCGCCACCTCCATCAACCGGCTGCGCGAGTCGGACGCGAAGAGCAAGGTGGTGCTGCTCATCACCGACGGCGGCAACAACGCCGGCAACATCGCCCCCGAGCAGGCCGCCGAGATGGCAAAGCAGCTCGGCATCAAGGTCTACACGATCCTCGTCGGCAAGGGCGGCAAGGTCCCCTACCCGGTGGGCAAGAACCTCTTCGGCGAGCCGGCCTACCAGATGGTCGACATCGACGTGAACCCCGAGCTGCTCCAGCAGATCGCGAAGACCACGGGCGGCAAGATGTACGTCGCGACGGACAAGCAGTCGCTCCAGAAGAGCTTCCGCGACGTCCTCGACCACCTGCAGAAGAGCAAGATCATCGAAGGGGCCCGCTACGCGCAGTACAAGGAGACCTTCGCCGACTGGCTGCTCCCCGCCTTCTGGCTCGCGGCCCTCGGGATCCTCCTGCAGGCCACCGCGCTGAGGCCGTTCCCGTGAGCCACGCGCTCCAGCTCGAGTGGCTCGGCGTCCCCTTCCGGCTCGCCCACCCCGAGCGGCTCTGGCTCGCGGGCCTCGGGCTCGCGCTCGCCGCCCTCTGGGCCGTCCGCACGATCCGGCGGATCGGCGCGACCCGCCGGATGCTCTCCGAGAAGGCGCTCGCCCGGACGCTCGTCGGCCGAAGCCCGGCCCGCATCTGGCTGCGCGGGTCGGCGGGCTCGCTCGGGCTCGTCGCCGTCGCCCTGTCGCTCGCGCAGCCGCAGTGCGGCACGCACACCGAGCTCACCAAGCGGACCGGCATCGACGTGGTGGTCGCGCTCGACGCCTCGCGCAGCATGCTCGCCGAGGACATCCGCCCCTCGCGCCTCGCGCGCGCCAAGCTCGAGCTCGCCGATCTGCTGGACCGGCTCAAGGGCGACCGGGTCGGCATCGTGGTCTTCGCCGCCGACGCCTTCGTGCAGTGCCCGCTGACGACCGACTACGCCGCGGCGAAGCTCTTCCTCAAGGCCATCGACGTGAACTCGGTGCCCCAGCAGGGGACCTCGCTCTCCGCGGCGCTGCTCACGGCGAAGCAGCTCCTCGACGGCGGCGGCGGCGTCACCCGCGGCCGCGCGATCGTGCTGCTCACCGACGGCGAGGACCACGAGGCGGGCGTGGACGACGCCGCCGGCCAGCTCGCGGACGACGGCATCCGCGTCTACCCGGTCGGGATCGGATCCGCCACGGGCGAGCCCATCCCGGTCTACGACGACCACGGCCACTTCGCGGGCTACAAGCGCGACAAGCTCGGCCAGACGGTGATGACGCGGCTGAACGAGGAGGTGCTCGAGACCATCGCCCGCAAGACCCAGGGGCGCTACTTCCACAGCACCGCGGGCGACGTCGGCGTGCCGGCGGTGGCCGAGGAGCTCGACCGGCTCGACAAGGCCGAGCTCGAGAGCCACCTGACCGTGCAGTACGCCGAGCGCTACCAGGCCTTCGCCTACCCCGGGATCCTGCTCCTCCTCTTCGGCGCGGTCCTCTCCGAGCGGCGGCGCGAGCGGGAGGCCGCGTGACGAGGCTCTTGCCGCTCGCGGCGCTCCTCGCCGCCCTTCCCGCGCACGCCGGCGGCCTCTTCTCGTCGCCGGACGGCCCCGGCCTCTTCTCGCGGGCGGACCCGCGCGTCGGCGCCGCGAACGACGCCTACGCGAAGGGCAAGTACGACGACGCGCTGCGCGGCTACGAGCAGGCCGAGCTCGACGCCCCGAACTCGCCCGTCCTCGACTTCGATCGGGGCAACGCCCTCTACAAGCTCGGGCGGCGCGACGAGGCCCGCAGCGCCTACCAGAGCGCGCTCGCCGCCCAGGACTCGGCGCTCGAGGCGAAGGACTACTACAACCTCGGCAACGCCCTCTGGGACCTCGGCGAGAAGGATCGGGCGGCCGAGGCCTACCAGCGGGCGCTCCTGCTCGATCCCGCGAACGACGACGCGCGCCACAACCTCGAGCTGCTCCTCGCCCCGCCCCCCGACCAGGACGGCGGCACGCCGGACGGAGGGCCGCCCGACGGCGGCCAAGAAGACGGCGGCTCCCCGCAGAACCAGAAGCCCGACGGCGGCCAGGGCGGCGGCGCCGACGGCGGCGGCTCGGACGGGGGCGCCTCCGACGGCGGCGGCGGCAAGCAGAACGACCAGGGCGGCGGCGACGGCGGGCCGAGCGACGGCGGCAGCGCCGACGGCGGGACCGAGCCGCCGCCAGAGGCGCAGGACGGCGGGCGCGACGGCGGCGCGAGCGAAGAGAAGCCGCTCGCCGAGCGGGACGGGGGCGCCGCGGGTCGAAACCAGGCCGAGGCGCAGGCGCAGCCGCTCGACCAGCAGCGCGCCGAGCAGCTCCTCGACGCCTTGCGGCAGCGGGAGAAGAACCTCCAGCTCTGGAAGTTCCGCCTCAAGCACCAGAGGGCCAAGGATGTCGACAAGGACTGGTAGCGCCCTCCTGGCGGCGGCCTGCCTCGCCCTCGCCTCCAGCGCCCGCGCCGGCGCCGCGGTCGACGTCGGCGCCGAGCTCGATCAGGACCTCGTGGGGCTGGACCAGACCGTCACGCTCTCGGTGACGGTGACCATCCGCGGCAACGGCTCCGTGCAGCGGATCGAGCTGCCGAGCTCGCCGAAGCTCCGCGAGCTCGGCACCTCCACCTCCGAGTCTTCCTCGATCTCCATCGGGTCGGGCGGGATGAGCGTCACCCGCTCGCAGACCTACCGGACGAGCTACCAGCCGGTCGGCCAGGGCGACGTGACCCTGCCGCCGGCCGTGGTCGTGGTCGACGGGCAGGCCTACCGGGGGCCGCCCCTGCGGCTCAAGATCCTGCCCGCGGGCCAGGGGACGCCGAGCCAGCCGCGCGGCCGCCAGCGCGCCCAGAGCCCGTTCTCGTTCTTCGGCATGCCCAATCCGTTCGGCCAGGGGGGCGACGACGGGGAGGATCCGTTCAACCAGATGTTCGGCGGCGCCCGCCCGCCGACCGGGCAGGACGTCTTCCTCGCCGCCGGCGTCGACCGGCGGCGCGTCTACCTCGGCCAGGAGCTCACCTGGACCATCCGCCTCTTCTCCCGGGTCGACGTGAGCGAGTTCGACGACGTGAAGCTGCCCGGCTTCGACGGCTTCTGGGGCGAGGAGCTCGAGAGCCCCACCCACCCGATGCCCACGATCCAGAACGTCGGCGGCGTCCCCTACCAGGTCTACCTCATCAAGAAGAAGGCGCTCTTCCCGAGCCGCTCGGGGAAGATCAGCATCGGGGCCGCCGAGGCGGACATCTCGGCGGGGGGGCTCTTCTTCCGGGGGCGCCGGCTCCACCGCGCGACGCAGCCCATCGAGGTCGAGGTGCTGCCGCTGCCGCCGGGCGCCCCGCCGGGCTTCTCGACCTCCAACGTCGGCGACTGGCGGCTGTCGGCGCAGCTCCAGCCCGCGCAGATCTCCGTCGGCGAGCCGGCGAGCCTGACCCTCACAGTGGAGGGGAGCGGAAACCTGCACGCCCTCGTCCTGCCGAAGCTGCCCGCCATCCCCGGGCTGCGCGTCTACGACCCCACCTCGACCGACAAGGCGTCCGTGAACGGCGACCGGTTCGGGGGCATCCGCAAGTCCGAGTTCGTCGTCGTCGCCCAGCGGACCGGCGAGTTCGAGATCCCGAGCCTCGAGCTCTCGACCTTCGACCCGCAGAGCCGCAGCTACTCGACGCAGCGGACCCCCGCCTTCTCGCTGCGGGTCGTCCCCGCGGTGGGCGGCCAGGGCAGCGGGGCCGCCGCCGGCCAGAACGTCCTCGAGGCCAGCTACCGGCCGCTGCGGCCCGACCCCGCCCTCGCCGTCGGCGGGCTGCCGCCGCTCCCCGACCGGGCGCTCGCCGCGATCCTCGTCCTGCCGCCGCTGGCCCTCGCGCTCGCCTGGGCCGCCGAGCGGCTGCGGCGCCGCCGCGAGGAGCTCGCGCCCCTCGCCCGCGAGCGGCGGGCCTACCGCTCGGCCCGCAAGCGGCTCAAGGCCGCGAAGGCGCTGCTCGAGGCCAAGGAGCCCGAGCGCGCGCTCGACGAGCTCACCCGGGCCCTCGTCGGCTACCTCGAGGACCGGACCGGCGGCCCCATCGCCGGCCTCGCCCACGCCGAGCTGCGCGAGAAGCTCGTCGGCCTCGGCGCCAGCGAGGCCGCGGCCCGCGCCGCCGTCCGGGCGCTCGAGGCCTGCGAGCTCCGCCGCTACGCCCCCGGCGCCCGCGGCTCCTCCGACGGCCACGACCTGCTCTCGTCCACCGAGTTCGCCCTCGACGCCCTCGAGCGGACCGGGCTCTCCCGGAGGGCCGCGTGATCGCCTTCGCCCTCTCGTTCGCCCTCGCGGCCGCCCCCATCGCCGCGACGCTGCGCGACGCCGCCCACGCCTACGAGTCGCGCGACTACGGCGCCGCCGAGCGCGGCTACGCCGCCGCCCTCGCCGGCGGCGCCGAGAGCGCCGACCTCGAGTACGACCTCGGCACCGCCGCCGCCCAGGCCGGCGACCTCGGCCAGGCCGTCCTCCACCTCGAGCGGGCCCTCTCCCTCGCCCCCTGGGACGGCGACGTCCGGCAGAACCTCGAGCGGCTCCGCGAGCGGCGGCTCGACAAGGTCGTCGGCGAGGAGCTCGGCGACGGCCCTCTCCAGCGGCTGTTGCGAGGCCTCCCCGTCGCGCCGCTCGGCTGGAGCTTCGCCCTCCTCTGGCTCACCGGCGTCGCCCTCTTCTGGCGGCGCCGCCGCGGCCTCGGCCTCGCGAGCGGCGCCCTCGCCCTCGCCGCCCTCGCCCTGTCCCTCGGCGCCCGCGCCACCCGCGCCGAGCCCTACGCCGTCGTCACCGCCCCCGTGGCAGAGGTCCACACCGGCCCCGACCGCTCCCTGCGCGCGACCTTCGAGCTGCACGAGGGCACCAAGGTCCGCCTCGAGCGGACCGAGGCCGGCCTCGCCCAGGTCCGCCTCGCGAACGGCCTCGAGGGCTGGATCGAAGCCAAGTCCGCCGAGCGGATCTAGCCAGCCCGACCGACAACGACGCAGCGCCATCCCCGTCCATCGGGAGAGAGGCCCCCCCGGCGTGCTCACTGAAACCACCGGGACACTTCAAGACGCGCGGGGCGCGCGCCGCTGCGCCCGGCGCGGAGAGCTGGCGGTCCGCTGCCCGGCGCTCCGCCGGCGGCGCCCCCGAGCGCGAGGTGCTCGGCGGCAATTGGGCACATGCGCGTCGTCCCTCCTCGGGCGCCTGTCGCTCGGTCGCGCGCCATGATCGCACGGTCGCGCGCGCGTGTCGCCGATTTCATCGGATGTGGCGCCACCATCGCCGTCCCGACCGCCACGTTCGCGCCGGCTGTCGCCACACACAGCGAGCGGCCCGGCGGGCTCCGCCTCCATGGCGGCGAGATCACGGAGCCTGGCGCTGCCGTCGGCCAGAGTGTCGGCTGGCCGCTCGTCGATTCCGCCGGCCCGCGTGAGCATGGCGCTTCTGTCGTCGAGCGGACCGCCGCGCGCGATGGGCGTGACGCCGCCCACCGCCGGCGTGGCGGCGGGCTCTCGTGGCGTGGCGCCTACCTGCGCGAACGTGTCGGCGATGTCGATGAGGCTGTCGCCGATCGCGGCGAGTGCGCCGACGAGAGCGATGAGATCGCCGACACGTTCGCTGCGTTCGGCGACGCCTTCGAGCTGCTCGCCGTCGCCCTGGCGCCGTCCGGCGGTCCGACCGCTCTCGGCGGCGGCATCCTCGCGCGGCGTGGCGGTTCGCGGGCGAGGCGAGTCGTCTCTCGGTCGCGCGGCTACGACAGGGCCTTCGGGCGCGCCGCCACTTGTGGCGGCGAACTCGCCGCGTCGGGTCCGTGCGGCGACACGGCCCCCGCGCGCGCCGCCGTTCGCCGGGTTGGCAGAGCCGCGAGGTGACGCTCGGGTGACGTGACGGACGATTCCGCGAGCAAGACCGCGCGCGTTCCCGCCTTCGAGACGCGGGGAGCCTTGCGCCTGAAGCAGCGCTGGGGCTTCGGTCCAGAGGGTGAGCTCTCGGTGCTTCACGATCGACAGGGATTGTCCGTCACGGACCGCCCCTTGGGGCGAGCGGACCATCCCGGCCCGGACTGGCCCGAGCGCGCAGAGCCCGCCGGCCGTGCCCTTGGCGGCCCAGCGGGCGCATGGTACGCCCGCCGGATGCGCACCACGCTCTGGCTCGGAATCGCCGCTTCCTGCCTCGCCTGCTCCGGCAGCAGCGCCACCACGGACGGCGGCCCCGGGACGACCGCCGGCACCGCGGGCGCCACCTCCAGCGCCACATCGGGAACCACGGGCGGGAGCGCCGGCGGGGGGAGCGGCGCGACGGGCGGCTCCGGCGCCACGACGACCGGCGGTTCGTCGACCGGCGGCTCCTCGGGGGGCGGCGCGACGGGCGGATCCACCGGTGGTTCGGCGACCGGCTCCACGAGCGGGACGACCACCGGCTCTTCCACGGGCGGCGGCAGCGGCGGCGCCTCGACGGGCGGCGCTCCCGACGCGGGGGGCGGCGGGCTCGCGGGCGTCCTCGTCGGAGGCACCGGCCCCTACCCGGGGCCGATCGCGGGCGTCCACTTCCGCACGCCGACCCAGTCCGGCTACACCAGCGACGCGGGCAGCTTCGACTACCTCCCCGGCGAGACCGTGACCTTCAGCGTCGCCGGCGTGGACTTCGCGCCGACGCCCGGCGCCCCCTACGTCTCCCCCTGGCAGCTCGCCTCGCCGCAGACCTGCCACCCGAGCAGCGAGCTCACCCACCTGCTCGTCTTCCTCTACAGCCTCGACGCCGACGGCACCGCGGCCAACGGTACGCAGATCACGCCGTACCCGATGGGCACGAGCCAGCAGGCCTTCTCGACGCTGAGCGCCGCGCAGCTTCAGTCGCTCATCGCCGAGCTCGAGCCCGGCGGCCTCGACGGCGGCGGCGCGGCCGACGGCGGCGACCCGGTGGACGGCGGGCAGGCGGTGGTCGACTTCATCACCCAGATGGACGACGAGGTCTGGCAGCAGGTCGGCCTGACGACGCTGACGGGCACCAGCGCGTACTACGCCTCGCAGGGCGTCACCACCGACGGGACCGACTTCTACTTCTCGTTCCAGTTCGGCTTCAACAAGACCGACCTCCAGTACAACTCTCTCGCCACGAACAGCTCGGCCATCCCGCTCAGCATCTCGCTCACCGACCACGACGACCACATCGGCGACGTCGACTATGCCGCCTCCCCCGACGGCGGCTGGATCTACGCCGGCTTCGAGGACAGCGGCTTGGGCGAGACCACGGCGTACACCCACCCGCGCATCGCCCAGTTCGACACGAACCTGAACTACCTCCAGTCGTGGCCACTCTCGACGAGCCTCATGAACGCCGGAGTGCCCTGGGTTGCCGTCGACAACCCGAACCAGCACCTCGTCATCGCGAACTGGTCCCCCACCCCCGCCCTCTACCTGCTCGACCTGAGCGCCAACTACCTCTCGACGATCCCGCTCAGCCAAGAGCTCCCCGACATCCAGGGCGCCAAGATGTTCGAGAACCACCTGTACACCTCGCAGCTCGACTCCCGGATGACCATCGCCAAGGTCGACATGGACACCGGCGTGGTGGTGACCCTCTGGCACATGACCGACCCGGCCTACGCCCTGCCCTCCGGCGCCGAGGAGGAGGGCTGCGTCTTCCTCGACATGGCCGACGGCTCGCAGTTCCACACCATCGACAACGACGCGAGCGCCCTGAAGGTCGAGTTCCGCCACCACCAGCGGCTGCGCGGCCCGCTGCGCAACCTCGTCTGCCCGTAACGGCGACTGGAGGGGGGCTGCCGACGGGGGAGGAAAAGGTCCGGAATCGGTGAGCGAGGGCCGTGCGGCTGCCTGGCGGAGCGCGCGCCGTAGCGCCCAGCCGACGTCGCCGTGGAAGGCGCCCTCGACGATGTCCGACCGCCGGGCGCGAAGGGTCGCCGTGAGCGGCCTCGCGAAGAGCTGGCGGTACGCTGCCCGGCGCTCTGCCGCTGCGCGCCCGAGCGCGAGGCACTACGACTCGAACGTCTCAGTTGCAGACATCGAGCAGGACGCTCACCGTGTCGTCGTCCTGGTTTGCCGTCACGAGATCCGGATGGCCATTCCCGTTGAGGTCGGAGACCGCCACCGCCTGGGGGTTCCGGCCCACGCCGATCCAGGTCGGGGCGCCGAAGCTTCCCGTCCCCGTGCCCAAGAGGATGCCCACCGTGTCATCGGCATTGGCCGTCACGAGGTCCTGGTGACCATCTCCGTTGAAATCTGCCACGGCGATCGACGGGGAATCGCCTCCTCGCCAAAGCCGGTCTGCGCGCCAAAACCTCCGTCCCCTGTGCCCAAAAGGACGCTCACCGCGGTGCCCGGTGAGGCGCCGAGCTGGTTCGCCACCGCGAGGTCGAGGTGACCGTCCTCGTTGAAGTCGGACACCGCTAGAGAAAGGGGGAGCTGGCCCACGGCGAAGGCGGTCTGCGCGCCGAAGCTTCCCGTTCCCGTGCCCAGGAGAACGCCCACCGTGCCATTGTGCAGGTTGACCACCGCAAGGTCGGGGTGGCCATCCGCGTTGAAGTCGGCGGCCTTCACCGAGAAAGGCGCCTGGCCCACGGGGAAGGGGGTCGCCGTGCCGAAGCTCCCCGTCCCCGTGCCCAGGAGAACGCTCACCGTGTTGTCGTTCCCATTCGCCACGACCAGATCGGGATGGCCGTCCCCGTTGAGGTCGGACACCGCCACCGATTCGGGACTCGCACCCACGGCGAACGTCGTCTGCGCCGCGAAGCTCCCCGTCCCCGTGCCCAGTAGAACGCTCACCGTGTTGTCGCCGGCATTCGCCACCACCAGATCGAGATGACCATCCCCATTCAGGTCGGTCACCGCCACGGAGGAGGGGAACGTCCCCACCGCGAAGGTGGCCTGGGGTCCGAAGCTCCCCGTGCCCGTGCCCAAGAGGACGCTCACCGTCTTGTCGCTGCCAACGCCACCGTTCGTGACCGCGAGGTCGGGATGGCCATCCCCGTTGAAGTCGCCAACCGCCACCGATTCGGGCGCCGTGCCCACGGGGAAGGAGGTCGCGGCGGCCTTCGACGAGCAACCGCCGGTGCCGCCCCCCGTCGAGCTCCCGCCGTCCGAGGAGCGGCCGCTTCCGCCGCCTGAGCAACCCACGCCCGAAAGGCCAAGCAATGCGACACAGAGGCAAGCGAAGGGTGATCTCATGGTGTCCTCGACCGAGAGGTGCCGGCGCGGTCACGTCCCGCCAGCGCGTTCTCTACCCAACCAGGCAGCCGGGGGTCAAACGATCGAAGCATCCCCGAGGAGAAGTGGGCCAAGCGATGATCGGCCATCGGGAGGGATTGTCCGTCACCGACCGGCCTCGTCACCCGAGCGCCCCTCACCTCGTGGCGTCTCCGGGAATCAGGTTGCAGCTCTCCGAGCTGGGCTCGAAGGTGAGGGCGAGCTCGCCGCTCCAAAGCCGCCGGAGGACGGAGCGCTTCTTTTCGGCCACCGTCCGTTCCTGTTCGCCGTAGTCGGTGCCGTCGCGGGTCACGAGCTCCTCGACCAGCCGGTCGAGGGCCTCGGGGCTCAAGCTTTCGATGGGAATCCGCACGGCTTCCACGTTGACCAGCAGAGTCTACAGGACCTGGGCCCCATTGCAGAACCCGTGAAGGGCAGACGGACGAACTCACCGTCGGGCGTACCGGTGCCGAACCGCGGACAGGACGCCACGCCCGCGAGTTTCCTCCCTCTCCCCCAACGCTGGTAGGGTTCGAACTCGAGCTTCGCGCCTGATTTTTGACTGACACGCGGCTGGCCTGAGGAGGCGACGCGACCGTGACGAGGACACTCGTCTTCAAGCTCCTGGATCTCGGCCCCGTTCGGCGCGCCGGCCATGCGCTCCTGCTCACCGGTCTATCGTTCGGCGCGATCGGCACGCTCTTCGCGATCCTGATGCTCGCCGTGCTCGTGGGAAAGATCGTCTGGCTCCCCCGGCTCCCGGCCGGCCCGCGGGTCGTCGCCGCGCTGTCCGGCGCGCTGGTCATCGCCGCGACGACGAGCGTGTTCCTCGCCGCCCTGCGAGAGGATTTCGAGGGCTGTCTCGGGACCGGCCCCGTGCAGATCTGCTACGGGAACAGCGCCACCCTGGACGTGGCGCGAACGATCGCCGCGGACCTCGAGGCGCACCCTCCCGACGCCCGGCTGCGCGTCCGCTTGATGCGCAACGGCGGGATCGGCGGGCCGCTGATCGTCCAGATCGCACCGCCCGCCGGCGAGGCTCCCGCGCCGTCATCCTCCCTGGAGGCGCTCGGCGCTCGCTTCTACGCGATCCGCGGGCTCGGGGCGATCGACGTCTTCGTCGCCGACACCGACGCGGGATGGGAGGCCTGGCGGTTCGTCCGCCCCCCGTCGCCACCCGATCGTTCGAGCGCCTCCTGCTGCGACGTCGCGATTCCCGCGGCTGCTCCCGTGGTGCCGATGGTCACGACCGCGCTCCCGGACCCGTCGGGCGGTGGGATCGCCGAGGGAACGTACGTCCTGGCTCGCTTCGAGAGCGCCGAACCGGTGCCGCCGCGGTCGGCCCGAGGCGCCCTGCGCCTGGGCCGAGGGGAGATGCACAGCGAGACCAACTTCGAATCCCCCGGGCAGGCCTCGCTCGACGACCCGCCGACGTGCGAGATCGACCGATACCGCGTCGACGGCCACCGGTTGGTCACCACGAAGATCTGTCCGCCCTGCTCCGACGCCGGGTGCGAGTTCACCTTTCGGTTCACGGCGACCGACGGCGGCCTGACTCTCTTCTCCGGAGACGGCGATCGCGAAGGACCTCGCGCGGCCATGACCTTCCTCCGGCGGCGGTGAGCGCGGTGAGTGATGGACGATTCCGCGAGCAGTTCGCCCATCCCAGCCCTCCATGATCCCATTCGGGCGATTTCCTCACGGCCCTCGAGGGGTCGCCGAGACCGAGCGCTCACTGGGAATAGATCCTAAGCTGGCAGGTTGTGGGGCGAGGAGGAAGCCTGCCATGGCCGACGAGAAGTACCCGGGTGCCCGGCGCGACGCGGCGCAGCGCAGGACCAACAGCGCCGTGGCGATCGCGGTCTTGGCGGTCGTCGCCGGCATCGCCGCCTACGCCTACTGGCAGAGCCGCCCTCCCCCGCCGCCGCCGTCCGCCCCGACGGCCGCCTTGCCCCCGCCCGCGGCGACCGACGCCGGCGAGGACGCAAGCGAGCTTCCGCCTCCGCCCGGCGGCGTCACCGCGAAGACCGAGCTCGAGCGCGCCGCCGGCGGCCTCTCCAACCGGCCCGAGTGGGCGAGCTGGCTCCACGAGCCTCACCTCGTCGCCCGCCTGGTGGCCGCCACCCACCGGGTGGCCGAGGGCGAGCGCCCCCGCCCCGTCCTCACCTTCCTCGTTCCCAACAAGGACTTCAGCGCCGTCACGGGCGACGGGAAGCTGGTCCAGGCCCCCGAGTCGACCGCCCGCTACGACGCCATCACCGAGCTGGTCACCGCAATCGACCCGCGCCAAGCCGCCGAGGCCTACGCCCGGCTCTCGCCCTACTTCCAGGCCGCCTACCGCGAGATCTCCCACCCCGGCGAGCGCTTCACCCCGATGCTCGTCCAGGCGATCCACGAGCTCCTCACTACCCCCGTTCCCGCCGGAGAGCCCGCGCTCGTGAAGAGCGGCGCGCAGTACTCCTACCAGGACTTCCAGCTCGAGAAGCTACCCCCCGCCCAGAAGCAGCTTTTGCGCATGGGCGTCGCGAACGCCCGCAAGGTGCAGCGCTGGCTCACCGACTTCGAGCGCGCGCTCCAGCGCTGACCGGCCTCCGCTCGAGCTCGAGCAAGAGCTTCTTTCGCCACAGCCCGCCGCCGTAGCCCGTGAGCGCGCCGTCGCTTCCCACCACCCGGTGGCAGGGGATCACGATGGACAGCGGGTTGCGCCCGGTGGCCGCGCCCACCGCGCGGCGGGCCTCGGGACGGCCGACCCGTCGCGCCAGCTCCGCGTAGGAGATGGTCTCGCCGTACGGGATGAGGCGCAGCGCGGCCCAGACCTCGCGCTGGAAGGGCGTGCCCCCGGCGTCGAGCGGCAGGTCGAAGGCGCGGCGGCTCCCCGCGAAGTACTGGTCGAGCTGCGCCTCCAGCCGGTCGAGCAACGGGTGGTCGCCCAGCGCCGGCGCGCCGCGGCCCGAGAGCGCCCCCAGCTCGCGCGGCAGCAGGGGCCGGTCGGCGAACTCGAGCAGGCAGAGGCCGCGATCCGTGGCCGCCGCCACCATCGGCCCCAGGGGGCCCAGCAGCCGGTGACCTGGGCGCGCCCGCGGCTTCTGCCCGGTGTCGCGCCGAAGCGCTTCTGGAAGGCGTCGCGGAAGCCCGAGAGCGACTCCCAGCCGTGCTCGAAGGCCGCCTCGGTGGCGTCGCCTCCCTCGCGCAGAAAGCCCAGCGCGCGGCCGAGGCGGCGCGCGCGCACGTAGGCGTGGAAGGTGAGCCCGTGCTGCGCGACGAACCAGCGGCGCACCCGCGCCGGCTCGAGGCCCCGCCCGCGCAGCTCCATGTCGCTCCAGCGGCGCCCCGGCGCGCGCTCCAGCTCGTCGAGCAGCGGCCGCAGCCACGCGGGCGCCTCGCCCGCCCGGCCGAGCGGACGGCAGCGCAGGCAGGGCCGGTAGCCCGCGGCCAGCGCGTCGCGGGCGCGCCCGAAGAACTCGACGTTCCGAGCGAGCGGCTTGCGGGCGGCGCAGGTCGGGCGGCAGAAGATTCCGGTGGTCTTCACCGCCGTGAAGAAGACGCCCTCGTAGGAGGGGTCGCGCGAGGAGAAGGCGCGCAGCATCTCGGCGTGGGTGGGCAGCATGGCGCGAAGGTAGCGGCGGCGCGGGCCGCCACTCTACCGGAGATTGGACGGCGAATCTGGCTTGCGGAGGAGCCACCGCCGATCTAGGGGACTCCCATGCGCGCCCGCTCGGCGGCAACGCCGGCTCATCGCCGTCAAGCGCGCTCCCGGGCTAGCGGCGCAGGAACCTCAGGTAGAACGCGCCGAAGACCAGCACGATCCCGACGTTCGCCATCAACCGCTCCGTGAACCGGTGCCGGAAGAACAGCACGTCCACGGCGACGACCATGGCGACCATCGCGAGCACGTAGAGCACGATGACGGCTTGCCTCCCCATCGCGCCCTTGTAGCACGAAGAACGCAAGCGGCAGAGCTCCAGAGGAAGCTCAGCGTTGGCCCGTCGCGCTGGAGCCACCCATCTACCAAGCCGCCGTATCAGGCCCTTCTGCAGCAGCCTGCCAGTGCCCCTCACGCCCAAGCGCAGCACCCTTTGCGCCCCGGCGACCGCATTCGCTTGGGGCTCGCAAGCCATCGCGACGGCCGCGAGCGTCGCCCGGTCGAGACGCCCCACGCCCTGGGCGCCCGTGACGACGCAAGGGTTGCTGCTGAGGCGCGCGAGGAGCGCGGCGTCGCCGCCCCGGATCGCCAGCCAGTACTGCAGCTCGAGGCCCACCAACTCCTGTTCCATCGTCACATTGACCCTGGGTCCACCCTCCAGAAGAGGAAAGTAGCGCCCGCACGGACGGAGCTCCACGGCAGGCCGCCCTCGTCGAGGTCAGCGATATGACGGGTAAAGGACGCTCATGAAGACGAGGCTCAATCCGGGCTCCAGCAGACCCGCCAACACGACACCGCAACAGCCCACCCTGATCCTGCGGAGGGCGGCGGCCGACGCCAGCAGGAAGGGCAACCGGATGATGCATGAGGCGACGATCACCTTCCAGCCGTAGCGCAGCAAGAACTCCAGCAATCCTCCCGGGAACGGGTCGCCGGGGCTCGGGTTCGCCGGCATTACCGCGAAGATCATCGGAACCGTGATCAGGGGAAGCAGCAGCGTCGCCATTGAGGAGACCCGGTGGCGCCGGCCCGAGACGGAACCTCCAGGCAACCGGTTGAGGCCCAGGTAGATGGCCGCATTCGCGACTGCCATCCCAAGCCCCCAACCAAGTACAAAGCGTGGGACCAGCAGGCCCAGGGCGTAGAAACCAAGGAGACCGTTGATCAGCCGCTCGATCAAAGCGAAGAGTCCGGCCGTCGAGGAGCTCGCCCAGTGTGCTCAGGGATCTGGGTCACAAGTGTCCCTCATAGCTCCAAAGCCCTGAACCGAGTGGCTGCAGGTAAGTGCCACCATCCGATTTCAAGAAGTCATTGCTGAAGCGGCCCAAGCTGCAGACAATGCCGTAGCCGTCGAGCTCGTCCTTGATCTCCGTGGGATTGTACGTGCCGAGCTCGATGTCCACTTCTGTGGGCGACACAGTGATTCGGCGTGGGTGCAACGAACGAATGGCCGGCGGAAGGGCTGGATCCGTGGGATCCACGGCGGTCGTCCCGATGGGCGTCCGCGGGGTCGTTACCACAATCCGTCGAAAGGAATGGCCGATCATCTGCAGACAAGCGGGCCCCACGATTGCCGATTGGACGGCGTCTTTCCAATGCGACGGTGGGGAATGGCTTTTCGGACGACAGGCAGCCGCTTGCCCGAGAACAAGACCGCAAAGGATCCGCAGGCAGATCAGCTTGGCTTCTTCCCTCTTCGTCGAGGGCGTTACCCGCCAAGCTCTCGATGAACTCGTCATCCGCGCAGTGCCGACAATGAGCTTTCGGTAGAGCTCCGCGGGCTCATGGCCATAGAATAGAGCTTGTCGGGCAACCGGATCGAGCAAAATGGGCGAGCGGCGGCGGCATCCGGACGAGCTATTGGCTTCGGGTGAACTGAGGTCGACTTGGGCAGCGGGGCTCGACGCTCGCCCGATCCACTA
>JAJXUD010000124.1 GCA_021783235.1 Myxococcales bacterium | reverse complement strand
GAGCGCGAGCGCGCGGCCGTCCTCGACGAGGACGGCGCCGACCTCGTCCGCGTCGTAGACCTGCTCCGGGTCGAGCGTCTCCGCGGCGGGCGAGACGAAGGCCCGGCGGGTGGCCGTGACGGCCCGGCGCGGGCTTGAAGCGGGAACGAGGAGCGACGGCGTGTCCGGCATGGCGTGCCTCCGTGAAGTGACGCCATGCTACGGGCCAGTCGCGCGGGGTCAATTTTTCCGCCGGCGCGCCGCCCCTCGTCGATTGACGCCCGCGCGCGGGGAGGCTACGACCGCAGGGGTGAGCGGCTTCGATCAGCTCGGCGCCGACTGGCTCGGGTCCGATTCCGCCCAGACCCGAGCGCGGGCCGTCGAGGAGGGCGGCCGGCTCGCCTGGGAGGAGGCGCGGCGCGGCCCCAAGGCCGCCTACGAGGTCGTCAAGGCGCTCCACGGAGCGCTGCGGGACGAGCGGACCCGCCCGTTCGGGCTCGCCGTGCTGCGCGACCTGCAGTCGCGCCCCCCGGACGAGCAGAGCGCGATTCGGATCGAGACCTTGCGCATCACCATCGGCCTGACGACGCGCACGCTGGACGTCGCCACCCTCCCCTCGGTCTTCCAGCCGGAGTCCTGGGGTTACACCTTCCTCGAAGGGCTTTTGCGGCAGCCGCCCGAGGTCTGGCAGGACAAGACCGTCATCGAGCTCGGCGCCGGGACGGGCTGGATCTCCATCGCGCTCGCCCGCTTCACGGGGCTGCGCCGGCTCGTCGGCCTGGACCTGAACCCCCAGGCGGTCGTCCTCTCCGAGCTCAACGCCTACCTGAACAGCTACGACCCCGACGGCGAGCCGCTCATCGACGTCGGCAAGGACTCCGAGCGGCGGCTGCTCTTCGAGCGGCTCGAGTTCGGCCAGAGCGACCTCCTCGCGCTGCCGCGCCAGCGAGGGCTGCGAGCCGACGTGATCCTGGGCAGCATCCCGCAGGTCTTGAAGCCCGATCCCAACCTGAGCCTGCGCGACCTCTCGGAGGCGAGCGACGTCCACACGCTCTACGACCTCGGCAACTACTGCGAGCTCCAGGGCGTCTTCGAGGACCAGTACGGCCTCGGGCTCATCGCGGCCGCGCTCGACGGCGCCATCCCCTGCCTCGCGCCGACGGGGAAGGTCTTCTTCAACCTGGCGGGCCGGCCCGGCCGCAAGGTCATCGAGGTCATGTTCACGAAGCGGGGCTACCGGCCGCGCGAGGTCTGGCGCAGCCGCGTCCGCCAGGCCGCCGACACCGACATCGCGGGGCTGACGAAGCTCGAGCGGAGCGTCGGCATCGACTTCGAGTTCTTCCTGGGCCGCCACTCGACCGAGCCCATCAACGCGCGGACCGCCGCTCGGGTGCGAAGCGCGGCGGGCGAGCTCTGGCACGACCTCTGGGTCTACGAGGCCGAGCTGCAGCACCCGCGGGCGCTGCAGCAGCTCTCGGCCGTGATCGACCGCGCGGGGATGGCGTGGATGAGGCGCGAGCTCGACCTGACCGGCGCCTCCGGCGAGCGGATGGGCTTCGCCGTCGCCTTCGCCGAGGCGCTCGAGCGGAGGCCGCGCCTCCCCTATGTCCACGAGCGCGGCAGCCCCTCGTTCCGGGCCGATCTCGCCGCCTACCTCTCGAAGTTCTTCGACGTGCGCCACGGGCCCGAAGAGCTCTTCGTCGGCCCCGCCCGGGGCGAGCTCTGCCACGAGCTGCTCCTCGCCCTCTGCGATCCCGGCGACCCGGTGCTGGTCTCGCGCAACCTCCTGCCCGTCTACGGCCCCGCCATCCGCAAGGCCGGCTGCGTGCTGGTCGAGGGCAACGACACGCTCTCCGAGCTGGCGGCCCTCGCCCGGACCCTGCGGCCGAAGGTGGCGCTCCTCCACGCCGAGGGGGCCGAGCGAAAAGACGCCGCCGCGATGGCCGAGCTGGCGCGCGGCCCGACCTGGGTCGTCTTCGACGAGACGGGCGAGCTCGGCCTCTCTCCGACGCCGTACCAGAACGAGACCCTCGAGCGGCTCTGCGCGGGGCGCCCGCCGGAGCAGTGCCCGGTGCTGCTCGCCGAGCTGTCCGGCGAGGAGATGCCACCCGGGCTCGCGGCGACGCTCCTGCTCGGGCCGGCCGCGCTGACGCGGCGGCTCGCCGTCGCCGCCGAGTCGACCTACTCGCGCATCAGCGCCGTCGCCGAGGCGTTCCACGCCCGCAAGCTCGCCCAGGCGCTCGCCTTCCAGATTCGGCTCGGCCGCGGGGAGGCGGGGCCCGCCCGGGGCGCGGAGCTCGCGGCCCCGTCCGCCGCGCCTTCCCAGGGCGAGGCGGTGACGCGCCCCTTCAGCGCACGGATCGAGGCGGCGGGCGAGCTCCCCGCCTTCGCGCCGCCGCCGTTCGACGAGAGCGACCCCGAGCTGATCCGGCTCGACTACGGCGAGAACGAGCACCGCGTCCCCGCGGGGCTGCTCGCGGGGCTCCTCGCGGGCCTCCTCGAGCCGCCTGGCGCGCCGGGCGCCACGGGGCTGCGGGCCGCCGTCGCGGCCTACCTCCAGGCGACGCGCGCCATCGAGGTGGCGCCGCAGGAGATCGCGGTCGGGACCGGCGTCGTGCCGCTGCTCGCCGACGCCGTCGGCGCCATCGGGGCCCGGCTGGGCCGCAGGCCCCGCGTGGCGCTGCCGGACGGCCACTACGGCATCTTCCCCGCGCTCGTCGCGCTGGCCGGCGGCGAGGTCGTCCGCGTCCCCACGCGGCCGGAGCGCGGCCACCGGGTCGGCGCCTCGGAGCTCGCCGGAATCTCCGCCGACGCGCTGCTCCTCGCGCAGCCGGGCAACCCGAGCGGCGCCTACCAGAGCGAGGAGGAGCTGCTCGCCGCCGTCGAGTGGGCCGTCCGGGCCGACGCGGTCGTCCTCTCGGACGAGATCTTCGGCCTCCTCGACCTGCGCGAGCCGCCGCGCCGCCCGCTCGCGAGCCCCGCGCCGCTCGAGGAGCGCGTCCCGGGCGCCCGCGGCCGCGTGCTGACCTTCACCGGGGTCTCGAAGGAGTTCGCCGCCGGCGGGCTTCGCATCGGCTTCTGCGCCGGCCACGACGCCGAGCTGCTCGCCCGGATCGAGGCGCGGCAGCTCGCTCCGGCCGCCCCCGCCGCGCGCCGCGCCGCCGAGCACCTCCTCGCCGCCTTCCGCAAGGAGGCCGGATGGCCCGCCGACGAGGCCGCCGCCCGCGAGGTCGAGGGCTACCTCGCGGAGCTCCGGCGCCACCTCGGCGAGCAGCGGCGCAAGCTCGCGGCCGCGCTGGGCCGCGCGGGCTTCTCCGTCGCGCCGAGCGAGGCCGGCCTCTTTCTCCTCGCGACGCCCCGCGACGGCGCCGACGCCGCGAAGCTGCCGGCGAGGCTCTACGAGAAGAGCCGCCTCATGGTGAACGGCTCCGACTGGTCCAAGACGGGGCGCGCCGTGCGGGCGGTCTTCTCGCTCGACTCGCGGCGCGTCGACGAAGCCGTCCGTCGACTCGAGAAGCTCGAGCTCTAGGAGATCGCCCTGGACGAGAAGGAGAAGCGAGAGCACGAGCGGGCGCGACGGCGCGCGCTCGCCGCGGCCGAGGGGGTCGAGCCCGCCCCGGAGGACCTCGACGGCGCGCCCGAGGCCGAAGGGCCGGCGGCCTCGATCAACTTCCTCATCTCGAGGCTCACCGCCGAGCGGCGGGAGTGGCGCGACCGGGCCGCCGCGGCGCTCATGGCCCGCGGCGCCGAGGCGGTCCCCGCGCTCGTCGGCGCGCTCACCCACGCCTCGCCGTTCGTCCGCTTCCACGCGACCGAGCTGCTCGGCGTCATCGGCGACGAGCGGGCCATCGAGCCGCTCGTCGGGCGGCTCGGCGACCTCGAGGAGAACCGCGGCGGCGTGGCGGCTGGAGCCGAGGCGGCGCTCGTCCGCTTCGGGCCTCGCGCCACGGCCGCGCTGCTCGCGGCGGCCCACGAGGCGCCCGAGACGGTCCAGACGCGGGCCGTGCGGCTGCTCGGCCGGATCCGCGCCGGCGTGCCGCCCGAGCCGATCCGGGCGCTGCTGCGGGAGGGGAGCGAGAACGTGCGGGTCCAGGCCGCCACCGCCCTCTGGAGGCTCTGCGAGGGCGAGGCCGCGGACGATCTCGTGCGGGCGCTCGCCGATGGCTCGCGCGTCGTCCGCGCCGCCGCGGCGGAGGCGCTCGCGCGGCTCGGCCGCCGCGAGGCTCGGCCGGTGCTCGAGGCCATCCTGGACGACCCCGAGGATCTCTACGAGTCGCGCTGGGCGGCGGAGCTGCTCGAGCTGCTCGAGTAGCGAGCCCGAAAGGGAGAAGCGGTCGCTACTTGTCGCGGAAGGTGATCCGGCCTCGCGTCAGGTCGTACGGCGAGAGCTCGACCTTCACCCGGTCGCCCGGGACGATGCGGATGTGGAACTTCTTCATCTTCCCGCTGGCGTAGGCCAGGACCTTCGGCCCCTTGTCGATCGCGATCCGGTACATGCCGCCGGCGAGCGCCTCTTCGACGGTCCCCTCGACTTCGATTCCCTCTTCCTTTTCGGACACCGTGCTTCCTTTCTAGCGGGCGGCGACGGGCGCGGAACTTACACACCTCGCCCCGCCAGCGTCAACGCGGAGAAGACCAGGAAGGCGATTCCGGCCACCAGCCGGATGGCCCGCTCGGGCAGCCGGCGCCCCGCCGCGTGGCCGATCAGGGCGGCGAGGATCGTCCCCGCCCAGAGCCCTCCCGTGGCCCCGGCGAAGGTCGCGACGGAGCCGCCCAGCCGGCCGAGGGCGACCGACGCCTTTCCCGTCAACGCCGCCGTGAGGATCTGGGTCATGTCGCCCCACTCCGCGACGAAGATGACGAGAAAGGCGGTGGCCGCGGGCCGGTGGGCGCCGCGCGCCAGGGCCCCCTCGTCCTCGGCCTCCGGCGGCCGGACGATGAGCAGAAAGCCGAAGAGGGCGAAGAGCGCGGCCGCGACGGCGTGGACCCAGTCCGCCGGGAGGAGGGCGAAGAGCTGGCCGAAGCCCACGGCGAGGCTCGTGTGCACGAGGAAGGCG
>JAJXUD010000123.1 GCA_021783235.1 Myxococcales bacterium | reverse complement strand
GGCGCGCGGGGGGCGCTCGAGCTCGGCCGCGGCCGCCTGCCCGCCGAGCAGGGCCGCGCGCTGGCGCTCGCCCAGTTCGACCTCGGGGCTGGGCGGCCGCAGGCGGCCGAGGCCGACCTGCGGCGCGTCGGCCCGCTCGGGAGCGGCGACAGCGGCGCCCGCGCCGGGCTGCTCGCGCTCTGGGGCGACGTCTACGCCGCCGAGGGGCGCGACGGGAAGGCGGAGGAGTCCTACGACGGCGCGAGCCGCGTCCAGCCGCGGGCGGGATACGAGTGGCGGCTCGTCGCGCTCTACGAGCGCGAGTCCCGCTACGCGGACGCGGCGCGGCTCATCGGCCGGATGGAGACCGAGGCGGCGCCGCCCGACCGGCCCGGCCTCGAGCGGCGCCGGGCCCAGGACGAGCAGCGGCAGCGCGAGCTCGAGGCGACCGAGCTGCGCGACCGGCTGCTCGCGCCGGAGCCGCCCCACTAGTGTGCCCCGCCAGAACAAGCGGCACGTTTCGGCGTTCGGGGCACACTAGCCCTTCGACGGAGGGCGTGCCGCCCTCCCTGCCAGGCCGCTGGCGCAGCCTGGCATTCCCTCCCTGCCACGGCCGGACTCCCGGCCGGGCCGCCTCCGGCGGCCGGATCGATCGTTCCGCTGATTGTGACGGGGTACACTAGCCGGCGAGGAAGCGCTCGAGGTCGGCGGGCAGCGGGCTTGCGATCTCGAGCCGCTCGCCGGTCGCCGGGTGGGCGAAGGCGAGCCGCTCGGCGTGGAGCGCGTGCCGGGAGAGCCGCAGCCGGACGAGATCCTCGGGGGAGAGCCGGCCCTCGGTGAAGCGGATGAAGCAGCCCTCGTCGGGGCCGTAGATCTTGTCGCCCACGATCGGGTGGCCCACCGCCGACAGGTGCGCCCGGATCTGGTGCTGCCGGCCGGAGCGGGGGCGGCAGGCGAAGAGGGAGAAGCGCTCGCCCTGCCGCTCGAAGCGCCGCAACAGCTCCACCTCGGTGCGGGACGGCTTGCCGCTCCCCACCTCCATGCGAACCCGCACCGCGCCGCTCCCGAGCGCGAGCGGCAGGTCGATCGCGAAGCGCTCCTCCTTCGGCCAGCCCGCGGCGATCGCGAGGTAGCGCTTCTCCACCTCGCCCCTCGCGAAGGCCGCCTTGAGGCGCGCCGAGTGGACGCCCTTGCCGCAGAGGACGAGCCCCGAGGTCTCCCGGTCGATCCGGTGGGCGGGGTCGGCCTTCTCCCCGGGCCGACCGCGCAGAAAGCCGGTCAGCGTCTGGCGGTGGTAGCGGGCCGTCGGGTGGATCGCGAGGTTCGGCGGCTTGTCCAGGACGACGAGCGCGAAGTCCTCGAAGACGACCGGGACCTCGGGTGGGGGCGGCTCGTCGGGGGCGGGCCGCACGAGCGAGAAGGTGAGCCCCTCTCGGACCACGCTGCCGGGCCGCAGCCGCCGCCCCGGGGGCGATCGGATCCCGTCCTCGAGCAGCCGGCGGGCGCGGGCGCGGGAGAGGCGGGGGATCTTGGCGGCGACGTAGGAGTCGAGCCGCCAGCCGTCGTACTCGGGCTCGACCCGCATTCGGATCTCGATGGTCGTCATCGGCTTGGCGGATTCCAGCGGCTGGCCCGCCGCGAGTGAGAGTCTAGCAGGAGCCATCCGCCAGTGTGGTATAGCTCGTCCCGGGAGGCGGTGCAGATGCCCAGAGCAGAGGCGGCGATCCTCGCGGCGGCGACCGCGCTCTTCGCGGCGGCGGCGGCGGCCCGGGAGAGGCCGCGCCTCGCGGTGGCCGGGCCGTCGAGTCCGCCCTACCTCATCGGCATCGCGGACGAGATCGCGAAGCTCGCGCTCCAGAGCGGCCGCGGCCGCTACCGGACGATGGGGCTCGACGAGGTCCAGCGAAAGCTCGGCGGCGACGCGCTCGACCGGCTCGCCGGCTGCGACGGCAAGGTCGACTGCGAGGCGCGGATCCTCGCGCCGCTCGGGGTCGACCGCGCGCTCACCGGGTCGCTCGCGCAGACCGAGACGGCCTACGAGGTCCACCTCCGGCTCCTCGACGTCCCCGCCGCTCGGCTCGTCGCGAGCCTCGACCGGACGGTGCTCATCGCGTCGCGACGGCTCGAGGCCGATCTCTCGGAGGCGCTGCCGCGGCTGCTGTCGGGCGAGGCCGAGGCGAACGGGACGATCGCCGCCCGGCCGAGCCCCGCGAACGCCACCGTGGAGCTCGACGGCGCTCCCGTCGGGATCGGCGAGCTCGATCGGTCGGTGGCGCCCGGCAAGCACCGGCTGGTCTTCCGGGCGCCCGGCTACCTCGACACCGAGCGCTGGGTGACGGTCGCGCCGGGCCAGACGCTCGAGGTCGCGGAGCGGCTCGTGCCGACCTCGGGCCACGTCGAGGCCGAGCCCCCCCCGGAGGCGAAGCGGGCGCCGGCCGCCGCGCCGGAGGCCGGCGCGGGCGGTGGGGTGCCGGCCGCGACCATCGTGGCCGCGGCGGTGGCGGCGGGGCTCTTCGGCGGCGGCCTCTACCTCGGGCTCCAGTCGAACGCCCTCGACCACCGGGCCGGACAGTTCGATCTGAACCAGGTCGACCAGGGGCTGACCCGGGCCCAGGCGCTGACCGCCGTACAGGACGCCCGCGTCGCGAACTATCTCTTCATCGGGTCGGCGGCCGCGCTCGCGGTGGCGGTGATCGTCGCCGTGCTCGCCCCGGGCGGCTCGGCCCCGGGCACGCCCGCCTATGGCGCCCCGGCGCCGGCCGCGACCTGGAGCCTCCCGTGACGCGACCGCTCTTCGCCGCGCTCCTCCTCTTCGGCCTCGCCGGCTGCCGCTCGAGCGTCAACCCCGACCTGGGCGAGTTCCACTGCGCGAGCGACTCGGACTGCGGCGCCGGCTGGCACTGCAACCTCGGCTGCCACCAGAGCGGCTTCTCGCCCTACTGCGTGAAGAACGGAGAGTGCGATCCCTGCCCCTCGCTCGCGGCCGATCCGGTGAACTGCGGCAGCTGCGGCGTCGCCTGCGCCGCCGCGGACAGCTGCATCGACGGCCACTGCGTGCCCGCGACGATCGGGGGCGGCGGCGGCGGCGCCGACGCGGGGAGCGACGCGGGCCCGCTGGACGCGGGGGGCGATGCGGGCCTCGATGCGGGGAGCGACGCGGGCGCCGATGCGGGCCTGGACGCGGGCCTGGACGCGGGCCTCGGCGACGCGGGGCCGGACGGCGGCTTCGACGGCGGCGGCGACCTGTAGAAAAATGGCCCCCGGAGATCGGATCGATCCCCGGGGGCCGGCACTTCACCCGCCTACTTCGACGGGGGGAGCTCGGGCACGATCGAGATCGTGCCGTCGGACCCGACGGAGAGCCTGGGCTCGTTCAGAGCCTTCAGCGCCTCCGCCCTCTGCCTCTTGCCCTTCGTGCCCAGCCGATCGCGGGTGGCTTTCGCCTTCGCGAGCTTCTGGACCTTCTGGGCCGAGGTCAGCGGCGTGCGGGGCTTCTCCGGGACGAAGCCGAACTGCGCGAGCTCCGGAGCCCCCCGGCCGAGCCGGGCGATCAGCGCGGCGCGGAGGTCCTTGAGGAACTCCCGCCCGTCCGCCGCCGCCTGCACCCGAACCGCCAGCGCCTTGTGAAACTGGGTCGCATACTGCGCCCGGAGGTCCAGCAGGTCCGTGAAGGACTTGATGAACCCCTCGACCTTCGCGAGGAGCTGCGGCTGGCTGTACACCAGCCCGCCCACCGTCTCGGTGGAGCCGGTCGGGATCAGCTTCGCGATCCCGTCCAGCGCCTCCTGGAGCTTCTTCAGCTCCCCGGTGGGGCCATTGATGGTCTTGGCCATCTTTTTTCACCTCCTTTCATTCTGGATTTTCTCTCTGGGGCGCCGACTGCGCGTCCCACCCACAGAACAGGGGGTACGGGGTCGCGCTGCGTGACTCACTTTTCTTCGAGGGCTCCGCCGCGCCCGTGATCGCGGCAGGTTGGGAGCCCGCGCCGGGGACAGCCCGCTGCCCCCCTTCTGCAGGCCGCTGCCCCCGCTCTGCAAGCCGCTGCCCCCCTTCTGCAAGCCGCTGCCCCCGCTCTGCAGCCCGCTGCCCCCCTTCTGCAAGCCGCTGCCCCCGCTCTGCAGGCCGCTGCCCCCGTTCTGCAAGCCGCTGCCCCCGCTCTCGATCCGGCTGCGGAGGCTCACGATCGCGTGGCAGAGGACGACGGCCCGGCCGCCGTGCTATGGGAGCCCGACCGACCAGGAGAGCAGCCATGCCGAAGACCGTCATCCAGGGGATCGCAGCGCTGCGCGAGCAGCAGGGAAAGCCGCTCGGCGTGGGCGAGTGGCACACGATGCGCTACGAGGACATCGTCCGCTTCGCCGACGTCACGGGCGACCATCAGTGGATCCACGTCGACCGGGAGCGGATCGCGAAGGAGTCGCCCTTCGGCGCCCCCATCGCGCACGGCTACTTCACCCTCTCGCTCATCGGCGGCCTCTTCTTCGAGGTCCTCGAGCTGCGCGACATGGGGATGGTCCTGAACTACGGGCTGAACCGGGTCCGCTTCCCCGCGCCGCTCAAGGACGGCGCCCGCTACCGGCTCGCGCTCGAGATGGGGAAGCTCGAGGAGATCCAGGGCGGCGCCGAGGGGACGCTCAAGGCCACGGTGGAGGTCGAGGGCTCGCCGAAGCCCGCCTGCGTCGCCGAGGTGGTCTTCCGCTTCCTCGGGGTGTGACCCCGGTGGGTGACCCGGTCCGGCGCCCGCGCGACCGTTCGCTACTCTTCGGGGAGCGGCTGCGGCCCCGGCACGATCCCGGCGATGTCCGGGTCCTCGCCCTGCTCGTTGCGCACGGGTCGATCGGCCTTCTCGCGGCGCCGCTCATCGCGCCGCGCCTCTTTCTCGCGCTGCTTCTCCTGGCGATGGAGCTCCTTCTGCCGCTTGCTGGGACCCGGGGGACGCATGGGCCGCAAGGGACCATGAGGGGCCCGATTCTGTCAATGGCCTTCGCAGGTTGACCCGCGCTGGACGGGCCCGCTACAAGCGCGCTCAGGAGGCGCCTCCCCATGACCCGCCGCTTCGCCCCCCTCGCGCTCTCTGCCCTCCTCGCGGCCTGCCCCGGAGGCGGAGCCGGAGGAGGCGCCGGAGGCTCGGGCGGCGGCGGGGGCGGCGGGGGCGGCGGGGGCGGCGGGGGCGGCGGGGGC
>JAJXUD010000073.1 GCA_021783235.1 Myxococcales bacterium | reverse complement strand
CGGCCTCGCGGCGGCGGCGGCGCTCTTGGCGCTGGCGCTCGGCGGGAGGCCGGGGGTGAGTAAGGCGCCGGAGCAGCAGCAGGAGTACGCGCCGCGGAAGAGCCCGGGGCCGCTGCCGTAGCGGCGCTGCTCGCCCGCCATCAGGGGGAGCGGCGGGCTGCTCGGAGGGGAGAGCCTCGGCGAGTTTTAGAAACGCGCTCTTGGGACCGCCGACCACGATTGCGACTGAGGTCGGAGTCGAAGTCGGGGTCGACGCCAGCGTGAATGGTCGCCCCCTCCCCTCCCCACCATCCGGGTGAGCCAAACGATGCCCTCCGCCTATGCTACATTCGCTCCCGTCCCCCCCGGGAGCCTCGCCATCGCCGCCATCCCCGCCGCAAAGCTGGCCCAGGCGCCGTCGCCAAACACGCGAGACGTCGAGCTCTGCGCCTCGGTCGCGCGGGGGGACCGGGCGGCGCAGCACGAGCTCTTCTCGCGGCTGCGGCCGCAGATTCTGCGCCACGTCTCCTTCCTCACCCGCCGCCGCGCCGAGGTGGAGGACATCGTCCAGGAGGTCCTCCTCGAGATCTTCCGGTCGGCCAAGGGCTTCGAGGGGCGCTCCTCGCTCTCCACCTGGACGCACCGGATCACGGTCCGGGTCACCTATCGCCACCTGCGGCGCAGGCTCCAGCAGGGGCCGCCGCCCGAGCTCGCGCCCGAGGATCTCGTGGCCACCGAGGAGGCCGGGCCGGGGGAGCGGGCGGAGCTGCGCGAGCGGCATCTGCGGGCGCTGCGGATCCTCGAGACGCTCTCGCCGAAGAAGCGGCTGGTCCTCGCGATGCACGACCTCGAGGGGCTCGAGGCGAAGGAGATCGCGAAGCTCGTGGGGGCGCCGGTCTTGACGGTCCGCACGCGGCTCTTCTACGCGCGGCAGGAGTTCGCGAAGGCGGCGCGGGAGGATCCGGCCCTCGCCGAGTTCTTCGAGGGAGAGGAGGGGCCGTGAGCGATCCATTGCTGAAGCGGCTGCTCGGGGATCTGCCGCCCGCTCGGACTCCCGAGGGCGACGAGGCGGCCTTCCGGCGGCTCGAGCGAGAGCTCGCGAGCCGAGCCGGGGGGGGGCTGGCACGGCGGCTCTCGATCTGGCTCGCGCCGGTCGGGGCCGCGGCCGCCCTGGGGCTGTTCCTGATCGGACGGCCCGCGCCCACCACCACGACCACCTTCCGGCACTGCCACCCCGGCACGAAATGCCTCGAGAACTTCGCGAGCGCCATGGGGCCGTCGAGCCCGGCCGAGCCGCCGCCCGCCATCGCGGCGCCGACCCCGATCTCGGCCCCGGCCTCTGCCCCGCCCCCGCCCCCGCGCCCGATCGTCGCCCTGGCCCACGCCGAGCGGATCCCGCTCCCCGACGGCAGCCTCGCGCTCCTCGAGCGCGGCTCGCGCCTCTCCGTCGAGCGGCGCGATCCCTCGAACGTCGTCCTCTCGCTCGAGGCCGGCGCCGTCTTCGTCCACGCCGCGCACCACGACGTGGGCAGCCTCGTCGTGCGCGCCGGCGACTGCTCGGTGGTCGTCCACGGCACGGGCTTCCGGGTCTGGCGGCGCGAGCGGAGCCTCTCGGTCGGCCTCTGGCACGGCTCGGTGGAGCTGCGGGACGCGAGCGGCGCGAGCCGCTTCCTCCGGCCGGGCGAGGAGCTGCGCCACGCCGACGGGGAGCCTCTCGCCGTCGCGAGCGTCGGCCCCCTCCGGGATCGGGAAGAGGGCCGCGCGGAGGAGGCGGAGCTGCTCGGCCGCTCCCCGGCGCCCGCGCCTCGCGAGCCCCGGCGCCGCGCCTCGGGGAGCCCGCCAGCGGAGGCGAGGACCGACGTCCGGCGCTGCCTCGCGCAGACCCGCTCGACCACGGCGGCCGCCGCGCTCGAGCTCGACCTCACGCTCGCCGACGACGGGCGGGTGCTCTCGTCGGGCGCGGAGCCGGGCCAGGGCGACGCGCGGCTCGCGAGCTGCGTCGCCGAGGCCGCGCTCCACTGGCGGCTCGACCCGCCGCTGCCCGCGCTGCGCGGACTCCAGTTCGTCTACCCCGTCCCCCTGAAGTAGCCCCGCCGCCCGCCGCCGGTCGGGGCCTGCGCGGCCGGCGCCGGACGCTATACTCCGGCCATGAGCGAAGCCTCTTTCGGCTACGAGCCGCCGCCGCCGAGCCCGCCGCGCGACTCGGCCATCGCGCTCCTCTGGCGGGACGCCCCCGGCGGCCGCGAGGTCTTCTGGCTCCAGCGGGGCCAGCAGCTCGCCTTCGCGGGCGGGATGTACGCCTTCCCGGGCGGCAAGCTCGACCCCGCCGACGCGACCGTGCCGGTGCGGGGGGCCACGGGCCCCGAGGCGGCGCTCATCGCCTGCGCGGCGCGCGAGCTGTTCGAGGAGGCGGGGATCCTCGCGGCGCGCGGCAGGATCTCGGCGGCCGAGCGGGCGCGGCTGCGCGACGCGCTCGTCGCCGGGACGCTCCCCTTCGCGCGGCTGCTCGCGGACCACGGCCTCTCGCTCGACGCGCGCGACTTCTTGCCGGCGGGCCGCTGGATCACCCCTCCCTTCCTGCCGGCCGGCTTCGACGCCCGCCTCTTCCTCGTCGAGGCGCCGGCGGAGCAGGAGGCCCGCGCGCTCCCCGGCGAGTGCGCCGAGGGGGCCTTCATCCGGCCGCGGGAGGCGCTCGCGCGCTGGAGCTCGGGCCGAGCGCTGCTCCATCCGCCGACGCACAACGCCCTCGAGGCGCTCGCGCTGCCCACCCTCCCCGAGGCGCTCGATCGGCTGCGCCGGCCGCGCTTCGTCAGGGAGCTCGTCGCCGAGCGGATCGAGTTTCAGGAGGGGATCGTCCTCGTGCCGCTGCGGACGCCCACCCTGCCGCCCGCCACCCACACGAACTGCTACGTGGCGGGCCTCGCCGAGACCGTCATCGTCGACCCGGGGAGCGACGAGCCCACGGAGCTCCAGCAGCTCGTCGCGATGGTCCGCGCGCTCGAGGCCGAGGGGCGCAGGCCCGTCGCGGTCCTCGCGACCCACCACCACCAGGACCACGTCGGCGGGGTGCGCGCGGCGGCGCGCGCGCTGGGGCTGCCCGTCTGGGCCCACGCGCTCACCGCCGAGAAGGCCGGCCTCGACTGCGGCCGGCTGCTCTCGGACGGGGAGGAGCTCGGCCTTCCGGGCTTTCCGCTCGTCGCGCTCCACACGCCGGGCCACACGCGGGGCCACCTCGCCCTCCACCATCCGCCGAGCGGCGCCGTCCTCGCGGGCGACCTCGTCTCGAGCCTCTCGACCATCGTCATCGATCCCCCCGAGGGGAACATGGCCGACTACCTGGCCTCGCTGCGGCGCCTCCTCGCGCTGCCGGTGGCCACGATCTTCCCCGCCCACGGCGCGCCGATCGTCGACGGGCCCGGCAAGCTGCGCGAGTACCTCCAGCACCGCGCGGCCCGGGAAGCGCAGATCCTGGCGGCGGTCCGGGCAGGGGCGGAGAGCCTCGCGGCCGTCGTCGCGAGCGCCTACGCGGACACGCCCCCGTTCCTCCACCCCATCGCGGAGCGAAGCGCCCTCGCCCACCTGGAGAAGCTCGCCGGCGAGGGCTCGATCGCCCGGGCGGGAGAGCGCTTCCTCGCGGCGTGAGGGGCGTCAGCCCGGCCGTTACAATCGATGGCTCCCATGGACGCGCGCCTCCTCTCGCCCCCGCCGCTGGTCGAGCTGACGAACGGCTTCTCCGACGCCTTCGACAACGCCGTCGCCACCGCCCGCAGCTGCTACAGCTCGCGCGTCGTCGCGACGGCCGAGGTCCGAAAGGACGAGCGGGCCCGCGAGCTGCGCGACCGGATCGCCCGCGAGACCTACCAGGCGGGCCACCACACGACGCTCCAGCACGCGACCTTCCAGTTCGCGATCTCGAACGTCTCGCGCCAGCTCCTCTGGTCGTTCTTCCACGCCCACCCCTTCTACAACTCCGAGCAGGTGAGCCAGCGCTACGTCGAGGTCCGGGCGGGCAACGCCCTGGTCCCCGCGCTTCCAGAGCGGGAGCTCGCGCTCTACCGGGCGACGATCGAGCGGCAGATGGCAGCCTACCACGACCTCGTCGAGCTGCTGCTCGCGCCCGCCGAGGCCGAGTACTTCCGGCTCTTCCCCGGCCGGCGGCGCGAGAGGGCGAGCTGGCTCGGGCAGGTGAAGAAGAAGGCGCAGGAGGTGGCGCGCTACGTCTTGCCCATCGCCACCTTCGCGCACCTCTACCACACGGTGAGCGGCCTCACCCTCCACCGCTACCACCGGCTCAGCCGCTCCCTCGACGTGGGCGACGAGCTGCGGCTCTGCGTCGAGGCCATGGTGGCGGCGGTGACGGCGCGGGACCCGCTCTTCTTCCGCGACATCGAGGAGCCGCTGCCGCTCGAGGCGACGCCCGAGGCGGCGCTGCTCGAGGCCCACGGAGGAGCGGGGCGCGTGGGCGGCGATCGGGCGCGCCGCTTCCGCGAGGAGTTCGACCACGCGCTCGGCCCCTGGCGCTCGCGGCTCGTCGATTACGCGCGGAACGGCGAGGCGACGCTCGCCTCCTCGGTCCGGAGCACGGTGGGGCTCGCCCGGGACGAGCTCTCCGACGACGAGGCCATCCGGCGAGTCCTCTCCCCCGAGGAGAACCGCCTGCTCACGGGGTCGCTCACGCTGACCACGCTCTCGAAGGCGACCCGCGCGCTCGCCCACCCGACCTACACCTTCCAGAAGAAGCTCTCCCACGCCGCCGACTCCCAGGATCAGCGCCACCGGATGGTCCCCGCCTCGCGCCCGGTCCTCGGGGCCCAGTACGCGGGCGGCGAGCCCGACGCCGTCGTCCCCGAGCTGGTCCTGCGCACGCCGGCCGCCCTCGATCGCTTCCGGCAGAGCCTCGCGGAGACGTTCGGGGCGGTGGACGCGCTCCTCTCCTCCGGCGTCGCCCCGGCCGACGCCCTCTACCTCCTGCCGAACGCCTTCCCGATCCGCTTCGAGGAGACCGGCGACCTCCTCCACCTCCAGCACAAGTGGACCTCCCGCCTCTGCTACACCGCCCAGGAGGAGATCTGGCGCGCCAGCCTCGACGAGGTCCGGCAGGTCGGCGAGGTCCACCCGCGCATCGGCCGCGAGCTCTTGCCGCCCTGCACGCTGCGCGCTCGCGCCGGCGTCCGGCCCACCTGTCCCGAGGGGCCGCGCTACTGCGGCGTCCCCGTCTGGCGGCTCGGCGTCGAGGAGTTCGAGCGGCTCATCTGAAGCGCCGCCGCGAGCGCCTCGATGTCCGGGCTCTCGAGGATCCGCTTCGGGGCGCCGTGCCTCGCGGCCTCCAGCATCGCCTGCGCGAAGTGCTCGCTCGTCGTGACCGACCGCGGCGCGAGCCGCCGCAGCACGGGGAAGAGCGGCGTCGTCACCCGGTAGGCGAGGCGGTAGAGCGGGGTCTTCGAGACCACGCCGTGCATCGGCTGGATGTAGCCGGGCCGGTACATGTAGGCCGCGCGGAAGAGGCCCGACGAGGCCATCGCGAGGAGCTCGTTCTCCGTCTCTCCCTTGACCCGCGCCCACATCGTCCGCCCCTTCCCGGTCGAATCCGTCCCCGCCCCCGTGACGTAGTGGAACGTCATCCCGGGGCTCGCCGCGGCGAGCGCGCGGGCGGCGGCCATCGTCAGGTCGTGGGTGACGCGCCGGTAGTCGGCCTCGGACATGCCCGCCGAGGAGACGCCGAGGCAGAAGAAGCAGGCGTCGAGCCCCGAGAGCTCGGCGGCGATGGACGAGTGATCGAAGAGGTCGGGCAAGACGAGCTCGCGCAGCTTCGGCTGCCGCTGCCCGGTGGCGCGCCTCCCCACCGTGAGGACGGACTCCACCCCGGGGTCGAGCAGGCACTCCCGCAGCAGCGCCTGGCCCAGCATGCCCGTCCCGCCGTAGACGACGACCTTCATCGCGACCCTCCTCGGGGCTCACCTCGCCGGGCAGAGGCCCAGCGGCTCCAGATCCTTCGGCACGCCGCCGTTCTTCCCGAGGCCGCAGGCCGGCGCGACCGCCTGGACCGCCTCGGGCTTGCGGTCCTCGCTCAGGAGAAGCCGCCCGAGCATCGTCCGCATCCCCACCTCGAGCGCCGGCTTGTAGACCTCCCGCAGGAGCCTCTCGCCGAGGCCCGTCCGCAGCTCCGCCTCGGCCTCTTCGGGCTGTTGGGCCCGCCCGTAGGCCAGCGCCCGGACCAGGTGGGCGCGCGGGTCGTGCGGGTAGTCGCGCACGAGATCGGCCGACTGCTTCACGGCCGCCTCGAGGTCGGAGATCCGGTCCTCCGGGACGAGCTGCGTCTCGGCGACGAGCGCGGGGAACGCCCGGGCCGAGGCCAGGGCCCCCCAGCCGAGCACGCCGACGGCCGCGAGGCAGGCGGCCGCCGCGAACGGCCGCATCGGTGGCCTCGGTCGCTCGGGCCGCCAGGTCGCGAGGAGGAGGAGGCCGAGCAGCGCGCCCGCGGCGCCGCCGCCGAGGTGCGCGGCGAGATCGACGGGCACGTTGGCCGCGGCGGAGAAGGCGGGGATCAGCGAGGGGACGAGCACCTGCAACATCCCGGTCTGCACCCTGGCGCGGGGCGCGCCCGCGGGGAGCCGGCGCGAGACGACGAGCGCCGCGACGACGAGGCCGAGGATCCCGCCCGAGGCCCCCACCGACACCTGATCGGCGTGGGCGGCCACGGAGACGAGCCCGCCCCCGACGGCGGAGCCGAAGAAGATCGCGGCGAACCAGGCGGGGCCGAGGATCGCCTCGAGGAAGAAGGCCGCCATCGCGAAGGCGACGCCGTTGAAGAAGAGGTGCATCGGGTCGGCGTGCAAAAACGCGCTCGTGAGCAGCCGGTACCCTTCGCCGGCCATGACCAGATCTCGCGAGAGGCCGCCCCAGCCGATGAGCGTGGCCACGTCGGGCGTGAGGAAGCCCGTCCCCGGCCGCACGCGGACGAGCTGCTCGCCCGCGAAGACGAGCGCGAAGCAGGCGAGGAGCGCCGTGGCCGCGAGGGGGAAGCGACGCTCGGGCAGCGCGGGGACGACGGTCGGCTCCCCGAGCTCACGCTCGAGCCGCCCCGGCGTCTCCACGAGCCGGCGCAGCCCGACCCGCCGCCAGAGGCCCCGCGGCCAGAGCCGCCGGGCGGACGAGTCGACCGCCCAGCCGGAGAGCTTCACCTTGGCGCGCCAGCGGCTCGTCCCGAGCGCTCGCAGCCGGGCCTCGTCCTCGGGCGAGGGCAGCCCGGGGCCCAGCTCGACGACGGAGATCCCGATCGGCAGCTTCGCCCCGCTCACCCTCCCCGAGTAGCCGAGGCAGGCCTCTCCGATGTCGAGCAGCCGCTCCCGATCGAGCCCGAAGCGGCGCCCGGGGTTCGCCTCCCGATCGACGAGGCAGAGGATCGAGAAGGCGAGGCCGTCGGAGTAGGTGAGGATCTGATCCGCCGCGGCCAAGAGCGGCTCGGCCTCCGGAACGGTCCCCGGCCGGTAGCCCTTGCGCGCGACGTGCCAGGCGGCGAGCTTCTGGGCGAGCGTCGGCGAAGGCGCGCCTGCCGTCTCTTCGGACATCGGATCCCCCAAGGGCCGCTAGCCCGCGCTCGAGAGGAACTCGCCGAGGTGCCGGTTCAGCGCCTCGGCGTGAGGCACGTTCAGCCCGTGGGGCGCCCCCTCGACGCAGACCAGCCGCGAGCCAGCGATGGCGCTGGCGGTGCGGCAGACCGAGCCGAGCGCGATCATCCGATCGTGCGTCCCGGCGACGACGAGCGTCGGGGCCCGGATGCGGCGCGCCCAGAGGCGCGCGTCGTGGCGCAGGACGGCCGCCGTCTGGGCGAGGAGCCCCCGCCCGGCGCGCGGATCCTCGAACGCCTTCATCTGCTCGGCCACGAAGTCGCGGTGGTTCTCGGGCACCGACCCGTTGAAGACGAACTGGACCCAGTCCTCGCGCGTCTGGTCGCGGGCGGCGAGGAGGCCCCGGGCCCCGCCGCCCGCGCGCACGAAGGCGCGAACCGACCGGAAGGTCATCCCCGCGACGAGCCGCCGCAGCCGGAGGTCGGCGTGGACCGGCGCGCAGCAGACGACCAGCCGCTCGATCCGCTCGGGCCAGCGCCCGGCGACCTCGAGGGCCACCATGCCCCCCATCGACAGACCGACGAGGTGCGCGCGGCCGAGGCCGAGTCGGTCCAAGACGGCGAGGGCGTCGCGGGCGAGCTGGTCGATCCGGATGGGCCGCCAGTGATCCGAGGTGGCGCCGACCCCCCGTTGGTCGAGGGTGATGATCCGAAACCGATCCGAGAGGATCTGGGCCTGCGGCTCCCAGCCCGCGCCCGTCACCCCGAGCCCCATCAGCATGAGGACGGGCGGGCCGTCGCCGCGGACGTCGAAGCGCAGCCGCACCCCGCCCTCGACCTCCACCTCTCCCCGCTCCGCCTTCGCGGGGACCCTCACGGGCCGCTCGCCTTCGAGCCGCGCGTCGCGGGCGAACCGCGCCGCGCGGGTCTCGCCCATCGCCGCGGCGCCTCGACGACCGCGGGGCGGGCCAGCCAACGTTCGAAGCTCGGCGCGTTCATGGCCAGGGCAGGAAGTTAGCAGATGAGGCCGCGGGCGGGTACCAGCCCCCGCGAGCCCATCGGAGGCGCCATGGGCGGAACGATGTTAGACTGGCCGCACTTGGCCCCGACGGAGCTCATTCTCTCTGGAGGGGACGCGCTCCTCCTGGCGCTCGCCGAGGCGGAGCTGCCTCACCCCGGACGCCCGCACTCGAGCCGGGCCGAGCTCGCGCTCTTCGTTTCGCTGATCGCGCGCCGGGCGGGCATCGGCCGAGCGGCCGAGGGCGACGCCCTGCGCGCCGCGCTCCTGCTGCCCCTCTCCAAGGTCACCTCGACCTTCGAGCGCCCGGCCGACCCGCCGCGGACCCACTTCCGCGTGGGGTTGGCGCTGAGATCCGCCCTCGCGCCCTACCCCGAGCTCGCCGGGACGGCCACGGCGGCGGCCTCTTGCCTCGCCCACTGGGACGGATCGGGGACGCCGCCGCTCTCGGCCTCGTCGATTCCAGTCGCCGGCCAGCTGCTCGGCGCCGCGCTCCACGCCTCGTCGGCTCGATTTTTCGAGCGCTCGATCGCCGACCGCGAGCGCGGCCTCCTCGCCGCCGACCTCGTCGCCTCGACGAGGGGTCGCGAGCTCTCGCCGGAGCTCGCGCGGGCGGCGGCTGATCTGCTCGCCGAGGAGGGGCCTCGCGCGAAGCTGGCGCGACCGGCGGCCGAGCTTCGCGCGGCCTGCGCGGGCCTCGCGCCCCTGCGGAGCTCCGAGACCGAGCTGCTGGGCCTCGCCGTCTGGGCCACCGAGGCCACCCGTTCGCTCGGGCACGGCCACGGCCGGAGGTGCGCTTCGCTCGCGCGACGGCTCGCGGCGTCGCTGGGCCTCTCGCCCGATGGCCAGAGGCTCTGCGAGCTCGCCGCCCTCGCCCACGACATCGGGGAGCGCGAGGAGCCCGCCGAGCTCCAATCGCCGCGGGGGCCCGACCTCGAGCACCCCGAGCGCGGCGCGGCGATCCTCCAGAAGAGCCGCGGCCTGCGAGCGCTCGCCCCGATCGTCCGCGCCCACCACGAGCGACTGGACGGCAGCGGCTACCCGGCCGGCCTCCGCGGAGAGGCGATTCCATTCGAGGCGCGCGTGGTCGCGGTCGCCGAGATCCTCGACGGCATGCGCAACGAGCGCGAGGGGCGCGACGGCCTCGAGTCGTCGGTGATCGAGCGCGAGCTCCGAGCCCTCGCGGCGGCCGGCCAGCTCGATCCCTCCGCCATCGAGGCCGGCATTCGCGCAGCGGAGGTGTTCGCATGAAGAGACTCTGGTTCGTCGCCACCCTGGGAGACCAGCAGTACGGCCTGCCGGTCGAGCAGGTGACCGAGGCCGTGCGGGCCGCGAAGCTCGTGACGGTCCCCCAGGCGCCGCGCGCCCTCCTGGGCGCCCTCCTGTTCCGCGGCCGCCCGTTGCCCGTCATCGATCTGAGGCCTCGGCTCGGGATCGAGAGCCGGCCGATCGCCGCGCGCGACCACTTCGTCGTCTGCGAGATCGGCGGACGGGCGGGCGTGCTCGTCGCCGAGGAGCTCCGTGGGCTCGTCGAGCTCGACCCCACCGCGGGCCTGCTGAACGACGTCCCGGCTCCCGAGTACGTCATCGCCGCGGTGACGGATCCCACGGGCCGTCCGGTCCTGCTCCTCGACCTCGCGCGCGTCCTCGAGGCGCCGGAGGTCGCCGCCATCCAGCGGGCGATCGACGGCCTCGACCTCGAGGAGGATCCGCGCGTTGGATGAGTCGACCCTCGAGCTCCTCGTTCGGTCGGTCCTGGAGATCTCCGGGCTCGTGATCCCGCCACAGCGCTTCGACGCGCTGGAGGAGGCGGCACGCTCGCGCAGCCGCGCCGCCGCGGGCGGGGACCTCCAGCAGTACCTGCGGAGGGTCTCTTCCGATGCGCACGAGGCCCTGGCCCTCGCCGAGGCGCTGACGATCGGCGAGACCTACTTCTTCCGCCATTGGCCCGATTTCGCCGCGCTCGCGGATCTCGTCCTTCCAGGCCTCTTCGAGCGCGAGCGCCTCGGGGGCGCTCCGCCGCGCCTCTGGTCGGCGGCCTGCTCGACCGGCGAGGAGGCCTATTCGCTCGCGCTCCTCGTCCGCTCGATGGAGCCCCGAAGCCGCGCCCTGGTCGTCGGAACCGACCTCAACGTCGAGCGGATCGCACGCGCGAGAGCGGGCGCTTACGGCGACTGGTCCTTCCGGGGCGCGGGCGGGGACCTCCTCGAAGGCCAGCTGGAGCCCGCCGGCGACAAGCAGCGCGTGATCGCCGAGGTCCGACGGGCGGTCTCGTTCGCGCAGCACAACCTGCTCTCCGATTCGCTCCCCCCCGGCCTCCTGCCGGCCTCCGTCGACGTCGTCTTCCTGCGCAACGTGCTCATCTACTTCGACCGGCCCTCGGCGCGGCGCGTGATCGAGAAGCTCTCGGAGGCGCTCGTCCCCGGTGGAACGCTCGTGGTCAGCAGCGTCGAGGCGAGCCTCGACTGCTTCGCCGGCTTCGAGTGGCAGCCCTCGAGAAGCTGCGCCTTCTATTCGAAGAGCGGCCCCGCCGTCCGGGCGCCCGCCCTCCCGGCGGCGCGATCCGCCTCCCAGGGACCGCCCCTGAAGCCGTCGCGCGAACGGCTCCCCGAGCTGCCCGCGATCCGCCGGGGCGCGGCTGGGTCGACCGCCGCCGGGGCCATCGAACGAACGGGAGGAGGCGCGCCGAGCTCGCCTTCGACCCGAAGCGCGGCGGCGCTGCTCATGGAGCGCGCCGCGCGCGAGCGGAGGACGGGGGACGGCGAGGGGCTCGCGAGGGCCAGCCGGCTCGCGATCGAGGCCGCGAGGCTCGAACCGCTCTCCCCTGCCCCTGCGCTCCTCGCCGCCCTGGCGCTCGTCGACCTCGGCGATCCCGTATCGGCGCTTCCGGTCGCGAGAAAGGCGGCGAGCCTCGCGCCCGGAGACCCCGTCGCCCAGCTCGCGCTCGCGCGTGCGCTCGAGGGCGCGGGGCACGCGGCGGCATCCCGCGTCGTCCTGCGGGCGGCAGCGGACGCGGCGGCGCGCCTCCCGCCGAATCAGCCGCTGGAAGGCGCCGGCGGGCTCACCGCCCGGGCCCTCCTCGCGGGGCTCACTCCGGAGATCGAAGGGTCGGAGCCGGCTGTGGGGAGAGCAGCCGGCGGATCGTCTCCACCAGCGCCGAGGCCTCGAAGGGCTTGACGAGCAGCTCGTCGGCGCCCGCTTCGAGGGCGGCCCGACGCCCCTCCTCGTCTCCCCCGCCGAAGACCGCGACGGGGAGCCGCTCGAGGCCTGGAAGCGCTCGAACGGTCAGCAGCAGGGTGAGCCCGTCCATCTCGGGCATGTTCAGATCCGTCACGAGCGCCTGCGGCGCGCCCTGCCGGATGGAGGCCAAGGCCGCGGCGCCGCTCTCGACGATCTCGGCCTCCAGGTCCGACTGGTCGCGCAGGTAGCGCTTGATGAGCCCGCGGATGACGGGCGAATCGTCGACGATCAGGATCTTCGGCATCGGCGCCCCCTCACTTCCCTCGGCGGATCGGAAACCGGGCCGCCCAGAGCGAGATGACCTTCGCGGCCTCCCGCGGGCTCACCTGTTGCTGGCTCGCGCCAAGCCTCACGGCGGCGGCAGGCATCCCGTAGATGATACTGCTCTCCTCGCTCTGGGTCAGCGTGGTCGCTCCCGCCTCTCGAAGCTGCCGGAGCCCCTCGGCGCCGTCGCTCCCCATCCCGGTCATGAGGAGCCCGAGCGCCCTCGGGCCTAGAAAGCGCCCGCTCTTGAAGAGCGCGTCGACCGAGGGCCGGACTCCTTGGACCGGCGCGGAGCCGTCGAGGAAGCAGCGGTCGTTCGGGCCGACGAGGAGGTGCCAGTCGTCCGGCGCGAAGAGCACGGTCCCGGCCTCCAGGCGATCCCCGGCCTTGGCGATCCGCAGCCGCAGCCGCGTCGTCTCGGCGAGCCAGCCGACGAGGGGCTGAAGGAAGCCCCGGGCGATGTGCTGCACGACCGCGTAGGCCACGGGCGCCCCCTCCGGGAGCGCCGAGAGGAGCTCCTGGAGGGCCTGCGGGCCTCCGGTGGAGGCGCCGACGAGCGCGATGCCGGGTGGCTCGAGCGAGAACCTCGGCTCCGCCGCGAAGGCGCCCAGCGCCGGACGTGGCGCCCGCTCGCGCACGCGCAGCCCGACCACCTTCATCCCGGCCATCAGCCGAACGAGCTCGCACATCTCGGGCCCGATCCGGTCCTTCTGCAGGAACTCGGCGGCCCCGCATTCGAACGCCTTGCGCGAGACCTCCTTCGCGTCCATCGCGGTGAGCGCGATCACGGGGACCGGGCGCAGGTGCATGATCTCACGGGTCGCTTCGAAGCCGTCCAGATCCGGCATCGACAGATCCATGAGGACCACGTCCGGCTGAAGCTCGACGGCGAGGCGAACGCCCTGGCGACCGCTGCTCGCCACTCCGCAGACCTGGAGCCCGGCGGCGCGATCCAGCTCCAGCCGCACGCGCTCCCGGATCACCGGCGAGTCGTCGACGACCAGGACCCGGATCACCTGCCCCTCGCCAGTCTCTTCAGCGTGGCCAAGAAGCGCTCCTGATCGAAGCTGCCCTTCTCGACGTAGGCGTCCGCGCCCGCATCGAGCCCGGCGGCCCGCTCCTCGGGCGACGAGAGCGAGGTCACGAGGATGATCGGCAAGGCCGCGAGCGCGGGGTCGGAGCGGATCGCCCGGCAGAGCGAGAGCCCGTCCATCCGCGGCATCTCGACGTCGGAGACCAGCACCGCCGGAAGCTCCCGGCGGATCTCCCGGAGCGCCTCCTCGCCGTCGACCGCGCTGCGGACGCGGCAGCCGTGCTTGCGAAGGATGTTCGTCTCCAGGGTACGCGTGGTGATCGAGTCGTCGACGACGAGCACGTCGAGCTCCGGCCCCTCCTCCGCTTCGTCCTTCGCGACGGGAATCGCGACTCCCGGACTCCGCCGGGCGGAGAGCAGCTCGAGGCTCCCCAGCACGACGAGCGGCTCGTCGCCCTCGAGCACCGCCCCGCCGATCACCGCCCCCACCCGGTGCAGCGGCGGCCAGAGCGGCCTGAAGACGAGCTGCCGCTCCCCGATGACGCCGTCGACCGCGAAGGCCACCCGGCGCTCGCCCCCCGAGAGGACCGCCGCGACGTCCCGGCGGCGCGCCGAGGAGAGGCCGAGCTGCGCCGCCAGATCCACGATCTCGACGAAGCTCCCGTCGGCCTGCGCGAGGACGGGCCTCTCCTCGACCTCGCGGCAGTCGGCGTCCGCGAGCCGGACGACCCGCTCGACGGCGCTCGCGAGGACCGCGACCCGCCGCCCCTCGAGCTCGAGGACGAGGCCCGTCACCGTCGCGATGCTGATGGGCACCACGAGGGTGAAGGTCGTCCCCTGGCCCGGCTGGCTTCGCACGGCGAGCGACCCGTGCAGGCCCGTCTCGACGTTGCGCCGGACGACGTCGAGTCCGACGCCTCGCCCGGAGAGCTCCCCCACCTCCTCGCGGGTGGAGAGCCCCGGGAGCGTCATCAGCTCGAGCGCCCGATCGGGCGGCAGGGCCTCCATGTCTCCCTGGGTCCGCGCCCCAGACCTCACGGCGGCGCGCTTGAGCGCCTCGAAGTCGACGCCGCGGCCGTCGTCGGCGACCTCGACGACGACCCGATCGCCCACCTGGCTGCCGCGCAGCGACACCTTCCCCTTGGGCGGCTTCCGCGAGGCGGCCCGCGCCTCGGTCGGCTCGAGGCCGTGGTCGACCGCGTTCCGCACGAGGTGGACGAGCGGGTCCTTGAGGGCGTCGAGAACCTGCTTGTCGAGCTCGACGTGCTCTCCGGAGAGCTCGATCTCGATCTCCTTCTCCACCCGCCGCGCGGCGTCGTGGGCCGCGCGGCGGACGACGCCGAAGAGGGAGCTCAGGGGGGTGAGCCGGATCCCCTGAATCGCCTCGAGGAGCTGCTCGGAGAGCAGCCCCATTCGCAGGGCGTCCCGCGAGAGGGCCGTCTGGAGGCGCTCGGCCTCCCGGCCGAGGGCCGCCGCCTGCGCCGCGGCCGATCCCTTCTCGCGGGAGAGCCGGGCGTGGAGCGCCTCCGCGAGCTCCGCCAGCTGGGCGGCCTGGCTCGAGCGCTCCCGGGCCTGCGATCGGGCGACGAGGAGATCCGAGGTCCGAGACGCGAGCTCGTCGAGCTTCGCGAGCTCCACGCGCAACAGCCGGTCGTCCTCCGCGAGCGGCTCGACGGTCGGCTCCCGCCGCCGAGCCCTGCGATCGCCGCCCAGCGCGGCGACCAGCTCCGCGGTGGGGGGAAGGTCCGTCCCCGCGATGGTCCCGCGGAGCGCCGCGAGCAGGGCGTCGCCGCCGGCGAGCAAGAGCTCGCGCTCCTCGGGCTCCACCGGCCTGCCGGACTTGCGCACGCCGGCGAGGAGCGTCTCCATGGCGTGCGCGAGCCCGGAGACCGCGTCCATCTGGAGGGCCGCGGCCCCGCCCTTGACGCTGTGCGTGGCCCGAAACGCCCTCGCGACGAGCTCGGGTCGAGCCTCGGCGGAGGCGTCCACGAGCCCGAGGATCGCCTCGGAGAGCGCCTGGACGTGCTCCTGGCACTCCGCCTCGAAGCCCCTCACGAGCTCGCGGAGCTCTGGATCGAGGCTGTCGAACCATCCGCTCATCCGAAGGAGGCCGCAGCCCTAGAGCCGGTAGCGAACGACGAGCGCACGCATCCGCTCCGCGAGGTCGCGCAGCGAGGCCGCGCTGGTCTCGGTCTGTCGGGCCCCGGTGACGGATTCGGCCGTCGCCTGGTTGATGTGCTTGAACGCGAGGACGATCTGGTCGATCCCGACCGACTGCTGGCGCGAGCTGCTCGCGATCTGACGCGACGCCTGGGCGGTCGCCTGGATCGCCTGCGCGAGCTCCTGGATGTTCGAGCCCGCCTGCTCCGCCTGCTTGACGGCGGCCTCGGCGCGCTTGGTCCCTTCCTCCGTGACCATCACGGCGTCGTTCGTCGCCTTCTGAATCTCGCCCAGGATCGCCCGGATCTGCTTCGTGGCGGTCTTGCTCTGGTCCGCGAGGGAGTGGACCTCTCGGGCCACCACCGCGAACCCCCGCCCGTGGTCGCCCGCCTTGGCAGCCTCGATCGACGCGTTGACGGCGAGCAGGTTCGAGCGCTCCGCGAGCTCCGTGACGGTGGCGATGATGTCGCCGATCTGCTGGGTCCGCTCGCTGAGCGCGAGGATGTTGGCCGCGATCGCGTCGACCCGCCGGCCCACCTCGTCGATCCCCTGCACCGCCCGCGCGACCGCCTGCGCCCCGGTCTGCGACACCTGCTCCGAGCGATCGGCCATGCCGATCATCTCCTGGGCGCGCTCGGCCGCCTGCTCGGCGGTCTGCCGGATCTCCTCGATGGTGGTGGTCGCCTCCGAGACCGAGGCCGCCTGCTCGGTCGCCGAGGCGCTCTGCTCGGAGGTGGCGGCGAGGATCTGGGAGCCGGCGGAGCTCAGGTTGTTCGTCGCCTCCTGCATCTGCTTCACCATCGCGCGCAGCGTCTCGACCATCTGGTTGAACGACGCCGCGAGCTGACCGGCCTCGTCGCTCCGGCCCACTGGAACCTGGCGGTCGAGCGCCCCCGTCACGGTGACCTCCCGGATGACCCGGGTGACCCCGGAGATCGCGAGGAAGGTGCTGCGGCCGCCGAGGTACGTGACGCTCATCCCGAACGCGACGACGGCAACGAGCAGCCCGAGGGCCAGCGTCGTCCCCTGGAAGCCCGACGAGATGCCGCGGATCTGAGAGGTGAGGTTCTGCTCCTCCGAGTGCACGAGGGCCTCGAGGCGATGGTCGGTCTCCCGCTCGACGAGGAGCGATCGACCGGACGGCCGCGCGGCGCCTCCTCCGGCGGGGCCGACCTGGGCCGAGGCCGGCGCGGGCTGCGAGGCCCGTTCGTCGAAGCGCTGGAAGCCGAGGCTCGTCCGTTCGCGCAGCTCGTCCACCGTTCCGCGCTCGGCCACCGGCACCAGCGTCTCGTAGTCCTCGAGGCTCTTGCGAAGCTGGGCGGCAATCGAGTGGTACTGCTCGATCGCCTTCGTGTCGCCCCGCTCGATGAAGTCGTTCTCGACGAGCTGCGAGGCCAAGAACTCCGACCGCGCGAGGCTTGCGAGCCGCCAGCGCTCGAGCCCTACGTTCAGGACCTCCTCGGAGTTCTGCCGCGTCGATCGGAGGGAGAAGAACGTGTAGGCGATCGCCGCCGTGAAGACCACGCCGATCGCGACAAAGAGCCAGGTCATCCTCTGGAGCATCGTCATGGGTCGATTTCCTCGCTGCGAGCCCTCGAGCGTCCGTCCGGCAGAGACGTCGAGCGATTCAAGACGACGACAGTAGGCGAAAGAGGGAGGGGACCGCGAGAAGCGCGTCCCCCTCGGGATCGACCCCGACGAGGCAGTCGAGGACCTCCTTGGCGACGGCGATGGGAGGGGGCGCGAGCTCGTCCGCGCGCATCCGCTTCAGCCCGCGGAGCTCCTCGCACGCCAGCGCGAGGTAGCCGCGGTCCCACTCGAGGATCACGAGCCGCGGCGGCGGGTGCGCCTCGGCGGGCGCGGCTCCCGACAGCAGCGACGCGAGGTCGACGATGCCCGCGAGCCGCCCCCGGACGGCCGCCACGCCGAGGACGTGCGAGGGCGCGCCCGGCAGCGGCGCGAGCGCCCCGGTCTCCCGAACCTCCGCGACGGCCTCCGCCGGCACGAGAAAGCCCGACCGGCCCACCCGGAAGGCGACGAGGTCGTCGCCCTGGCCCCGGCCATCGAGCTCCACGAGGGGCCTCGCGAGCTCGACCGCGCGGAGTTCGAGCAGCCGGTCGCCCTCCGGCGCCGAAAGCCCGCCCAGGACCTGGAGCCTCTCGAGGCGCCGGAGCTCCCCGTCCTGCCCTGGGCCCGGCGTGATCGAGCGGGCGGTCATGGGGCGACGACGACCCGGTTGCGACCGTTCCGCTTCGCATCGTACAGCGCGCCGTCGGCCCGCTCGAGCAGCGCGTCCGCTTCGAGGAGCGCGTCGACTCCCTCGGCGATGCCAATGCTCACGGTGATGCCCAAGGGCGGCTGCTCTCCGTCCTTCCACGGGCGAAACTCGTGCCGGCCCACCCGGTCCAGGACCCGGGCCGCGAGGACGGCCGCCTCGGCGACCCCGGTCTCGGTGAGCAGGAGGCCGAACTCCTCGCCGCCGTAGCGCGCGACCAGATCGATGCTTCGCACCGAGGCGGAGACGAGGTTCGCCATCTCCGCGAGGACCGCGTCGCCGACGAGGTGCCCGAAGCGATCGTTCACCGCCTTGAAGTGATCGATGTCGAGGATCGCGACCGAGAACGCCCGCCGCAGCCGCTTCGCCCGCGCGAGCTCCTCGGCGACGCGCAGCTTGAAGTACTTCTGGTTGTAGCAGTGCGTGAGCCCGTCCCGGATGGCCATCTCGCGCAGGGACGAGATCCGCTGCAGGTGCGTGCTCACCCGCGCGACGAGCTCGCGCGGATCGAACGGCTTGACGAGGTAGTCGTTGCCGCCGACGGAGAGACCCCGGATCCGCTCCTCCACGTCCGCCCGGGCGGTGACGAAGATGATGGGCAGGATATCGAGCATGGGCCTCGACCGGATGCGCCGGCAGAGCTCGAAGCCGTCCGTCGAGGGAAGCTGGACGTCGGTGAGGATCAGGTCGGGGCGCGAAACCTCGAGGCGGGCGAGGGCGCTGTCGGCATCGCCGCAGGCGGTCGTCTCGAAGCCGGCGAGGTGGAGCGCGCTCTCCATCATCCGGACGGCGAAGGGGTCGTCCTCCACGATGAGGACGTGCCCCTTCCCCTCCGAGGCGGGCCCGACCTTCGAGAAGGCGGCCTCGGACCGGGGCTGCTCGGGGCGCGGCGAGGACCTCGTCCGCTGCTCGCTCTCCAGCGAGGCGAGCGCGCCGCCGACCACCCGCAGGGCCCTCGCGAGGTCCGGCGCGCTGGCCGACGACTTGAGCAGCGCCTCGCAGGCGGCCCCCAGGCTCGACAGGACCGGCTGGCCGACGCTCCCCGCGTCGCCCGCCAGCCGGTGGCAGAAGCCTTGGAGCGAAGCGAGGGCGGCGGCGTCCCCCGGATCGCCGAGCAGCCTCCGATGAGCCTCCGCCGCCGCGATCAGACCGCGGCCGAGCTCCGCCCAGAAGAGGTCGCTCAGCTCCTCCATCTCGCTTGCACCGTCGAAGAGGTTCCCCGTCATCGAGAGGGCCCCTCTTACGTACGAAGGGCCTATCATACCTAGAGCCACCGCGCGACCAGAGGGTTCGCCGTTCGTTCGTTTTTTGGCGGCAGCGTTCGAAAAGAAGAGCCCACTCGCGGCGAAAACCAACCGCCAACCATTTAACATCAAGGGCTTGCGTGGCGCAAACCGGCTCACCGCCACAACGACGCAGGCCTCGCCCGAACGACGGCTCAGGCCTCGCGGCTGGTCTGGCCCGCCCTGGCCGTTCTTGTTAGAAGTGGCCCCCTTGGATCTCGCCTCTCTCAACCCCGAGCAGCGCTCGGCGGTCGTCCACCGCGGGGGCCCGCTGCTCGTCCTCGCCGGCGCCGGCTCCGGCAAGACGCGCGTCATCGTCCACCGGATCGCGAGCCTCGTCGAGGAGGGCATCCCCCCCTGGTCGATCCTCGCGGTGACCTTCACGAACAAGGCCGCCGGCGAGCTGCGCGAGCGCGTCGGGCGGCTGCTCGGCGGCACGGGACCCTCGGCGACCCCAGACCGGAGCGCCGCCAGCGACGTCCGCTGCTCGACGTTTCACTCGTTCGGCGCCTCGCTCCTGCGGCGGGAGGCCGAGGCGGTGGGCCTCACCCGCGACTTCACGATCTACGACGAGGACGACCAGCTCTCCCTCGCCAAGCGGCTCCTGCGCGAGGCCGGGCGCGAGGCCGACTCGGCGGCGGCCCGGGAGCTGCTCTCCGCGATCGACCGGATCAAGAACGGCGCCGGCGACGGCGCGGAGGTCGAGGACGTCCTCGAGCTCTGCGGCCGGTTCGAGCGCGCGCTCCGGGCCGCGAACGCGGTCGACTTCGGCGACCTCCTGGCCCTGCCGGTTCGCCTCTTCGAGAGCCGCCCCGACGTGCTCGATCGCTGGCGGCGTCGCTTCCGCCACGTCCTCGTCGACGAGTTCCAGGACACGAACGTCGTCCAGTACCGGCTGCTGCGGCTCCTCTGTCCCACGGGCGCCGACCTCTGCGTGGTCGGCGACGACGATCAGTCGATCTACCGCTGGCGCGGCGCGGACGTCCGTCACATCCTCGGCTTCGAGCACGACTTCGCGAACGCCCAGGTGGTCAAGCTGACGCAGAACTACCGGAGCGACGGCAACGTGCTCGCCGCCGCCCAGGCCGTCATCGCGAAGAACCCCCACCGCCACGACAAGACGCTCTGGACCGAGCGGCCTTCGGGCGCGCCGCTGCGGCTGCTCTCGGCGCAGGACGAGCGCGACGAGGCCGACCGGATCGCCGCCGAGCTCGCGGAGCTCCACTCGGAGGGGACCGTCTGGAGCGAGATGGCGGTCTTCTACCGAATCAACGCCCAGTCCCGCGTCCTCGAAGAGGCGCTTCGAATCGCGCGCGTCCCGTACGTCATCGTGCGCGGCCGGAGCTTCTACGAGCGGGCGGAGATCAAGGATGCCGTCGCCTACCTGCGGCTCATGGCGAACCCGCGCTCCGACGTCGACCTCCTGCGCGCCATCGGCGCGCCGCCCCGCGGCATCGGCGAGACGACCCTCGAGCGGCTCTCGCGCCACGCCAGCGCCGCCGGGCTCTGCCTGTTCGACGCCCTCGCCGAGGGGGAGCTCTCGCGCGTCGAGGGGCTGAACGCCGGCTCGCGCGGCCGGCTCGCGCGCTTCCGCGACCTCGTCGTCGAGCTGCGCGCCGCCGCGGCCGAGTCGGCCGGCGCCGCCGCCGAGGCCGCCGTGGTGACGAGCGGCCTGCTCGAGCGCTGGGCGAGTTCGTCCGAGCCCGACGCCGCCGAGCGCGGCGAGAACCTGCGCGAGCTCGTCGGCGCGGCGCGCGAGGCCGACGAGCGCTGGGCGTCGCAGCCCAGGGAGGCCGGCGAGGATCTGCCCGAGGGCGGGCCGCTCGTCCGATTCCTCGAGGAGATCGCGCTGCTCGGCGACGCCGACGGCGAGGCCGGCGCCGAGCGCGTCTCGCTCATGACCCTCCACGCCGCCAAGGGGCTCGAGTTCGACGCGGTCTTCATCGCAGGGATGGAGGAGGGGATCTTCCCCCACTCGCGCGCCCTCGCCTTCGACCCGTCGCGGGAGGAGGCCGGGGGCCGCGGCACGGAATCCGAGGAGATGGCCGAGGAACGGCGGCTCTGCTACGTCGGCTTCACGCGGGCCCGCCGCCGGCTCTTCGTCGCCTGCGCGCGGATGCGCGCGCTCTTCGGCGACCTGCGCTTCAACCCGCCGAGCCGCTTTCTCGGGGAGATCCCGGCCGAGCTCTTCGATGCGCTGCCGTCCTTCGAGAGCTCCCCCGTCCGCCCCTACCCCGGCGCCCCGTCCGCGAACGGCATCACCGTCGACTACAGCTACGACCAGAGCTGGCGCTCCCCCGAGCGCTCCTTCCCGCGCCGCCCTCCCCGTCCCAGCCCGGCTCCCGCCCGCCCGATCGGCGCCATGGGCCTCACCGTCCGGCACGCCGTCTTCGGCGTGGGCAAGGTCGTCTCCGCCGACGGCGAGGGGCCGGACGCGAAGCTCACCATCCGCTTCCCAGGGGTCGGCGAAAAGCGCATCGTCGCGAGGTTCGTGACGCCGATCTAGCCGCCGCGGGGCCTGCCGCGCGGGCTACTTCGTGGTCTTGTGGATCCGGAAGGCGAGCAGCTGCCCGTCGCCCGTCGAGACGAAGAGACGGTCGCCCTCGAGGACCGGGTCGCTCTGGATCTTCGTCCCGGTGTCGTACTTCCAGAACGGCTGCCCCGTCTTCGCGTCGAAGGCGTAGAGGTTCCCGTCCCCCGCTCCCGCCCCCACGAAGACGAGGTTCTGGTACACCGCCGCGCGGCCGTAGATCGGCCCCTGGGTCGCGGCCGACCAGACCTTCTTGCCGCTCGCGGCGTCCAGCGCGTAGAGCGAGTGATCCGTGCTGCCGACGTAGATCAGGCCGCCCGAGAGCGTCGGCGGCGCGTTCACCTGATCGCCCGTCGCGAACGTCCAGCGCACCGTCGGCGCGCCGCCTGACAGCCCCGCGAGCGCGTACACCTTCTTGTCGTTGCTCCCGAAGTAGAGCGTCCCGTCCGCCGAGAGCGGGCTCGAGGTCACGCCGTCGCCGGTCCGAAAGCTCCAGCGCAGCGCGCCCGTCTTCGCGTCCAGCGCGTAGACGGCGCCGTCGAGGTTCGGCGCGTAGACCGTGCCGCCCACGACGAGGGGGCGCGCGTAGCTGAAGGCCTTGGGCTGGGGCGCGGCCTCGATGGCCGCGGCGGTCGCGCCGGCGACGGCCCCGGCCATCGCGCCGGCGACCGCCCCCGCGACCACGCCCGCCACCGGCCCC
>JAJXUD010000122.1 GCA_021783235.1 Myxococcales bacterium | reverse complement strand
TGCCGCGCCGCGGTCCCCCGCCGCCGCCCCCTCGCCGGCCCCGCCCCCCGCGGCGCTCGCGCCGGAGCAGGTGAGGGCGATCTACGACGCCTACGTCGAGGCGAAGCGGCGGTGCAACGAGGACACGACGCGCATCAGCTACGACGCCGTCGCCCGGACGATCGCCCGGCAGACGCCCGAGATCCTGCGGGCGCACGGCGCGCGGAGCGTCGAGTTCAAGGTGGTGATCAAGGACGGCAAGGCGGTGCTCAAGGCGGTGCCGCGGAGCTAGGGGCGGGGGCGGCGGCGCCCTTTTCGGTTTGCATCCCGCGCCCCGGGATCGTACAACGGCGCGCCCGCGAGCGGTCGTCGCGGGGGATCGCCTGGGTAGCTCAGTCGGTAGAGCAGGGGACTGAAAATCCCCGTGTCGGTGGTTCGATTCCGCCCCCAGGCACACTTCCGAGCACGTCCATCAGAGGCCCCACGGACCCCCAGGTCCGCGGGGCCTCGCCGTCTCCGGACCCCCCCGGCGGACGGGCGAATCCGGCCGACGATGGACGTCGGAAGACCGGCCAACGGAGCTGCCCACCCAGGACGTCGACGACGGCCGGTGGGCATGGCCCACCGCCGGGATGGCCGACGTCTCGAGCGACGTGAAGGAGCAGGCGGGGGTGGCGCTGGGCCGGGTGGGCTGGCCTCTGCGGCGCGGCGAGGTGTCGATTTGCAGAAGGTAGCGACCCCTGGCCGCGCGAGTCTTGCTGAAGCATTCCGTCCCTCATCGGCGGGTCCTCGCGGCGACCGAGCGCCCTCGACCAGGAGGGCGGCGATGGCGTTCCGAGAGGTCACGATGCTGGAGATCAAGGAAGTCCCGAGGCTCTGGCTGCTGGGGGGGGCCCGAAGAAGGGGATCGCCGAAGAAGCTCTGACCCTACAAGGCCAAGGTGAAGCGGGCGGGGTGAGGGGTGCCTTGCAGGGCCCCGGCGGCGCCGCTATAACAATGACCGGAGCGTGGTCATGATTTTTGAGTCCCTCGTCGCAGACCTCACCCTCAAGGAGACGTCCGTCCTCTCCGGCGCCACGGAGAAGGTGATCCGGCACGCGCTCGCGTCGCGGGTGGTTCGGGCCTCCCGCTCGGGTGGCCGCCGCACGTTCGGTCCGAGGGACGTCGTCTACTTCTTCCTCCTGAACGAGCTGCCGTCCGGCGTCGGGCTCGACAGGAGCCTGCGGAAGGAGCTCTTCGACCTCCTAGCCGCAGACAAGGACCGCGCCGGCCGCTGGCGCCGTGAGGCCCACCGGCTGGTGCTGGAGGGGGACGTCCCGGTCTTCCTGCCGACCGACGAGGTGGTGAAGCGGGTCGAGGAGCGCATCGGCACCTTCCTGCGCGGTCGCGGCCGGGTGGTGTCCCGCCCCGAGGTCCTGGGCGGCGAGCCGGTCTTCGAGGGCACCCGCGTCTCGGTGCGCTTCGTGGGCGAGCGGGCCCGCAAGGGCGAGACCACCGCCGCGCTGCGGGAGGACTACCCGGCGCTGAGCGCGGAGGACGTCGAGTTCGCCCGGATGTTCGTGGCCCTGGGCCGCCCGCCTGGCCGACCGAAGAAGAAGCTCGAGTTCGTGCGCGGGTGACGGGTGAACCTGCTCCTCGACGAGAACCTCTCGCCGGAGCTGGTGCAGCGCCTCGCCGCGAGGGGCGTGGCCGCCGTCCACGTGGCCCACATCGGGCTCACCGGGGCCTCCGACCAGGAGGTCTGGCGATACGCCTTCGACCACGACCAGATCGTCGTCACCATCAACGCCGCCGACTTCCTGTACCTGGCGGGGGCGGTGGAGCTGCACCCCGGGCTGGTGGTGCTGCGCACCGTGGGCGGGCTCACCCGGGCAGAGCAGTGGGCGTGGGTCGAGCCGGTCATCGACCGCCTCCTCGCCACCGGCGACGCGCTCGTCAACAAGGCGGTGGTGGTGACGGCGAAGGGCCGGTTCACCACGGTGGACATCCCCAAGCCGTAGCGATGCCTGACGTCAACTTCATCTCCCCGTCCTGTTGCCTCGAGCGCAGGTGCTACCTTGGCTCGACTTCCTGCTGCACCACGCCCGCGTCCTCAAGAGCGGCCCGCGGAGTTGGCGCACCCGTCAGACATCTGAGCCATCCCCTCATTCAGATGAGGCCGAAGACTTCACGGACCGTAGCATGCTGACGGAGAAGTCCATCGAACTTCGCCATGAGGGGCCGGACGCGCTCGTCGCGCCGGTTGAGGTGGCAGTCGAAGTAGAACAAGCCTTGGTTGAGCAGCGACTGCGCCCGCTCTTTCGAGGTGTTGGCCCTCATCCTGCGGTCCACCACCACGGCCTTGTACTCAGCCGTGAATTTCCGCGCGGACGGGCCGCTCAAGGCAGGCGCCGGCCTCATGGCGCCAGGTAAGGTCGCGCGTCCCTCTCGGCGAGCGCGCCGTTCCTGCGGAGCTGCGAGTTCCACCAGCGATCGGACATCAGGCGGGCGACGGCGAGGGGAATCGCGCTCATGGGCCCGAACGGCAGCCGCTCCGGGCGCGCGAGCCGGACGAGCTTGGCTGAGTCGAGCGTGCCCGTTCTCGCGAGATCGCGCCCCATCTCCGCGAACGGGGACAGGATCGCGCGCCGCATCCAGGGTGGCCTCGCCCGGATCCCCTCGATGCCCCCCTTGACGATCGTCCCGAGGGACCGCGCGCCGAGGCGGCGGGCGAGCTTCGCGAGATAAACCTCGATCGGGCGGGAGTGGAGCGCCTCGGGGAAGCCGGACTGAAGGAGAAAGAGGAGCGCGGGGTTCCCCGGGCGTCCGACGTAAGGCTCGAGCGCAGCGATGAAGGCGAAGCCCGGGGCGGGGAGCGCGTTCACGTAGAGCGGGGCGGCGAGGAGGACCGCGTCGCCCTGGGCGAAACGTCGAACCGCTTCCGCGAAGTGGGCGGGGCGGACGAGGTGGAACCGAGCGATCACCTCGCCCCCCGCCGCGGCGAAGGCGCCGAGGAAGGCGTCGAGGAGGAGATCGGTGTTGCTCGTCTCCGCGCGCGGCGACGCGTTACACACGAGCAAGCGCATCGCACGCCTCCGAGACGGGCCTCCGCGTGGAGGCGACGAAGGCGAGCCTCGTCTGAAAGCTCGATGCCAGGCGCTGGTGCAGGAGTTCGAGGATTCCCTCGTCCTCGGCATCCAGACCAGCGCCGTCGTGGACGAGCGCGAGCGCCGGCCGCCGCGGGTAGCGCGGGCGGTGGTGGATCTCGCCGCCCACGAAGTCGAAGAACGGATGGAGCAGGGGGAGGAGCCGCTCGACGGCGCGCCGCGCGAGCGCGACCGTGAAGCCCATCACGATGGGTGAGGCCAGGACGAACACGTCGGAGGCGATGACGCCCCGGACCATCTCCTCTGCGTCGTCTCGCAGGCGGCAGCGGCCGGGGGTCCGCACCCAGCACTCGAAGCATCCGGTGCACTGCTGGATGCGCATCCCGCGCAGCACGAAGCGGCGCACCGCCACGCCTCGGGCGCCGAGCCCGAGGGCGAGGTCGTCGACCCAGCCCTCGATGGGCCCCTCCTGCGGCGACGCATCGAGGATCGCGCAGCTCCGCATGATGAAACTCCTTCGCAACCTGACGGCGCCTAGATTGCGCACCGCGCTTGTCGGTGTCAAGTTCCGCTGGTAAGGTCGCTGAATGGCGTCACGGAGGGCAGCCCGGAAACCTCAGGGGCGCTACCACCACGGCGAGTTGCGCCGGGCGCTCATCGAAAAGGCCGCGTCGGTGGTGGAGCGGGAAGGGGTCGCCGCGCTGTCGCTCCGGGACCTCGCCCGCCGGCTCGGCGTCTCGCACGCCGCGCCCGCCCATCACTTCCCGGACAAGGCCGCGCTTCTCTTCGAGATCGCGCGCGATGGGTTCGATCGCTTCGCGGCAGCGATGGAGGCGGCGCGCGCGCAGGGGACCAACCCCCTCGACCGGTTGCGCTGCGTCGGCGAGGCCTACGTCCACTTCGCCATCGCCCACCCGGGGCGGTTCCGGGTGATGTTCGGGCGCGAGATCTCGGATCTCCGATCCATTCCGCCCGAGCTCGACGAGGCGGGACAGCGGTCGTTCGGCGTCCTGGTCGGCGTCGTCGAGGCGGTGCTGGCCCGCTGGCCCGCGAGACGGCGGCCGCCTGCGGAGGCCGTCGCCTTTTCCTGCTGGAGCAGCGTCCACGGCGCGGCGATGCTCTGGATCGACGGGCCGCTCCGGCGCAAGTCGCCTCCCGGCGAGGCGCGCGCCGCCTTCGAGCACGACCTCGCCTTCATGATGAAGCTCCTCGGGGCTGCGCTGATGCCGCCGAGCGAGTGAGGAGGGTGTCGGCGGACTCATCCGGCCGCAGGCCGAACTCGAGTTTGCGGCCTCAGCATCCTCGAGGAACTGCGTATCCGTCTCAGGGACCCCGGCTGGTGAGGGAGGTGGGCGCGCCGCTGACTGACCTGCCCCCCGGAAACGGACGGATCTGAACGCCAATCCTTTACCTGGCGGCCCGACGCCGACCCACCCGCCGCGCGCGACCGTCACCCCGCCCGCAGCTCCACCGGCGCCACGCTCACGTCGCCGCGCCGGACCAGGTCGTCGAGCAGGCGCGCCAAGGTCGCGAGGTCTCGCGGCCGGGCCCCCTCCCGCAGCCAGCCGAGCTCGTAGCGCGGGGACCGCCGCGGGCGCGCCGAGGGGCCCTCCGGCCTCGCCGGGAAGTGCTCGACGAGGGTGCGCTCGAGCCACCGGGCGGCCTCCGCGAACCGGCCCATCTGCCGCTCGAGCTCGGCGAGGAGCAGGGCGTGGGCGGGGCATCCCCGCTCGGCGCAGGCGCGCGCGAGGATGGCGCGGAGCGCGTCGGCGTTCGTCCGGTCCCGGGGCGTCTTCTGGCGGACCTTCTTCTTCCGCCAGTTCCTGTTGCGGTCGCTCGAGCGCCAGAAGGCGTACAGCCGGAGGGCGAGCTCCCGCTCGGGCGTGTCGGCCGCGCCGCTCGCCAGGGCGGCCAGGGCCCCCTCGAGGCCGAGCTCGTGGACGTGTCCCGCGCGCTCCCACTCCGGCGGCACGCGGCCGGGCGCCGCGAGCTCCAGGCCCGGCGGCTCGATCGCCGGCGGTTCGTCATCGAGCTCGAGGTGCCCCTCGAGGTCGGGCAGCTCCCCGAGGTGAGGCGCGTCCTCGACCCAGTAGAACCGCCGGCACTCCCGGCAGCGGCTGACGTCCGGGCGCCGCCAGTACATCGGGTAGTGGAGGTAGCCGTCGGTCCAGTGGGACGCGCCGAAGCCGTTGGCGGAGCGGAGCACGAAGGCACGGAGCGGAGCGCCGCAGCGGGGGCAGGCGAGCACCTCGTCGGGCCCGAAGGTCACCCCGCTCGCTCCCACGCCGCCGCGCGCGGCCGTCGGCGTGCCGCGGCGCCACCGCTGCGTGGAGTCCGGGCCCCCCCGGCGCCC
>JAJXUD010000072.1 GCA_021783235.1 Myxococcales bacterium | reverse complement strand
TGCCGACGCGATCATCGCCCTCCGCTGCTGCAAGCTGAGCGGTCGCTTTGAGGACTTCTGGGAGCGTCGGTCAGTCCCCCACCAAGCCGCCGCCTGAGCTCACCTCACAATCGTGACGTGCACCCCCTCTCGTCCTCTCGTCCTGATCCGCCGACGAGCGGAGCCGGCGCCCGAGATCATCCCGGGCCGGATCCGCGAGCCGACGCGGCTCGACCGGTATGCCGCCGAGCCCGGGCCGATGGCTGCCGCCGGCCCCGAGGCCCCACGGGCGGTCCGGAAACTGGTCGAAGGCGAGGCCATCGCCTACCTGCGGGGCGTGCCCCCCCTTCAAACGACTTGAGCACGCCTCGGCCCTCGTCGCTGGTTCCAGCGGCAGGCTGGTTGACTCCTGGCCGAACCTTCGCGAGGCTGCCGCTCGACTCGTCGTTCGGCGAGAGGGGGGGACGTCATGCGGAAGGCGAAGCTCTTCATCTGTCTCCTCGCGGCCTCGGCCTGCGGGGGCCGCCCCTTGCCCAAGGGGAGCACGGACGGCGGAGGCGGCTCGGGGAACAACGGCTGCGCGCCAGGGGAGCTCGATCTGAGCGTCTACGGCAGCACGGTCTCGAACAGCTGCTACCAGGCCACGGTCTTCAAGGGGTCGAGTGTCATCGTCCAGTTCGCGCCCATCGATTCGCAGAGCGTCTGGGGCAGCGACGGCGACGGGGTGCAGATCCTCTTTTCCAGCGACCCGAGCTGCGTGTACGGCGACGGCAAGGTGTTCCAGCTTGGCGACCCGTGCCTCTCGATCACCGACAACAGCCAGCCGGGCGGCGGAGCGCTGCCGGGCTGCACGCTCGCCGACGGAGGTACCTTCGATCAGTCGACCGGCCCCTGTCCGGAGGAGTTCTTCGGCGTCGCGAACAGCTGCACGACCCAGCCGGCCTCGGGGGGGACTGCGGGCTGCGGCCCGCTGGACCAGACCGGCACCGCCCCCACGAGCGGCACGCTCACGATCGAGCACTGGTCGACGACGGTGGGCGACACGATTCAGCTCACGCTGTCGGGCGCGATCACGGGATTCGTGATGACGCTCACGAGCGCGAACCCCATCGCCGTGACCCACCAGTCGATCCCGCTCGCCGTTTCGGGAACGGCCAGCGCGGTGGTGCAACAGGGGCTTTAGCGCCCTCGATGCGGCGCTGGCGCGAGGACTCCTCTTCGCGCAAGGGGATCGGAATGCCTCTGGTTCCCGTGTGAGCGAGCAGAGAAGACGGACATCGTGCGGCGGGATTCGTGGGGCGCGAGGCCTCCCCTCGCGACGGACGGATCTCAGCTCCGGCTTGAATCCACGCCGCCGAGCGTTACCCTACGCCTCCAGCCGAGGAGCCTCCGACGATGCCGACCGCCGCGCGCGCCACCCGTTCCCGCCCCCGCCCCCCGCCTGGCCTCGTGGCCCCCGTGGCGCCGCGGGCGCCGCTCGACCCGCGCACGATCGAGCGGCTCCTCTCGCTCGCCATGGCCCGCGGCGCCGACTTCGCCGAGGTCTACGCCGAGCGGACCGAGCGGACGGCGGTCAGCCTGGAGGACGGCAAGATCAAGAGCTCGCAGGCGGGCATCGACCAGGGCGTCGGCATCCGCGCGGTCAGCGGCGCGAAGGTCGGCTACGCCTACTCGGACGATCTCGATCTGCCGGCGCTCGAGCGGGCCGCCGAGACCGCCGCCCACATCGCGGGGGCGCCGCGCGAGTCGCCCGCGACCGCGCTGCGCCGGGTCGCCGCGCCGACCCACTACCGGGTCCTCGAGCCGCTCGCGACGGTCGACATCGCCCGCAAGGTCGAGCTCGTCCTTCGGGGAGACCGAGCGGCGCGCCGCTTCGACGCGCGCATCGCGCAGGTGAGCGGCGCCTACGCCGACCAGACCCGCGCCATCTCCGTCGGCAACACCGAGGGCCACTTCGCCGAGGACGTGCAGGACCTCTGCCGGCTCCACTTCCAGGTCGTCGCCGTCGGCAAGGGCGGCGAGCGGCGGACCGGCTTCTACGGCGGCGGCGGCCGCGTCGACCTCCGCTTCTACGAGAGCTTCTCGCCCGAGAAGGCCGCCGAGGAGGCGGCCCGCCAGGCCATCGCGACGCTCGGGGCCGTCGACGCCCCCGCGGGTCCGCAGACCGTGGTGCTCGGCCCGGGCTGGAGCGGCATCCTGCTCCACGAGGCGATCGGCCACGGCCTCGAGGCCGACTTCATCCGCAAGGGGACCTCGCTCTTCACCGGCAAGGTCGGGCAGAAGGTCGCGAGCGAGCTCGTCACCGTCATCGACGACGGCACCGTCGCGGGGGGGCGCGGCTCGGTCAACGTGGACGACGAGGGGGTCCCCGGAGAGCGGAAGATCCTCATCGAGAACGGCGTCCTGCGCGGCTACATGTTCGACCGGCTGAACGCGAAGCTGATGGGGGGGCGCTCGACCGGAAGCGGCCGGCGAGAGAGCTACCGCTCGACGCCGATGCCGCGCATGACGAACACCTTCCTCGCGCCGGGCGACGAGACGCCCGACGAGATCCTCCGCGGCGTCTCGAAGGGGCTCTACTGCGCCCACTTCGGCGGCGGGCAGGTCGACATCTCGAACGGCAGCTTCGTCTTCGAGGTGGCCGAGGCCTACCTCATCGAGAACGGGAAGCTGGGCCGGCCGGTGAAGAACGCCACGCTCATCGGCGTCGGGCCGGAGGTCTTGAAGAACGTGACCCACGTCGGCTGCGACCCGACGCCCGACCCCGGCATCGGCAGCTGCGGCAAGGACGGGCAGCTCGTGCAGGTGGGCGTGGGGCTGCCCACCGTCCGAATCGAGGAGCTGACCGTGGGCGGCACGGCGCTCGGGAAGAGGCCGAAGGCCGCCGCATCCAATCGGAGGAGGGCCTAGATGGCGACCGGGCGGATCCCGAAGGGCGAGCTGCGAAGGCTCGCCGAGCGCGTCGTCGAGCGGGCGAAGCGGCGCGGCGCGCGGCAGGCCGACGCCTTCGCCGAGGTGAGCCGCGAGTCGTCCGTGCGCGTGCGCGACGGCGAGGTCGAGGAGCTCTCGCAGGCGACCGGCAAGGGCATCGGCCTGCGGGTCGTCGCCGCGGGCCGGCTCGGCTTCGCCTACACCTCGGACCTCTCCGGCGGGGCGCTCGAGACCCTGGTCGACCGGGCGCTCGCGCTCGCCAAGGCCTCGGCCCCCGACGAGGCCAACCGGCTGCCGAACGCGAGGGCGCTCGCCGCGCGCAACGGGCCGCAGGAGCTGCTCGACCCCGCGGTGGAGGCGCTCTCGACCGACTGGAAGATCGACGCCGCGAAGACGATGGAGCGGGTCGGCCGCGGCGTCGACGCGCACGTCAAGGCCTTCGAGAGCGTCGGCGCCTCGGACGTGGCGGGCGAGGTGGCGATCGCGACGAGCGAAGGGATCTCCGACGAGTACCGGCACGGCTACGTCGCGCTCTACAGCGCGCCGGTCGCCCAGGACGACGCGGGGGGCCTCCAGACGGGCTACTGGGTCGACTACCGGCGCTTCCTCGCGGACCTCGAGACCCCCGAGGCCGTCGGGCGGCGCGCCGCCGAGCGGGCGGTGCGAATGCTCGGCGCCCGCAAGGTCGAGAGCTGCCGCGTGCCCGTGGTCCTCGATCCGCTCATGGCGGCCTCCTTCTTCGGCGGCCTCGTCGCGGCGCTCAACGGCAACCTCGTCCGCAAGAAGGCGAGCTTCCTCGCGGGGCGCGTCGGGGAGCGAATTGCGCCCGTGGACCTCTCGCTCGTCGACGATGGGCTCCTCTCGCGCGGCCTCGGCTCGCGTCCGTTCGACGGGGAAGGGCTCGCGACGCGGCGGCAGAGCCTCGTCGAGCGCGGTGTCCTGCGCTGCTACCTCTACGACTGCCACGCGGCCCAGAAGGCCAAGGCGAAGAGCACGGCCACCGCCTCGCGCGGCTACCAGAGCCTCCCGGCGATCGGCACGACGAACCTGATGGCGGTGGCGCACGCGCCCGTGCCCGCCGCGGAGATCGTGCGCGGCGTCTCGCGCGGCCTCTACGTGACTTCCATGCTCGGTCACGGCGCCGACCCCGTCACCGGCGACTACTCGCGCGGCGCCGCGGGTCTCCTCATCGAGGGCGGCGAGCTGTCGCGCCCCGTGCAGGAGGTCACCGTGGCGGGGAACCTCCTCGAGATGCTCGCGGGGATCGACGCCATGGGCGACGACCTCGACTTCCGCGGCCAGGTGCGCGCCCCCACGATCCGCTTTCGCGAGCTGACCGTCTCGGGGGCGTAGCGCCCGTCTGGCTTGAGCGGGCCTTCGTCTTCGAGCGACGAGCCTTCAGCTCGCTTGAACGAGCCTTCGTCTTCGAGCGACGAGCCTTCATCTCGCTTGAACGAGCCTTCGTCTTCGAGCGACGAGCCCTCATCTCGCTTGAACGAGCCTCTGTCTTCGAGCGACGAGCCTTCATCTGGGTTGAACGAGCCTTCGTCTTCGAGCGACGGGCTTTCATCTCGCTTGAACGGGCCTTCGTCTTCGAGCGACGAGCCTTCATCTGGGTTGAACGGGCCTTCGTCTTCGAGTGACGGGCCTTCATCTCGCTTGAACGGGCCTTCGTCTTCGAGCGACGAGCCCTCATCTCGCTTGAACGAGCCTTCGTCTTCGAGCGACGGGCCCTCGTTCCTCGCGGGTTGGTCCTCGTCGCTCGACGTCGGGCGTCCGTTCCTCGACGACGAGGGCTGGTTCTGGCTCGACGGGGCGTCGTTCCCCTCAGTCGGCCCTTCATTCCTCGTCATCGGGCCTTCGTCTCTCGAAGTCGGGCCTTCGTTCCTCTAAGTCGGGCCTTTGTTCCTCGAAGTCGGACCGTCGTCGCTCGAAGTCGGGCCTTCGTCGCTCGAAGTCGGGTGCCAGTCGGCAGGCGCCCGAGCTTCTTCGCTCTCGATCTGTGCGTCGCCTTCGCCTCCGGCACCGCCTGCGCCGGGCACTTCGCGCCCCCCTTGCCGGGACTGGCGGTGCTCCCGTGCGCCGAGGACCCGGCCGCCGTGATCTCCCGGGGAGCAGTTGGCCGGATGGGCCGAGCAGGGGCTCGCGTTCGCGGGATTGTTCAGATCGCGAAACGCCAGGACGGCGGGGTCCCGTTCAGCGTGAGTTCGGGAAGTTGCGAACGCAGGCTCCCATGGCGGCGCATGGATCGCGCGAAGCCCATGGCAGAGCGGCGCCTCTGGGGGCACTTTCCGCGCCTCGGTGGTGGGACTTGCCGAGGGCCCCCCCGGCCCCCACCTTTCGGGCACGCCCACCATGCGCACGCGCTCCAGCCTCGCGGTGTCGCTCCTCCTCGCCGCCTGCGGCCGGTCGCTGGTCTACGAGCCACTCCCTCCGCCGGAGACGCCGGAGATTCCCTCCGAATTGCCCGAGCAGTGTCCGCCCCCGCCGCCCCCGAGCCCATCGCCTCCCTTGCCGGGCTCGCAGCTCACGCAGATCTGGAGCCGCTCGATCGAGCCATCATCGACGATCGGCCTCGATGCCGAAGGACGGATCCTCTCCGTCTCCTCGTCGGGCACCCTTCGGACGTACGACCCGGATTCGGGCGCGCTCCTCGCCAAGGGCCCGGCCCCCTTCGACGCTCTTCCGCAGTACTCGCCCACCGGCGACGCCATCGTGATCTCGGGGGGCCAGGGATCGCCGACCGTCCACCACCGCCGTTGCGGGACCGGCCATTGGACTGACCTACCGATCACGGATGCGGCCTGCGGGTGGTCGGCCGGCTGCCAGGGATCCATCTCCTCGGATGGCGGTCGCCTGGCGGTCGCCGCATTCGACAGGATCGTCATCGTGGACCTCGGGACCGACGGGGTTGACCGCGAACTCGTGAGCAGCTCCTGGCCGATCGGTGCGGTCGCATGGGGCTTCGACGGGCGGCTGTTCGCCCTGATCAGCAGCCACGGCGCAGACCAAGTCTTTGCCGGCCATCCGCTGACCCTTCCCATCGAGCCCGCGGTGACGCTGGTGTCCCTCGATCCGGACTTCAACCTCCAGTGGGCCAGCTCCATGGTCGGCGTCTGGTTCTCGCCCTTATGGTCGTCGCCAGAAGCCTCCATTCAGCCGATCTTCGATGGCTCAATCATCGCTACGGGGGGCGTCGAGGGGTCCGGCACCTGGGGCTCGAGCCCCGTTGGTGCCCCGGTTCAGGTCGACAACTGGGGAATCAGGAACACCCTGAGCGGCGATTTCTTGATTGCCGCAGGTTCGAATGGCAGGCCGCTCTGGGGCAGCCCGAGCGACGCTCTTGGAACGGGCTCAAATGGGGTGAGCCTCACGATTGGACCACCGTTTTGCTACTACGACATCTCGGCGCTCGCATCGGATGGCGCCCCGTTGGGTGACCGCGTGTCGCTTCCGTTCAAGGCCCTGGGCGGATCGGCCGCTTTGTTCACTCCCACCGGGCGCGTCTATTTCGAGGCTGTCACAATTGACGGAACTGACAGACCGGCATTGCTGGCCGCCTTTCAGCTAGAACGGTGAACTCGAGAAGTTGCGAGGGCAGGTTCCCATGGCGGCGCAGGGCTTGAGCAAGCGCAGCCTATGGTCGAAGTCGATCGGGGGGGCCTTCGTCGAGAAGTCGTTCTGTCCGAGAGGCGCGATCCCGAGCCAGGGGTCGCTCTGCGCCAGCCCGAGGGCGTTCTGGGCGATGAGGTACATGGCTCCGTTCTCCTTCTGAATCGCCCAGGTCGGCGGACTTCCCTTGAGCGGGAGGCCGATGGTGTCGCCGACGTAGAAGCCGTACTTGGCCATCGCCTTCAGGATGATCTTCTGCCAACTCGGAATCTGGAACCCATCGATCTCGCCGTCGGTGGCCAGGTAGACGAAGTGCGCCCCGAGCGGGATCTCGCCGCTGCCGCCGTCGAGGCAGAGAAAGCCAGGGTTTGCTCCGGCAGGATATTCGTTGCTCGCCGGCCCGTCCACGCACTCGACGTTGACGAAGATCGCGTGATCGATCTCTCCCGCCTCCATCTCTTCTGCGCGGATGCGCCCGGCCTCGTTGGCCCACCAGGCCGCCGTTGCGCAGCTGGCATCGCCGAGACCGGTCCCCGTCACGAAATCCAATGCGCAGCCGTTGCTCGATTGGAGGGTGCCGCCGCCGGCAGGAATGGGCTCCGGCCCCTGGAACTGGAAGAAGTCGTACTCGAGCGAGGTCGCCGGCTCGATGACCGTCATGTGGGCGTCCTCGAGATTCGACGTGCTCGCGACCTGCCCCCCTTCCGGCACCGCGTAGGTCGGCACGTTGAACTGCTCCTTGGTCGAGCCGTCGCTCGTGAAGCAGGCTGGAATGGGCGCGCCCCCCTGCGGGAGGTAGTCGCAGGTCACCGTGAACGCGGGGTCGTTCGGGGTCGAGTACCAGGTCGGCCAGCCGTCGTCGTTGTCCTTGAGCACCGGCAAGATGTCCGAGGTGCTGCCTGAGAGCTGCTGGATGGGGACGGGCTGCGCGGTCAGGCCGTCGAACGTCTGCACGATCGCGGCCGAGTGGTCGTCGTAAATGCCGTCGTCGCAAACGGGGAATCCGAAGAAATTGCTTGGGACGCACTCCGGCGGCGCGGGGCGATTGAACGGGCTCGCGTCGGAGAAGGGTCGCCAGCAGGCATCGGGCCACTGGTGGCCAGGCGTGATCGTCCACGGAGTGTTCGCGCAGTTGGAGAGCTTCGCGAGGTCGAGAAGCCCGCTCCCGCCGCCCGAGACGGGGTCCGTCGCTCCCTTCAGCGCGGCGGCGAGCTTGATGGGCATGTCGATGGGGTCGTTCTCGAGGTCCAGGTGCCTCGAGAGGTAGAGCGCGGCGGCGCCGGCCACCTGGGCGGCGGCGAAGGAGGTGCCCGTGCAGCCGCTGGCGCTGCCGCCCATGCTGCTGCAATCCTGCGACCCGTTCGATGAGCCCGGGAGCAGCACGAAGAGGTTCTGCCCGGGGGCGACGAGGTCGAGGAGCGAGCTCCCGCTCGAACCGATGACGGTCGTGCCGGAGACGTCGGTCGCGCCGACGGCGAGGACGTTCGGGAACGCCGGCGGCTTCGCGGGAGCGTCGGTCTTTAGGGTCTTCAACCCCGCAGGCCACGGAAAGACGCTGCCGGGCACCGCCTGGGCGGACGAGTCGAAGTCGAACGGGCAGTTCGGGGCGCTCGTGACGATGAGGGAGTCCTCGCTGCCGGTCGAGGCCCAGGATTGCTGCTCGAACTGAAGCCAGTTCGAGAAGTTGGGCACCTTGCCAACGGGTCTCGTCCCGTCGCTGCACGCGCTTGGGATTGGCGTGCTGCTCGACGCCGTGCCGACGACGTCGAAGCTGAGATTGATGATGGGGATCTTCCGCTTGGCGGCGACCCTCACCGCGGACCAGACCTGCGGATTGGTGCCCGCCATGGTGGTCGTGGGGTCGGCGATCTTGAGTGGGACGAGGCCGACGCGCCAGGCGGTCCCGGCCACCCCGATTCCGTTGTTCGTATCGGCCCCGATCAGCCCGGCGAGCGCCGTGCCGTGGCCCGAGTTGTCCTTCGGAAGATTGTTCCCGCAGCCTGGCGAGAGCTGGGTCTGGTTGGGATCGGTCGTGGCGCCGCAGGGCGTGAAGTCCCAGCCAACGATGTCGTCGACCAGCCCGTCGCCGTCTCCGTCCACCCCGTCCTGCCAGCCGTAGGAGTCCCCTTTGCCGTCGACGAGATCCAACGGCGTGATGCGCCCGTCGCAGTCGTAATCGCAGCTCAGGCCGCTGCTCGGGGAGCAGTTGGCCGGATGGGTCGAGCAGGCGTTCGCGTTCGCGGGGTCGTTCAGATCGCGGAAGGTGATGACGGCCGGGTCCTCCCTGTTCCGCGGGTCCACCGTTACCCAGGAGGGGATCTCGTGCTGGTTGAGTGCGATGTTCCCGACGAGGTCGGGGTTCGTCAGGTCGATCCCGGTGTCGAGGATGGCCACCTGGACCTCCGGGCTGCCGCGCAGCGTGTCCCAGCCATGCTGGGCATTGATCTCCGCCTTCTCGGCCTGCTTGCCGAGCTGCGGATCGTTCGGCGTGATGTCGAGCTCCGTGCGGTAGACGGGGAGGGCCCACGAAACGCTCGACTGCTGGGCGTAGTACGGCAGCACGACATCCGCGGCGGCGCTGCCGTCGGTCCGGATCCACTCGGCGGGGACCTCGGGGAAGCTCACCTTCACGACCGCGTTGTACTGCTCGTCGATCGCGGCCATCTCGTCGGCCGTCGTCCCGGACTGGTAGCCGATGAAGTACTCGTTGGGGATAATGATGTCCCCGCCCTCGGGGAGCAGCTGGTACGTCGCGGGCACGTTCGGCTGGATGAAGAGCTTGCTGAGGCCGATGCCCTCTCCGGGCGGCGGTTTGCCTCCCTGGCCAGGGGGCGAGTGGCGCGCAATGAGCAGCTCGCTCGAGTCGAGGGCCGCGGTGACCACCGTGGTCCCGCCAGCCTGCACCTCGATACCGTTGGGGTCCTTCGAGAGCAGGCGGATGACTCCGACGCCGTCGCCACCGCTGTCGTCGTTGCCGTCGGAAGGCGCCATCGAGGAGGTGAGATCGCTACACTGCTCGGAGAAGAAGGCGGGCCGCTGCTCCCCGTCGAGCAGGGTGGTCCCACTGCCGACCAGGATGCGAATCTCCTGGATCCTCCCCGCGGGTAAGGAGAGCACACCTTCGCGCTGCGGCGTGCCGAAGTTGGTCGTGAAGTCGAGCTGAACGCTCTGGCCGCCATCCAAGGCTTGGGAGAAGTCGTTCTGCAGCTCTTGGCACTGAATGCCCAGGTGGGGAACCCAGCTCAGGCCAGGGCCGCCATCGGAGCCGACCTTTCCGGTGGGGCCTGGCGGAGTCGAGTAGAGCGCGTCGATGCGGGACACATCCAATTGGATGGAGCCCAGCCCCTGGACCGGCTGGCGGCTGAAGTCGAGCACGACGAAACCGTTCCCCGGCGGGTCGTGGCACGCGGCCGTGCAGACGAGGCAGAGAGCGGCGGCGGTGGAGGCAATCCCCTTGACGCGCATCTTCCCCTCCTTGGATGGTCGGGGTCGCGACGGGCGCGTCCGGCCTTCGGTGAGCCCTCGAACCGCTGGGGTCCGGGCCTTTGCGCACCCGCCTCGCGACGGGCTTGCCTTTGTCGAGCCGATCACAGCGTCTCGCTGTTCACGAAAGCTGTCAAGCCATCGCTTCTTGAACTACCCCGGAATTGGGAGGCGCAGGTGGCGAGAGGGAAAGCGGATGGGAAGATGTGGAGGTCCGCGGAACCAGCCGAGCTTTCGCAAGGAGGGCCTGGCCTGAAGGCAGATGGAGGCGAGAGCGACCGCTGGGAGCGAGGCTCGCGAATGGTCGCCGCCAGCTTCCAGGAAGTCCCGCCTGCCGGGCGCCGGGAGGCGGCCTCCCGGACGGCGACGCAGGGTCGGACGGAGGTTCGGTCTGGCTGAGCCGGGCGGGCGGCCAGCCGGTCTACGGCAGATGGGACGGCGGCGACTGCTGGGACACGCCCTGCCCCTGGGGCGAGCACTGCTCGCTCGCCACCAATGGCTGCGTCCCGGAGCCGTCGCCGGGCCCCCGTCCGTTCTCTACCCCCGTCACCGATGCGAACGCGGAGTGGGTGCAGATCCCTCACTGATTCCTCGAGGCCGGAGCCCCCGACACCAGATCCTGGTGCCGGCACCAGTTTCTGGTGACGGGAAATCGCGGGGTTGCCCAATCGACACCAGTTTCTGGCGTCGGGCCTCGAACGCCTGCCCAGTCCTTTCGCGCACTTCGCTCTTGGCACGGCGGCTGCTCTTGCTCTCGGGCGTCCGGCAAACGCGCCGGCCGCTCACCGCGGGCGATGCCCGCAAGGCAGCAAGGAAAGGGAAGGGTCACAACATGGCGAAGCAGAGTCCGAAGGCGTTCCCCGTCGTGCAGAACAGGATCGTGGCGATGCAGACCGGCTTCCAGAAGGATTTCACGCCGAAGCAGAGCCTGCCGGTCGACGGCCAGTCGATGGCCCAGCAGGCGATCCTCGGGCAGCTCGGGACGTTCCTGAAGGCGCTCACGGATGTCGAGGACACCCGCGCGGCGCTGGCGCAGAAGGTCGTCGCGAAGGCGGCGGCGATGCCCGAGATCCACAGGTTCCTCTCGGATCTCGAGGCGTCGCTGAAGCAGGCGCTCGGGGCCGCGAGCCCCCTGCTCCAGGACTTCGGCATCGCGCCGCCGCGGGCCAAGAAGAAGCTCACCGCCGAGCAGAAGGCGCTCATGGTCGCCTCGGCCAAGGGCACGAAGAAGGCCCGGGGCATCATCGGGAAGAACCAGCGCAAGCAGATCACGACGAGCGGCAAGCCCGGGCTCGTCCTGGTCGACCCGACCGGCAACGCGGTTCCCGGGCTGCTCGCCGGGCCCACGCCGCCGGGGAGCCGGCTGCCGCTGAACGTCCTCTCGGTGTCGACGGGCGACCAGGGCTCGGCCAATGCCGGGTCGCCCGCGGCGGGCGCGGGCGCGGCGACCTCCACGGCCCCCGTGGCCACGGGCGGGAAGTAGCGTGAGCGGGGGGAGGGCGTCCGGCAGCGGGCTCGCCGGGCGCCCTCCCCACCGCCGCGAAAGGAGCGGCCATGCGACAGCTCATCGTGACACTCGGAGCGCTTCTCGGCGCGCTATCGCTCGCGAGCAGGCAGATGCCACGGGCGACGGCGAGGGTCCCCGTGGCGGAGCGGGCGCCGCTGGTGAGGGGCGAGGCGTAGAGGGGCGAAGGGCCGGTCTCGCGGGGACCCCGGGGCCCCCTTGCCCGTCGCGGGCGTGCGCGGCCGCCCGAAGACCCCACAAGAGAAGGTGGTGAGACTCGCCGGAAAGTGTGCCCATTCCGGCGATGGACGCGCAGGAGCGCCTGAGGCGGAAGGCCGAACGAGACCGGCTCGCGAAGCGGATCGGGCGGCGCGTCGCGAGCTGGCGGAGAGCGCGAAACCTCACCCAGGAAGTGCTCGCGGAGAAGGCGGAGATCGGCCCGAAGCACGTGCAGGCGATCGAGGCGGGGAAGAAATGCCCCAACGTCACGACGCTCGACCTCCTTTGCGGGGCGCTGGAGGTTCCCGGCTGCGCGCTGATGGGGAACGAGCAGCTGCACGCGAGGATGGGGGGATTCAGTAGACGTCTTCTGGCCGCCCGCGGCGGCCGGCTGCCGAAGGGGCCCAAGTGATCTCTCTGGATGACTCCGAGCGGCTCGTCCGCTCTCCCCTGGGCAGCGCGCTCGTGGTCGGGTCGTTCATCGCCGCCGGCGAGCGGCTGCTCGCCTACCAGCGGCAGCGCGCGGAGCTGGGGCCGGGGTACTGGGTCGCCGTCGGGGAGGCGGGGACCGGCAAGCGGGCGCTCCTCGAGATCTGGTGCCGGCTCCACCGAGCGCGGGGAAGGGTGGTCGCGCTCGACTGCGCGCGGCTCGATCCGGAAGAGCTGTCCGAGGCCATCGCGCAGGGTGGCTCGCCCGCCCTCGGCCTCTCCCCAGGCGACGTCCCGCTGCTCTTGAGCCCGCAGCGCCTCCCGGCGCGGACGCAGGACGAGCTGGCCGAGCTCGACCGCCGGCTCTTCCTCTCGTTCCAAGCGCTCCCCGAGCGGCTCTCGCCGGCGCTCCGCCGCCGCTTCGGGGGCGTCCACCTCCTCCCCGCGCTCCGCGAGGTGCCGGACGAGATCGCGATCTACTTCGAGCGCCTGCTCGGGCTGCTCTCTCCCGGGGAGCCCCCGACCCTCGACCCCTCCGCCGTCGGTGCGCTCCGCCGCCACCCCTGGCCCGGCAACTTCCGCGAGCTGCGCCACGTCGCGCAGCGGCTCCTCCTCGGCGGCGCCGGCCCCGTCGTGCGCGCGGAGGAGCTGCACTTCGACGGCGGAATGGTGCACTGATGGCTCACCTCGTCGTTCGGCTCGACGCCGACAACTACTTTCACCGTCCGGTCGCGGGCCCGCGCATGAGCCTCGGCAGCGGCGGCTGGTCCGAGGGCGTACACGTCACCGTCCCCCACCCCTCGGTGGCGCCGCTGCACGCCTCCGTCGAGCCCATCGAGGGCGGGTTCAAGCTGGTCGACCACTCGGGGGGCCGGACTTTCGCGCGTGGGCGGCCGATATGCGGCGAGATCACGCTCATCGGCGAGCTGGATCTGCGGCTCGGCGACGTCTGGGTGACCTTTCACGAGGACGGCCCCGAGCGCGAGCCGGGCACGGTGCACGACCGGGAGGAAGAGGAGCTCACTGGCCCCCTGCGGCTCGTCGTCGGCGAGCCCGGCCGCGGCCCGGCGCGGCGCGTGCCGCTCGACCACGAGCTCACCATCGGCTCGTCCGCCGACTGCGACGTGCGGCTCCCCCACCCCACCGTCTCGGGTCGCCACGCGCGGCTCGTGCGCGAGCGGACGCGGCTGCGGCTCTACGACGAGAAGAGCCGCAACGGGACCATCACCCCCGGCGGCGTCGGAATCGACGGCGCCACCTTGCCCCTCGGCACCACCTTCCGCGTGGGCCCCTTCGAGCTGCGGGTCGAGGGCGAGGGCGAGCCCGCGAGCGCGCTCGAGGAGCTCTACGGCATCTTCACCGCCGACGAGAACGTGAAGGGCCTCTTCCCCGTCATCGGGGCCATCGCCGAGAAGAGCGACCGCCCCGTGGTCATCCGCGGCGAGACCGGCACCGGCAAGGACCTCGTCGCCCGCGCCATCCACGCGCTCGGCCCGCGCGCCGGCGGCCCGTACGTCGCCGTCAACTGCGCCAGCTTCACCGGCGACCTCGTCGAGTCCGAGCTCTTCGGCAGCGAGAAGGGCGCCTTCACCGGCGCCGTCGAGCGCGACGGCCTCTTCGTTCAGGCCGACGGCGGGATCCTCTTCCTCGACGAGGTCGGCGAGCTGCCCCCCGCCGCCCAGGCGAAGCTCCTGCGCGCGCTCCAGGACGGCGAGGTGCGCCGCGTCGGCGGAATGAAGCTGCGCCGCGTCGACGTGCGCGTCGTCGCCGCCACCCACGAGGATCTCAAGGCCGAAGCCGAGGCCGGCCGCTTCCGCTTCGACCTCTACTGGCGCCTCGCCGCCCAGGAGGTGAAGCTCCCCCCGCTTCGCCACCGAGGCGAGGACGTGGTGCTCCTCTTCGAGCGGCTGATCCGCCAGGGTCGCCCCGGCTGCTGGGTGCCCCCCGTGAGCCAGGCCGCCAAGGCTCGCCTGCGCGCCCACCCCTGGCCGGGCAACTTCCGCGAGCTGCAGAACGTCGTCGACCGCGCCCTCGTGCGGCTGGGCAGCGCGAGGGCCATCGGCCCCGAGCTGCTCGACCTCGAGGAGCCGAAGGCAGGCCCGCCCCCCGGCGAAGCGGAGGTCATCCGCCCGAGGGGCAAACGGCTCGACGAGATCGAGAAGGAGGCCATCGCCCTCGCGATGCGCCACCACGCCGGCAACCGCAAAGCAGCGGTGGAGCAGCTCGGAATCTCGCCGACGACGCTGCTGAAGAAGCTGCGGGAGTACGGGCTGGAGGAGGTGGGGAGGGGCCTCCGAGAGGGCCCTTGAGGGGCCGGTGGCCCGCGCCGGCCATTGCCAGCGACCCGCATCGAGACCGGGGTTGTAGAGGAGGCGATCCCGCGACGAGGCCCGCCCCGCGGCGTCTCGCGGCATCTCGCGGCTGCGCGGCGGCAAGCGCCGCGGCGCGGCAGCTCGGGATTGCGCCCTCTTCGCTGCGGCGGATCCTCGTCGACCAGGGACTGGAGAACGCTGGCAGCGATGAGGACAGCGGCGATGAGTGATGCAGTGATGCACGTGTGAGACTGTCGTTCTGAGGGATAGCTAAAGACTCACGCGAAGTATCAACCTAAATAATCTGATTGACTTCAACCAGGAAAAGTTGGATCCTGGCGGTGAGGGGGCCGTCGTCCAGCCCCGGGAGGGAGCCCGATGGCGAAGAGCGAGCTTCGGTGGGGAGCGCTGGTCGGCTTGGGGCTGGTCGTCGTGGTCATCCTCGCGATCGGCTCCGCCGTGCGGTCGTCCGCGAAATCGACCAGCGCGAGGATGCGCACGCCGCCGGTGTTGACCGACCACCGCTTCGGCGTCGCGGCGACGCCGGCGAGGCGCCTCGGCGAAGATTGCAGCCTCAACGGCAAGTCCGACTGCCAGACCGGCCTCTGCTTCCACTACCGGCCGAACCCGGGCACGGGCTGGGTCTGCTCGTCGACCTGCAAGTCGGTCTCCGACTGCCCCTCGGGCTGGGGCTGCAGCGAGGTCGTTCCCGGCTCCGGCGAGGCGTTCTGCGCGCCGCCGGCCTCCTGGCTGCCTGGCGTCGCCGCTCCCCAGGGAAACGCCGGATCCGCCAAGTGATCCTCGCTCGGCTCGCCGCGCTGGCGCTGGTCGCCGGCAGCGCCAAGGGAGACCAGGCCTACCCGCTCGCCGCCGCGCTGGTGGCCGACGGGCAACTCTACCTGGTCGACCTCCCCACGGCCTCCGCTCGGCCCATACCGCTTCCCGACCTCGTGCCCGAGGAGGCGGACCTTTCGCTCGACAAGTCGAAGATCGTGGTGAGCGCGAGCCCGAAGGGAGAGCGGAGGCACTCGCTCTACCTCATCGACGTGGCAGGCGGGGCAGGCGGGCGGATTGAGCGGCTGGAGACCGGGCTGACGGGTGACCAGGATCACCCGCGCTTCGCGGACGGCGGCCGCTCGCTGCTCTTCACTGCCCCCTCGAAGTCGGGCAGGGAGAGCCACTCGAACCCCACGCGGGTCCACGAGCTGCGCCTCTCCGATCGGAGTGTCACCGAGCTCGCGGCGGATCCTGGAGGCTGTCAGCTCGCCTCGGTCGAGCTCGCGAACGGTGAGCTGGCGCTCGTGAGCACGAGCTGCTTCATCTCCTACCGGCTGGAGCGGACGGTGGCGCGGCGCGCAAAGGCCGAGACGCTGAGCTCCCTCTCCGGGCTCCTGAGCGAGGTGGCGGCCTCCCCCGACGGGAAGAAGCTCGTCTACACCAACCGAGAGGCGGGCGGGAGGGCGTTCTACGTCGTCGAGGGAGGAGGGCCAGCGCGCCGGCTGGCGACCGTCCTCTCTCGTACCGACCGGATGCAGCCCCGCTTCGTCTGCCCGAAGAATCTCCTCTTCTTGCGCGGGCGTTCGGTCTGGACGCTCGATTCGGAGAGCGGAGCCACGAAGAATCTCTTGTCGCTCGACGAGAAGCCGAACCAGGGGGGGAATGCCAAGTGAACTCCACCGTCAGGGGTCTTTGCGTCGCGGTCGTCACCGGTCTCCTGCTCGGCGCCTCCGCTGCCCGGGCGACGGGCTTCTGTGTGAACCACAAGGATGATTGCACCAGCGGTGACTGCTCTTGCTCTGGGCTCGGGGCCAACGGCGGCGACCCGTTCAATCTCGCGACGGGTCAGACCATCTACCGGACCGAGGACGCCCTGATCCGCGGCAGCGTCGCCAAGCTGAGCCTGCTGCGCTCCTTCGATTCGAGCGACAACTGGTTCGACGGTGCGAACCTCGGGACCAGCCGGGTCGAGCCTCCGTTCGGGCTCTCACCCACCAGCAGCAGCGCCCTCGACTGGTGGCACAACTACTTCTCCTACGTCGACCTCACGAGCGGCTACGCCTGGCTCCCGGAGCGAATGGTCGAGTACGGGGTCACCTGCACGACGACGCCTTGCTGGTGGAAACCTCAGTACTTCAACGAGACGTACCGGCTCTACCAGGGCGGCGCCTCCTCGGTGTCGGTCTTCTCCATCGGCAACGAGGAGTTGGACTACAGCTACCCGTTCACGCCGCAGTCCGGAGGCATTCCCCAGGACAGCCTCCTCTTCCTGACCTCCCGCAAGACCGTCTCGGGCGCGCCGGTCGCGACCGTGCAGTACGAGCTGACGCCGCTCGACGTGAACGGGAGCGCGATCGCCACCTGCACGACCAACCAGATCGGCTCTCCGTATGTGGCCCGGGTGACGAACGAGGACGGCTCCTTCCTCGATTTCCGCTACGTCGCCGATCCGGCGGACAGCGAGTGCGTCCTCGCCGAGGTCCTCGCGGGCGACAGCGCCGGCGAGACGGTCCAGGCGCAGTATTCCTACTCGGACAGCCTCGGCGTCCCCTTGCTCTCGGGCGTCACGCTGGCGCCCGGGACCTCGGGGCAGATGACCCAGGCCTACTCGTACGGGAGCAGCTACGGCTCGGCCTTCCAGGTTCAGCACGGGAACGGCCAGGTCGTCAGCCAGACCTACGGGACCTCCTGCAACTACGTCGTGACCGACTCCGCCCCGACCGGAGACAACCTCTCCGTGAGCTGGAACCCCGGCCAGACGTGCGGCACAGCCTCCGGGACCACGAACGCCTGTGGGATGGACATCTACCAGACGGACGTGTCGGTGGCGAGCGCCTGCCCAGGAGACGGCACGGCCTGCGGGAGCGTCGGCTACCAGCAGCTCTACGGAATGACCTCCGCGGAGGACGGGCAGAACGGCCTCGACGTGCCGCGGCGCGATTCGCGCCAGGACTCTTGCACGGCCGCGAACTCGTGTTCGGCGGGGACGGTGAAGAACGGCTGGGCGTGCTCCACCCTGAGCCCCTCGGAGTACACGCTCTTTCGACAAGACAAGCTCGGCAACTACGACCTCTTCCCCGCGCAGGTTCCATCCTCCGCGGCCCAGGCGGCGGCGTGGATGCGCGAGCAGTCGAGTCTTCAGCGGGGTGTGCCGAGCAGCAGCTACGACGGAACCTCGGCCCCGACGACCTGCCTCGCGCCCGACTGCGAAACGTACAGCTACGATTACCCGAGCCCGACCTATCCGCAGCTCCTCGCGACCGTCTCGCGGGCCTCGGTGGTGAGCGCCGGGGCCAGCGCCGTGAGGACCAAGTCGTACGCTTCGATCAACGGCGGGAACGTCCTCACGTCGGACATCAGGTCGGGCTACACGGAGATCGCCACCGGGGGTGTGGTGCAGCAGTTCACCGGGACCTTCTACTTCACCGGCCAGGGCGCCAACACTTGCTACCAGGGGAGCAACGACCCGCTGAATCGCGTCCTCGAGGTCCATGGCCCCTGTGGCGTCGCGAGCCCCTCGTCGACCGACTGCGACCTCGAGGTCCGCTTTCCAATCACCCAGTACAGCTACTGGCCGTCTGGGAGCGGCACCCAGAGCGGCAGGCTCGAGACGATGTCGCGCCTGCCGAACGGCTGCGGCAGCGGCCTGACGACCAGCTACGAGCAGTACGACGTCTGGGGCAATCCCACGCGCGTGGTCGACCCGAACGGCATCGAGACGGACTACAGCTACGCCGGAAAGCTTCTGACCAAGAAGGTGGTCGACGACCCGACCTACGGCGCGCTGACGACCAGCTACGGCTACGAGAACGAGAAGCTCGCCTGGATCCAGCACCCGGAGGGCAACTACGAGCTCTTTTGCCACGAGAGCGGGACCACGCCGACGGGCGGATGCAGCGGCGGCACCTTCACTCCCTTGCTCCAGTGGCGAGCCAAGTCGGGAAGCCAGACGGGGACGAGCTGGACGGAGGCCGTGACGTACAGCTACTGGCCCGACGGGACGGTCGCGACGGAGACCTTTCAGGACCAGGCGAGCGGCGTCGAGACCCGCCGGGTGCGGCAGTACCAGAAGGACGCGGAGAAGCGGCCGACCTGGGAGGCCTGGGGGTCGCCGGCGGCGTACCAGCAGGTCCGCGGCTTCGACCCCGCCGACGACGTCTCCGCGCTCGGGCTGCCCTTCAACGGGCCGCCGGCCTTCTGCGGCACGGGCGGGAGCGACCCGACCTGCCAGCAGATGGGATACGACAGCGACCACCACGTGACGAGCGTGACCGAGACGCTGCCGGGGGCGAGCGCTCCCGTCCAGACGCGGATGGCCTACGACTCCAACGGCAACGTCTGTGCGGTCACCGTCGGGGCGTCCCCCTCCTGGGTGGCGAGCTGCACGAATACCGGCTCGGCCGACGATCCGGTGACCGCCTACTACCAGTACGACGACTTCGGGAATCTCCTCACCGCGACCCTCCCCGACACCGGCGCCACCGCCAAGGGGGTGACCCGGTACGTCCCCGACGACACCTTCGGCAACCCCATGACGAAGGTCCTCCCGGACGGGAGCGCCATCAACTACATGTACGACCAGATGGGTCGCCTGATGCAGGAGTACGTCCAGAACTCGTACACGGCCTTCGTCCTCAACTACGACAACTACGCGGCGCCGAGCGGCTGCAGCGCGTTGACGAGCCAGAATGCCGCGGGCCGGCTGGCGCATCGCTCGGACTCCTTCGGCGACACGTACTACTACTACGATGGCCAGGGGCACGTGCTCCAGGAGGTCCGCCTTCGCTCCGGCGCGACGGGCTGCGCCGCCCCGAGCGGCGGCGTGAACGCCGACACCAACCCGCCGACGATCTACTCGTACAACCTGAACGGCGACCTGGCGGGGATCTCGTACCCGCATGGGCGGACCGTCTCCTATGCGTACGGGACCGGGGGCAACGCCGACCGCGTCGCGGCGGTGGGCGTCCAGACGTGGAACGGGACGAGCTGGGTCGACAACACGGTCCTCTCCGGCGTGACGTGGGAGCCGTACGGGGGGTTGCGGGCCTACCAGATGGATTTCCAGGGCGGGCAGACGGGCTCGGTGGAGTACCTGCTGGGGGCCGGGGGGACGAAGCCGCCGGCCACCTGCCCGGCGACTTCGAGCCTCGGCGCGAACGACGAGACGGGCCGGCTGCGGGCGGTCCTGGTGTCGAGCGGGGCGCTCTCGCTCGGCGGCGGGCTCGGCGACCTGCTCCGGCTCATCTACTCGTGGAGCGCCGATCAGGTCCTGACGAGGGACGTCTGCGCGCTGGGGAGCGGGACGCCGCAGCGGGAGACGTTCGACCCAGCGGACTTCCGGTACGACACGGGCAAGCCGGGGTACGACCGGCTGCTGCGCTTCGAGCACGCCGAGATGCCGAACCGCGGGGTGAGCGGCGGCGCGTACGCGGCGCGGGACATCGGCTGCCTGGCGACGGGGACGTGCGGCGGCGGGCCAGGCTACGACGGGCGCGGCAACCCGCTGATGGACGTGACGCTGGACATCAACGGCAACGATGGCGGGACCGCCGGGATGGTGGCGGAGTACATCGGCGGGAGCGCCCCCGATCAACTCGGTAGGTGGTATGCGCCGAGCTCGACCTCGGCCATCGTCTACCAGCTCGGCTACGACGCCGACGGGCGGGCGACGTCCAAGGACTGGGCGGCGGACTCGACGGGGAGTCCAGCGCACTCCATCGCCCTCACCTACGGCCTCGACAGCGGCAACTCGGGGCTGGACTCACTGAGCACGGTGACGGTGCAGGACGGGAGCAGCAGCCCAGTGTTCAACTACTACTACGACGCCTTCCAGCGGCGGCGGCTGAAGGCCTATCCGACGGGCGTGACGGACGAGTACTTCTACGACCTGGGGCACCAGCTCCTCGAAGACCGAGGGTCGTACTCGTCGAGCAGCTCGGCGCCGTACCCGGAGGACGACTACGTCTGGCTGGGCGGACGGCCGGTGGCCTACGTGCGGGGGCAGATCTCGAGCACTTGGACGCGGACGAACGAGCTGAGCTCGCCCGCGCCGACCTGCTCGCGGATGGGCGACAATCTGCCCTGCGGGATCTACTTCGTCGTGACCGATCACGTCGGCAAGCCGGTGATGGCGCTGAACCCGAGCATGCAGGTGGCGGGGCTCTACGACTACGACGTCTTCGGGGGGATGAACCGGCAGCCGATCCAGGGCGACAGCCCGCACCCGTACCCCAACGGTGTGAACACCATGACGATCGCGGACTTCACGCAGAAGGCGGCGGCGAGCGGGCTCACCGTGGACTTGCGGGCCCGCTTTCACCTCGTCGACACGGAGGGCGTGACCGGGGTGACCGATTACGACTACTCGACCCTCGTCGATGGCGACACGGGCGCGGTGCTCCTTGGGAGCAACGCGGGGCCGCTCGGGGGCCAGCACGCGGGAGCGCCGGTCTCGACATGGGTCACTCCCTCGGCGGGCCACCTGCAGGTGACGTTCCACTCGGACGGCTCGAACTTCTGCCCGAACGGCAGCGGGGGCATCGTGTGCGACAGCCCCTGCCCGACCCCGTACGGCGCGTACAGTTGCCCGAACTTCCCGTACACGGGGGTCTCGCTCGAGGCCGCGGACTACCGCGAGTACCAGTCCGGCGCCACCCCGCTCGCGCTCCCCCTGCGCTTCCCCGGCCAGTACTACGACCCCGAGACCGACCTCCACGAGAACTGGCACAGGTTCTACGACCCGAGCCTGGGGAGGTATCTCGAGCAGGAGCCAAACTGGCTCACCCCCGATCTCCTCCTCCACGATGAGCGGGCGCAATTCGCCGATCCGGTCTACGCCTATGCCCTCGACAACCCACTTGGCTTCGAGGATCCAAACGGAGGGCAGGCAGCGGCAGGCGCAGAGCTGGGTGGGGAACTCGGCGGCGAGTTTGGTCCAGTTGGCGCGGTGGTCGGAGCGGTGGTTGGGGCTGTGGTAGGAGCCGCCGCTGGTGCTGCGACGGGATCGTGTATGTCGAAGGGCAGGGCCCGCGGGGCAAGCGGAACGCCGAGTCCATTCAAGCATCTGAGGCCCGACCCAAGTCGCCCGGGAAACGTCATCGACCAGGGGCGTCCAGACGGGAAGTCGGTTAGCAAGCCCGCTCCGCCCGGGTTCAAGGAGTGGTGGAACAACAAACATCCGGACAAACCAACGCCCTAGGTATCACACGTGCGAGACTCAGAGAAGCGATTTGCCCGAGCCTGTTGGCTTTGGGAGCATGGGAAAGCAAGAGAGGCGTTCCGGCTCTTCAGTGACCTTGCAAGGGAAGGGCACGACCGAGCGCGGCTAGACCTTGCCTTGTTCTACTGGCAGGGCATCGGGACGCGCCGTAATAGACGGCGCGCGATCGAACTTTACAGAGAATTGGCTCAAGCCCATGATCCGTTTGGGGCCACTGCCCTAGCCACGATTTATCGTGACAGTGGGAAGAGAAGGATGGCTGAGCGATGGTTCAAAAAAGGGGTGAGCTGGGGAGATGACGGTGCATTATTGCAGCTAGCGAAGATGTATGCTGAACGTGAAAGTGATCGAGGCAACGCCATCAAAGCCCTCCGGCAAGTACTTCAACCGCAGAGAACGCTCTCTGAAGCGGAGGAGCAAGAGGCGAAAGACCTCCTGGCCAATCTTTCTGAGAGGCACAGACCCGCGGGCGGCGGACCATAGTTTCCGAATCTCACCAGCGTGACGGACACCCTCGCCGTCTCGACGCGGATCGCGTACGACGCGAACGGGAACGTCTGCGCCGTCACCGTCGGGGCGTCCCCCTCCTGGGTGTCGAGCTGCGTCAACACGGGCCCGAGCGACGACCAGGCGACGGCCTACTATCAATACGACGACCTCGAGAATCTCTTCGCCGGGACGTCCAAGGACTGGGCGGCGGACTCCGCGGGGAGTCCAGCGCACTCCATCGCCTTCACCTACGGCCTCGACAGCGGCAACTCGGGGCTGGAGTCACTGAGCACGGTGACGGTGCAGGACGGGAGCAGTAGCCCGGTGTTCAACTACTACTACGACGCCTTCCAGCGGCGGCGGCTGAAGGCGTATCCTACGAACGGCGTGACGGACGAGTACTTCTACGACCTGGGGCACCAGCTCCTCGAGGACCGAGGGTCGGACTCGTCGAGCAGCTCGCTGCCGGCGCCGGAGGACGACTACGTCTGGCTGGGCGGGCGGCCGGTGGTCTACGTGCGGGGGCAGCTCCAGAGCAGCGCGGGGACGCTGGAGAGCGGGCTGACGCGGACGAACGAGCTGAGCTCGCCCGCGCCGACCTGCTCGCGGATGGGCGACAATCTGCCCTGCGGCATCTACTTCGTGGTGACCGATCACATCGGCAAGCCGGTGATGGCGCTGAACCCGAGCATGCAGGTAGCGGGGCTCTACGACTACGACGTCTTCGGCGGGATGAACCGGCAGCCGATCCAGGGCGACAGCCCGCACCCGTACCCCAACGGTGAGAACACGACGATCGCGGACTTCACGCAGAAGGCGGCGGCGAGCGGGCTCACCGTGGACTTGCGGGCCCGCTTTCACCTCGTCGACACGGA
>JAJXUD010000121.1 GCA_021783235.1 Myxococcales bacterium | reverse complement strand
CTACGGCCTGCGCGATGAGGAGTACCTCCGCCTCAAGGTTCTCACCTGCGTGCTCCCGGCCATCTGAGCTACCAAGCTGAGCCCAAGTTGAACCCGGAATGAACCCACTCGATCACGCGATGAGCCAGCATTGTATTGGTATCGTCGGGCGCTTGCGAAGCACCCAGATTGGGTCCCTGCTCATAATATTGGGACCATCTACCGGGATCTTGGGCGCCCGAGGCTCGCCCTTCGATGGTTTCGGAAGTCAATCGAGCTGGGCGGCGAGGACAGTCGCTTCGAGATCGCGAGACTATACCTTGGGCCTCTGAAGGATCGATCGGCGGCGAGGAAGACGCTGGAAGGCTTGCTGCGGCGACCGATCTACCTGGACTTCCCAGAGGCGATCGAGGCTGCGCGTGCCCTCCTCGAAAAGATGAACCAAGAGGAGGAGAGGTGCGGGACGGGGGCAGCCCAGTGCACAACTACGACTACGACGCCTTCCAGCGGCGGCGGCCGAAGGCGTATCTTGCGAGCGCGAAGGACTGCCCGGGGAGCTGCCAGATTCCGGGGCGAGGGCGGCTGGCGAGAGCTCCCGAGCGTATCGCTGCGGGATGAAGCGTCAGCGCTGGGCCGACCAGTCCTCGAGCGTGGGCATGAGCTTCGATAGCCGCTCGTCGAAGTCCTCGAAGGGCTGCGGCCAGGGCGCCATCGTGGTCCTACTCCTGGAGGAGCCGCATCTGCTCGACCACGGTCTCGACCTTGGTGCCGATGTCGCCGACGTCATGGGGAGGGGGAGGTACACTGCCCGCCCAGGCCGGAATGACCAAGACCCGCAAGAAAGAGCCCTTCATCAGGGCCATCGAGCTGCACCGCGACAAGGTCCCCGACCCGAAGCCGTACCCCTTTTCCATCCCGGCCATCGCCACCCTCACGAAGCTGACGATGCACCCAGAGGTGACGTTCTTCATCGGCGAGAACGGCAGCGGTAAATCCACCCTCCTGGAGGCCATCGCCGTGGCCGCCAAGTTCAACCCCGAGGGGGGCAGCCAGAACTTCCACTTCGAGACCGAGCGGTCGCATTCCGAGTTGGGGGACTTCCTCCGGTTGGTGCGTGGCATCCGCCGGCCGAAGACGGGCTTCTTCCTGCGGGCCGAGAGCTTCTTCAACGTGGCCACCGAGGTGGACCGCCTCGGCGCCACCGACGCCTACGGGGGCAAGTCCCTCCACCGGCAGTCCCATGGCGAATCTTTCCTGAGCCTCTTCGAGAACCGCTTCCACGCCGACGGCCTCTACCTCCTCGACGAACCCGAGGCCGCGCTGTCCCCACAGCGGCAGCTCAGCTTCCTCGCCGTTCTCGACGAGCTGGTCATGGAGAAGGGCTGCCAGTTCATCATCGCGACCCACTCGCCCATCATCCTCGCCTACCCCCAGGCGACCATCTACAGCCTCGACGAGGGCGCCATCACCGAGGTCGAATACGAGCGGACCAGCCACTACACCCTCACCAGAGATTTCCTGGTAAACCGCCAGCGCTACCTGCGAAAGCTGCTCGACGTCGACAAGTCCGAGTAGGGCCCCGAGCGGCGGCTGGGCTTCAGCTCGTCGAAGAAGTTGCGGACGTACTGCATGGCGTTCATGAGGGTGTCGACGGGGCCGACACCAAAGCCGCACTTCACCTTCGGCTGGCGGCGCTCGATGGACACCGGGCAGTACCAGCTGGCCTTGGGATCGTTAGGGATGGGCTGCGGGCGTCCGACCATCACCTTCGAGAGCAGCTCGATGCCATTCTTCTGGTCGAGATTGCTCATGGCTGGCCTCGACGTGCGGAATGCCCAGCACGCCGCGCTGAAGCGCTTGTGGACCTCGAGCTCGGTAACGAGGCCAAGCCGGCCCGTCGCCGTTCACGGGCAGTCGCTCGCGAGGATGGTGACGGTCCCCGCCGAACTGCTCGGGCCATCCGAGGTCGCGCTGATGGCCAGCTCGTGGGGGGGCGTCGAGGCGTAGGCCGACCAGGCGGCGACGAAGGTCGGGCTCGGCTGGGCGGCGCTGCCGGCGGCCAGCGTCCCGCCCGCCGTGAAGCCGCCGTGGCCGTCGCCGATCAGGATGCCGACACCCACGTCTCCGTTCTCCGCCGCGGCCAGATCGAGGATGCCGTCGCCGTTGAGATCCGCCGCGACGATGGGACCGGGCATCGACATGGTGGAGCTCGGGGTGGTGAACGGCAGAGGGTACGGGGTGGCGGCCGAGAAGCCGCCATCGCCGGCGCCCAAGAGCAGATCGACCTGGCAGTAGAGGCTCCCGACCAGCGCGAGGTCGGGCCAACCGTCGCCGTTGAGATCGGTCGCGACGATCCCCGTCGGCGAACCCGTGTCGCCGGTCGGCAGGAGCAGCGCGCTCGCGAGGCTGCCGTCGCCTCGATTCAGGAGCACGGCTGCCTCGAGGGCCGCCTGGGGCCCCTCGCTGCTGGCCGCCACGTCGAGCCAGCCGTCGCGGTTCAGATCGGCGATCGCGACGCTGCCCACGTGCGCGCCCGCCGGGTAGAGGGTGGGGGGCTGAAAGGTCCCGTCGCCCTTGCCGAGGAGGACCGCGATCTGTGTGCCCGCCGCGCCCGCGACGACCAGATCCAGCCGGCCGTCGCGGTTCAGGTCGGCGGCGGCCAGGGCGAGGGGCCGGCCGTTGCCGGAGCTGTCGATGGCAGCGCCCGGCCCGCCGGGCTGAAACGTCCCGTCGCCGTTCCCGAGCAGGACGAAGACCTGGTCGCCGGCGCCGTAGGCGACGTCGGGCAGGCAGTCGCCGTTGAAATCGCCGGTCGTCAGCGACAACACCGCCTGGCCGGTGGCGACGGGCGAGAGGGCGCTGAAGCCGCCGTCCCCAGCGCCGAGCAGCAGCTGGACCGTCCCCTCGAAATTGCCGACGGCCAGGTCGGTCAGCCCGTCGCGGTTGAAATCGGCGGCGGCGAGCTGCTGAGGCGACGACGAGGTGGTCTGGCTCAAGCCCACGGCGAGGATCTCGGTGTGGTCTTGGGCGAGCAGCCCGCCGGGAGCGGAGCAGGCGGGAGGCGATCCCCCGGCGGACGGGCAGCCGCTGGTCGATGGACCGGCGTCCTGGGGACCGGCGTCCTGGGGACCGGCGTCCTGGGGGCCGGCGTCCTGGGGGCCGGCATCCAGCGAAGAGCTGCCGGCATCGCCGGTCGAGCCGCTGGTCGCGCCGCCGGTCGAGCCGCCGCCGCTGCTGCCGGAGCCGCTCGATGTGGTCGAGCCGCCGCTGCTGGAAGTCGTCGTGGCGCTGGCGCCGCTGCTGCCTCCCGACGCGCCCGAGCCGCTCGAGGTCCCACCCCCGGAGCTCGTCGTGGCGCCGCTGCCGCTGCCAGCGCTGGAGGAGGCCGAGCCCCCGCCGCCGTCCGCCCCGGAGCCGTTGCCGACGCAGGCCGCCGCGCCGAAGGCGAGGGCCAGCGTCGCACCGAAGCTCGCCGTCGCAGCCTTCGAGAAGATCGACGCCATTCCGCAAGCCCTCCGAGAGGTCCCCCGACCAGGCTGCCAGAGCGGTCGCCCGCTGTCACGGGCAGGGGGAGGTGAGCATCGTCACCGTGCCCTCGTCATTGGCCGGACCGTCCTTGGCGGCGGCCACCGCCAGATTGCCGGGGGGCGTCGAGGCGAGGGCGGCCCAGGCCACGGCCGCGGTGGGACCGGGCTGGGCCGTCTCTCCAATCGCCAGCCGGCTGCCTGGAGCGAAGCCGCCGCGCCCGTCGCCGACGAGGACGTCGACGCCCGGGCCGCCGGTCTCCAGCACGATGAGATCGGGGGCGCCGTCGCCGTTCAGATCGGCGACCAAAAGGGGGCCGGGAGCCCGAGTCACGCACTGGGAGGAGGGGACCGCCGAGGCCTCCGAGACGGACGGGAAACCGCCGTCCCCGGCGCCGAGCAGGACGGCGATCCGGCAGAGGCCGCTCTCGGTCAGCGCCAGATCGGGCCAGCCGTCGCCGTTGAGATCGGTCGCGACGATCCCGGTCGGGGCGGCTGTCTCGCCGCTGGAGAGGAGGACGGCGCTCGCGAAGCTGCCGCCGCCCCCGTCGCCCTCGTTCAAGAGCAGCGCGGCCTCGAGGGCGCCCGAGGGGCCCCCGGCGCTCGCCGCCACGTCGAGCCAGCCGTCGCCGTTCAGATCGGCGAGGGCAACGCCGCCCACGCTCGCGCCGGCCGAGTAGAGCGCCGGCGCGCGGAAGCCTCCGTCGCCCTCGCCGAGCAGCACGCCGATGACGCCGCCCGGGCTCTCCGCGACGATGAGGTCGGCCTTGCCGTCGCGGTTCACGTCGCCCGCGACCAGGCCGACGGCCCCTCCGCCGGCCCCGTTGTCGATGGGGAGGCCGGGCGTCATGGGCTCGAAGCCGCCGTCGCCCCTGCCGAGCAGGACGAAGACGCGGGAGCCGGCGACGAAGGCCACGTCCGGCAGGCAGTCGCCGTTGAAGTCTCCGATGGCCATCGCCGAGACGGCTTGGCTGGTGATGGGCAGGAGCGCGCGGAAGCCGCCGTCCCCGAGCCCCAGCAGCAGCTCGACGCTCCCCTCGCCATCGCCGACGACCAGGTCGGTGAGGCCGTCGCCGTTGAAGTCGCTCGCGCCGAGCTGCCGCGGGGACGACGCCTGGCTCTCCCCGACATGCAGCAGCGTGGCGGCCGGATCCGCGAGCAGCCCTCCGGCCGCGGAGCAGGCGGCTGGAGCCGGCGGGCCGGCATCGGTGGCGCAGCAGCCGGGCAAGGGGCCGACGGAGTGGGGGCCGGCGTCGCGCCCCTCGGGCCCCCCATCCGCCGTCGTGCCTCCCCCGTCCCGAGGCCCGGCGTCGGACGGCCCCGCGTCCGAAGTCCCGGCGTCGGTCGACCCCGCGTCCGAAGTCCCGGCGTCGGTCGACCCCGCGTCGGACGGCCCGGCGTCCGAAGGCGAGCCGGCGTCCGCGGCCACGGAGGTCGGCTGGCAGTAGTGCGAGGCGAGGTCGCAGCGCTGCCCCGCGAGGCAGTCTGCCTGCGACGCGCATCGGAAGTAGTTGCCCGGCGAGCTGTCGATGCTCGGGCAGCCGGCGAGCGCCACCGCCAGCGGCAGCAGGAGGTCCCCGCGGCTCATGGGGGGCGGCTTGCGGGGGAGGGCGAGGAGAACAGGGCCCAGCCGATGGAGGAGACCAGGAGGGCGCCGCCCGTGACGAGCAGCGCCGGCGCGAGCCACGAGGCCGCATGGCTGAAGTTGGCCTCTCCGAGGGTGACGCCGTGGCAGAGGCCGCTGCCGCCCGGACAGCTCACGGGCGCGTCCCGGGCGGCGAAGTAGAGATCGACGCCGCCGATTGCGGCCCCCGCGGCGAGCCCCCCCGCGCCGAAGCCGCCGAGCCACCAGGGGCCCGCGGGCCTCTTCGCCTGCCTCTGGGGGCGCGCCACCACGGCGGCGGAGACGGCGGCCGGCGGCGCGGGCCGCGCGGGGGGCAGCGGCGGAGACGGC
>JAJXUD010000012.1 GCA_021783235.1 Myxococcales bacterium | reverse complement strand
CGGCTGATCGGTCGAACATGACCTCACCATCGACCGACTCGGCCTGCTGATCGATCGAGCAAGGCCGCTGATCGGTCGACTCTCGCGGCTGATCGGTCGAGCATGACCTCACCATCGACCGACTCTGCCTGCTGATCGATCAAGTGAGGCCGCTGATCGGTCGACTCTCGCGGCTGATCGGTCGAGTGTGACCCCACCATCGACCGACTCGGCCTGCTGATCGGTCGAGTGAGGCCGCTGATCGGTCGAGTGTGACCTCACCATCGACCGACTCGGCCCGTTGATCGATCGAGCGAGGCCGCCGATCGGCCGAGTCTGCCCGCCTCGATCGACCCCCGGCCCGCTGTTCGAGGGGAAGTACTCGGTCGTCCTCCCGCGGCCCAACTCTCGTTGGCCGCCTCTGCGCGGCCGGGGTCATCCGCGGGCCTCTGGGTCCGCGGTGACCTCGCCGATCTCGCGCAACCACTGGGATCGACTGTCGTTCCTCGTGGCCTCGTCCTTGCGTCGAATCCTCGTCATGGTTCGGCTGCTCATCGTGGACGACGAGCCGGAGGTCGGTCGGGCGCTGCGGCGGCTGCTCCGCGCGGAGTTCGAGGTGGCAATCGCGCTCGGTGGGGCCGAGGCGCTCGCGCGGCTCGAGGCGTTCGACCCCGACGTCGTGCTCTCGGATTTCCGGATGGCCGGGATGAACGGGGTCGAGCTGCTCGCCGAGGTCCGGCGCCGGCGGCCGGCCACGCGCCGCGTCCTGCTGACCGGGGACACGGACCCCGCCGTCGAGGCCTGGGTCGAAAGCCTCGGGGCGAACTGTCCCGTGCTCCACAAGCCCTGGTCCGATCGCGAGCTGCTGGCGCTCTTGCGCGGGGGGCGCACGCTGCGAGTAGTCCCGGAGGAGGCGGCGTGAGCCAGTTCGAACCGAGCCCGTGGGGCGGCAGCGCCGATCCCGCTCTCCTCCGCTGGGGACACGCCGGCGCGATCGCCCTGCACCTGCTCGTCCTCGGGGATCTCTGGGGGAGGTGGCCGGCCTTCTGGTTCGCCGCCGCCGGCGCGCTGCTCATGGGGATCTTCAATGGTCCGCTCGTCTTCGTCCTCGACAAGCGCTGGGGCCGGTCGCGGGCGGAGGACGTTCGCACGGTGGGCGATCTCTGTTACCTCCTCCTCCTCGGCCACGTCTCGGGCTGGGTCGCTCCGGTCTGGGGCTTCCTCGTCTTCATGGCCCTTCCGTTCGACGGGACGGCCGACCGGCACGGGCGCTGGCGGCTGCCTGCCGCGATCGTCGCCCTCGACGTCGCGAGCGCGCTCGACGGGGGCTTCGCCGTGGCGGCGCTCTCGGCGAGCCTCCTCGCGATCCTCGTCCGCGAGGTCTCCGAGGCCGGCATCGACCTCATCCGCCGGCTCTACGACGGGCTGCGAGAGGAGCACGGCCGCCTCGAGCAGGCCCACGCCGACCTCGTGCGGACCCAGGAGCGGGCGGTGGGGCAGGAGAAGCTCGCCGCGCTCGGGCTGCTGTCCGCGGGGATCGCGCACGAGATCAACAACCCGCTCGCCTACGTGAAGGCCAACGTCGCGGCCCTCTCGCGAGACCTGGCGCAGTTGCCCGGGAAGCCGGACCTGCTCGCGGAGTACGCGGCCGAGGTGTTGCCCGCGACGCTGGAGGGGGTGAACCGGATCGCGCGCATCGTCGCGGATCTGCGCCATTTCGCCCGCGGCAGCTCGGAAGAGCTGCTGGTCTTCGACCTGAACGCCGAGGTCGAGACGGTGCTTCGCCTCGCGCGCGGTCAACTCGAGCGGCACGGCGAGCGCGGCTGCAAGGTGGAGCTCGATCTGTCCGCCTCTCTTCCTTCGCTCCTCGGCTCGCCGCAGCGCATCGACCAGGTCGTGCTGAACCTGCTCGTGAACGCCTGCCAGTCGCTCTCGGGCGATCGCGAAGGGCGCGTGCAGATCTCCACGCGGGCCCGCGGCGGCGAGATCCGGCTCGCCGTGCGCGACAACGGCTGCGGCATGTCGCCCGAGATCCAGAAGAGACTCTTTCAGCCGTTCTTCACGACGAAGCCGGTGGGGCAGGGGACGGGGCTCGGCCTCTCCGTGGTCCACGGCATCGTCCAGGCGCACGGCGGCCGCATCGAGGTCGAATCGACCCCCGGCGAGGGGAGCTGCTTCACCGTGATCCTGCCGGCGGCGCCCCCCGTGACGCGCCGCGCCGCCTGAGCGCGCGCCGCCGGCGCTGGGCCGTTGCGGCTTCGGCCGAGGCCGAACGGCGGCCGCTGGCGTGAAAGTGGACCACTCGGACGGCCACCCGTTGTACGCTCCGGAGGGCCGCGTCCGAAAGGAAGCCACCCGTGCTATCGCGCATTTACGTCGACAACTATGGGCCGCTCGTAAACTTCGAACTGAGCCTCGGGCGTGAACAGCTGCTCATTGGTCGGAACGGTGCCGGAAAATCGACGGTCTTCGACGCGGTGGACGCCGTTGCACGCTTCACACGCGGCGAGGCCACGGTCGAACTGCTCTTTCCCTGGGAACGAAAGACCCGCTGGGACACGCGCCCTGAGCAGACCTTCGAGCTGGACTTCCGAGGGGCCGCGGGCGAGATCTGGCGCTACCGGCTTGTCATCCGGCACGACGCGGAGGGGCAGAAGCGGCGCGTTCAGGAGGAACGGCTCACGAGCGGCGCGCAGACTCTCTTCAATGCTCGCGAGGGCAAGGCCCAATTGTACCGCGACAACGCCAGTCTCGGCCCCGAGGTGCTCACGGACTGGTCTCGCTCCAGCCTTCCCACCCTCCACGAGCGCGCTGACAACACGAAGGTTACCTGGCTCAAGCGACGCCTTGGGCGCGTGCGCGTGGCTTCCCCCGACCCTCGGCAGATCATTCCGCTCAGCGAACGGGAAGAGAGGGCACCCACGCGGAGTCTCTCGAACCTGGCATCGTGGTATCGCCACCTCTCGCAAGAATATCCCGATCAGGTGGAGACCGTTCGGGACGCGCTCCGGGAAGTCCTCCCCGGTTTTCACAACCTCCGGCTCGCGACGGAAGGTTCATCGCGACGGCTCATGACCGTCTGGCAGGTTCCGGGCGCCGGAGCGCCGCCGCTCGAGTTCGGTGTCGACGAGCTCTCGGACGGCCAGCGCGTGCTTCTCGGCCTCGCCATGCTCGCGGCGGAGCCCGGGGATGACGACACGACGCTGTTTTTGGACGAGCCGGACAACTTCGTCGCGCTCGGAGAGGTGCAGCCACTCTTGATGGCACTGCGAGCCCGCCCGAGGCTGCAGCTCGTCGTCATCTCGCACCATCCCGAATTGATCAATCTCCAGGCGGCCGAGCACGGCCTCGTGCTGGAACGCGAGACGCTCGGTCCCAGCCGGGTCCGGCCCTTCCATGCGCCAGAGTCCTCGCCGCTGACACCCGCGGAGATCGTCGCGCGCGGGGAAGAGTGATGGCGGCCACGAAGTCGACGATCGTCTTGTGCGAGGACGAGGCGCACGCGCTGTTCGTCTACCGCTGGCTGCTCAATCGTGGCCTGAAGTCCGGAGAAATTCGGATTGTCCCCTGTCCGGCGGGGAGGGGCGCGGGGACGCAGCATGTGGTCACGAGCTATCCGGGCGAGGTATCCGAATACCGCGCTCGTGCCAACCATGTCTCTTCGCGGCGGCTCATCGTGGTCATCGACGCCGACACGTCCACCGTCCCGCAACGGCTCGCCTCACTCGAGGCAAAGCTCAGGGACGCGGGACTGGCGGCGCGGGCGAGCACCGAGCGCATCTGCCTCCTCGTTCCGAGACGGAACGTCGAGACGTGGATTCATTTCTTGCAGGAGAAGCCCGTCAACGAGACCGACGACTACTCGGCCTTCTACCTGGGCGACGACAGGGCTCCGGCCTGCGAGAACGCCGGACGCGCCTTCAACGAGTGGCTGCAATCCGCCCAGCCCCCGGATGGCTCGCCTCCATCGCTCGTCGCTGCTCGCCAAGAAGCAGTCCGCCTCTAGCGCGACAATGCCCGGGATCTCAGCCCGGCTTTCGCCGGCGACCGTGCCGTTCTTGCCCCTTCCCGGGGAGGCGGTGCGCGCGTGGAAGGCACGGCAGCGGCGCGCTCGCGGCCTCAGCCGCCGCAGAAGCTGTCGTAGCCATTGCCCAGGTTGCAGGCGCCCGAGCAGCAGTCGGAGTTGGCCCCGCAGCTCTCGCCCACGCCCTCACAGCAGACGTCCGAGCCGCAGAGCGCGCCGAAGCAGCAGTCGGCGTCGGTCGCGCAGGAAGAGCCGAGGTGGGCGCAGCAGATGCCGTTCTGGCAGACCTTGCTGCCGCACTCGGCCGAGCTCGAGCAGCTGGCTCCGGTGCCATCTCCGCAGAGACCCGCGACACACGGGAGCCCACCGCAGCAGTCGCCCGCGGTCGAGCAGCTCCCGCCCGCCGTCGTGCAGCAGGCACCGGCGGAGCAGCCGCCTCCGCAGCAGGGGGAGGCGCTGGAGCAGGCGACGCCGTTGGCGAGGCAGCAGCTGCGCTGGGCGCACGTGACGCCGCTCCCGGCGCAGCAGTCGGCGCTCGAGCCGCAGCCGTCGCCGAGGTTGCCGCAACAGCTTCCGGTGTCGCACGAGCCCGTGCAGCAATCTCCCGCCGACCCGCAGGCCTGGCCCGGCTCGCGGCACGGCTCGCAGCCCCCGTCGATGCAGACGCCCGCGCTCGCGGGGAAGCCGTTCACGTCGACCGTGCAGTCGGAGCTGGTCTTGCAGGGGAGCGGCCCCATGCAGAAGCCGCTGTAGCAGCTCTCTCCCGAGCAACAGGGGGCGTTCGGACTACAGGCCCCGTGGTCCTGCACGCAGCCGGCGAGCACGCACGCGCCGGCCGTGCAGCTCTCCCCGGCGGGGCAGTCGGTGGCCCGCTGGCAGCCGCCCGCGGGAGGCGCCGCCCCGCAGCTGCCGTTCGTACAGGCTCCGCTGCAGCACGCGACGTCGGGGCCACAGGTGGCGCCGGCGTCCGCGCAGGGCGTCGGCTCGGGCTTCGCGCCCGAAGTCGCCGCGCGGCTGCCGCACGAGGCGACCGCCGCCGTCAGCGCCGAGAGCAACAGGATCGACCCAGCCACCGACATCCGCCGCATCGTCAGAACTCCTCGCCGTTGGCTCGACGGCCGAGGGGCCAGTCTATTCCAATCGGCGTCGGCCCTTTGCGCCCGTCGTCCGTCGATCTATCTTCCGGGCTCGGTCGAGGGCGGCCTCTCCGCCCCCCCCCCCCGGAGGAGGCAACCGAGATGGACTACCGGCGTCTCGGCGAGACTGGTCTCTCGGTCTCGCGCATCTGTCTCGGCTGCATGAGCTACGGCGACCCCACCGCCTCGCTGCCCGGCGCGCCCTCGCGCTGGGAGTGGGTGCTGCGGGAGGACGAGGCGCGGCCGTTCTTCCGGCGGGCGGTCGAGCTGGGCGTCAACTTCTTCGACACGGCGAACGTCTACTCGTTCGGCGCGAGCGAGGAGATCACCGGCCGGGCGCTCCGCGAGTACGCGCGGCGCGATGAGTTGGTGGTCGCCACGAAGGTCTGGGGGGTGATGCGGCCGGGGCCGAACGGCGGCGGCCTCTCGCGCAAGGCGATCCTCCAGGAGATCGACTCCAGCCTGAAGCGGCTCGGCATGGACTACGTCGACCTCTACCAGATCCACCGCTGGGACGACGGGACTCCGATCGAGGAGACGATGGAGGCGCTGCACGACGTCGTTCGCATGGGGAAGGCCCGCTACCTCGGGGCCTCGTCGATGCATGCCTGGCAGTTCGCGAAGGCGCAGGCCGTGGCCGAGCGGAACGGCTGGAGCCGCTTCGTCTCGATGCAGAACCACTACAACCTGCTCTACCGCGAGGAGGAGCGCGAGATGGTGCCGCTCTGCCGCGACCAGGGCGTCGGCCTCATCCCCTGGAGCCCGCTCGCGCGCGGGCGCCTCGCTCGACCGCCGGAGGCGAAGGCGACGAAGCGCTCGGAGACGGACCGTTTCGGCAAGACGCTCTACGCCTCGATGGCCGACGCCGACGGGCGGCTGCTCGCGGCGCTGGACGGGCTTGCGAAGCGGCGCGGGCTGCCGCACGCCCAGCTGGCGTTGGCCTGGCTCCTCCAGAGGGACGGGGTGACCGCGCCGATCGTCGGCGCGACGAAGATGGAGCATCTCGAGACGGCGGTGGCAGCGCTCGGGGTCTCGCTCTCGAAGGAAGAGGTCGCGGCGCTCGAGGCCCCGTACGTGCCACACCCGATCGCGGGGTTTTAGCGTTCGGCGGAAGCCGCTCGCGCGAGGCTCGCGAAGCGCGAGCGGCCGTCGTCGTGAAGCCTGAAAAAGAATTGCGCTGACGGCGCGCTGGGTGCAGGCGCTGCGTGGGGCCCTCCGCTCGTGGTTCTCGAGAGCATCGGCGATGGGCGGGGGCCCGCGTTCGGCCGGCCGCGCCCCGGGTGGCTGGTTTTCGTGCGAGATTCCAGTGGGATGGCGTCCTCCCGGGCGCGCTGGTCCGGGACCCGCTTTGCCGGGACGCGTCGGTCGGCCGTCGCTCTTCCAGCTGGCACGAGGTTTGCCGCCCCTCTATAGTCTGGGAGACCCATGGCCAAGACGCGCATCCTCGTGGTCGACGACGAGCAGAACGCCCGCGCCGGGCTGCGGACCCTGCTCGAAGAAGAGGGCTACGAGGTCGCCGAGGCGGCCGACGGCGAGGAGGCGCTCTCGAGCCTCCGGTCGTTCGCCCCAGACGCCGTGCTGACCGACGTCCGAATGCCCCGCATGGGTGGCCTCGAGCTGCTCCGGCGCGCCAAGGAGGAGGGATCGGACGCCGCCTTCGTGGTGATGACGGCGTTCGGCAAGGTCGACGCCGCGGTCGAGGCCATGAAGGCTGGCGCCGAGAGCTACCTGCTCAAGCCGCTCGACATCGGCACGGTGGAGGCCGTCCTCGAGAAGGCGCTCGAGAAGCGGCGGCTCGAGCGGGAGGCGGCGCAGCTCCGCGAGCGGGTGCGCGACCGCTACCGGTTCCCCGCCATCATCGGCGACTCCCCCGAGCTCCAGGCGGTCTTCGACGTGGTTCGCAAGGCCGCTCCCACCCGGGCGACCATGCTCCTCCTCGGGGAGTCCGGGACGGGCAAGGAGCTCGTCGCGCAGGCGCTCCACGAGGAGTCGCCCAGGCGCGACCGCCCCTTCGTGAAGGTCAACTGCGCGGCGCTGTCGGAGACCCTGCTCGAGAGCGAGCTCTTCGGCCACGAGAAGGGCTCGTTCACCGGCGCCATCGGCCGCAAGGAGGGGCGCTTCGAGATCGCCGACGGCGGGACGCTCTTCCTCGACGAGATCGGCGAGATCTCACCGCCGATCCAGGTGAAGATTCTCCGCTTCCTCCAGCAGCGGGAGTTCGAGCGGGTGGGCGGAACCCAGACGCTCCAGGTCGACGTGCGGATCGTCGCCGCGACGAACCGCGACCTCGCCGCCGAGGTGAGGGCCGGCCGCTTCAGGGAGGATCTCTTCTACCGGCTCAACGTCGTGGCGGTGACGCTCCCGCCCCTGCGCAGCCGCAAGGGAGACATTCCGGCGCTCGTCGCCCACTTCATCGAGAAGTACTCGGCGACCTACGGCAAGGACGTGAGCGGAATCGCGCCGGGGACCCTGAACGCGCTCCTGGCCCACGACTGGCCCGGCAACGTCCGCGAGCTCGAGAACGTCATCGAGCGGGCGGTGGTGCTCTGCCAGGGGACGCAGATCGGCGCCGACGATCTGCCGGCGACGCTGCGGGGGCCGCGGCCCGGACCGCGGCCGGCCGGCGGACTCATCCCCGGCGCGACGCTCGCCCAGATCGAGCGCGAGGCGATCCTCCGGACGCTCGAGGTGGTCGGCGGCTCGACGGCGAGGGCGGCGGAGATCCTCGACATCAGCGTCCGCAAGATCCAGTACAAGCTCAAGGAGTACGAGGCCCAGGACGCGGGCGAGCCGAGCCCGCCGGAGGGCGAGGAGAGCGAGGGGTAGGCGACGCGCCGCCCGCCCTCGGGCGAGGCCGATGGGTGAGCGGCCTTCCTACGCCGTCGGCAGGACGAGGCTGAAGCGGGCGCCACCGCCGGGAGCCTCGGCCACGACGATCTCGCCGCCGTGCTGGGTCACGATCGCGTGGACGATCGGGAGGCCCAGCCCCGATCCGCTGGCCTTGGTGGTGAAGAACGGCTCGAAGATCCGGTGCCGGAGCTCGGCGGGCACGCCGGGCCCCGAGTCGTCCACGTCGATCCGGACGCGGGCGGCCTCGTCGCTCGACGCGACCCGGACCGAGCGGCCGGGCGGGCTCGCCTCGATGGCGTTGATGGCGAGGTTCATGAGCGCCTGCCGAAGCTGCTCCTCGTCGCCGGCGATCGGCTTCTGGGCGCGGAGGGATCGCTCGATCCGGATCGAGCGCCGCTCGGCGTCGGCCTCGAGGAGATCGAGGACCTTCTCGACGAGCGTCGCGACCGGCACGGGCCGGGTCAGCGGCTCGCGCGGCCGCGCGAACTGGAGGAAGTCCTGGAGGATGTGCTCGAGCCGGTCGATCTCGTCGCGGACGAGCGAGAGCGGTCCGAGCAGGGCGGTCTGGTCGGCCCCGGCCGGCAGGCGTCGCACCCGACGCTCGAGGATCGAGAGCTGGAGCCCGGCGGCGTTGAGCGGGTTTCGGATCTCGTGAGAGAGGCCGGCGGTCAAGGTCCCGATGGTCGCGAGCCGCTCCGCCGCGGCGGTGCGGATCCGAAGCTCCTGCCGCTCGCGGTGCATGCGCACCTGGCGCATCGCCTGGTCGACGGTGAGGAGGAGGTCCGGGGTCGCGCACGGCTTGACGAGGTAGGCGCAGGCGCCGGCGCGCACCGCTGCCGCGGCCGACTCGACGCTCGCGAAGCCCGTGAGCAGGACCACCTGGGAGTCGCCCGAGAGCTCGCGCAGCTCCCGAGCGAGCGAGATGCCGTCGCCGTCCGGGAGCCGGAGGTCGACGAGGGCCACGTCGAGCCCGGCGGCCGCGAGCTCGCGGGCGCGCCGGCAATCTCCCGCGGCGGCGGCCGAATAGCCGGCCTCCGCCAGGATCTCGACGAGGTTCTCGGCGAGACTCGCGTTGTCCTCGACGACGAGGAGCTTGCCCGGCGCCGAGTCGCTCACCGCGACCTCGCGTAGAGCGACTCGACGCAATCGAGCAGGGCGGCGCTGTCGAACGGCCTCTCGATCACGGTCCGGCCGCGCGCGGCCTGGATCGCCTCGTCGAAGGCCGAGACGACGATGGGCTCGATGCTGGGGAAACGCTCCACGAGGTCGAGCAACGCCTCGCCGTCGGCGCAGCCGGCGATCCGCAGGTCCACGATGGCGGTGAAGGGCCGAACGTTGCCGATGCGGTCGAGCTCGAGGAGGCTGCCGGCCGAGACGGCGGTGAAGCCGCGCGCGGCGAGCGCCTCGGCGAGGTTCTCGCGGAGCGGTCCGTCCTCCTCGACGACCACGACGAAGCCGCCCCGCCGGGCGCGGGAGAGGATCTCGAGGAGCCGGGGGATCGGCACGGGCTTCGGCAGGACCGCGAGGATCCCGTGGGCGAGCGCGAGTTCGAGGTCGACGTCCTTCGAGTAGGCGGTCGTGACGATGGCCGGGAGCGAGGGGTCGAGGGCGCGCGCCTCGTGCACGAGCCGCGCGCCTCCCATGCGCGGCATCTTCATGTCGGTGAGCAGGGCGTCGAAGCTGCCCCGGCGGAGCTGCTCGACGGCGTCGTGGCCGTCGGCCGCGACGACGACCTCGACGTCGCCCTCCTCGCGCAGGATCTCGGCGAGGTTGTCGGCGAAGTCGCGGTTGTCGTCGGCGATGAGGTAGCGGCGCATCGGGGGCTCAGGCCGCCTGAATCGGCAGGCGAACTCGGAAGCGGGCCCCGGGGCCGTACGACCGGTCGAGCTCGACCGATCCGCCGTGCTGCTCGACGAAGCGGCGGACGAGCGCGAGCCCGAGGCCGATCCCCCGCTCCTTCGTCGTGACGAGCGGCTCGAAGAGGCGCCGGCGAACCTCGGGATCGACCCCGGGTCCGCTGTCCTCGACGGCGAGTTCGAGAAAGCCGTCCGAGGAGCGGCCGTCCACGCGGACCTCCCCCTCGGGGGCGGTCGCCTCGACGGCGTTCGCGAGCAGGTTGCGAAAGACTTGGCGGAGCTGGATGGCGTCGCCGTGGACGGGCGGCAGGTCGTCCAGGCCCGAGAGGGAGAGCGAGACGCGCTCCGGCCGCTCGACCGCGCCGGTGAGCTCTCGGATGAGCGAGCCCACGTCGACCGGGGAGCGGACGCGGGCGCGGTCGCGGACGAGGTCGAGGAGGTTTCCAATGATGTCGTTTGCCTGCAAGAGCTGCGAGCCGATGCGATCGAGGTGTTTCGTGATCCGCTCGTCGGAGTCCGGGAGGCGGCCGCGGAGCAGGTGCAGGGAGGTCTCGATGACGCTCAGCGGGTTGCGCAGCTCGTGGCCGATGAAGCCGACGAGCTGCCCAAACGTCGAGAGCCGCTCGAGCTTGGCCCGCTCCTCGAGCAGGTCTTCGCGGTAGCTGTGCAGCATGATGGCGAGCTCGAGGTCGAGGATCTTCCCGAGCGCCGTCCGCGTGGCGGCGAGATCGGTGGGGCGCCCCTGAAACGCCACGTCGGCCACGGACTCCAGCTCGCGGCGCAGGACGTTCATCGCGCCGAGCATGTAGTGCTGCGGGAGCTGGATGCGGACGTGGACGCGGCCGATGCGGGCCCTGGTGTCGTAGTAGGACTGGTCCCACGGCCCGGAGAGCAGCCGATCCATCCAGGCCTGGAGCGTCACCTCGAGCCGGCTGACTTGGCCGTCACCGCTCTCGAGCGCCAGGCGGGCCCCCTCGTGGGTCAGGATCCGGTCGTAAAAGACCTTGGCGATGCGCTCGAAGTGCGGCGCCGCGTGCGGGTGAAGGGCGCGAAGGCGCGCCTCGTCCTCCGTTCCGAACTCGACGTAACGCCTCAGCTCATCCAAGATCGTCTCTGCCATCGGGCCCACAGTAACGGCGATGGTGGAGCCCGCTCAAGGGTCAGCGATTCTCCCGGCAGTCCAGGCAGCGTCGAGTCTCGGGAAGCGCCCGGAGGCGGGAGCGGCCGATGCGCTGGCCACAGCGCTCGCAGAGCCCCCACGTCCCGCGGTCGATCCGATCGATGGCGCGGTCGATCTCGAGGATCTCGCGCAGCACCTCGTCGGCGAGGTGAGTCTGCACGGGCTCGACCTCGTTCTTTTCTCCTGCCTCGCGCCCCCCGCCGGCAAGCCGCTGGGCGGAGGTCGCTTCGTAGAGCCGCGCGATGGTCTCGCGCCTTCGCGCGAGCTTTCGCCTCGCCTGCTCCGCCTCTCTCGAGCCCACCCCGTCGCTCTCCATCCCACGATTCGGGTGCAAGGAGAGTGCCGGTCCGGCGGAGGAATTCGAGACCCCGGTTCCATGGCGCGGCAGCGCGACCTGCGCGCATTTGGTGCGCCGACACCCAGGAAAGCCGCAGGCCTTGCGCGCAAAAAACGGAGCGTCGGCAACTGGGTCATCGCCTTCTTTGGGACGGCCCGACCCTTGCAGCCCCGGGGATGAACACGCCCCAACAAAGAAGCCTGGAGGTACCTCTCGATGAAGGCCCGCGAGCTGCTCGGAACCGAGGTCGTGGCGGTCGAGGAGAGCCTCGCTCTCTCGGAGGCCCATTCCCGGATGGCCGCCGCGGGGATCCACCACCTGCCGGTGGTCCGCGGGCGGGAGCTCGTCGGGATCTTCACCGAGCGGGATCTCCTCTTCCACAGGGCCGAGCAGCCTGACGACGCCTCGGCGACGGTGGGATCGGTCATGACCGCGCCAGTTCGGACGGCGAAGCCCGACGACGAACTCGCCGAGCTGGGCCGCCGGATGCTGCTCGAGCGGATCGGCTGTCTACCGATCGTCGACGCCGAGGGCGGTCTGCTCGGCATAGTGACCCGCAGCGATGTCATCGCCGCCCACTCGCTCTCGTCGGTTCCCGAGAACCCGTCGGCGCGGGAGCTCATGACCCGCAGACCGGCCACCGCGCTCCAGAAGGAGCCACTCGGGGTCGCCGCGGAGCGAATGAGTCGGCTCGGCGTTCGCCACCTGCCGGTCGTCGATGCGGCCGGCACGCTCGTCGGCATGCTCTCGGATCGGGACGTTCGCTCACGCCTCGGGCGGGCCAGCCCTCCGGGTTCGCTGGAGGAAGAGGTCGGGGTGGTCATGTCCGCGCCCGCGCTCTCGGTCGCGGAGGAGACCCCGGCGAGCACGGTGGCGCGGCTGCTCCTGCGCCACGGAATCGGCGCGGTTCCTGTCGTCGACCCCAGTCGTCGGCTCGTCGGGATCATCTCCTACGTCGACCTGCTGCGGCGGCAAGCCGAACGCCGCTGATTCCACGATTCAGGGTCGGCGTCCGTGGAGTTCGGCCCCGCGAGGCGGCGGCCGCTCCCGCTCAGCGGCGCTTCGGCCGCGTCTCTCTCAGGTAGAGTTCGTTGCCGTCGGGGTCGCTGAAGAAGACGAGGCGAACCGGCGAGCCCGGGTTGTCGAGGATCGGCGTCCGGAAGCGGACGCCGCGCCGCTCGAGTTCGCCCATGGCCATTTCGAGCGTCTCGGTGACGTCGAAGCCCACCGTGATGGCGCCGCGGGTTCCGGGGGAGGCGGCGTGCGGGGAGAACGGGTGGAGTCCGAGGATCAGTCCGCCCCCCGCGTCGATCTCGGCCCAACCCTCGCTCGGTCGTCCTTTGAGCTCGAGCCCGAGAGTCTGGGTGAAGAAGGCGATCGACCGATCGAGGTTCGTCACATAGAGAGTCGGGGTTCCTCCGGTGAGCATCGGCGCCTCCCTGTGAGCAGGGCCAACATGGGCACGGCGAGCGCCGCGAGCAAGGGCCCGGCTGGTCTCTTCGCGAGGGGAACTCTCTCAGGGGCCCGTCACGCGGTTGCGGCCCGTCCGCTTCGACTCGTAGAGGCGGGCGTCCGCGGCGCGGAAGAGATCCTCGGCCCCCCGCGCAGGCGGTTGGCTGGCCGTTCCGAAGGAGACGGTGACGCCAATCGCGCCTCCCTCGGCGACGAGCGGCGTCCGCTCGATCCGATCTCGAATTCGTTCGGCGATCAGCTGGGCGTCCGCGGCATCGGCGTCCGGCGCCAGGATCGCGAACTCCTCGCCGCCGATGCGGCAGACCTCGTCGGCGGCGCGGGCGCCCTCGGCGAGGAGCTTCGCGACGTGGGCGAGGACGCGGTCGCCCACGGCGTGGCCATGGCTGTCGTTCACCTGCTTGAAGAGATCGATGTCGGCCATCACGAGCGCGAAGGGGCGTCCATCCCGATCTCCCCTGGAGCAGCCGCGCGCCAGCGCCTCGTGGAAGTAGCGGGCGTTGTAGAGCGAGGTGAGGGAGTCGGTCAGGGAGAGCCGCTCGAGCCGGTCGCGGGCCTCCGCGAGCCGATCGGAGAGGTGGCCGACGGCTGCGCCGAAGGTCCCGAAGGCGACCGCCGTCCCGAGGAGCAGGTAGGCGTAGAGCCCCGGATCCGCCGCGATCCGGGACCAGGGTCGGCAGACCGCGAGGATCCCGCAGTGGAGGGCGAGCCAGCCGAGCGGCGCGCCGAGCGACAGCGCGAGGCCCGCGAAGGCGTATCGGACGGCGCGGCTCAGACGCCCTCGCCGGCGCATTTCCTGCCGATCGGGCGTCATCGCTCGCCCTCGGCCGCAGCCGTTGCACTCCGGCTCGCCGGGGAATTCAGCCGCGGACTGGCGCCTTCCTCTGGCGTGCGGCTTGCAAACTGTCCAGAATGGCCTTGGCCGCCCATGTCCCTCTTCCGCCTTCCCAACTCAGCCCCCTCGCGCCCCGAGATCCCAAATCTCGGCGTCGAGATTCTCTTTTGCAGGCGAACGTACCCCATGTGGGCGCTCGCCCTCTCGGTTTCGAGGTAGCCGTCCATGCCCTTTCCCAAGGTCGACGAGGCGTTGGTCCGCCGCTACGACGTCGAGGCGCCCAGGTACACGAGCTATCCCACCGTTCCCGTCTGGAGCGACGGCTTCGATCCCGATGGGTACGGTAGCGCGCTTCGGTCGGCGAGCGAGCGGATCTCGCTGTACGTCCACCTGCCGTTCTGCCGTGAGCTCTGCCGATTCTGCGGCTGCAACGTCATCGTGCTGCGGGAGCCCCAGCAGATCGACCGCTACCTCGACGCCATCGACCTCGAGCTGGATCTGGTCCGGGAGCGGCTGGGCGGCCGGCGGTCCCTCGCGCAAATCCATTGGGGCGGAGGGACGCCGACGGCGCTCGATGACGCGCAGATCGAGCGGCTCTGGGGGGCGATCGGCGCCCGCTTCGACGTCGATCCGAAGGCCGAGGTCGCCGTCGAGGTGAACCCACGCACAGCGACGATCGGACAGATCGAGCTGCTCGCCGACCTGGGCTTCAACCGGCTATCGGTCGGGATCCAGGATCTCGATCCGGACGTCCAGGAGGCGATCGGCCGCGAGCAGTCGGCTCCACAGACGGAGGCGATCCTGACGCGGGCCCGCGAGCTCGGCTTTCGCGGGCTCAACGTCGATCTCATCTACGGATTGCCGCGCCAGACGCCCGAGCGCTGGGCGAAGACCCTCGAACGGGTGCTCGAGATGCATCCCGATCGCGCGGCCGTCTACTCGTTTGCATACGTGCCGGAGGTCCGGCACCACCAGCGGCTCCTGCCCCTCCAAGAGATCCCGTCCGGCGTCGCCAAGCTGAACCTCTTTCGAATGGCCTACGAGGCGTTCGAAGGGGAGGGCTTTCTGCCGATCGGGATGGACCACTTCGCGCGGCCCGGCGACGAGCTGGCCCTGGCGCAGGCCGCCGGCCGCCTGCGGCGCAACTTCCAGGGCTACACCGCAATGCCGGTGGACGACGTCATCGCGATCGGCGTCAGCGCCATCAGCGACGTCGGCGGGGTCTACGCGCAGAACAGCCGGGCGCTCGTCCGCTACGAGGCGGCCGTCCGCGCGGGAAGGCTCGCGACCGAGCGCGGCCTCGCGCTCGATCCGGACGAGCGGCTCCGTCGCTCCATCATCCAGGGGCTCATGTGCCACTTCGCGGCCGACCTCGGCCGGGACTCGGGGAAGCGGTTCGGGCCAGAGCTGGAGCGGCTGCGCGCGCTCGAGCGCGAGGGGCTCCTGCGGCTGTCCGAGGGGCAGATCGTCTTGACGGGGCTCGGACGCGTGTTCGTCCGGAACGTCGCCTCGGTCTTCGACGCGCACCGCCGAGGCGCGGGGGAGTACTCGCGGGCGGTCTAGTTCGTGGGTCAGATCGCAGACGGCCGGGCGATCGCCCGGCCGTCGGATCCGCGATCGCTCAGTCGTAGTGGCGCGGCTCGGGCTTCAGGACGGGGAACGGAATCGGCCGGAAGCTCATCTCGGGCCCGTCGGGCTTGTGGGTCGCGATGGTCGTGCGGCACCAGCGGTCGAGGTTCGCGCGCCACTTCTCCATGAAGGCCGCGTCGTCCGTGGGCTTCTTCCCCTCGGTGGGCTTCATTTCGAAGTCGGGCTTGTAGTGGGCGCCGCGGCACTCATCGCGCAGGAGCGCGCCCTTGACCATGGCGTGGGCCATCTCGAGCATGTTCCAGAGCTGGTTCGTGAACGAGACGGCCTGGTTCGCCTTTGCGCTGTCGTCGAGGTTGCCAATCTTGCCCCAGCGCTCCTTCATGCCGCGGATCTTCTCTTCGGCGGCGCGCAGCTTGTCGTTGTAGCGGACGACCGTGCAGCTGTCGGTCATGAGATCCCCGAGCTCCTGGTGGATCCGGTAGGGGTTCTCGGTTCCCTTCATCTTGTAGATGGATTGGATCCGCTCGGACCAGCGCGACCGCGCGGCCTCGAGCGCCTTGTCGGCGGGCGAGACGGTCGCCTTCTGCGCGTTCTGAGCATAGAGCGTCATGGCTGGCCCGCCGATCTGCCCCGCGTAGATGCAGGAGAGGAGCGAGTTGGCGCCGAGCCGGTTCGCGCCGTGGTACTGGTAATCGACCTCGCCCGTCGCGTAGAGGCCAGGGATGTTGGTGGCCTGGTTGCGCGGCGACGGGACGATGTCGCCCGCTGCGTTGGCCTCGTAATCCACCCAGAGGCCGCCCATGCTGTAGTGCATGCCGGGGAAGATTCGCATCGGCACCCGGGTCGGATCGTCGCCCACGAACTTCTCGTACATCTCGATGACGCCGCCGAGCTTGCGGTGTAGCACGTCGGCCGGGATGTGGGTGACGTCGAGGTAGACTTGGTCCTTGCCGTCGACGCCGAGCTTGAGCTCGCGGCAGACGCGGAAGATCTCGCGGGTGGCGACGTCGCGGGGGACCAGGTTCTTGTAGTGCGGGTACTTCTCCTCGAGGAAGTACCAGGGCTTTCCGTCGCGGGGCACCCAGACGCGTCCACCCTCGCCCCGGATGCTCTCGCTCATGAGGCGAAGCTTGTCCTCGCTCGGGATCGCGGTCGGGTGGACCTGGATCATCTCGGGGTTCGCATAGAAAGCTCCGTCTTGGTAGGCGCTGCCCATGGCCGAGCCCGTGTTGATGACGGAGTTCGTGCTGCGCCCGAAGATGATGCCCGGCCCGCCGGTGGCGAGGCAGACCGCCGTGGCGGGGAACGAGCGGACCTCCATCGTCCGCACGTCCATCGCCGCGATGCCGCGGCAGCGGCCCTCGGGGTCCTTCGCGATGCCGAGGAACTCCCAGTACTCGAACTTGCGGACGCGCCCGTCGGCCTCGTGGCGGCGGACCTGCTCGTCGAGCGCGTAGAGGAGCTGCTGGCCGGTGGTGGCGCCCGCGAACGCCGTGCGATGGTGGAGGGTGCCGCCGAATCGGCGGAAGTCGATGAGGCCCTCGGGGGTGCGGCTGAACGGCACGCCCATCCGGTCGAGCAGGTAGATGATCCCGGGCGCGGCGTAGCACATGCCCTTGACCGGAGGCTGCTCGGCGAGGAAGTCGCCGCCCTTGAGCGTGTCCTTGACGTGGATGTCGGGGTGATCCCCTTCGCCCTTCGTGTTGACGGCGCCGTTGATCCCGCCCTGGGCGCAGACCGAGTGGCTGCGCTTGACCGGCACGATGGAGAAGACGTCGACCTTCTGCCCCGCCTCGGCGAGCTTGATGGTGGTCATCAGCCCGGCGAGCCCGCCCCCGACGACGATGAAACGCGCTTCCTCGGCCATGGGAGTCCTCGTTCGTTCGAAACCGCGAGCGCGTTCTATCAGACGCGCCGCGGAGACTTCTACCGCCCCGCGCGGCGGCGGTGGAGAAAAAGCGACACGAAGAGGAAGCCCCCCAGGATCAGCGGGCCGAGCGGCGAGCTTCCGTCCCCGCCGGGGCGGCAGCCGCAGCAGAGCGCCTGGGGGTTGAGCCGCACGCCGCCGTCGGGGAGCACCACGACGAACCCGGCGTCGAAGCCCGTGAATCCGCCGTCCGCGAAGGGCAGCCCCGCGTCCGGCAGCGGCGAATTGACGACGCAGCCGCCCGAGATGCAGCTGCCGCCGTCGGCGCAGTCGGAGTCGAGGAGGCACTGGCCGCAGAAGCCCCCGAGGCAGTAGGGCGTGGGCGCGCCGCAGGCGGAGCAGGCCGCCGTGCACTGCGAGTCGAGGTTGCAGGGCGCGCAGGCGCCCCGCACGCAGGCGTAGCCGAGCCCATTTTCGGCGCCGGCGTCGGCGCAGTCGGCGCTCGAGACGCAGCTCGCCTCGCCGCCCGTGTCGGTTCCGAGGAGCGAGCCGCCGACGCCGCCCGCGAAGCCGTGCTGCGGATCCACGAAGGCGAGCGCCGCGAGCGGCGGCAGCGCGCCGATCTGAGGCTGCCAGCTCTGCGCCCCGTCTCTCGTTACGAGGATCTGTCCGGGATGGGAGGTGGCGAGAAAGCCGTTCAGCCGATCGAGCATCACGATCGGCCCGAGGTCCGCGTCGGCGATGCTCGGCTGGGCGTACCAGGTCTGCCCCTGGTCGAGTGAGACGAGCGTCGCGCCGCGGTCGCCGACGGCGTAGATGTGGCCCGGCGGTCTCCCCGAGATGCCGCGCAGCGCCTGCGAGCCGGGAGGGATCGCGGCGAGCGACCAGCTTCGCCCGTCGGTCGTCCCGACGATCTCGCCGTAGTCTCCGACCGCGACCGCCTCGTTCGGCGAGAGGACGAGGAGCGCGTGCAGCGTACCGGCGGCTGGCGTCGGCTCGGGGCTCCAGCTGCCCCCGCCGTCGCGGGTCGAGAGCACCATCCCCTGCTCGCCCGCAGCGTAGCCGACCTGCCCGTCGGCGAAGGCGACCGCGAAGAGGTCGGCCTCGGGGAACCCGCCCTGGTCGGAGAGCCAGCTCCAGCTCTGGCCGACGTCGTGGCTGACGGCGATGCCGCCGCCCGTGCCCACCGCGAAGACCGCGCTCGGGGCCGGCATGCTGACCGCCTGCCAGGCGACGAACGGTCGGCTCGGCTGGCTGGAGGGGGGGATGCTGCCCGGCTGAAGGTGGGCGCCGCCGTCCTGCGTGTAATAGAGGACGCCGCCCGCCACGAGGACGCCGTGGAGCGCGTCCGCGAAGGCGATCCCGGTCACTGATTCGTAGCGCGAGAAGCCCTGGTTCTCGTCAGAGAAGATCTGGCTGCCTGGCGCCGTCGTCGGCGGCGCCGAGTAGATGTGGCCGTCCGCCCCGAGCGCGACGAGCGCGCCCGTGGGAGAGGCGGCGAGCCCGGTGAGGACCTCTCCCGCGTCGGCCCAGCCGCCCGCCTGCCACGTCGAGCCGTCGGTCGTGAACCAGAAGCTGCCGCCGTTGCCGACCGCGTACGCCACGCCGGAGGTGGCCGCGAAGACTCCGACCAGATCTTGCGAGGTGAGGCCGGCCGCCTGCGCGTGCCAGCTCCGGCCGCCGTCCGTTGTCGCGACGATTGCTCCGCCGGCGCCGACCGCCCAGCCGTGGGAGGCGTCGGCGAACGAGAGGGCGAGCAGATCCTCGGTCGTCGGCGTCTCGATCGGGCTCCAACTCTGGCCGCCATCGAGCGTGAGCAGCACGGTTCCGCCCCAGCCCGCCGCGAAGCCGTGGAGCGCGTCGGCGAAGACGAGGGCATTCAGAGTGAGGATCTGGCCGTCGCGCAGGGTCCAGCTCTGGCCGCCGTCTGCCGTCTGGAGGAGCGTCCGCTGGTCGCCCGCGACGAAGCCGTGGAGGGCGTCCACGAAGGCCACGGCGTAAAGCTTCTGAGCGGTCGGCGAGGTCTGCGCGCTCCAGTGCACTCCGTCCGTCGTGTGAAGGATCGTCCCGTTCCCTCCCACCGCCCACCCCGTCGCGCCGTCGGGGAGGAAGAAGACGCCATACAGGTCGGCGCTGCTCGGCGCCGACTCGAGCGTCCAACGAGCGCCCCCGTCGGTCGAGGCGAGGATCGTCCCGGCGCCACCGACCAGGTAGCCCCTCGAGGCGGTGGGGAACGCCGCGCCCTCGATCGGGTAGCCGGTGGGCGTGGGGGAGAGCCAGCTCCAGCCGGCCCGGGCCGGCGAGGCGACGAGCGCGGCGGCGAGGGTGGCGACGGCGAGGAGGCGGGGCATCGCGGCAGCGAGCATAGCGGGCGGCAGCCCCCTGGCAAGCGTCGGGCGACGCGCGCCTGGCGCGGCGGTTGCCCGCGAAGGCCAATCGCTCCCGCCTCGCGGCCTTCGCCCTACTGAACGGAGCGGTCGCCTCGCGGCTCGGCCCCGTGGCCGCCGCGCGCCTCGCGCCTGCGCCGCTCGAGGTCTCGGGCCTCTCCGGGCCCCTCGCGTCCCTGGTGCTGCTCTGCTTCGGCGGGACGCTCGGCGCGGCGGACCGACGGGCCCTGCGTGCGTCCCGACGCGCGTGGCGGCCGCGCGAGCGTCGTCCCGACGCTCGCGACCAGGCCGAGGAAGCCGATCGCGCCGAGGGGCCCGGAGGCCGCCGCGAGATCCACGACCCAGGCGGGGCCCCACTGGCCGGCGATTCCCTCGGTCGCGCGCAGGGCCGCCGCGAGGGGGAGCGCGAAGACCGCGACCCCGCGGGCCCAGGGAAGCGCCAGGGGTCGGCCTGCCCAGCCCGGAGCCAGACGTCCGGCCATGGTCGCGACGAGGGTCGACAGAAAGCCGAGCACCAGCAGGTGGCGCGCCGCGTCCGTCCAGAAGAGGTGGACGGCGAGCCCCGCGAGCGATCCCAGTGCCGCAAGCCCGCCGAGCATGGCGCTCGCGGCGAGCGATGCGTACGCGACCCGCGCACCCCAGGGGAAGAGCGGGTCGCGAGATCGGTCGATCGCGGGACCGCCGCGGCGAGTCGCAAGCCCGAGCCTCGCCGCGAACGACAGGGCCGCGAGCGCGAAAAGAAGATCCGCGCCGCTCTCGATGCGGGGGATGCCGGCGAGGGAGCCGGCCGCGCCGAGCGCCACCGAGGTGGCCCACAAAAGGACGGTCCAGCGAGGGGGGCGCGCGCGCCCTGGGTCGATCCCGAGGAAGCCCGGGAACATCCGCGTGGAGACGCCGAAGGCGATGCCGGCCGCTCCGCCTCCGAGGGCGAGCCGCTCGGCGGCGGCGGCGAGGGTGAACGGCGCGACGAGGTCGGACGCGGCGGCGGCGCGCCAGAGGGCGAGGCCCTCGGTCGCGGCGGCGAGTGCGACGAAGAGGAGGGCGATCTCGAGGACCGGCTCGTAGCCGCGGTCGGCGGCCTGCCCCTGCCGCCGCCTGCGGAGTTCGGCAAGCGGCCCCTCGAGCGCCGCCGCCGCGAAGAGACCCGCGAGCGCGAGCGCGAGCCCCGAGGCCCGCCAGAGGGGAGTGACCAGGCGGGGGAGCGCCCAGCCCGCGAGCTGCAGGAGCAGCGAGAGGCCGAAGCCCGCCGCCGCGGCGAGGGCGAGCTCAGGGTGGCGCAGGGGTCGGCCAGCCGCGATCCGCGGAAAGACGAAGGTCGAGCAGCCGAGGACGAAGGGGAGGAGGAAGCCGAAGATCTGGAGCCGCCCGTGGATCTGCCCGAGCGCCGGGGGCAGGACGCCGAGGGCGAGCAGGCTTCGCAGGAGCGCGATCACGCCGGCGCTGGTCCCAGCGAGCACGGCGGAGAGCGAGACCAGGAGAAATGGGGCGACGAGGCGCGGGTGCTTGGGGTTCAGCGGGACCTCCTTTGGAGAGCTGCCGCGTTTCGAATGCAACCTCGGGACCGGCGACGAGTCCGATTCCCGGCGGATGCGTCGCGCAATTCCTGCAATCTGACGCCCCGCGGCGCAGCCCTTGCGTGGCGGAGCGGCTCCCGATCGCTCGCGAATCCGCCCTCTTGCCGACTTTTTGTCGTTGGCACGGGATGCGCAAGGCGGCTATACCGCTTCGCTCGAACTGGCTCCCCTCGGAGGAGGATTTCTATGCGTCGCGGTCTTTCTGTAATCACCGTGCGTCTTTTCGCCGTCCTCTCGGTTGGCTTTGCGTCCCTGCTCGCTCGTCCCGCGCTGGCCATCCCGGTCTTCGCCCGGAAGTACCAGACGAGCTGCACCACCTGCCACACCGCCTGGCCCAAGCTGAACCCCTTTGGTGAGGCCTTCCGCCGAAATGGCTTCCGCTTCCCGGGCGACGATTCGGACGAGCGCAAGCAGGGTGTCACGCGACTCGGCGTCGACGCCTACAAGAAAGTCTTCCCGAACGCCATCTGGCCCGACAGCATCCCGGACTCGGTCCCCATCGCCTTCGGCTTCATCGGCGGCGCCAACGCGGCGATGCCGGGCACGTCGGCGGCCGCCTCGAGCCCGGGTGTCCTCGCCAACCCGGACGGCAGCCCGAAGACGGATGCGGCCGGAAACGTCGAGCACACCGGCTTCTTCTCCTTGATGGGGCTCACCACCGAGGCCCACATCTGGACCGGCGGCACGTTCAATAACTCCCTGTCTTGGTTCGGCGAGGTGACGCTGAGCACCGATCCGAGCGCTCCGGTCGACATCGAGCGCGGCTACCTCATCTTCGACGACATCCTCTCGGATGCGGTCGGACAGCACGTCTTCAACCTCCTGGTCGGCAAGAACTTCCCGACGATCACCTCGTTCGACAACCACTCGAGCTACGTGGTCGACGGCTACGTCCCCGAGATCAACCTGGCGCCGATGGTCGGCGGCAGCGGCTCGTTCACGCCCGGGATCAACGAACTCGACACGGTCGAGCTGAACGGGACGGTGGTGGGTCGGTTCGACTACTCCATCGGCTTCAACTCTGGGACGAACGACTATTCGGGCACTGCTCCCGGGGCGCCGGCTGCCATTCCCTCCGTCACCCCGCCTTCGGCCGACGCCTACGCGCATGTCGGCTTCAAGCTCGGCGGAATGCGGCTCGACGGCGAGGGTGGGGGCCAGGCCTCGGATAAGCCGTGGGCCGAGACGGCGCTGACCGTGGACGTGTTCGGCTACCACGCGGAATCGTACTACAACAACGATCTGGGCGGTCTCCTGTTCGACACCTCGAATACGGGCGGCGTGGCCATCCGCGGGCAGATCTCGTCGTTCGAGCTCGACGTTGGCGCCTTCGATCAGCTCCATTCGCGGGCCGATTCGAGCGGCGTGCCGATCTCCGCGGCGACCGTCTGGGGTGAGGCCTCGTACGTCGTCTATCCGTGGCTCATTCCGGCGCTGCGCTATGAGTTCACGCAAATCAACGCGGCGAACGACCCGCTCTTTGCGAACGGAACGAATCCTGCGCTGAATCGGATCCTGCCGGCCGTGAATTTTCTCATCCGCCCAAACGTCCGGGTGCAGCTCCTCGCCGAGATCGATCAGTCCAAGGATGCGCCTCCGGGAGGCTGGTCCGGCGCAGGGAGCGCGCTCGGGCCTGAGCCGCTCGCCGAGTATGCGACCGGTAAGCCGACCCTCGAAACCGTGACCGCGAATCTGCTATACGCGTTCTAGCCCGCCCCATCCAACCCGACACCAAAGGAGATATCAAATGCGTTCGTTGCTCGCGATGATGGCCGTGTCCTTCGCCCTCTCGGCGTCGGCCGGGGAGATTCACGGAAAGGTCTCGAGTCCCAAGGGTGGGGCCGGGGTGCTGGTCTACGTGGTCCAGGCGTCTGGGGCGTTCAAGCCGAAGCCGGCGACCGTCAACCAGCAGAAGATGGCGTTCGTGCCGTACGTGACCCCGGTGCTGCAGGGCGCGACGGTCACCTTCCGCAACGACGACCCGGTGAACCACAACGTCTTCAGCCCGGACGGAGAGGGCTTCAACCTCGGTACCTGGTCGAAGGGGCAGACGAAGACGCACACCTTCCAGCAGACCGGAATCGACGCCCTGCTCTGCAGCCTCCATCCGGAGATGGAGGGCTACGTCGTCGTGCTGCAGAACCCCTACTACGCGATGACCAAGGACGACGGCTCCTACGTCATCAAGGGCGTCCCCGATGGCGCCTACACCGTCCGGGCCTTCGGTAAGCCGATCAAGAAGAAGAAGGACCGGAAGAAGGAGTTCCCCGTCACGGTCTCGGGTTCCACCTCGCTGGACCTCGAGTTTTAGCAGATGGGCGGACGCCTCATTCCCCTGTTGGTCATCGCCGCCGCGAGCTGCGGGCCTCGGCCCGAGCCCGCGGCGGCCGTGAAGGAGGCTCCGTGGGTCCCCGATGCGGGAGCGGTCGTGACCGCCGTGGCCCCTGAGCAGCCATTTCACTTCGACCACACCATCCACGCCGGGAAGTACCAGATCCCCTGCCAGACCTGCCACGCGTATGCGGATCACTCGCCCATCGCCGGGATTCCCACCGCGGCGAAGTGCATGGGCTGCCATCGCTTCGTCGACAAGCAGAAGCCGGATGTCCAGGCGCTCGAGGCGGCCTTCGAGGCCGGCGACCGGGTGGCCTGGAACCGTGTGACCCGGGTGCCCGATCACGTTGGCTTCAACCATGAGCCTCACATCCAGGCCGGGGTTCGCTGTCAGAAGTGCCACGGCGCCGTCGAGACGATGAAGGTGGTCCGGATGGCGAAGCCACTCGACGACATGGGTTTTTGTGTCGATTGCCACCGTGCCAATCATGCCCCCGTAGACAACTGCATCGTCTGCCACAAGTAGGAGAAGAGCGTGCCTGACGACCTCTCTGGATTGAGCCGAAGGAAGTTCCTGACGATCGTGGGCGCCACCGCGGGGGCGGCCGCCTGCTCGCCTCCCCACGGCGGCGAGAAGATCATTCCGTTGCTCAACCCGCCGATCGCCGGGACGCCCGGCAAGCCTACGTTTTATGCCTCGCTCTGCCGCGAGTGCCCGTCGGGATGCGGCCTGACGGTCCGGACACGGGAAGGGCGCGTCGTCAAGCTGGAAGGCAACGCCGAGCATCCTCTCAATCGAGGGGCGCTCTGCGCCCGGGGCCAGGCCGCGCTCCAGGGCCTCTATTCGACGCGCCGGCTCCGGCAGCCTACCCGCCGCGATTCAAGCGGCTTGACGCGCCCGGTCGCTTGGGACGCCGCTATCGCCGAGATCGCCCACGCCGTCGGCGCGAATCCGTCGAAGGTCGCGCTCGTCTCGGGTCTCGAGCCGGGAAGCCTCGGCGCCCTCGAAACCGCCTTCGCCGAATCGATGGGCGGCGATCGATTGGTCTACGAGCCGTTCGACCTCTCGCCGCTGCGGCAGGCCTCGAGCCTCGCCTACGGTCTCGACGAGATCCCGGCCTACCGGCTCGATCGTGCGCGCGTCATCGTGTCGCTCGGCGCCGACTTCCTCGAGGGCTGGCTCTCGCCGGTCGAGCACGCCCGGATGCTCTCCGAGGCCCGCTCCTCGCAGGACGGCCGTGCCGAGCTCGTGTACGTCGGCGCCCACGTCGGCCTCACCGCCGCCAACGCCGATCGGTTTCTCCGGATTCGCGCCGGCACCGAAGGTCTAATCGCCCTGGCTCTCTGCCGCGATCTGCTCGCCCGCGGTCCCAAGGTTGCGGTCCCTGGCCAGCTGCGCGCCTCCCTTGCTGACGCGCTCCGGCCGTTTGACGCTGGCGCCGTTGGAGACCGCACCGGGTTGTCGGCCGAGAGCATCGGGCGGCTCGCGCGCCAGCTGCACGATGCTCCGTCGAGCGTCGTTCTGCCGCCGGGTCCTCTCGCGGGAGGAGCGGAGCCGACCCAGGCCGCCGTGGCGGTCCTGCTCTTGAACCACCTCCTCGGCAACGTGGGAGAGACCGTCGAATACGGGCGGGACCCTGCCCGCGATCGTCCCTCTGCTCTCGCGGAGTTCACCGAGCTGACCGAGCGGATGGCCTCCGGGCAGCTGGGCGTGCTCTTCCTCGTGGGAGTCGATCCGTCGCGGACCCTCCCCGAGAAGCTCGGTTTCGAGGCGGCGCTGCGGAAGGTTCCCATGAGCGTCTACCTCGGGGACGAGGAGTGCCCGGCCTCCGAGGCCGCGACCTTCGCGCTCCCGAAGAACCACTTCCTCGAGGACTTCTCCGACTCCGAGGTTCGCTCCGGCGTTCTCTCCCTCGGCCAGCCGGCGATGACTCCGCTCTACGACAGCCGCCCCGCGGGCGACGTGCTCCTCGCGATCGCCAAGAAGAGCAACGTCCCCGCAGCGAGCTTTCCGTTCGCGTCGTTCGAGGACTACTGGCGCGACCGCGCGGCCGACTGGGCGATGCTCGAGGCCGGCAAGTCTGGTGACCTGGTCGCGGCTGTCCGGACCGGCCAGCAGCACGGCGGAATCTTCGTCGAGCGGCCGGCCGCGGCGCCGTCGCTGGGTGATGGTTTCCTCCAGGCCCTCGTGGGCGCCCAGCCGGAGGCCCCGGTCGATCCCGGCCTGACGGTTCTCGTGCTCGCGTCGGACGTGCGGCGGTTCGACGGTCGGTCCGCCGACCGGAGCTGGATGCAGGAGATCGGCGATCCGCTGACGACGGCTGCCTGGTCGTCGCCGCTCACGGTTCCCACCGAGTTGGCTGGCAAGCTCGGCGTCTCGACGGGCGACCGCGCGACCGTGACCGTCGCGGGCAAGACCGCGGAGTTCCCGGTCGTCGTCTCGCCGCTGACGGTTGGAGGGACCGTCGCGCTTCCGGCCGGCGAGCCCGAAGTCCTGCGGCTCATCCCGGCCGCCTCCGATCCGCTCACTGGCGCTCGCGTCTACCCGGCGACTCCGGTGGAGATCCGGCGCGTCGGACTCCGGGCGTTGCTTCCGATCTACGCCGGGTCGGATCGGCAGCTCGGGCGGGAGCTCGCCCGGACGGTCGCGGCGGCGGACCGGGGCTTTCGTGAGACGACCGAGAAGTCGTTTTACCCCGAGCACCCGCACCCAGAGCACCGCTGGGCGATGGCGATCGATCTTGATCGCTGCACTGGTTGCGCGGCCTGCGTGGCGGCCTGCTACGCTGAGAACAACCTCCCGGTGGTCGGCGCGGAGCAGGCGGCGATGCACCGCCAGATGGCCTGGATGCGCGTCGAGCGCTTCTTCCCTGAGTCGGGCGAGCTGACCTCGGGGGTGAGCTTCCTTCCGATGCTCTGCCAGCAGTGCTGCGACGCGCCATGCGAGTCCGTCTGCCCGGTCGAGGCGACCTACCACACGGACGAGGGGCTCAACGCGCAGGTTTACAACCGCTGCGTCGGCACCCGGTACTGCGCGAACAACTGCCCCTACAAGGTCCGGGTCTTCAACTACTCGGATCACCCGTGGCCCGAGCCCGTGAACCTCGAGTTGAACCCCGATGTGACCGCCCGCGAGAAGGGCGTCATGGAGAAATGCACCTTCTGCGTGCAGCGGATCCGGCTTGGCGAGATCGTGGCGCGCGAGGAGGGTCGGCCGGTTCGCGACGGCGAGATTCAGCCGGCGTGCGCCCAGACCTGTCCGTCGCAGGCGATCGTCTTCGGAGACATTCGCGACGTGAAGTCGAAGGTGCGGGCGGCGAGCGGGCAGCGGCGCGCTTATCGCGTCCTCGAGGATCTCGGGACGGAGCCCGCCGTGAGCTATCTCGCGCGCATTCGCGAAGAGGAGGCATGAGCGTGAGCACTCAGGTCGAAAGCGTTCGGCTTCTGCCCGAAACCCACGGCGGAGCGCTCGAGCAGATCCCCGACATCACCCCGCCGGTCATTCGGAGCCTCGGCTTCCCGAAGGCGCTTCATTTTGGGCTGATCCTGCTGTCGGCCGCCGCGGCGGCGGTCGGGGGCTGGTGCTGGGCCCAGCAGATCGAGCGCGGCATGATCGTGACCGGGCTCCATTCCCCCGTGGGCTGGGGCGTCTACATCACGAACTTCGTCTTCTGGGTCGGCATCGCCCACTCGGGCACGCTCATCTCGGCGGTCCTTTTCCTCTTCCGGGCCCGCTTCCGAACGGCCGTCTACCGCGCGGCGGAGATGATGACCGTCATCGGTGTCATGACCGCTGGCCTCTTCCCGATTCTCCACGTCGGCCGACCGTGGTTCGCCTACTGGCTTTTCCCCTACCCGAACCACCGGCACCTCTGGGTCAACTTCAAGTCGCCGCTGCTCTGGGACGTCTTCGCGGTCTCGACCTACTTCACGGTCAGCGCGGTGTTCCTCTTCATCGGAATGATCCCCGACCTGGCCTCGCTGCGCGATCGGGTCGACGGGTGGCGCTCGAAGATCTACGGCCTGCTCGCGCTCGGCTGGAAGAACGGCGACGGCGAGTGGCGCGGCTACGCGCGCGGTTACCTCTTCTTCGCGGCGCTCGCGACCCCGCTCGTCATCTCGGTGCACAGCGTCGTCTCCTGGGACTTTGCCATGGGCATCGTCCCGGGTTGGCACTCGACGCTCTTTGCGCCCTACTTCGTCGCCGGAGCGATCTTCTCCGGGGTCGCGATGGTGATCACGCTCCTCATCCCGCTGCGCAAGGCGCTCGGGCTCGAGGACCTCATCACCCCGCATCACCTCGACATGCTCGCGAAGGTGGTTCTCTTCACCTCGCTCATCGTCTTCTATTCGTACGCCACCGAGTACTTGATGGTCTTCTACGGCGGCTCTCCCGCGGAGCGGTCGACCTTCCTCTTCCGGGCAACCGGTTTCTACGCCCCGGTCTTCTGGACCATGGTCGCATGCAACTGCATCATTCCGCTCTCCCTCTTCTCGAAGCGGGTGCGATCGAACCGTGCGGCCCTGCTCGTCGTCTCGCTCCTCGTGAACGTGGGGATGTGGTTCGAGCGGTTCAACATCGTCGTGACCTCGACCGCGCACGACCAGGACCCGGCGAGCTGGGCCAACTACCTGCCGAGCCTCTATGAGATCGGCATCACCATCGGCTCGTTCGGCTGGTTCTTCATGTGGCTTCTCATCGTCGTGAAGCTGTTGCCCGCCATCTCGATCGCGGAGCTCAAGGAGCATCCGCTCGAGGGGAGCGCCCATGCCCACTGATGTCTCCGGACTCCTCGCCACGTTCCAATCCCCCGGCGCTGCCGCCCGCGCCATCCGCGAGCTGCGCGGAACCGGCGTTCAAGGCATCCGCGCCGCCATGCCGGCCCCATACCACGAGGTCGAGGCCGCGCTCGGCAATCCGCCGAGCCAGATCGGCTGGTGGACGCTCGGCGGGGCGATCGTCGGCCTCGCCAGCGGCTACGCGCTCACCTGCTGGACCTCGGCCGACTGGCCGCTCGTCATCGGGGGAAAGCCGATCGTCTCGCCAATTCCTTACACGGTGATCGCCTTCGAGTGCATGGTGCTCATTGGCGCCCTCGTCAACCTCGTGGCGGTGCTCACCTCCGCCTTCGTGGGGCGGCGACGGGCGCGGATGCCGCAGCGGCCGGCGTTCTCGCAGAATCGGATCGGGGTCTTCGTTCCTTGCGCCTCCGGAACGGCTGAGGGGAGCTGCGAGATGATTCTGCGTCGCGAAGGGGCGGAGGAGGTCGAACGTGCGGAGGCTTGAGGCCCTTACGGCGCTTGGGGCCCTGTGCGGAGCCCTGGCGGCTCCCGCCTGCGCGCCGAACGACTGGCGAACCGACATGTGGTACCAGCCGCAGCCCCGTCCACAGCAGGACCCGCGGCCGGCGCCGCCCGACTCGATTCCCGTCCAGGGGATCATCACGGCGGACGACCGGGACGATCTCGCTGACCTCGAGAACCCGATTCCGGCGGACGCGGCCTCGGTCGCGCGGGGCAAGCTTCTGTTCGAGAACCGCTGCTCGGCTTGCCACGGGCTCGACGGGCGCGGCAACGGACCGGTCTCCAAGGTGTTTCCGCCGGCGCCGGACGTCACCTACGACGCCATTCGGCGCCGCTCGGACGGCTTCATCTTCGCGACCATCACCCTCGGCGGGCGGGCCATGCCCGTGATGCGGGAAGGGCTGCGCGAGAACGACCGCTGGGACATCGTCAACTTCATCCGGGCGCTGCAGAAGAGCGTTCCGCCGACCGGAGGCACGCCGTGACCGACACCAGAGCTCGAACGGCGAAGGGCTGGCTTTTCGCCGGAGGGGGAATCGCCCTCCTCGGCGCTGGCTTCGCGATGTCGGCCCGCGCGGCCTTCGGCGGACTCGTCGCGACCTGGCTGTTCGTCACCGGCGCGGCGCTCGGGTCGCTCATCGTGCTCGCGGCCTCCGAGATCGCCGAGGGGCGCTGGGCCGATCGGCTCGTCCCCGCCTGCTCGGCCGGCATCCGTCTCCTCCCCTGGAGCTTCGGCGGCCTCGTGGTTCTCGTCGCGGCGAGCGCCCGCTGGGCCCCGTGGCCCGAGAGCGCCCCTGCCGATCACCGCTGGTGGCTGAACGTCCCCTTCTTCGCCGTGCGGAGCTTGCTCGGCGCGGCAGTTCTCTTCGGGCTCGCCCGCGCCTACGCGCGCCGCCGGCTCGAGGGCACGCCGGCGAAGCGGATCGCCATCGCGTTTTGCCTCTCCTTCGTCATCGTCCTAACCCTCTGGGCGCTGGACTTCGTCCTGGCGATGGATCCCACCTGGAGCGATGCCCTCATCGGGGCTTTCTACTTCATGAGCAGCTTCCTCGGCGGCGCGGCCATCGCGTCGCTCGCCGCGAGCGTGCGTCCGGAGGACGGCGACCTCCGGCACGACATCGGCAAGCTACTCTTCGGCCTCGCCGTCTTCTGGGCCTACCTTGGCTGGGCCCAGTTCCTCACCATCTGGTACGGCAACCTCCCCGACGAGACCGAGTTTCTCGTCGTTCGCCACGCCGCCGTCTGGCAGACCCTCGGCCTCGTCTGCGTCGCTCTCATCTTCGTCGGCCCCTTCACCGGGCTGATGCGCGAGAGCGCAAAACGAAACCCGAAGCTCTTGCGGGTCGGCGCAAGCGCCGTGCTCCTTGGACTCTGGCTCTCGTTCCAGTGGCTCGTCGTGCCGTCGCTTTCCAGCTCGCCATCGGCCGCTTCGGTTCTCGCCGGCCTAGGGGCGCTCGGAATCCTGCTCGCCCCGCTGCCCGGCGACGCGCTCGTGAGCAGCCCGGCCGCGGGCTGAACGCAAGGCGGGGAAGGGAGTCGTCTCTCTCGAGGCGGTCCGGCCGCTCCTCTCCCGCGCGAGGCGTCGCGGGAAGAAGGTTGGGGGGGGAACGTGGTCCTCCATCTCCCGGCCCGCGGCGTGCGTGGTCGCCACGTCAGAGGGGCGGGGTAGGTTCCGACCTTCTCAGGGAGGAGTAAGCATGGCCGATCCGTCGCTTGGGGCCCCTGTCGATGCCGGGCTCGAGGCCTTCGCGGTTCTGTGCGATCTCGCGCGCGGGAAGAGCGGTGGAATCCCGCCTGACTGGCTCGCCCGGCAGGCGATGCGGGTGACGGAGGGGGGCGACCTCGCGCTTCAGCGGGCCGCGCTGGATGCGCTGGTTCGCCGGGTGGCATCGGCGAGGCGGGAGGCGCTGCGGCTGACGCTGCGTCCCGCGGGACCGCTCGGAGTCTACCGGACGGCCCGGCAGGGCGCTGTCCGGCCCTACCGGATGAGGCTCGCCGCACTGGATCCGTTTCGGGCCGCCTGCGAATGCCGCGACTTCGGGCGTAGCTCGCTCGGCCTGTGCAAGCACCTCGCCGCCGTCGTCGAGGAACTCGCGAAGACGGGTGTCCTGGGCAAGGTGCGGGCGCTGCCGGGTCGCGCGATGGTCGGACTCGCCTGGGATCCCGTTCGGCCTCTGACGGGGCCGGGAGACTGGCTCGAGCGGGTCCGTTGGGACGGCGCCGCGGAGGGGCAGGACGAGCGCGAACGGGTGAGGCGCTGGTTTCGGGCGGACGGCCGGCTGCGAGAGGCCTTCGCCGATCGCCTCGGGCGTCGCCGCGATCTCGTCCTCGATCTGCAGCGGCTCGTCTCCGACCGGCGGTCCGGGGAGGGGGCGGACCCGGCGCTCGGGCCGCTCCTCGCCGAGGAGGTCGAACGGCTGAGCTGGAGCGGTGGCGGCTGCTCGGCGGCCGAGCTTCGCGGATGGCTCCGGGGTCTCCGGGTCGAACTCTATCCCTACCAGATGGCGGGTGTGCGCCGCTTCCTCGCGGCGGGGCGGCTTCTGCTCGCCGACGACATGGGTCTCGGGAAGACCGCGCAGGCGATCGCCTCGGCCCACGCGCTCTTTCGGGCCGGGCGCGTGAAGCGAGGGCTGCTCGTCGTGCCCGCGGCGCTCAAGCCGCAGTGGCTGCGTGAGTGGCGACAGTTCACGGACGTCCCGGCGACGCTGGTGGAGGGCGGGGCGGCCGAGCGGCAGCGGTCCTACGAGCGCTGCCGGTCGGGTGTCCTCGTCGCGAACTACGAGCAGGTGCTCCGCGATCTCCGCTGGATGCAGCGCTTTGCTCCCGAACTCGTGGTCCTGGACGAGGCGCAGCGGATCAAGAACTGGGAGACCAAGACCTCCTCCCAGGTGAAGCGGCTCTCGCCGCGCTACCGGCTGGTCCTCACTGGGACGCCGATGGAAAACCGGCTGGACGAGCTCGCCTCGCTCCTCGAGTGGATTGACGACCGGGCGCTCGAACCCAAGTGGCGGCTCGGCCCCTGGCACTCGGTCCAGGCGGATGGGGGGCGGGAGGTGGTCGGGGCCCGCCACCTCGACACGCTGCGCGCACGGCTGTCGAGCTGCTTGCTCCGCCGGGTGCGGAGCGAGGTCTTGAGCCAGCTTCCCTCGCGCACCGAGACGCGGATCCCGGTTCCGCTGACAGCCGCGCAGCAGGAGCGGCATGACGAGATGAACGAGCCGATCGCGCGGATCCTCGGTCGGGCGCGTCGCCGGCCGCTCACGCAGCCCGAGTTCCTCCGGCTCATGAGCCTCTTCACGACACAGCGGATGATCTGCAACGGACTCGCCCAGATCGACTTCGAGGAGGTCTGGCCGGCGCTCTCGGCGGCCGTGCCCACCGATGCGTTGCTCGCGGGCCTCTCTTCTCCGAAGCTCCTCGAGCTGCGCGAGCTCGTCGCGAACGTCGCGGTCTCGCAGGAGCGCAGGGTCGTCGTCTTCAGCCAGTGGCGGCGCATGCTGCGGCTCGCCCAGTGGGCCACCTCCGACCTCCTGTCGGCGGCGGGGCTGCGGGCGGTCTTCTTCACGGGCGAGGAGGGGCAGAAGCGACGCACCCAGAACCTCGTCGACTTCCACGACGACCCGAAGACCCGGGTCCTCTTCGCGAGCGACGCGGGCGGGGTCGGGCTGAACCTACAGCGCGCGGCGAGCTGCTGCGTGAACCTCGAGCTGCCCTGGAACCCGGCGGTGCTCGATCAGCGGATCGGCCGCATCCACCGGCTCGGCCAAGCGAGTCCGGTCGAGGTCTACTGCCTCGTCTCCCAGCCAGGCATTGAGGAGCGGATCTCCTTCCTCGTCGGCGACAAGAAGGCGCTCTTCTCGGGGCTCTTCGACGGCCAGAGCGACGAGGTGGCGTTTGCCCGCTCGGGCTCGTTCCTCTCGCGGCTCGAGAAGGTGGTCGCGCCGCCCGCGCCCGGGGGGACGAGCACCGTCGATCAGAAGGGCGGCGAGGATGAGCCGCTGCCCGACGGCCCACCGCCCGACACTCTCCCCGGTTCCCTGCCCCATCCGGCACTGGCGGCGCCGGTCCCCGCCCGGGACGATCTCGTCGCTGACCAGATCCGCGGCCTCTTCTCCCGGCTCGAGATCCGCTCGAACCCCTCGGGGCGGGTCGTCTTCGAGGCGCCCCCTGATGTCGCGGCGTCGCTCTCTGCGCTTTTCGAGGGGATGGCAAAGATGCTCGCGGTCGCGCGGGTTGACGGGGGCGCGTCGGCAGGCTGAGCGAGATCCGCCCGCGTCGTCCGTTCCCCTTCGGCCCGGGCCCCCGAGCGCTACTGCCTCAGCCTCAGCGCCGCCTCGCCGTAAATCGCCCGCTCGAGCGCCTCGAGATCGAAGGGCGCCTCGAGCAGCGCGGTCGCGCCCATCTGCTCGGCCCGAACGGACTGGCTCCTGGGGTCGGTCATGAGGCAGACGACCCGCCTTCGCCACTCGCGGAGCGCTCGCCCTTCATCGATCTCGCCATTCGGATCGAGCGGCAGGTAGAAGACGCCGACGTCGGGGGCGAAGGCCTGTGCCTGCTCGAGCCGCCGCTCGAAGGGCAACCCGTGGTCGCAGAGGTGAGTCTCGTCACCATTCATCCCGACGGCCGAGGCGATCGCATCGATGACCTCCAGCGCGTCGGGCCCGCAGAGCAGCAGCCGCATGGTTCCCCCAAGCCAGGTCTCAGGCTGGAGAATAGGGGGTCCGAGATTCAGTTGCAATTAGGGAAAGCCTTATGGTCCTGGTGGCTCGGGCGGCGCCAGCCCCAGCCGAGAGTCAGCCATCGAGGGGGGGGCGCAGAACGTTCTTGCGCTCCGCCTCCCGATCGTCGAAAAGGTGGTGTCCTTCGCGAGGAGACGAACGAGCGATGGCCCAAGACAAGATCAGACTCCGCATCAGGCGTGGTATCCCGGGCGCTCAGTACTGGGAAGAGTTCGCGGTCGAGCCGCACCAGGGCGCGAACGTCATCTCGTGCCTGATGCACATCCAGCGCAACCCGGTCACGGCGGACGGCAAGCCCACGACCCCCGTGATCTGGGACAGCAACTGCCTCGAGGAGGTCTGCGGGGCCTGCTCGATGGTCATCAACGGGACCGTCCGCCAGGCGTGCTCATCCCTGGTCTCGAAGCTCGAGCAGCCGATCACCGTCGAGCCGATGGGCAAGTTCCCGTTGGTCCGCGACCTCGCGGTCGATCGGCAGCGGATGTTCGACGCGCTCAAGCGAGTCCGGGCCTGGATCCCGATCGACGGGACCTACGACCTCGGCGCCGGGCCGCGAGTCGATCCGGACGTCCAGCAGGATCGCTACGTCCTCTCCACGTGCATGACCTGTGGCTGCTGCCTCGAGGCGTGCCCGCAGGTGAACGACCACTCGCCCTTCATCGGCGCGGCCGCGATCTCGCAGGTGAAGCTCTTCAACCTCCACCCGACCGGGAAGATCCACGCCGCCGAGCGGCTGCGCGGGCTCATGGGTCCAGGCGGGGTCGGCGACTGCAACAAGGACCAGAACTGCGTCCGCGTCTGCCCGAAGCACATTCCGCTCACGAGTTCCATCGCGGAGATGGGCGGCGCCACGCTGGTCCAATCGCTCAAGGACCTCTTGCTCTCGAACCACGGCGAGCAGACGACAGACGACCCGCACTACCGATAGAGGGACGCGATGAAGATCCACGAGTATCAGGCGAAGGAGATCCTCCGGCGCTTCAACGTGCCCGTTCCGAAGGGCCGGATTGCGACGACGCCCGAGGAGGCCCAGGCGATTGCCCGTGAGCTGGGCGGGGCTGTCTGCGTCGTCAAGGCACAGATCCACGCCGGCGGCCGCGGCAAGGGCGGCGGTGTCAAGCTGGCCCGCTCTCCCGAGGAGGCGCGCGCCCGCGCCCAGGAGATCCTCGGGATGCAGCTCGTGACCCACCAGACCGGTCCCGCCGGGCAGAAGGTCCGGCGCGTCCTCGTCGAGCAGGGCTGCGACATCGCCCGCGAACTCTACCTCGGGCTCACTCTGGACCGGGACAGCTCCCGGCTCACGCTGATGGCCTCCTCCGAGGGCGGCGTCGAGATCGAAGAGGTCGCCGCGAAGCACCCCGAGAAGATCCTGAAGACCGCGATCGATCCGGTGGTGGGCCTCTCCTCGTTCCAAGGCCGCAAGCTCGCCTACGGGCTGGGGCTCGGCAAGGACGTCGCGAACCGCTTCGTCGAGTTCGCGCGCGCCCTCGCCGTGGCCTACGAGCGGGTCGACGCGAGCCTCGCCGAGATCAACCCGCTCGTCCTCACGAAGGGCGGCGATGTGCTGGCGCTCGACGCGAAGATCAACCTCGACGACAACGCGCTCTTCCGCCACCCCGATCTCGCGGCCATGCGCGACCCGGACGAGGAGGACCCGCGCGAGAACGAGGCGAAGCAGTTCGACCTCTCGTACATCGCCCTCGAAGGGAACATCGGCTGCATGGTGAATGGCGCCGGCCTCGCGATGGCGACCATGGACATCATCAAGCTCGCGGGCGGCCAGCCGGCGAACTTTCTCGACGTAGGTGGCGGCGCCGACGCGAAGAAGGTGACGGCGGCCTTCAAGATCATCCTGGGCGACACCCATGTCCGAGCGGTCCTCGTGAACATCTTCGGTGGCATCATGAAGTGCGACGTCATCGCCGAGGGGATCGTGGTCGCGGCGCGCGAGGTCGGGCTCCGGCTGCCGCTGGTCGTCCGGCTCGAGGGAACCAACGTCGAGAAGGGCAAGGCGATCCTTGCCCAGAGCGGCCTCGCCATCACCTCCGCGGACGGCATGCGCGACGCGGCCGAGAAGGTCGTCGCCGCCGCACGCCAGCAGGCTGCCGCTTAGCGGCGACAGGAGAACGCCATGGCCATCTTCGTCGATTCGAACACCAAGCTCCTCTGCCAGGGCATCACCGGCTCGGCCGGCGCCTTTCACTCTGGCCAGATGCTCGCCTACGGCACGAAGCTCGTCGGCGGCGTGACGCCGGGGAAAGGCGGCACCTTCTTCGAGGCGCCCGCCGCGGCCGGGAAGAAGGTCCCGATCTACGACACCGTCGCCCAGGCGGTCGAGGCCACCGGGGCGGACGCCACGGTCATCTTCGTGCCCCCCGCCTTCGCCGCAGACGCCATCCTCGAGGCGGCCGACGCGGGCATCGGGCTCATCGTCACGATCACAGAAGGCATCCCAGTGCTCGACATGGTGCGCGTCAAGCGGGCCATCGCGGGCCAGCCCATCCGGCTCGTCGGCCCCAACTGCCCCGGCGTCATCACGCCGGGCGCCTGCAAGATCGGCATCATGCCGGGCCACATTCACAAGGAGGGGCGCATCGGCGTCGTCTCGCGCTCCGGCACCCTCACCTACGAGGCGGTCCACCAGCTCACGCTGGAGGGAATCGGCCAGTCGACCTGCGTCGGCATCGGCGGCGATCCCGTCAACGGCACCGACTTCATCGACTGCCTCTCGCGCTTCGAGGCCGATCCGCGCACCGACGGCGTCGTGATGATCGGCGAGATCGGCGGCGGTGCCGAGGAGCGAGCGGCTGAATACATTCGACATGAGATGAAGAAGCCGGTGGTGGGCTTCATCGCGGGACGTACCGCGCCTCCGGGGAAGCGGATGGGACATGCCGGTGCCATCATCTCCGGAGGGAAGGGGACGGCTCAGGACAAGGTCGCGGCCTTGCGGGCGGCCGGAGTTCAGGTCGTCGACAGCCCTGCCGACATGGGGCGGGCGATGAAGGATCTGCTCGCGCGGCGCCTCGCGAAGTCGAGCCGCAAGCCGAGTCGCAGCCCTGGCGGTTCGAAGCCGCGGGTCAAGGTCGCGGCGAAGGCGCGCGGTCGGGCGAAGGCCACCCGGGCCGTCAAGCCGGCGGCGAAGCCCGCGCGAAAGGCGACGAAGAAGCGGGTCGTCGCGAAGCGCCGGGCCCGCTGAGGGGAGGGCGGCTTGGACGAGGGGGGGGCGGCAGAGCGCGGGGAGCGGATCGAGCTGCGGCTCGCCGGGGCCGTCCGTGAGCACGGTCTCGTCTTTGCGGGCGTCGTTCTCGCCGAGGCCGCCGTGCTTCACGAGGGGCGGTTCGCCCTCCAGTCGCAGGTCTATGGAAGCGATCCGCGGGGAAGGGCTGGTCGATCGGACGTTCTCCTCGCGAACCGGGAGATCGAGAGCCCCCACGTCTCGAAGCTCGACGCGCTCGTCTGTCTGACGCCCGAGTCGCTCGCGGCCTACGCCGGGGATCTCCGGGATGGGGCGCTGCTCCTCTGCGAGGAGGGGCTCCTTCCGCCGCGGGGCAGGAAGGCCGTCTCTCTGCCGCTCGTCCCGGCCGAGGTCGGCGATCCGCGGCTCGTCGGGCTCGCGGTCGTCGGTGCGCTCTGCCAGCTCCGTCCCATCGTGACCTTCCGCTCGGTCGAAGCGGCTCTCGCCGATCGGGCGAGCGCCGACGAGCTGCCGCGGCTGCGCGAGGCCCTCGAGCGGGGGAAGCGGCTTGCGCAATCGGTCGCGGCGTCGTAAAGAGCCCGTCCGCTCGCCAACACCTTCCTCGGAGACTCCACATGGCCCAGCAGCGCACACTCTCCCTCATCAAGCCCGACGGCATCGAGAAGGGGCTCATCGGCAAGATTGTCGCCCGTTTCGAGGAGCAGGGGCTCAAGCCCGTCGCGATGAAGCTCGTTCGGCTGGGGTTGCCGCAGGCCGAGGCCTTTTACGGGGTCCATCGCGAGCGGCCGTTCTTCAAGTCGCTCTGCCAGTACATGACGAGCGGCCCGATCCTCGCGATGGTGCTCGAGGGCGAGAACGCCGTCGCGAAGAACCGCGAGATCATGGGCGCGACCGACCCGGCGAAGGCCGCGGCGGGGACGATCCGCAAGGACTTCGCGACGAACGTCGAGCAGAACAGCGTCCACGGCTCGGACTCGGTCGAGAACGCGGCCATCGAGATCGCCTTCTTCTTCAACGCCTTCGAGATCCAGGCGTATGAGTGGAAGAAGGCCCGGTAGGCCGCATTCGGTCCGAGGCGGGAATCGATCGACGCCCGTCGACGGGCTCCATCCGCTCCCCTCCTCCGGCGCGAGGCGCTGGAGGGGGGCCGAGCTTCGCCTACTTCCCCACCCAGGTGAAGCAGCTTGCGTCGAGCTCCTCGACGAAGCCGAGGCCGCCTTGCAGCGCAAAGGGCGACCCGGCGGTGGGCGTACCGCCGACGCCGAGGCGGGTCTCTAGGTTGCCCACCGCGTCGCAGCCATGTTCCGCCGCCGTCCCGACGAGCAGTTGAATTCCGAGCGCATATCCCATCAGGCTCTCGACGTGGACGAAGCCGACCTCGCGGGCCGGGCGCGGGGGAACCCCGCGGTAGACCTCGAGCGAGTTCGGCGGTCTCGGCGGCGCGGCCCACGGCTGCGCGGGGGTGGCCGGGTAGAACGTCGCCGTCACCTTGCCGTAAGGGTTGGACGGCGCGTACTGGCCGAGGGAGAGGAGGGCGGCGATGGCGACCGGTCGGAGCATCCCGACTGCTTACTTCATCCCTCCGACACCCCGCGCCGTCTCCGGCGGACCGTTCGACGCGTTGGGCGGCCGGGCCAGCCGCAGTTTGCTGTGCTTGCGGCCGTAGAAGAAGTAGATGGCGAGGCCGATCGCCATCCAGACGACGAGCCGGAGCCAGGTGTCGAGCGGCAGCCCGGCCATGAGCGCCAGCGACGAGGCCACGCCGAGCGGCGCCACCAGCCAGACGGCGGGCGTGCGGAACGGTCGCTTGGCGTCCGGGTCGAGCAGCCGGAGCACGGGGACGCCGGCGCAGACGAGTGCAAAGGCGAGGAGCGTGCCGATGCTGACGAGCTCGCCCACGACGCCGATGGGCAGGAGCGCCGCCGCCACCGCGACCACCGCGCCCGTGATCATCGTCGTCACGTACGGCGTGCGGAAGCGCGGATGGATCTTGGCGGCCCCGGGCGGCAGGAGGCCGTCGTTCGCCATGGAGAAGAAGATGCGCGGCTGGCCCATCAGCATGACCAGGATCACCGAGGTCAGCCCCAGGATGGCGCCGATCTTGATGATCGGCGCGAGCCACGTGAGGCCCACCGCGTCGACGCCGACCGCGATGGGATCGGGCACGTTCAGCGTGGTGTAGCTCACGATGCCAGTGATGACGAGCGCGACCGCGATGTAGAGCAGCGTGCAGACGACGAGGCTCCCGAGGATGCCGATCGGCATGTCCCGCTGCGGGTTCTTCGCCTCCTGCGCCGCCGTGGAGACGGCGTCGAAGCCGATGTAGGCGAAGAAGACCACCCCGGCGCCCCGCAGGATCCCAGACCAGCCGTAGTGGCCGAACGCCCCGCTGTTCCGCGGCACGAAGGGATGCCAGTTGGAGGCGTGGATGAAGGGGGCGCAGGCGGCGAGGAAGGCGAGGACGACGAGCACCTTCACGACCACGATGGCCGAGGTCACGTTGGCCGACTCCTTGACCCCCACGACGAGGAGCGCGGTGACGGCGAGGACGATGAGGGCGGCCGGGAGGTTCAGGAGTCCCCCCTCGGCCGGCGCGTGGGTCAGCGCCTGGGGCAGGGCGAGCCCGAGGCTCTTGAGGAAGCTGACCACGTAGCCGGACCAGCCGATTGCCACCGTGGTGGCGCCGAAGGCGTACTCGAGGCAGAGGTCCCAGCCGATGATCCAGGCGAAGAGCTCGCCCATGGTGGCGTAGGAGTAGGTGTACGCGCTGCCGGCGATGGGCACCGTGGACGCCATCTCGGCGTAGCAGAGGCCGGCGAAGGCGCAGGCGACTCCGCCCAGCATGAAGGAGAGCACCACCGCCGGGCCCGCGTACTGAGCCGCGGCCACCCCCGTCAAGACGAAGATGCCAGCGCCGATGATGGCGCCGATCCCGAGCGTCATCAGGTTGAAGGCCGAGAGCGCCCGGCGCAGGCCGTGCTCCTGCTCGTCCGCCTCCGACTGGAGCTGCGCGATGGTCTTGCGGGCGAACAAGGCGTTCATGCGGGAGGTGCCCCCGTTCTGGCTGGAAGGCGAGGGTTCTATCCCGGCAACCTCGGTATTTCAAACGGCTGGCGCCGCGAGAATCGACGAAGCCCGAGCAACGCCTGGCCGGCGCTCGGCGCGTGGCGGGGGCCCTCCATCGACTTCGGGCGCCGGCCGAGGCATTGAGTGGGCGTGGCCGAGCGTCTCTCGCGGATCGTCCCGTTGCTCCTCGCGCTCCTCTGCGCCGCGCCCGCGCGCGCGGTGACCTGGAGCCTCGAGCTGTCCGGGGGGGCGGGGCTCCTCTCGAACCTGCCCTCGGCCTGGACGGGTGAGGCCTACGCCGGCTCGATCAGTCCGACCCCAACCGGCGCGACCCTCGCGGCCAGCGGCTCGGCCGGCTTCTGCGGCGGCTACGGGCTCCAGCTCGGGCTCGGCATCCCGTTGCCGTCGAGCCTCACGCTCGAAATCTGGGCCGTCTACGAGGCGCTCTTCGCGGGCTACCGGCCGAGTTCGCTGCGCTTCACGCCGCAGAGCTCGGACGCGCTCGCCGGGCCGATGTCGCTCGGGCTGATCGCCCTTCCGTTCCAGCTCCGCTACCAGCTGCCCGGCGACTGGTCGGTCTTCGCGGGCGCGGGTCCGGCCGTGAGCACGCTCGCGCTCCTGGTCTCCGCCCCGTCGCCCGAAACCGACTTCGAGTCGCGCGCCTTCGACGTGGACGTTCGGGCGGGCGGCGACCTCGTGCTGTCGCGCTGGGGCGAGGAGAACGGCTCGGGCGTCGCCCTCGGTCTCCTGCTCGACGCCGATACGAACGGCTGGGCCCAGGCCCTCTTCGTGACCGTGCGACTCTTTTCGGGCACCCCCGATCCCGCGCCGCGCCACGACTCCGGCAGCTACTGGTGAGACGGCCCGGCGGCCCGCCGCCGGAAGAGGACGTAGACGGGGATGCCGGCGAGGACGCAGCCGAGGCCCGAGAGCGCCTGGCTCCGGGTTTCGGGGGCGAGCAGCAGCCCCACGGCAATCGCGCTCGCGAGGAGCACATAGGCCACGGGTAGCCAGGGGTAGAGCAGCGTTCGGTAGGGCCTCTCTGCCTCGGGACGGGTGCGGCGCAGCCGGAAGAGGCCGAGCAGCGTGAGGACGTAGAAGAGGAGCACCGCGAAGATGACGTAGTCGAGCAGCTCGCTGTAGCTGCCGGAGAGGCAGAGGAGCGCGGCCCACCCCGCCTGCATCCAGAGCGCCGCCCCGGGGACGCCGCGCCCGTTGAGCTTGCCGGCGGCGCGGAAGAAGAGGCCGTCCCCTGCCATCGCGTACGAAACCCGCGCGCCGGCGAGGACGAGGCCGTTCGTGCAGCCGAAGGTGGAGACGAGGATCGCGACCGCCACCGCGAGGGCCGCCCCCGGGCCGAGGGCTGCCGAGACGGCGGCCGAGGCGACCCGGTCGGCGGGGGCGTGGGCGATGGCGGGCAGCGAGAGCACGGCGAGGTAGGCGACGTTCACGGCGAGGTAGAGGCCGATGACGAGCGCCGTGCCGAGCAGGAGCGAGCGGGGGAGGTTTCTCGCCGGGTCCCGCACCTCGCCGGCGGTGAACGTCACGTTGTTCCAGGCGTCGGCGGCGAAGAGGGCGCCGACCATGGCAGGGCCGATGGTGGCGGCGGGGAAGGGGCCGAAGAAGGGGCGCGCGTGGATGGCCGCCGAGGCGAAGCGCTCCCCGCCGCCGAGCGCCCAGAAGCCGAGGGCGCAGAGCGCGAGGAGGACGAGCGCCTTGGCGGCGGTGAAGCCGTTCTGGAGGAGCTTGCCCGCCTCGAGCCCTCGCGAGTTCGCGAAGGTGAGGAGGACGACGAGGGCCACCGCCACGAGTCGCTGCGGGGTCGGCACGAGCGGGCCCGCGAGCGCGAGTGGCCGGTCGGAGATCGAGGGGACGAGCACGCCGAGGAAACGAGCGAAGGCGACGGCCACCGCGGCGATCGTGCCGGTCTGGATCACCGCGAGCTGCGTCCAGCCGAAGAGAAAGGCCGGGGCGGGGCCGAAGGCCTCGCGCAGGTAGACGTACTGCCCCCCGGCCTTCGGCATCATGGCTGCGAGCTCGCCGTACGAGAGCGCCGCCGCCACGGTCAGGGCGCCCGCGAAGAGCCAGACGCCGAGGAGCCAGCCGGGCGAGCCGGTGAGTCGGGCGACGTCGGCGGAGACGAGGAAGATTCCCGAGCCGACCATGGAGCCGGCGACGATGGCGGTGGAGTCCCAGAGCCCCAGCGTCGGTCGCCGATCGGGATCCATCGGTGGCGCTGGAGCGCCCGGCGCGGTGCCGGCCTCGGCCACGGTCACTCCGCCCCGGGCCCTCCCGATTCCATTCGCCTTCTCAGCAGGCACTCGTCTCCCCGCCGGCCTTCGGCCCCTCCACGCCGAGCGCGCTGTGGCCGTGCCCGTAGAGCCAGTAGACCAGCATCCCGGCGGCCATCCAGACGAAGAAGCGAATCCAGGTGAGCAGCGGCAGGGAGAGCATCAGCGCGCCGCAGAGGCCGATGCCGAGCATGGGGAAGAGCGGCACCCAGGGGACCCTGAACGGCCGGGGCCGGTCGGGGGCCGCGCGGCGCAGCGCGATGACGCCGCCGCAGACCAGGACGAAGGCGAAGAAGGTGCCGATGTTGGTGAGATCCGCGGCCCAGCCGATGTCGGTGAAGAGCGCGGGAATGCCCACGAGGGCGCCGGTCAGGATGGTCGTGACGTGGGGAGTCCGATAGCGCGGGTGGATCTTCGCGAACCAGCGGGGCAAGAGCCCGTCGCGGGCCATCGACATGAAGATACGCGGCTGGCCGAGCTGGAAGACCAGCAGCACGCTCGTCATGCCGGCGAGCGCGCCCGCCGAGATCACCGCCTCGACCCACGGCTTGTGGGTCACCTCGACCGCCGTGGCGATGGCCGCCGAGTCGTCGACGAAGCGGGTGTAGCTCGTCATGCCAGTCAGCACCGCCGAGACGGCGACGTAGAGGACGGCGCAGATGGCGAGCGAGGCCAGGATGCCGATCGGCATGTCGCGCTGCGGGTTCTTGCTCTCCTCGGCGGCCGTCGAGACCGCGTCGAAACCGATGAAGGCGAAGAAGACGATGGCGGCGCCGCTCATGATCCCCGAGGCGCCGTTCGGCGCGAAGGGGTGCCAGTGGACCGGGTTCACGTAGAAGGCGCCGAAGGCGACGAAGAAGATGACGATCGCCGTCTTCAGGATCACGGCGGCCGTGTTGATGGCGGCGCTCTCTTGGATGCCGCGCACGAGGATCCAGGTGATGAGGCCGACGACCAAGAAGGCCGGCAGGTTCACCGCGATCGAGTGGCCGAAGATCGTCGGCAGCGTCGTCGGGGAGTAGGGCGCGAGCGCCGCCGGCTCCCTCGCGCCGAGCGCGACGAGTTCGTGCGCCGTCTTCGGGTCGGACACGAGCCAGAGCGGCAGCCGGGCATGGAAGAGGCTGTAGACGAGCTTCACGAAGTAGCCGGACCAGCTCGAGGCGACGGCCACGTTCCCCACGGCGTACTCGAGGATGAGGTCCCAGCCGATGATCCAGGCGAAGATCTCCCCGAGCGTGGCGTAGGCGTACGTGTAGGCGCTCCCCGCGACGGGGATCATGGCCGCGAGCTCGGCGTAGCAGAGCGCCGCGAAGGCGCAGGCGATCGCGACGAGGACGAAGGAGATCATGATCGCCGGGCCGGCGGCCGGACGTCCGGCGACCGTCTGCCCAAGGATGAGGCCGAGCAGCGGCGTGTCGAGCAGCCCGGAGGTCGAGAGCTGCTGGCCCGCCGCGGCGGTGCCGGTGAGCGCGAAGATTCCAGCGCCGATGGTCGCGCCGACGCCGAGCGCCGTGAGATCCAGCGGGCCGAGCGCCCGTTTCATCTTCCGCTCGGGCGCCTCGGCCTCCGAGATGAGCCGCTCGGGGCTCTTCGTTCGCAGCAGTGAACTCAAGGTCGTCCCGGGGGGAAGAGCGTCGAAGACGCGCCACACTAACATGGGCTCGGTCGCGAGTGGACGGGGACGGTCGGATTTCCTATTCTGCCTGCCGGTCACCCCTTCAACCGGAGGTCCGCCCGTGAAGCGCGCATCCTTCCTCGCCCTGGTCCTCTCGATCGGCCTCTTCGGCTGTGCCGGCAGCGCCTACGAGCTCCTCCCCACCTCGCGGGAGCCCGCCGCCCAGGGCCACCTCAAGACGAAGGAGACCTCGAACGGCAACGTCCACATCGACCTCGAGGTCCAGCACCTCGCCCCGGCGCCCAAGCTCTCGGACGGCGCGACGACCTACGTCGTCTGGGTCCGGCCGGCCGGCGGCGACGGCAAGCCCATCAACGTCGGGGCGCTCAAGGTCGACAAGGACCTCGAGGGCGAGCTCGAGACCGTGACGTCGTTCACCCGCTTCACGCTCTTCGTGACGGCCGAGGCCGACGCCCAGGTCACCGTGCCGAGCGGCGTCGACGTGCTCTCGTCGCCGCCCGTGAAGGAGTAGCGCCGCGGGACGGATTCGCCGGGCCAGGCGGCGGCTCACGGCGCGGATCGGACGGTGAGCTCGCGCCGCGCCGATAGCCCGGCCTCGTCCATCACGACGATCTGGTGCTGGCCCGGGCGCGGCGTCCAGAAGGCGCGCTGGCCGGCCGGGTAGGTTCCGAGCAGCTCGCCGTCGACGAACCAGCTCAGCCTGGACGAGGGGGAGCGGCTCTCGGCCTCGAGCGCGATCGACTGCCGCTCCGCCGGCACGCCCGGGATGAGGAAGGCCACCTCGCGCGACGGCGGCGAGACGATCGACGGCGGCTCGCGGACGCCGCCGAGCTCGCAGCCGGGGGCGAAGGCGGGTAGCTCTGGAGAGCGGCGCTGTTCGTCGACGAGCCAGCGGCGGACGCTCGCGGGCCAGGAGAGGAAGCTCCTCCGCTCGAAGCGCCGTCCCGCGCGGCAGGTCGGCGAGAGCGCGAGCCCGCTCGAGACGTCGACGTCCACGGCGACGTGGTAGGGGCAGCTCTTAGTCGGAACGCGGCGGCGCAGGGCGAGCGAGTGGCGCCGCTCCGGGCAGGCCGGGGTCGGGAGGAAGCCCGAGACCGCGCAGAGATCGACCTGGGTGAGATCTTGGGTCGGCGCCTCGGAGCGGGGCGGCAGCTTTCCGTCGAGCGCCTCGAGCACGTCGAAGAAGAGGGGGCCGGCCGCCTCGGCGCCCACGAGATCGGGGCTCGGCTGCTCGTCGAAGTTGCCGAGCCAGACGATGGCGGTGTGGCGCGGCCCGGAGCCCACCGCCCAGGCGTCGCGGTGGCCGTAGCTCGTTCCGGTCTTCCAGTGGATGCTCGCGGGGACGCCCGACAGCTCGCGCCGCGCCGGGAAGTCCGGCCGGTCGCGCCGGTAGAGCGCGCGCCGCGTCAGGAAAGCCGCGCCGGGGCTGAAGATCCGCGTGCCCGCGGTCGCCGGATCCGAGGCGAGCAGCCGCGCGGGGCGCGCGAGGCCGTCCTCGGCGAGCGCCGTGAAGAGCTGCGCGAGCTCGAGGGGCGAGATCTCGACGCCCCCCACCACCGCCGAGAGGCCGTAGCGGCCGGGATCGTCCTCGACGCCGCGGGCGCCCAGCCGGCCGAGAAGCCCGATGAACTCGGGCACGCCGAAGCGGGAGAGCAGCCGCACGAAGGGGACGTTGAGCGACTGCGAGAGCGCCTCCTCGAGCCGCACGAGCCCCGCGAAGCTCTGGTCGTAGTTGTGGGGCGCGTAGCCTCCGAAGCGGCTCGGCACGTCGGCCACCAGCTCGTCGGGGAGCGCGAGGCCGCGGTCGATCGCGGCGGCGTAGAGAAACGGCTTGAGGGTGGAGCCGGTCGAGCGGCGCTGGGCGAAGCCCGCGATCTGCCCGCCATGCGAGGGGTCGTCGGGCTCGACGTTCCCGACGAGCGCGCGGACCTCGCCCGCGACGTGGTCGATGACCACGGCGGCGCCGTTGTGGATCCCTTCGAGCGCGAGCGCAGGCGCCGCCCCGGCGAGGATCCGCGCCGCGGTCGCCTGGATGCCGCGGTCGAGGGTCGTCCGGAGGCGGGGCAGGGCCGGCTCGAGCCCGTGGAGCCAGACCGCCGCGTGGCTCGCCTCGCGGGGGAACGGCAGGAGCCGATCGGGAACCGGGCTCGCCGGGCCGAGCGGCGCGCCGAGCCGCTCGGCGACCCGGCCGCGGGCCGCCCGCAGTCGCTCGCGGTTGCGCGGCGACGGGAAGCGGTGGTTCGGGTCCTGTGGCACCGCGAGCAGGGTCGCGATCTCCGCCGGCGTGAGGGCGCGGGCGCCGTGGCCGAAGTAGGCGAGCGAGGCCGCCTCGACCCCCTCGACGTTTCGGCCGAAGGGGGCGTGCGAGAGGTAGGCGCCGAGGATCCGCGGCTTGCCGAGCCGCAGCTCGAGCTGGAGCGCGCGGAAGGCCTCGACCGCCTTGGAGCGGAGCGTCCGCGGCCGCGGCTCGAGGACGCGCACGAGTTGCATCGTGAGCGTCGAGGCGCCCGAGACCGCGCGCCCGCGGGAGAGGTCGATCCAGGCGGCCCGGAGCACGGCCAGCGGGTCGACGCCCGGGTGGCGCCAGAAGCGCTTGTCCTCGAGCCGCAGCAGCGCCCGCAGGTAGGCGGGGTCCACCTCGCGCGCGCTGACTGGAATGCGCCAGCGGTCGTCCGGCGAGAGGAAGACGTAGGCCGTGGTGCCGTCGCGGTACTGGACGATCGTCGAGCCGGGCTCGGCGAGGCGGGTGGGGAGGGGAACGGCGTAGAGGGCGACGAGGAGCGCGACCGGCACGGCGGCGAGCGCCGCGAGCCATCGACGACCGCGGCCCGGAAGAAGGGAGCGCTGGTCGCGCGGCGGCTTCGTGGCGCCCCCCTCTTCCAGCGCGGCGCGCCGGAAGGGGGGGGAGGGTGAGGGCTCGCCGCTCACGTCCGCTCGCGTCCGCTAGTCCAGGTACGGCTTCCACGGGCCGCCCACGTCGAAGCTCTGTGGCTCGCCGCGCGCCCAGATCCGAGGGTCGTACATCGCCGACGCCTCCACCGGCGGCACGTCGAAGTGGCCGGCGGTGACGGCGCGCAGGAGGTAGACCACCTTCTTCGCCTCGCCCCGACCGAGGCTTCCGAACCACTCGACGTGATCGTCCCTCAGGTCGACGTAGTCCGCCGTCCAGAGGTCGTCCTGCGACACGAAGTCGGCGGTCGCCCCGCCGCGGCCCAGCCGGGCATTCTCGATCTCCCAACCCGCGGGGAAGCGGTCGACGAGGGCGATGTTGTCGAGTCGCTCGCCGGTCGTGTTCGTCAGCTCGATCTCCGCGAAGACGAGATCGCCGAGCGCGTGCTTCGAGGGGTCCAGCGGCGTGCCGTCCTCCTTCACGTAGCGGCGGCTCACCCGCAGCCCCTCGCCGCCCTCGCGCGCATCCGGGTGCGCCCGTACGCCCTCGCTCGAGAGCAAGAGGTAGAGCTTCCCCTCACCCTTCTGCTTCACCCGTAAGTCGACCGAGTGGTACTCGCTCGCGCGCGCGACCGCCCAGACGCGATCGCCGCCCTTCGCGGTGGGGGGCGCGGGCTGGGGCGCGAGCCGCTTGCCGTCCGCGACGAGCTCGGGCGGCGAGAAGGTCGCCGCCGCGCCCCGGATCCACTTGCCGAGGCCGGTGATCCCCCAGACCAGCTCCTGCGTGGTGTACCAGTCGTCGGCGTGGCCGCGCAGCCCCTCGGCCACCAGCGCCGCGAGCGGCTCTCCGGCGGGATCCTGGCCGAAGAGGTCGACGAACGTCGAGAGCATGAAGCCCCGCCGCCGCCGATCCGAGTAGAAGGACCAGCGGTTCGAGCGCTCGTCGGTGAGCGCCGAGACGTCCGGCCGCTTCAGCGCGCCCTCGTAGCGGCGATCGCCCGAGAGCCAGAGCGCCGCCTGGAGCATGTAGAGCTCCTCGGCCTGCTCGCCCGTCGGGTTCGGGGCCATCCTGTCGATGAGCTTCTGCAGCCGCCCCCGGTTCGCCTTGCCCGTCAGCGCCAGCACGAACTGCACGTAGGGCTCGGGGTCGCCGTCGCCGAGCTCGCTCCACTCGTGGCGGACGCCGCCGCCCGCGAGGTTCGACGACGCCTGCGCGAGGTAGTCGACGGCGGCGTCGAGCCGATCCTGGGGCACCGCGTAGCCGTGCTTCTGGGCGTCGAGGAGCAGCTGCACCGCGTTGGCGCTTCCCCAGAGCTGGGGCTCCGTCTCGCCGGGCCAGAAGCTGAAGCCGCCCTCGGGGGTCTGCATGGTGAAGAGGTGATCGATGCCGTGGGAGACGAGATCCTCGATGCGGTCATGCGCGACCAGCGCCGGGTCGAGGCTCGGCACGAGGTCGGAGAGGAACAGCAGGGGCCGTGTCGACGACACGGTCTGCTCGATTCAGCCATAGGGGTAGTGCAGGAGGTAGCTCACGTGATCCAGCACGTCGCCGTAAGGGTTCGAGGTCACCCAGAAGGTCGACCGTTCGGAGGTGGGCAGCCAGCCCGCGAGGTCGGTCGAGAGCTCGTTGTCGCCCTGCGAGAGCAGGACGCGCTGCACGAGCCGCGTGCGCGGCCCGACGGGCAGGATCGGCACCTTGGTCTTCTCGTGGCTCGCGAGCTCGCCCGCGCTCGCGGTGACCCGCAGGGTCGCGGCCCCCACCGCCGCGGTCGCCTTCGCCTGGAACACCACCACGCCGTCCTTGCCGGCGGGGAGCGACAGCCGCTTCGCCGAGCGGCCGACGACGGCCACCGGAGCCGGTAGCCCGGCCGGCAGATCGAGGCCGGGGTAGGGGAGGTCGGCGGCGTCGATGGTCACCGTCACCTCGCGCGGCGCGCCCGAGAGGTTCGAGACGAAGACCGGAATCTGCGCCACGTCCCCCTGGTAGAGGAAGCGCGGCAAGGTCGTCTGCACCACGAGCGGGTCGCGCACGAGCAGCTCGGCGTCGGCGTGGCCCACTCGCTTCGGCCCCACCGTCACGGCCATGACGCGCAGCGCGCCGCGGTAGGAAGGCAGGTCGAAGGCCACCTTCGCCTTGCCGCTCGGCGGCAGCTCGACGAGGCCCGACCAGAGCGCGACGGGCTCGACCTGCTGGACGCGCCCACCCTTGCCGGCCGCCTGATCTCCGCCTGCCGCACCGCCCTGCGGCGGCAGGAGGAGCGACCAGCCGATGGTCTCGAAGGTCTCGACCCCGAGCGCGCGCTTCGCGAAGATCTGGCGCAGCGGCTCGGGCGGCTCGAAGTGGGTGAGCTGCAGGATGCCCTCGTCCACCGCCGCTACCGTGGCCCAGGTCGGCCCGTCGAGCTTGCCGAGATCGAGGGAGACCTCGAGCTTGCCCTCGCTGCGCACCTCCTTCGGCACCTCCAGCCGGACGGCCTGCGTGTAGTCGACCGGCTCCAGCGGGACCGAGGTGACGCCGAAGGCCCGGTCGGGCAGGTAGGCCTGGGGCGACTCGAGGTGGGGGTCCTTCACGAGGAAGACGCTCACGTAGACGTTCGGCGCGAACCGGTCGAGCGTCAGCTCGAAGCCGTTCTCCCCCGCCTGCACGGCGCGCCAGCTCGAGCTGAGGACGTGGTCGGTCTCCACCGTGAAGAGCGCCCGGCCGCGGTACGGCAGCTTCGCGGTCACCACCGCCTTCTGCCCGACCCGCAGCTTCGGCGGTGCGGTCAAGACGATCCAGGTCGGCTTCTGCGGCTTCGGGGTCTGCTCCGCCTGGCTCTCGCCTGGCGCCCACCACCAGCGGCCGTTCCCCTTGATCTCGAGATCCGTGCGCGCCTTGCCGGCGCGCGCCTCGACGAGGAACGACTCGGCGTCCTCCTGCGGGGTCAGCGTCGCCTCGAACCTCCCGTCCTTCACCGGGACGGTCTCCTTCCCTTCGACGATCGGCCGGAGGTAGCGCCGGAGCCCCTGGTTCCCGTCGTCCGCGTTCCAACTCCAGTCGTAGTCCTCTTCGAGCCGCACGAGCCGTAGCTCCACGCTGGTGAGGGCGTTCATCCGGGCGCCGTTCCAGTCGACCACCTTCCCCGAGACGGGGATGGCCTTGCCCGCCGCGCCGCTGGTCACGCCGGTCGAGAGGCCGAGGTAGAAGCGCTCCGGGTGGAGCGGCACGGTCGCGACCGCCTGGCTCGTCCGGCCGCTGCCGGACTCGAAGACCGCGGCGGTGGCGACGACGCGCGCCGACTCCGCGAGGCCGCCCTGGCCGGGGCAGGCGAGCTCCGCCTCCCCCTTCGAATCGAGCGTCCCGTCCGCGCTGCCGAGGTCGATGGGCTTCGGCTCCTTGCCGCCCCGGTGCCAGACGCCATAGGTGAGGTTCGCGTTCTGGGTCGGGTGAAAGGCCGCCGGCTCGACCTTGCAGCCGAGCTCGACCTTGGCCCCCTCGGGCGTGGAGCCGAAGAGGTACTTCGCGGCGACCTTCACCTTGGCGGCCTCGCCCGTGAGCAGATCCTTCTGCTCGGCGGTCGCGACGACCTTCATCCGCTCGGGGACGAACTCCTCGACGTGGAAGGCGAGCGTGCCCACGGGCTTGTCGGCGACGAGCGCGGTGAGCGTGTAGCTCCCCGTGTCGGCGAAGACGGGGATGCGCCAGTCGAGCTTCGCGAGCCCCGCCGGGTTGGTCTCGACGACGAGCCTCTGGATCGTCCGCGCGCGGGGGTCGGTCAGCCGCAGGACCAGCGGGACGGGCTCCTGCGGGGCGACGTCGCCGCGGTCGCGGAGGATCGCCACGAGGTGCGCGACGTCGCCGGGCCGGTAGACGCCCCGGTCGCCGTAAATCGCGGCGCGGTAGGGCTGGTCGCCCTGGTAGGGCGCGCCACCCACCTCGGCGTCGTCGATGCCGGTCTCGAGATCGGCGAACTTGAGGTAGGTGAGGTCGTCCCCCTTGCGCGCGATCAGCGCGAAGGCCGGCGCGGGGTCGGCGTCGTCCTGGGCGGGCGCCATGAGGCAGCCGTCGTCGCCGCGCGTCTCGCACTCGCCGACCGTCTTGCCGCTCATGCGCACGGCCTTCACGTCGACGCCCGACAGCGGCTCGCCGCTCGACGCGTCGAGCGCCCAGACGAGCACCGACTGGTCCTGGGCCCGAGCGGCCGAGGCCCGCTTCGCCACGAGGTTCAGGTCGGTGAGGACGATCCTCGCCACCGCGTCCTGCGCGCCGCCCGCCGAGAGGCGGATCTCGAGCAGCCCCCGCGTCTTCGCGGGAAGCATCGAGGCGAGATCGATCCAGCTCGTCGTCGGCTCGTCCGGCGCGGCGCGCCCGAGCGCGACCGTCTTTTCGAGCAGGAGGTTGCTGTCGCGCTCGGTGGCCTTCTCGCTCTGGGCGTCGCTCGCCCAGAAGACCAGATCCTCGGGGGGCACCTGCCGGATCTGGAGCTTCGCCTCCTCGACGTTGAGGTGGCTCACCGGCAGGCTCTTCCAGGCCGCGCGCGGCAGGTAGCGCCCCTGCGAGAGGAACGAGAGCTGCGGCTTGCGGGCCGGGAAGGAGAACGACTTCTCGACCGTGCCGAGGAGCACTCCGCCGTCGGCCGAGGCGAGGCCCGCGTCGATGCGCATCGCGTAGCTGCCGCGCTTGAAGCTTCCGAGGATGCGGAAACCGCCCCCCGACGGGGCGATCGAGAACTTCACCGGCGGCGTGAAGTGGATCCGCTCCTGCGCGCTGTCGTCCGTGGGCAGGCAGCGCTTCGAGAGCTGGAACGACTGCTCCGCGTCCGGCTGCCAGTAGTAGCGCTCGCCGCCCGCCGCGGAATCGTCGCAGACCACGTCGAGGTAGTGGCCGCTCGGCGACTCCCCCCGCTGCACGAGCTTGACGTCGATCGGCTTGCCGCTCGAGTAGTCGACGCTCGCCTCCGCCGCCTCGGCCTCGGCGTGGCCGCCCCGCAGCCGCACCCCCGCGCGCAGCGCCAGCGAGATCTTCCCGACGGGCGGCAGGGAGGCCGGATCGAGCAGCGCGCGGACCGCGTGAGGATCGAGGGTCGAGGCGAACGCCACGTGCGAGGGCGGCACGCCGTCGAGCAGGAGCGAGGCGCGCCCCCGGAGCTGCGAGGCCTCGAGCGGCCCCGTGAAGAGCAGCTTGACCGCGATCCGCCGCTTGCCGAGGTCGATCCCGTCGAGATCGAGCCGCGAGAAGCCGAACGCCGGGGTCTCGAACGTGGTCGACCAGCCCGCCGGCTCCGGCGCCGCCAGCGGCCCGGCGTCGGTCTCGAGCTGCTCGAGCGTCGCCCGGTAGCGCTGCCGCGGCGCGAAGCCGAGCCGAGGCGTGAAGGTCAGCGTGGACGGGCTCGTGAAGGAGAGCTCCCCCTCGACCCTCGGCTCGAACGAGAGCCGCGTCTTCGCCGAGGCGGGGCGCGGGAAGGAGCCGTCGGCCAGCACCGGCAGCGCGAGCTCGATGACGAGCCGGTCGGGGATCGCGCCGTCGTTCCCCTGCGGGCTCAGGATGGGCTGCACGTCGCTGGCCGCGAGCCTTGGCGGCGGCTTGCTCTCGGCGGGGGCCGCGCTCGCCGGCGTCGCGGGAGTCGCCGTCACCGGCGGCGGCGCGCCGCCCGCGCCGCGGTGGCAGGCGGCGAGCGACAGCGCGACGAGCCCCTGCGCGATGAGCGCGCGGAGCGAGCGAGGCGGCTGCATGGGGTCCTCCCGGTCGAGCTGCGTGACGAGCGCTCACAGACTATCTCAAACAGTGCATGAAGGAAGCATCGGAGGCCCTCCGGCGCGAAAAGAAGCCCCGGGGATCTCGTCGATCCCCGGGGCTCCCGCCGTCCTCGGCCGCGGTCGCCGTTCGCGAGAGAGGCCGCTCTCGCACGGCCCCGGGAGGAGACGGCCCCGGGGTGCCGGCTTTCACGCCTCCGCCTACTTCTGCGAGGGCGTGCTGGACGAAGCGCCGGTGTCGCCACCGGCGGCGGGGGGCGCGAGCCCCTCGATCGGGGTACCGGACGGCGCGACCGCCGTCTGGACCACGATCTGACCGGTGAACTTCTTCAGCGCCAACTGGCGCTTGCCACCGGTCCCGCGCTGCTCGCGCGTCAGCTTCGCCTTCTCCTTCCGAGCGAGCTTCTGCTCGGTCGTGAGCTTGCGAGGCTTCGGCGCGATCCCGAAGGACTCGAGGACAGGGTTGCCCTTGCCGAAGAGCCCGACGAGAACCGCCTTGAGGTTCACCACGAACTGGTGAGCCCCGGGCAGCGCAGCCTCGAGGGCCAGACGCTTCTGCTTCAGCGCCTGGGCGCCGGAGTCGACGTCCTCGAAGAGCGCGAGGATCCCGTTCAGGAGATCCTCGATGCCCTGCTTGGTGATCGACTGGCCGGCCACCACGAAGGTGGGGCCACCGGGAATCTTCTTCTCGATGGCGTCCACCAGCGTCGTGACCTCGTCGCGGAAGCCGTACTTCGGCATGACGGTCGCCGGGATCGCTCCCGACGGCGGCGTGCTCTGGCTTCCGCTGCCGGCCGCGTTGCTGCCGCTGCCGGCGGCCCCGGCGATGCTGCCGCCGGGGATGCTGCTGTTGTTGTTGACCATCACGTTTACCTTTCTGGTCGATTGGGGATCGGCCATCCCAAGCGCTCGGACGCTCCCACCGTCGGCACCAATGCCGCCGGGCGGAGCAGTCGCTTCGAGGCACCCCGCGGTCCGGATCGGTCGCTTGCGCTTCCCCACCGAGGCCACGGGACCCGTGGATCCCCGGCCGGCCGACCATCGACCACCCGGAGCCCACGAGAGCGCCCGCTCGCTTCTCTTGCTCTCTACTCCCGCATATGGGCCAGGGCGCCGAGCTTCCTGACATCGGCCGCCCGCTTTTCTCTGACCGCGCGGAGAGCGAGTCGGAGAAGGAGGCCTCGTTGCCGTTCGGGGCAGTCGGGCCTTCAGTCGACTGGGTTCCCTCGATGGGAGCCTCTTCGGCTGGCGGGGCGGCGTCCATCGGGGTCGAACTCGTCCCGTGCATGCTGGATGGAGGTCGAGGCCGGAATCAAAGCCGTCGGTGGCAGGGGCAGCCACCAGCTCTCCTTCGATCTCCTCTTGAACCTTAGGGACCGCGCCTGGGAGTCATGCCGGAACTCGGGCCGTTGCTTGCCGAGGCCGCTTTCTACGGAGTCGTCCCACAGGGCGACTCTCGCTCCGCGCGCTCTCTTGCCTGCGCCGCGGCGCGCCTCGCACCTTCTGGATCCAGCTTCTCGTACAGCGCCCATTCGATGTCGCCGGCGGCCGATTGATGAACGAAGGCATCGTCCGATCCTCCCTCTTGCGTGAGCCGATCGAGTTCGACCTTTGTCCCCGAAGGCGAAACGACAAGGGTGACGATCAGCCGGTCGCAGATGCTGCCCCGGCAGCGCCAGACCGTCTTCCAGCACGGAGTCGCAGGAGAGCCCGTCCAGGAGTAGCCTTGGGAGGAAAGCAGCTCTTCGAGTCTCGGAAGGATGCTCTTCGCTGGAAGAGGGTAGGTCGTCGCGGCGGCGGCTTCCTGCTCATAGGTTCGCGTAAGCGAGGCCGTTGCGCATCCGGCGGCCCCCACGATCTGAAGTAGCACCCAGAGCCAACGCAGCGCTTTCCAATCCATTGGAGGATCCTCCGCCAACCACTTGCGAAAAATGCCCAGGCCGTTAAGATAAGTCAAGCACTCAATTGAGTAGTAGAGGAGTGGCGCCATGAGCCGAGAATCCCGACCTCTCAAGAACGCCGTCTACCGGCAGATCGCTCGGGCGGGCAAGGCGGCGAGCAGCCCCTGCCGGCTGGAAATCCTGGACTTGCTCGCCCAGGGCCCGAGGACGGTAGAAGCCATCGCGGTCGAGGTGGAGCAGAGCCTCGCCAACACCTCGCAGCACCTCCGCGTCCTCCACGCGGCTCGGCTCGTCGAGTCGGAGAAGAAGGGGCTCCATGTCGCCTACCGGCTCGCCAGCGACGAGGTGAGGTCGTTCGCGCTCTCGTTGCGGGCGGTGGCAGAGGCCCGGCTCGTCGAGGTGGATGTGGCGGTCAGGGGCTTCTTCGTGGAGCAATACGGCTTCGAGCCCGTCGATCGCGAGCTGCTCGTCGCGAGGATCCGCAAGAAGGATGTGACGCTGCTCGACGTCCGCCCGAAAGAAGAGTTCGAGGCGGGACACCTGCCGGGTGCTCTCTCCATTCCGCTGCCCGAGCTGCGCCGCAAGCTTGCGGCGATTCCCAAGTCTCGGGAGATCGTCGCCTACTGCCGGGGACCTTATTGCGTCTGGGCAGCGGACGCCGTCAGATCTCTGCGGGCGCGAGGCTACCGAGCCACTCGGTTCGACCTGGGCGTCGCGGAATGGCGCGAGCGCGGGCTCCCCATCGAGGTTGCCGGTAGGTGATTCGATCGGGAGTGGGGCAGGGACGAGCGGGACGCGCCCGCCTTCTTCGTCTGGTCGTGTTCGACGCGCTTCTGCTCTCGGCCAGCGCCGCAGCGAGCACGAGCACCGAGGTGTGGAATCCGGTGATCGCGGGACCGGAGCTCCTCAGCGGCGTCGGCTTGCAGCCCCCCGGGCAGATGTTCCTCAGGCTCTACACGTTCAGCGAGGTCGCCTACGCCCAGTACGGCGACGCGTGGTCGCTGGGCGCCCTTCCGCTGGCGCAGCGCCTGGCCGCCATCAACCCGAACGTCGAGTTCGCCGCCGGCATTCTCCCCTGGATGGAGTGCGGCGTCTTCGCCTCCGAAGCCTCCTGGTGGCAGACCGCCGGCGGCAACGAGGGCGCGACCTTTGGCAACGGCGTCGGCGACGCGAACCCCTACTGCAAGTTTCGGCTGCACGCGCCCCAGCAGGGCGGGCTCCCGCTCTGGCTCACGGAGATGGTGTTCGTCTCCTTGCCCACCAGCCAGTGGCTCGGCTCGATCGGGACCCCGGCCATTCCCGGAGGTTTCGCGCCCTTGGGACGCCTCCCCGCCACCCACTTCGGCGAGCCGGAGATCACCGAGCTGCTCCTCTTCCGAAAAGCCTTCCGCCCTTTTCGCCTGTCCGGAGGGCTCTACTACTCCTATGCCCTGCCGGGCGGCTCCAGCGGGGGCGGCGACTACTACGGCGACATCTTCCAGTATCGCCTCGCGTTCGAGCACGTCTTCGACGAGAGGAGAGGGCTCGCCTACGCGATCGAGGGCATCGGCCTTCACGGGCTCCCTTTCCGCCTAGACGGGAATCCGGTCGATGCCGGCCGTCCCAGCTTCGGGCTGCTCGGGGTGCAGCCCACCTTCGAGTTCCGCCTCGGCGCCCGGTTCGTGGGTGAGGCCGGCGTCTTGCTGACCGCGGCTGGGATGAACGACGTGGTGGCGGTCTACCCCAACTTCTCCATCTACTACTTCTGGAGCTCCACCGGGCAGATCGCTGGGCGCTGACGGTCGCCGAGCCGGTCGCACTTGACTTGCCGGCGTCCGAGAACTATTCAAGCCGGCGTTGGAATGATCATGAAGCCCAAGCGCCGCCTCTACCAGCAGTTCTCCAGAATCGCGAAGGCGGTTTCGAGCCCGAGCCGCCTGGAGCTGCTCGAAATCCTCGCGCAAGGAGAGCGCTCCGTGGAGGCGCTGGCCAAGGAAGCGGACCTCTCGGTTGCGAACACCTCCCACCACCTCCAAGTCCTGCGGGAGGTGCGTCTCGTCGAGGCGCGCAAGGAGGGGCTGTTCGTTCACTACCGCCTGTCCGGCGGCGAGGTCGAGGCTCTTCCCCGCCTCCTCCGCAGCCTCGGCGAGCGCCACCTCTCCGAGGTCGGCGACATCGTGGCGAGGTATTTCTCGGATCGCGACGGGCTCGAACCCGTCCCCCGAAGGGAGTTGCTGGAACGAGCGCGAGCCGGGACGGTTCTCGTCCTCGACGTGCGCCCCGCCGACGAATACCGAGCAGGGCACATCCCCGGCGCGCTGAGCATCCCGCTCCCCGAACTCGCCCGCCGCCTCGGGGAGCTGCCGTCTCGAAAGAACGTCGTGGCGTACTGTCGCGGTCCTTATTGCATCATGGCGCTTCGCGCCGTCGAGATTCTGCGCGCTCGTGGTCGATCGGCACGCCGTCTCGAAGATGGTCTGCCAGAGTGGCGAGCCGCAGGTCTTCCCATCGAGAAGGAGCCGTCCCCATGAACATCCTCATCACCATCAACGACGCCCCCTATGGCAGCGAGCGCGCGTACAACGCGCTGCGCCTGGCGGGGTCGCTCGCCAAGCGAGAGGGAGTCGAAGTTCGGGTCTTCCTGGTGGGCGACGGCGCGGCTTGCGCCAAGTCCGGACAGAAAGTTCCGCAGGGCTACTACAACGTCCAGACGATGCTCTCGGGGGTCGTGCGCCACGGCGGCGTGGTCGGCGTCTGCGGCACCTGCATGGACGCGCGGGGGATCACGGAAGCCGAGCTGATCGAGGGCACGCACAAGAGCACGCTCGACGAGTGGACCAGTTGGACCGCCGAGGCGCAGCAGGCGCTGGTCTTCTGACGGGAGCCTCCATCGATGCCAACCTCCATTCCCATGAAGAGACTCCGCTTGGGCGTCCTCGTCGGCATCGCCCTGCTCCTCGTCGCCGGTTGCCATGAGAGGCCACGAACCGGCATCGCGGCGTCCCCGCAGCGGATGGTTCCTGCCGCGACGGGCAGCGCGAGGGCGGTCGCGGCTCCGGTCATCGTCACCGTCAGCGTCGGCGCAGGCGGCTTCACGCCCAGCCGCATCCAGGCCCAGGCCGGCCGACCGCTCACGTTGCGCTTTGTGCGTACGACCGACCAGACTTGCGCCACCGAGGTCGTCTTTGAGCACGAGGGCATCAAGAAGGCGCTTCCCCTCAACCAGCCCGTGGACATCACGCTCACGCCCCAGGGCGAGATCGCCTTCTCCTGCGGCATGGGAATGCTCCGCGGAGCGGTGGTCGCGTCCTAGCAGACCTGCGGCCGGCGACGTGTCCAGGAGCTACGTCATGGGTTCGGGGATGCTCGGAGCGCTTTTGGTCGCATGGCTCACGCTCGGGACGGCAAGCGACGGGGGCATGTAGGGATGGCGACCCCTGACCGGGCACTGGTCCGGTGGTGCCTCATCGCCACGGCCGCCGGCGCGTCGGCCGCGCTTTCGCCGCCCATGTCGGCCATGGCAATGACGGGGCCGGGCATGATGGGGGGCATGGTGGAGTCGCCCCCCGGCCCGATGGATTCGATGATGGGTTCGATGTGGGCGCTCATGTCGTGGATGAATGGCGCCGACCTGGATGGCACGCCCAGCAGCCCGGAACCGCCGATCGAGCCCGCACTGCTCGCCGTCGGACAGAGGAGCTACTCCGCCCACTGCGCCGCCTGTCACGGTGAGAAGGGCGACGGGAAGGGCCTGCAAGCTGGTCGTCTCTCACCGCGACCGCGCGACTTCACCACCGGCGTCTACGAGCTGCGCTCCACGCCCACCGGATCGTTGCCCACCGATCAGGATCTCTTCGAGACCATCTCGCGCGGCATTCATGGGACGGCGATGGTCCCGTGGATCGCGCTCCCTGAGCACGAGCGATGGGCGCTGGTCGCGTGGCTCGAGAGCTTCTCGAAGCGCTTCGCCGAGGAGCCTCCGGGACCGGCGGTCGTGGTCCCCAGCGCGCCGCCCGAGACGCCGGCGCTCGTCGAGAGGGGGCGAGTCCTCTACCAGCGCATGAGTTGCGCCTCTTGCCATGGGATCTCCGGACGCGGAGACGGACCGTCCGCCGCCACGTTGCAGGACCAGGCTGGCCGGCCGGCGCACCCGACCGATTTGACCCAGGGGCGCTTCGAGCGTGGCAGCGGGATGGCAGACATCTTCCTCACCCTGCGCACCGGCATGGACGGCTCGCCCATGCCGGCCTGGGGTACGGCGCTGAGCCCGGATGAGACCTGGGCGCTCGCCGCCTACGTGCGGCGCCTGCTCTCCCGGCCACAGCCTGGTCCTGCGATGGGCTGTCCCATGATGACAGGCTCTGCAGATCGGCAGGAGCAGGCTGGAATGATGATCGACATGCCCGGCATGCCCATGGGTGGCATGCGGATGAATCCCTGAATGGAGTCGATCATGAATCGCGTTCGTCTCGCCTCTCTTGCTCTGATCGCCGCGTCGTACGTCGGTGTGGCGCCAGCGTGCGCGAAACCGACTCCGCCCGAGAGCGCGGCGCAGGCTGCGCCGACCGCTCCGTTGGCTTCCGACCCTCCTCCCGACAAAGTCATCGAGCCCGAGGAGCTGGTTCGCACGCTCGGCAGCGACGCCGGAGCGAAGCCGCTGGTCCTCCACGTCGGACCCGAGGCCATCTTCACCCGAAACCACGTCCCGGGAGCCCGTTACGTCGGGATGGCGTCGGCGCCGGAAGGGCTGGCGGCTCTCCAGAAGGCGGTGCAGGGATTGCCCCACGAGGCACCCATCGTCATCTATTGCGGCTGCTGCCCCTGGGAGCGCTGCCCGAACGTCCGTCCAGCCTTGCACGAACTGGAGAGGCTCGGCTTTACCCACGTGAAGGTGCTGGACCTGCCCCACAACTTCCAGACCGACTGGGCGGTCAAGGGTCTTCCCGTCGAAAAGTAGGAGAGCACATGGCGAGCACCGTCTTGGTTCTGGGAGGTGGCGTCGGAGGTCTCGTCGCCGCCAATGCGCTTCGGAAGAAGCTGCCGAAGGAGCACCGCGTCGTCCTCGTCGAACGGGAAGCTTCCTTCCTCTTCGCCCCCTCTCTCCTCTGGCTCATGGTCGGCGAGCGGACGCCCGAGAAGATCTCCCGTCCGCTGGACCGGCTGAGCCGCAAGGGGATCGAGTTCAAGCGCGGCGAGATACGGAAGATCGAGCCCGACAGGCGAGAGGTCATCGTAGACGGAACGACAATCGCCGGCGACTTCCTGGTCGTCTCCCTGGGAGCGGACCTCGACGCGGCCTCCGTGCCCGGGCTTTCGGAGGCGGGGCACGACTTCTACACGCTCGCCGGAGCCGGATCGCTCTACGGGGCCCTCGAGCGCTTCTCGGGCGGTCGAATCGCTCTGCTGACGGCGGAGCCCGTCTACAGATGTCCCGCCGCGCCCTATGAGGCGGCGATGCTGGTCGAGGGGTACTGCCGCAAGCGCAAGATACGCGAGCAGACGAAGATCGATCTCTACGCCGCCGAGCCGGGTCCCATGGGAGTGGCGGGTCCCGAGGTCTCCCAGGGCGTGCGCGGCATGGTCGAAGCCAAGGGAATCACCTATCACCCCGAGCATCGTGTCCAGAGCGTCGATCCGGCCGCGCGGAAGCTTCGCTTCGCCAATGGGGCCGAGGCGGGCTACGACCTGCTCGCCTACGTCCCACCCCACCGGGCGCCCAAGGTCGTTCGAGAAGCGGGGCTCTGCGGGGAGAGCGGCTGGGTTTCCGCCGATCGGGCGACGTTCGAGACGCGATTCCCGGGGGTCTACGCGATCGGCGACGCGGTCTCGATCCCGCTGAAGCTGGGGAAGCCTCTGCCCAAGGCCGGGGTCTTCGCCCACGCCGAGGCGAACGTGGTCGCGGCGAACATCGCCCGGGCGATCCTCGGCAAGGGCAAGGGTGCGACCTTCGACGGCGAGGGCGAATGCTTCGTCGAGACGGGCGACGGCAAGGCGGGGTTCGGCAAGGGAAACTTCTACGCCGAGCCGCTGCCCGCGGTGAAGCTGCATCCACCCGCGAGGCGGTGGCACGCGGGGAAGGTGCTCTTCGAGAAGGACTGGCTGCGTCGCTGGTTTTGAAGAGGCCGCCGCACCGCGGGCGGCGGTGGGCCCCAATCGGCACCCCGCGGTCTGGAGCGGTCGCTCGCGCTTCCTCTCCGCGCCGCGGGACCCGTGGATCCCCGGCCGGTCGACCATCGACCGCCCGAAGCCCACGAGAGCGCCCGCTCGCTTCTCTTGCTCTCTACTCCCGTATATGGGCCAGGAGACCGAGCTCCCTGACATCGGCCGCCCGCTTTTCTCCGTTCCCGCGCGCGCGGAGCACGAGTCCGCATGCGCGGAGGTCGAGTCCGCGTGCGGGGAGGACGACTCCGCGTGCGCGGAGCACGAGTCCGCATGCGGGGAGGACGACTCCGCGTGCGGGGAGAGCGAGTCCGCATGCGCGGAGCACGAGTCCGCGTGCGCGGAGGTCGACTCCGCATGCGGGGAGGTCGACTCCACGTGCGGGGAGGTCGACTCCGCATGCGGGGAGCACGACTCCGCGTGCGGGGAGGACGAGTCCGCGTGCGGGGAGGACGAGTCCGCGTGCGCGGAGGTCGACTCCGCATGCCGGGAGGACGACTCCGCGTGCGGAGGGCGCCTCCCGACGCTGGAGTCGCGCGAGTCGTCGCGAGACAGGCCGGAGGCCCAAGGACGGAGGGGGCTTGGCCGGTTGCGGCCACCGGCACGGCTTGAGTAGGCTTCTTCTTCGGCGGGCAGCCCGTCAGAGGAGAGGCCGATGAGCTGGTTCCACGCGGTGGCGTTGCCGGCCGCCACGATGTTCGCCGTCTACCTGAGCATCAAGAGGAAGGCGCCTCTCTGGAAGGATGGCGCCCTGCTCTCGGGATGCGGCCTCATGCTGAGCGGCCTCTGGTTCCCGGGGCAGTGAAGCACGATTCTCCTCCTCGGCGGCGGCGTGCTGTTCTTTCTGGGCGTGCCGCGCGGCCTCGCGGTTCAGACGAGCCCGAGCATCGATCGGGCCTCTTCTCCGGCGGGCAGAGCGGGCGGCGGCGAGATCCACGTCTCGTTTCCCGCCCCACGGTTCTTCTTGGGCGACGTCCGGGTGCTGCTGCTGCTCGACGGCGCCGCCATCCACGACGGCGGCTTCAAGGCGGGAATCGACGTGACCGTTCCGGTGGCGCCGGGGCAGCACCGCCTCGAGTCGGCGATCGTGTTTGGCAGCATGAGGCGGCGGCGCGGCTGGGACGTCGCGGTTCCCCCCTCGGGCTGCGACGTGATTCTGGAGTACAGCCGCTTCTGGGGAAACTTCGCGAAGGGTCTGCGCGTCGATCCGCCGGCGCCGGCGACGGCCGGCTCGTCCGCTGGCGCCGCATAGGCTCGTCCGGCCCGTCGCGCGACCTCCCCCCGCCTGGCGGTTCACGCCGCCGCTCCGGCGCCGCGGCGCTACCGCTGGCTGATCTCGCCGCGCAGGAGCCGCAGGAGCGCGGAGGCGACGTCCACCGTGGTGACGATGCCGCGCAGGGTCGCGGCCTGGTCCTCGACGAGGACGGCGCTCACCTGGTTGACGAGCATCAGCTCGACGACGACCTCGAGCGGCGAGCCCTCGAGCACGGTGAGCGGGTTCTGGGTCATGATCTCGGCGATGGGCCGCTGGAGGAACTGGCCATGGGCGGCGCGGTCCCTGGGCTCGTGCGAGAGCGGCGGCATGTGGCGCAGGATGTCGCGATCGGAGACGATGCCGATGGACCGCTTGCCGTCGAGGACGGGCAGGTGGCGGAAGTTCCCGGAGGACATCGCCTCGTAGGCGGCGAGGATGGTCGCGGCGGAGGACATCGTCCGCGGGTGACGGGTCATGACGTCGTCCACGATGAGGCCGGCCATGGCGTTCTCCCGACGAGGAGTGCGGTTCGCAGGAAACTCTAGGGCGGCTCTCCGCTCGCGAACTTGATGCAGGTCATGGCGGCGGCGCGAACCAGAAGACGAGCCCGAGGCTCCCCACGAGCACGCCCGCGCCCAGGACGCCGCCGGTGGCGCTCGCCTGGAGCGGCAGCGACGGAAGCACGAGGAGGAGGCACTCCACGAGCACGCCGACGAGCACGCTGGCGGTGCCGGCCGCGAGGAGGGCGCGCCGCCGCTTCGCCCACTCGGTGAGCAGGATCGCGAAGGGCACGAGCCCGGTGGCGGCGAGCGTCAGCAGGCTGAGCGGCCGAAAGGCGCCGTGCCAGCGGGCGAGGAGGAAGCCCGTCTCGTCGGGCAGGTTCTCGTACCAGACGGGCAGGTAGCCCGCGAAGAGCAGGTAGCCCCAGAAGCAGACGAGGCCGAAGACGAGCTTTCCGGCGTCGTGGTGGAGCTCGGGGTCGCCCTCGCCCCGCTCGCGCGCCAGGATCTGGAGCGTGGCCCAGGCGAGCCCGGCGAGCAGCGCGCTCATGAAGTAGTAGGCGGGCACGACGGTGCTCGGCGCCCAGGGGCCGAGGTCGAGCACCAGGTCGACGGCCCAGGTGGAGAGGACCGCGGCGTAGAGGAGGAGGTAGATCACCGCCGGGGCGCCGATGGGCTCGCCGCGCCGCCGGCGCGTCACGTACCAGCGCGCCGCGAGGAAGAGGAGGAGGCCGCCGCCGAGATCGCGGATCGCGAGCCCGGCCGAGAGCGGCCTCGGCTTCCAGGCGGCGCCCTCGAGGACCAAGACGACGAGGAGCCCCAGGGCAGGGAGCAGGAAGTCGACGAGCCCTTCGGCCGCGGGCAGGAGCGGGCCGGCCCAGCCGCCGAAGGCGAGCCGGACGCTGGCCGAGAGCGCCACGCCCCCGGCGGCGACGCCGGCGCAGAAGAGGAAGCTCGCGTCGAGCAGCGCGAGCACGAGGGGGCGGCGGCCCGTGACGAAACCGAAGAGGAGGGCGGCGGCCCCCACGAGAACCGCGGCGCTGCTCAGCCGGCGCATCCCACGCGTCATCGGCCCCCCTCCAGCGGCCGGCCCTGGAGCGTCCGGACGAAGTTGACGATGTCCCAGCGGTCGTTCCGGGTGAGGCCGTCGACGTAGGGAGGCATGGCCCGGCCCCCGAACGTGATCGTGCCGAACAGGTAGCCGTCGCTCCTCTGGACGATGGCCGGGAAGCGGAGGTCCGGCGCGGGCGGGAAGAAGCGCGACACCGGCCCTTTCCCGTACCCCTCGGCCCCGTGGCAGCAGATGCAGCGCTCGTGGAAGATCGCGGCGCCGCGCCGCACCGAGGCGGCGTCGCGCGGGACCGGATCCTTTAGGCTCTCGGCGTCGTCCCGATCGGCGATCGGCGGCTCGGCGCCGAGGGGAACGGAGTCCTCGGGCTCCGGGCGCGGGGGCGCCGTCTGGGGCTGAATCGCGGGCTGGTACCACATGTCCGTGCGCCAGTCGTTGCGGCAGGCGACCGCGACGAGGGCGAAGGCGAGCAGGCCGATCGAGAGCCGCTCCGCGCGAAGCGCGCGGGAGGGGCCGGCCCGGTCGTGGTCACGGGACACGTCGCACCTCCTCGGCGCCGTGCTCCCGCAGGAGCCGCTCGGCCAGCGCCGGATCGCCGCCGGCGAGCACGCCGATCCGGTCCTGCGAGAAGCGCGGGTCGCGCAGGGACGCCCGCTCGCGCAGGCGGCTCGCGGCGGTGGTGAAGGCGAGGAGCGCGTGGGTGGTGAGCCCGCCGATCAAGACGGCGACCTCGAAGCCGATCACCGTGAAGGCCGGCCAGGAGACGATGGGCTTGCCGCCGGTGACGAGCGGCCAGGCGAGGGAGGTGGCGACGCAGAGCGCGTAGCCGGATGCGACCCCGACCACGGTGCCGAGGAAGACCCCGCCGCCGAGGCGGCTGCGCGGCTGGCCGAGCGCGCGCAGGATGTCGGGAAACGGCGCTGGCATGGCGGCGTGGACGTCCTCTAGCCCGGCCGCTCGCAGCGCCTCGATGGCCCGCGCCGCCTGGTCGGGCTCCGAGAAGAGCGCCAGCACGGCGGAGTCAGCCATGGACCACCCCCATCCCCGCCGGCTCGGCCGGGTGGCCTGCCTCCTCCTTGAGCTCCGCCACCGAGATGGTGGGGAGGAGCTTCACGAAGACGAGGAACCAGAAGAAGAACCAGCCGAACGAGCCGATGGTGATGCCGATCTCGATGGGCCGGGGGTGATAGACGCGCCAGTCGAAGGGGAGCCGGTCGTGGGAGAGCGAGCTCGTGATGATGACGAAGCGCTCGAGCCACATTCCCACGTTGACGCCGATGGCGATGGCGAGCAGCGGGATGGTGGAGCGGCGGATGCGGGGGACGAAGAGGAGCAGCGGCGCGAGGCTGTTGCAGAAGATCATGGTCCAGAAGAGCGCCGCGTAGTCGCCGGTCGCCCGGTAGATCAGCGTGGCGCGCTCGGCGGACGGTTTGCCGTGGAGCGCCAGGGCGTACTCGAGGAGGTACGAGTAGGTGACGATGAGGCTCGTGAGCAGCACCACCCGAGAGAGCAGGTCGAGGTGGCGGTGGGCGACGACCTCCTCGAGCCGCAGCGCTCGCCGCAGCGGGATGAGCAGCATGATCACCATCGCGACGCCCGAGAAGATGGCCCCCGCCACGAAGTACGGAGGGAAGAGGGTCGAGTGCCAGCCCGGCAGCATGGAGACGGCGAAGTCCCAGGAGACGACGCTGTGGACCGAGATGACGAGCGGCGTCGCCAGCGCCGCGAAGAAGAGGTAGGCGCGCGTGAAGTGGCGCCACTCGTCGGCGCTGCCGCGCCAGCCCACCGAGAAGGCGGCGTAGAAGCGGCGCCGCCAGCCGGTCGAGGCGTCCCGCAGCGCCGCTGCGTCCGGCACCATGCCGACCCAGAGGAAGGTCGCGCTGATGATGAGGTAGGTCGAGACGGCGAAGACGTCCCAGAGGAGCGGCGAGCGGAAGTTGACCCAGAGCCGGCGCTCGTTCGGGTAGGGGAAGAGCCAGTAGGCGAACCAGGGCCTCCCGAGGTGGATGATGGGGAAGAGGCCGGCGGTCATGACCCCGAAGACGGTCATCGCCTCGGCGACGCGGTAGACGGCGGTCCGGAAGCGGGCGCGGAACAGGAAGAGGATCGCGCTGATGAGCGTGCCCGAGTGGGCGATGCCGACCCAGAAGACGAAGTCGGTGATGTAGACGCCCCAGGCGACGGGCCGCATGAGGCCGCTGCCCACCATGCCGTGCTGGATCTGCCAGGCCCAGCAGTAGCTGCCGACCGCGATGGCGGCGAGCGAGAGGAGCGTGAGGAGGAGGTGGCCGAGGCCGAGCCGCTCGCGCAGCCCGACGGCGAGCTCCTGGATCCTTCGGATCTGGGCGGCGCTGCTCATGCTTCGGGCTCCCGGACGCGCGCGAGGTAGGTGACGGCGGGCCCCGTGTTCAGATCCTCGAGCGCCCGGTAGCCGCGCGGGTCTTTGCGCAGGGCGTGGACCCGCGAGGCGGGATCGAGCGCGTCGCCGAAGACGATGGCGCGGGAGGGGCAGGATTGGGCGCAGGCGCTGACGACCTCGCCGTCGCGGACCGGGCGCCGCTCGTCGCGGGCCACGTTCTCGGCCGCGCGGATCCGCTGCACGCAGAAGGTGCACTTCTCCATCACGCCCTTGGAGCGGACGGTCACGTCGGGGTTGAGCTGGAGGTTCAGCGGGTCGGGGAAGGAGGGGTCGAGGTAGTTGAACGTCCGGACCTTGTAGGGGCAGTTGTTCGAGCAGTAGCGGGTGCCGACGCAGCGGTTGTAGACCTGCGCGTTGAGCCCCTCGGGGTTGTGGTAGGTCGCGTAGACGGGGCAGACGGGCTCGCAGGGCGCGCTGTCGCACTGCTGGCAGAGCATGGGGAGGAAATCCATCCCCGGGCCGCCGGGCGCGCGCGGGTCGAAGTAGCGCTCGATGCGCAGCCAGGCCATGCTGCGCCCCTGGGTCACGAGCTCCGGGCCCACGACGGGCACGTTGTTCTCGGCGTAGCAGGCGACCACGCAGGCCTGGCAGCCGGTGCAGCGGTCGAGGTCGATGACCATGGCCCAGCGGTGCTCCTTCGCCTCCGGCCGCGGGTACATGGCCTCGGCCGGCGGCGGTCGCTCGGCCTCTGGCGAGGCGGCCGAGACCCACTGCAGGACGCCGCCGGGCTCCGGCTCGGGCACCGTCGAGAGGCGCGGCAGGTCGACCGTCCGCCCGGTCTTGCGAAGGGTCACGCCGGCGCCGACGAAGGCGAGGGCGCCCGAGTCGGGGTCGAGCGCCACGGGCTGGATCCGCAGGAGCTCGGGCGTGCCGAGCGGGACGGCGGCGACGTCGTCCCGCAGCCCCGGGTAGACGTAGGCGGGCAGCTCGGCGGAGCCGCGCTCGGTCGAGAGCGAGACGACGTCGCCCGTCTCGAGGCCGAGCCGCGCCGCCGTCCCGGGCGACAGCTCGACCCAGGGACTCCAGGCGATGGAGCTCGTCGGGTCGGGGATCTCGCGCAGCCAGGGCAGCTCGGCGTTCCGCCCGTCCTGGCGCAACGCCGTCGGAAAGGGGACGAGGGCGAGCGCCGCCGGCGGCGCCGGGGAGAGCTCGAAGCGGCGCAGCCGCTCGGTCTTCAGCGTCGGCTGGACCGGCGGCGGCGCGGGAGAGACGACGACTCCCCGCTCCAGGGCCGCCCGCTGCGCCGGGGTGACGTCGCCGCCCGGGGCCGCGCCGGGCTCGACGATCGCCTTCAGGCGGCCGAGGAAGTAGTCGTGGAAGTTGGCCGCCGGGAAGTGGAGGCTCGGCAGCGCGAGCAGCTTCGCGAGGTCGAGGAGCGTCTGTGAGGAGGCCCGGTCGTCCCAGAGCGGGGCCATCGCGGGCTGGCCGAGCTCGACGACGCCGGCGCGGGGTGAGACGTCCCCGAACGACTCGAGCGGGTGCAGGTCGGGCAGGACCAGCGTCGCGTGGCGGGTCGAGGCGTCGAGCCGGTCGGAGAAGCTCACGACGAGCCGCACCCGGTCGAGCGCCCGGGCGGCCTCGAGGCCGTCCGGCAGCGTGCCCACCGGATCCGCGTGCTGGAGGAAGAGCAGGTCGACCCGGCCCGCGTCCGCGTCCGCGAGCAGAGCCTTCACCGAGGCGAGGCTCGCGGGCGGGTCGAGGAGCGGATCCTGGCCGTAGAGCAGCGTGCGCCCGATGTTTCCGAGCAGCTGGTTCAGAAGCTGGATCGCGAGCGCCAGCGTCGTCGCGTCGGTCCCCTGGCTCGACGGACCGGGTCCGAGCAGGGCCGAGGGCCGCCGCTCGGAGAGCTCGCGCCCGAGCCGGTCCAGCTCCGCCGTGGGGAGGCCCGTCCGCGCCTCGACCGCCGCCGGTCCGAAGGCCTCGACGAGCGGCCGGAGCTCCGCCGAGCCCGCCGCGAGATCGCGGACGCCGTTCGCCGGATCGAGCAGCCAGCGGAGCAGGCCGAGGGCCAGCGCGGCCTCGCTGCCGGCGCGGACCGAGAGCCAGCGGTCGGCGCTCGCGCCGGTGGCCGAGAGGCGCGGGCCCACCCAGAGGAGCCGGGTCCGCTCTGGCCCGACGCGCCCCCGCCCCTCGGCGAAGCCGCGGGCGAGCTCGACGGGAGACAGCCAGCTCTCGAGGAAGTCCGCGCCGAACGAGACCACCGTTCGCGCCTTCGCGAGGTCGAAGGCCGGGAGCTCATCGCGGTCGAAGAGGAGGCGGCCGGCGGCCCGGAGCGGGGCGGGGTCCAGCGGCTCGAAGACCAGCCGCCCCTCGGGGCCGACCCCGAGGCCGGCGAGAAACTCGCGCTGCAGGGCGCCCGCGCTGCCGGGCTCGGGGCGGGTGAGCAGGCGCACCGCCTTCGCGCCGGGCGAGGCCTTGATCGCGCCCGCGACCAGGGCGAGCGCGGCGTCCCAGCCGATCGGCGCGAAGCGGCCGCTCGCCTCCCGTCGCATCGGACCGCGCAGCCGATCCGGCGCGTAGAGCCGCTGGAGCGAGGCCTGCCCGCGGCCGCAGAGCGCGCCGCGGTCGATGGGATCCTCCGGGTTGCCCTCGAGCTTGACGATCCGCCCCTCGCGCGTCCGGGCGGTGACGCCGCAGCCGGCGCCGCACTCGCGGCAGAGCCCCCGGTAGAACACGGGGACGCCAGGCACGACGTCGGCGGGCGGCGTCAGGTACGAGTAGAGCTTCAGCGGCGCGTGCGGCGGGGAGCAGCCGACGTCGAGGCCGGCCGCGCCCACGATCTTCAGGAAGGTGCGCCGCTGGATCGCCGAGCTGTCGCCATCGCCCATGCGCGCCTCACTTGTGGCAGGTCAAGCAGTCGGTTGGCGCGTGCCGCTCGAGGTGGCAGCCGAGGCACCAGCCCATGGTCAGCGGCGCCACCCGCTCGGTCACCTTCATCGTCTCCACCGGCCCATGGCACTGCTGGCAGCGCAGGCCGGCGGCGAGGTGCCGCTCGTGGGTGAAGAAGACGTGGTCGGGCAGAAAGTAGACCCGCTCCCAGACGAGCGGCTTCCCTGCCGAGAAGGCCTGGTTCACCTTCTGGACCGCCGGTTTGTCCGTGGCCACGAACTTGTGGCAGCCGTTACATCGGGCCGTGGACGGGATGCCGGCCACGGGGCCGCGCAGGGCGTAGGCATGGCAGAGCGTGCAGCCGATCTGGTTCTGTCCCGCGTGGATCTCGTGGCTGAAGGGGATGGGCTGCACGGGGGCGGTCGGGGTGGGCGTGCCGCAGGCCGCGGCGCAGCCGGCGATCGCCAGCGCGGGGAGGCAGCGGCTCATCGGTCAGTGCTGGAGGGAGACGTCGACGCGGGCGGTCTGCCCGGCGGCGACGGTGACGGGCTGCGCGGCCGCCTTCAGGTGGGAGTTCCAGACCGCGAGCTGGTAGCTGCCGGGCGGGACTCCCTTGATCTCGTAGGCGCCGTCGGCCTTCACCTTGGCGTGGTAGGGCGTCGGTGAGACGAAGACGTAGGCGAGCATCTCCGGGTGGAGGCTGCAGAGCTGGCTGTAGCCGCCCGGCTTCGTGAACGTGTGGCTGCGGCTCTGCCCGGGCGGGAAGTTCCCGAGGTTGTAGGCGTCGACGTCGGGGGAGAAGACGTTGTGGTTCACGCTGTCGTGGTTCGTGAACTTGACGGTGTCGCCCTCCGTGATGTCGAGGAGGTGCGGGATGAACGTCATGTGGCGCTGATCCATCGTCTCCGTCTTCGGCGTCCTGCCTTTGGCGGCTCCCTCCAGGTAGACCACCGTCTCCTTCAGGTACTTGGCCGGGCTGGCGCTCACCTTGCCGGCGATCTGCCCGGTCTCGGCCCAGGCGAGGGCGGGGAAGAGCAGCGGGATCGCGCAGGCGGCCAGGGCCGCCCGAGGAAGGCGAAGAGACACGGGTTTCCTCCTTGTGATCCATTCGCCGAGTGCGGTCCTGGCTGCGCCTCGCTCGGTCGTGGTTGGCGAGATGGTGGGTGTGACGTCTTTCGGGGCCAAGGACCCAGGCGGGACCGCTCCCAGATGCCCGGGGGACGGCCGGGCGGCCGCGCCTCCCTTCGGAATGCCCGGGCCTCTCCCGCGGTTACCTCGTCCAATGTCGAGTTCGCCGCCGGCCAGCGGGGATGCGGGCGCGCCGGGAGGGTGCTAGAATCGAGCCGTCGTGTAACCCCCCTTCCGGCGGAGCGAACGCTTGACCGTACCCTCCTGGGAGTACGCGACAATCGGCTGTTGCCTCGTCCTCTCGGCCTTCTTCTCGGCGAGCGAGACGGCGCTGACCGCGCTCGGCGAGGCGAAGACGCGGCAGCTCCTCGACGAGAAGCGCCCGGGCGCGGGCCTCTTGCGGCTCTGGCTCGGATCGCCCGAGCGGGTGCTCGCGACCCTGCTGCTCGGCAACACGCTCGCGAACATCGGCGCCTCCGCGCTCGCCACCGCCATCGCGGCGCGCTTCTTCACGCACGCGGTCGCCATCACGACCGGCGTGATGACGCTCGTCATCCTCTTCTTCGGCGAGGTGACGCCGAAGACCTTCGCGAAGCGCCACGCCGAGCGGGTGGCGCTGGCGCTCTTGCCCATCGTCACGCTGGTCTACTGGCTCCTCTTCCCGCTCGCCTACCCGCTCTTTTACGGAACGGTCGCGATCAACCGGATGCTCACGCGCCGGCAGGGCGGACCCGCGCCCTCGGTCACCTCGGAGGAGATCGAGTACCTCATCGACCTCGGCACCCGGGAAGGGGTGCTCGACAAGGTGAAGGAAGAGCTCCTGAACTCGGTGCTCGAGTTCGCGGACATCCTCGTCAAGGAGATCATGGTGTCGCGGACGCAGATGCTGGCGCTCGACCGCGAGAGCAGCCCCGACGAGCTCATCGACGCGGTGGTGAAGAGCCAGCACAACCGCATCCCCGTCTACCAGGGCAGCGTCGACAACGTCGTCGGGATCCTCTACGTCAAGTCGATCATCGAGGATCTGCGCAAGGGGCTCGACCCGTCCCGCTTCCGGATCGAGAAGTACCTGCGGCCGCCGTTCTTCGTGCCGGAGATCATGAAGATCTCGCGGCTGCTCAAGGAATTCCAGAAGCGCAAGACGCACATCGCCATCGTCGTCGACGAGTTCGGCGGCACGAGCGGCCTCGTCTGCCTCGAGGACGTGGTCGAGGAGATCGTCGGGGAGATCCAGGACGAGAGCGACGTGGGCGAGGGGCCCTTCAAGGTCGCGGCGGACGGCTCGGTGATCACCGAGGGGGCGGTGCCGGTCCGCGACCTCGAGGAGCTGCTCCAGGTGAGCTTCCCAGACACCGGCACCTACGAGACCGTCGGCGGGTTTCTCGTGGCGACGGCGGGCCGCGTTCCGGCGACGGGGTCGGTCCTCGCCTGGGACGGGCTCGTCTTCACCGTGCTCGCGGCGGACGACCGGCGGGTCGCCAAGGTGGAGATCCGGCGCAAGAGCGGGCCGCCGGCCGAGGCCCCAAGGCCCGTCGAGGCGCACGGCGCGCCGTGAGCGAGCGGGTCGAGCTGCGGTCGCTCTCGCTCGGGCAGCTCGAGGAGCTCGTGCGCGAGCTCGGCGAGAAGCCGTTCCGGGCGCGGCAGATCTTCCGCTGGCTGCACCGGCGCGGCGTCGGCTCGGTGGCCGAGATGTCGGACCTCTCCGCGGCGCTGCGCGAGCAGCTCGCCGCGCGGACGACGCTCGCGCGGCTCGAGCAGGATCTGGTCCAGGAGTCCGCGGACGGCACCCTCAAGTACCGGCTTCGCGCCGACGACGGGGCGCTGCTCGAGGCCGTCTTCATGCCGGACGAGGCGCGAAGGACCCTCTGCGTCTCCACCCAGGTCGGCTGCGCGATGGGCTGCGCCTTCTGCCGCACCGCCACGATGGGGCTCGTGCGCGACCTCGGCCCCGGGGAGATCGTGGGGCAGGTCCACGCGGTCGAGGCCGACCTCGAGCGGCGCGGTTGGAAGGGCGACCGTGAGCACGGCCGCGTGCTCACGAACCTCGTCTTCATGGGGATGGGCGAGCCGCTGCGCAACCTCGACCACGTCCTGCGGGCGCTGTCGCTCCTGCTCGATCCCGAGGGGCTCGGCTTCTCGCACCGGCACGTCACCGTCTCGACGAGCGGCCTCGTCCCCGAGATCGAGCGCTTCGGCCGGGAGACGCAGGTCAAGCTCGCCATCTCGCTGAACGGCACGACCGACGAGCAGCGCGAGCGGCTGATGCCCGTCAACCGCAAGTATCCCCTGGAGGCGCTGCTCGCGGCCTGCCGCGCCTTCCCGCAGCGGCAGGGCCGGCGGCTCACCTTCGAATACGTCCTGCTCGGCGGCGTCAACGACGCCGACGAGGACGCCGAGCGGCTCGCCGGGCTCGTGCGCGGCGTCGAGGCCAAGGTGAACCTCATCGCTTACAACGAGAACCCGGGGCTCGGCTTCGCCTCGCCGGCGCCCGAGCGGCTGCAGGCCTTCCGCGAGCTGCTCGTGAGACGCGGCGTGCCGGCGATGGTCCGCAAGAACCGCGGCCGCGACATCCTGGGCGCCTGCGGGCAGCTCGCGAGCGCCTCGGGCCTGCGGCGCAGGCCGCCCCCGGCCGCGGAAGGGCAGCCGGGGACCTCGGGGGCCCCGGGGCTCGCGGAGGCCTTGGTGAAGCTGCGCCGCTCGGAGTAGAACCGCCCCATGCTCGGCTGTTCGCTCCTCGCCCTCCTGCTCGCCGGGGGGGCCCCGCCGCTCCCCGCCTTCGAGCAGCGGACCTGCCCGTCCTCCCAGCCGATCCGGGGCGAGGCCGCTGGCGTGGCTCCGCTGAACGACGCCGAAAAGCACGCCGAGGCGCTCGCGCGGGCCGCCTGCTTTCGCGGCGCCATGGAGGCCGCCGCCAAGGACGCGACCGGGCTCGCCTCGCAGGCGCAGGCCGCCTATGCGGAGTGGCTGCGGTCGGCCTGCGCGCTCACCGAGGAGCTCTCCTGGGCGGACGTGCAGGCGCGGCTGCGCCGCTCGGGCACGCGGGCGGGGCTCGGCGAGGCGGTCTGCCTCGCGAGCGGCTTCGGGGAGCGGGCCTTCTTCCTCCGGGATCGGTCGGGTTTCGACGGCGTCCTCCACGAGCGGCAGGCGATCGGCGCGACGATCCGGGTCGAGCTCGCCCGGCTGCTCTCCCTCGCGCGCGCCGAGGGGAGGTTGCCGCCGAGCGCGGCGCCCGGGGCGCTGACGGCGTCCGATCTCGCGAAGCTCACCGGGGCCATCGACCGCGTCTGGGAGGGGGCCGTCGAGGTCGCGCAGGCGCAGTGCGGGGCGCTGGAGACGCCGACTTCCCGCTGCGTCGCGCTCTGGGAGAACTACCTCCTCGGCTTCGTGAACCCCTGGGCCCTGCCCGGGACGCCCGCGCCCCCGCCCGCTCCGGCGGCGGCCGACTGATCGATGCCCTCCGTCCGGCGGCTTCCCGAGGGGCTCGTCAACCAGATCGCGGCGGGCGAGGTGGTCGAGCGGCCGGCCTCGGTGGTCAAGGAGCTCTGCGAGAACTCCATCGACGCCGGGGCGCGGCTCGTCCAGGTAGACGTGCAGGAGGGCGGGACGCGGCTCGTGCAGGTCGCGGACGACGGCTGCGGGATGTCGCCCGAGGACGCCGTGCTCTGCCTCGAGCGGCACGCCACGAGCAAGCTGCGCGACGTCGACGGGCTGACGGCCATCGCGACGCTCGGCTTCCGCGGCGAGGCGTTGCCCGCGATCGCCTCCGTGTCCGGCTTCACGCTGACGACCCGGGAGCGTGGCGCGGTGGGGGCGACGCGGGTGCGGTCGCGCGGCACGGGGCCGCGCGAGGTGGAGAGCGCCGGCGCGCCCGAGGGGACGCGAATCGAGGTGGCCGATCTCTTCTTCAACACACCGGCGCGGCGCAAGTTCCTGCGCAGGCCCGGGACCGAAGGGAGCCACTGCACCGAGGTGGTCTCCCGGCTGCTGCTCTCGCACCCCGAGGTGGGCTTCGTCCTCAACGCCGACGGGCGGCGGCTCCTCTCGTCGCCGCCCGACGCGCCGCTCCCCGAGCGGCTCGCCCTCGTGCTCGGCCGCGAGGTCTTCGAGCGGCTCGTCGAGCTGGACTCGACGCAGGGGGAGATCGAGCTGCGCGGCTTCGTGGGCTCGCCGGACCAGAGCGCCTCCACGGCGCAGAAGATCACCCTCTTCGTCAACGGGCGGGCCATCCGCGATCGGGCGCTGGCGCACGCGGTCTCGCGCGCCTACGCGAACCTCCTGCCGCCTGGCCGCTACCCCGTCGGCGCCATCTTCGTGACCGTGCCGCTCGACCGCGTCGACGTCAACGTCCATCCGCAGAAGCTCGAGGTTCGGTTCGCGGACGCCCGCGGGGTCTACGAGGCGCTGACGCGGGCGGTGGCCGAGGCGCTGCGGCCGGCGCCGTGGCTCGGTCGGGTGAGGGAGGGGCGGAGCGAGTGGGCGGGTGGAGAGGCGGGCCTGCCGACCCCAATGGCTGGCCCTCCCCCGCCTCGCGCCGGAGGGGAGCCCGCCGAGCCTCCCCTGCCCCGCGCCGTGGGGGAGGGGCAGGGCAGGGGGGCCGCGCCCTCGTCCCCCACGCTCTCGGAGGCGATCGCCCCCACCGGCTGGTTCTCCTCGCTGCGCGTCCTCGGGCAGCTCGCGAGGAGCTACCTCGTCTGCGAGGGACGGGACGGCGCGCTCGTCGTGCTCGATCAGCACGCGGCCCACGAGCGGGTGCTCTTCGAGCGCTTCCGGCGGGGCTACGCCCAGCGGTCGGTCGCCTCGCAGCGCCTCTTGCTTCCCGCGATCGTCGAGCTCGGCGCGGCCCAATCCCAGGCGCTCGCGGGCCGCTCGGCCGAGCTGCGCGCATTCGGCTTCGAGGCGGAGCCCTTCGGCGGGGCGAGCTGGTCGGTCGCGGCGGTGCCGGCGCTGCTCGGGCGGGCGACGCCCGCGACGCTGTTTCGCGACTTCGCCGACGGGCTGGCCCAGTTCGGGAGCGCCGACGCCACCGAGGACGCCTGGAACGACGTCCTCGCGACGATGGCCTGCCACGCCGCCGTCCGCGCGAACGATCCGCTCGGCACGGACGAACTCGAGGCGCTCCTGCGCGAGCTCGACGAGATCGACTTCAAGGTTCGCTGCCCCCACGGGCGGCCGGTGGTCACCGAGATCCCGATCGCGGAGCTCGAGCGGCGGGTCGAGCGGCGCTGACCTGCCGGTGGTCGAAGGACTCGAGCGCGATGGGGTGCGCCATCTGGACGATGCGCGAGAAGGTCCGGGCGTCGATTCGATCCTCGAGGTGCTCCTGCTCCACCCGGTCGCGCGCGCTGCGGGCCGGGTCGACGAAGCCGCCGCCGGTCCCATTCTGCTTCGGATCGACGAGGTAGTTCGTCGCGAAGAACGTCACCCGGTCGGCGTTGTAGCGGCGGCTCACGAGCTCGTCGATGGTGGTCCGCTCGAACTCGGTGAGGAGACCCTTGCCGATCTCGTCGATGGCGAGGACCTCGACGTCCGCGAGCGGCTGGACGATCGAGAGCGGCGCGAGGTTCTGCTGGAAGCCGCGCTTGATCTCCGAGACGAGGACGGCGCTCTCGACGTAGCGGACGGGGACACCCTTCTCGAGGGCGAGGTGCTGGAGCGCCGCGCAGAGGAGGTGCGTCTTGCCGGTCCCGGCGCGGCGCGACCAGAGGCAGAAGCCCTTGCGGACCTCGGGGTAGAGCTGGACCGCGCTCGAGACCGCGCTCAGGGCGGCGTTCGAGGAGCCATCCTTCGGCTCGAACGTCTCGAAGCCGGGGCGCCAGAAGAGGGCGGGGATGCGGGCCTGGTTGTAGAGCGCGATCCGTCGCTGGACCCCGCGGCAGCCGCAGGCCTCGGCGAAGATGCCGCCGCCCCTCGGGACGAAGAGCCGCCCGGCGCCGCCGCAGCGGCCGCACTGGCCGACGCACTCGCAGGCCGTGGCGCGGGCCCATTCGCCGCCCTTGGCGAATTGGTAGCCGCGCCCCATGCAGCGGAGGCAGGCGGCGGCCGTCGGGGAGGGTGGAAGGGTCATGAGAGGTCCAGTCTACCTCGTTCGGCCGCGAGGCGAGCGATCGCCTCGCGAAGCCGCTCGCGCCGGCGCCACGGCGGCTCGCCTGCCTGCCGGGGAAGCGCGCGGAAGAGCCCGCGAAGCTGCGCGCGCCGCTCCGCGGAGGAGAGCGCCTCGAGGTAGGCCGCGCCCGCGGGGAGCTCGGGCGGCGTCCCCTCGCAGAGCGCCCGGTAGGCGGCGCGGTAGGCGGCGCGCTCGGGGGGGCTCCCCGCGCCTCTCGCACGGGCGAGGAGCCGGTCGATCCGGTCGGGCGGCGGCGGCGGCTCGGCACCGCGAAGGGAACTCGTCCGGAAGCGGCGCACCTCGGCGTCGATCGACCGCTTGCAGGCGCCGAGCGAGAGCGTCGGCGTGCGCGGCTTGCCGTTTCGCCTCCGCGCCTCGAAGGCGCGGGCGATGCCTCGGCAGACCACCTCGAAGGGAACCCCCTCGCCCTCCCAGCGGCGGACGAGCTCGACGTCGACGGGCGAGAGGACGAGCCCCGTCCCCTTCTGCGCGAGGAAGAACTCCGCGACGTAGTCGAGGTAGCCGATGTCGTCCTGCGGGAGGAGGCTCATGGCCGGCGATCACTCCATGAGCGCGTCGTAGATCTCCTCCGCCGTCTGGAAGCGATCTTCGGGGGCCTTGCGCAGGAGCCGGTGGACCACGACCGCGAGCGTGTAGTCGACGCCGGGGTTGAGCGAGCCGAGCGGCGGCGGCTCGGTCTCGAGCACCTTCTGCCAGAGCTCCTGCGCCGTCCGCGCCTCGTAGGGAGGCCTGCCGGCCAGGAGCTCGTAGAGCATGACTCCGAGGGAGTAGAGGTCGGCGCGGCCGTCGAGCTGCTCTGCGAGCGCCTGCTCCGGGGCCATGTAGCGGTAGGTGCCGACGATGCGCCGGACGTCGGTGACCGCGCTCTCCGCGGCGAGGAACTTCGCGAGGCCGAAGTCCATCAACTTGACCCGCCGATCCTCCGTGACGAGGACGTTCGCCGGCTTGACGTCGCGGTGGACGAGGCCGCGCGCGTGGATGAAGGCGAGCGCCTGGCAGAGCTGCTGCGCCGCGTCCTTGAGCCGAGAGATCCGCTCCGGCCGGTTGAGCGCGCCGAGGTCGGGGGGCGGCGGCTCGGCGGCGATCTCGCTCGGCGGCCCCTCGGGAGGGAAGAGCACCGGAACCTCGCCTGGGGCTTCGCCGTCGTCGGTGTCGGGCTCGTCGGCGAGCTGCGCGAGCGCCCGAAGCGCCGCGACTCCCCTTCCGCGGCCGTGCGAGAGCGAGGCGGCAAAGCCCTCGTCGGTGAGCGGCTCGCTCGCCCAGCGGTCGACGTCGAAGGGGGCGAGCGCCTCGGCGCTCCCCGGTTCGGGAGGCTTCGGGATCGAGCCCTTGGGCCTCGAGAGCTCCTCGCTCCACGGCTCGCCGAATCCCTCGATGCTCATGCGCCCGATCTCCTCCTGGGACGAGGTGAGCAGCTCGCGGAAGGTCTCGCCGCCGAGGCTCGAGCTCAGATCCACCGAGAGCCAAGCCTTGAGGTCCAGGCCGTCGATGAGCTCCATCGCGAGGTAGGGGTAGCCCTCGTGCACGCCCGTGTCGAAGACGCGGACGACGTTCGGGTGGGAGAGCGACGCGAGCGTCTCGAACTCGCGCGCGAGTCGGAGCGCCGCGGTGGGGTGGAGCGCCGGCCCGGTCGTCAGGAGCTTGAGCGCCACCGGCTCGCCGGTCCTGCGATCGTGCGCTCGATAGACCGTCCCGATGCCCCCGCGGCCCAGGGTTGCCTCGATTTGGTACGGCCCGATCCGCTTGGGAGGCATCGACGATTCGACAGAATAGCGAGGTCCGGGCCCGAGGGCCAATGGGACGACCCGCAGTGGATCGGCCCCTCGGCCAACCCCGCGATGTTCCTTGACAGGTCGGTCGCTCGCTTGCATGATGTGGCAGGAAGTGGCGGAAAGTGGCATGCAGTGGGTCTTGCCGCCCGAGGTGCGCGCTGGTGTTCCGGGGCCGTTACGAGCACGCGATCGACGCGAAGGGGCGGGTCAGTCTCCCCGCCCGCTACCGCGACGCGCTCGCGGGGCTACAGGAGGACGTGCTCGTCGCCACCACGAGCGACGAGCCCTGCCTGCGCGCCTACCCGCTCCGCGCCTGGCGCGACTTCGAGGAGAAGCTCGCCTCGAAGCCGCAGATGAACCCGGCCGTGCGGCGGCTCATGCGGCACTACGTCGGCAACGCGCAGGAGTGCACCATCGACGGCATGGGCCGCGTGCTCGTGCCGCCGTCCTTGCGCGAGTACGCCGGCATCGAGCGCGACGTCGTCTTTCTGGGCCAGGTGAACTTCGTCGAGGTCTGGTCGCGCGAGCGCTGGGAGAAGGCGCAGTCGAACGTCCTGGAGCATCTCACCGAGGATCTCCGGGTCCTCGCCGAGTTCGAGGTGTGATCGGTGGGAAAGCTCGGCAAGACATCCACCCGCAGCGTCGCGACGGCCACCGTCGATCCGGTCCTCGCCGACGGCTGGCTGCCGGCGCTCCTCGAGCCGGACGGCGTCCGCGTCCTCCTCCCCCGCGGCGAGATCGACCGGGCGGGCCTCGAGCTCATCGCGCGCGCGGTCGATCCGCGGCTGCGCTTCGGCGGCCCCGAGGTCGTGCTCGACCTCTCGCAGGTCGTCCACCTCGATTACCGGTGCGCCGCTTCGCTCTGGCGGGCGGCGCTCGGCCTGCGGGCCGAGGGGGGAGACCTGCGGCTCGCGGGCGGGAGCGCCTACCTGCTCGCCATCCTTCGCGCCGTCGGCCTGGACGAGCGGCTCGCCTGCTTCTCCTCGACCGCCCAGGCCGTGGAGAGCTACCGGGCCGCGCGGCGCCGCGTTCGGTCGGAGAGCGCCTGATGGCGGAGTTCTCGCACCGCCCGGTCCTCCTCGCCGAGGTCCTCGAGCTGCTCGCCCCCGCCCCGGGGAAGGTGATGCTCGACGGCACCGCGGGCGGCGGCGGTCACGCCCGCGCGCTCGCCGAGCGCGGGGCGAGCGTCGTGGCGCTCGATCGCGATCCCGCCGCGGTGCGCGCGGCCAGGGAGGCGCTGCGAGGCTTCGACGTGCGGCTGTTCGAGCGCCGCTACTCCGAGGCGCCGTCGGTACTGCGCGAGCTCGGCCTCGCGGGCGTCGACGGCGCTCTGCTCGATCTCGGAGTCAGCTCGCACCAGCTCGACCTTCCGGAGCGCGGCTTCAGCTTCCGCGCGCAGGGGCCGCTGGACATGCGGATGGGCTCGACCGGCGAGACCGCCGCGGAGCTCGTGGCGCAGCTCGACGCGCTCGAGCTCGAGCGGATCCTGCGGGACTTCGGGGAGGAGCCGTTCGCGCGGCGCATCGCCCGGTCGATCAAGGCGGCCCCTCGCATGGAGGCCACCGGCGACCTCGTCCGCGCGGTGGAGGCGGCCGTGCCCCGCGCCCGCTGGCCGCGCCACGTGCACGTCGCGACGCGTACCTTCCAGGCGCTCCGGATCGCGGTCAACCGCGAGCTCGAGGAGCTCGAAGCCTTCCTCGGGGAGCTGCCGTCGATCCTGCGGCCGCTCGGGCGGGCGGCGATCATCAGCTTCCACTCGCTCGAGGACCGGCTCGTGAAGCGGCGCATGGCGGAGCTCGCGGGCGCGTGCCGCTGCCCCCCCGATCTACCGGTCTGTGCCTGTGGCGCGGAGGCGACGTTCCGGCTGCTCACCCGAAAGGCCGTGCAGGCTTCGGAGCGCGAGCAGGCGGAGAACCCGCGGGCTCGCAGCGCCCGGCTGCGTGGCTTCGAGAAGCTCGAGAGGAAGGCCGCATGAGACGCGCCGCGAAGCGCCGCAATCCCGTTCGTCTCCCCGCCGTCCTCGGCCCGACGCTCGGCTTCGCGCTGCTCGCGGCGCTGTTCGTGCTGCACGCGGGGGCGCGCATCTCGGTGACGGAGCTCGGCTTTCGGCTCTCGAAGCTCCAGTCGCGCGCCCAGGAGCTCGAGCACCGCCAGGAGGGGCTGCGCCTCCAGATCCTGACCCTGCGGGCGCCGGCCCGCCTCGAGCGCGCCGCTCGGACCCTCGGGATGTCGCCCCCCGACCCGACCGCCATCCTCCGGGTGGGATCTCCCGTCCGAGCAGGCCCGGCGCCCGCGGCGACGACCCTCGCGGAGCGGCCCTAGGTGCTCGACGGCCGGAGAGCGACGCGCTGGATCCGCTTCCGGATTCTCCTGCTCGCCGCCACCCTGGGCGGCGCCCTGCTCGTCCTCTTCGGCCGCGCCGTCCAGCTCCAGCTCGGGGAGGGGGCGCGGCTCGCTCGGCTGGCGCGCGAGCAGTACCTCCTTCACGTCGCGCTACCCGCGGAGCGGGGGCAGATCCAGGACCGCAACGGCGCGGCGCTCGCCTCGAGCGTCCAGGTCGACTCCGTCTACGCGAACCCGTCGCTCCTCTCGGAGGCGCCGGGGGCGGCCCGCCAGCTCGCGCGAGCCCTCTCGATCGACCCGCGGGCGCTCGGGCGCAAGCTCGACCCCTCGCTCCAGTTCGCCTGGATCAAGCGGCAGGTGACGCCCTCCGAGGCCGAGGCGGTGCGGCGGCTCGGGATCACCGGAGTCGCCTTCGCGAAGGAGAGCCGCCGCTTCTACCCGGAGCGGGAGCTCGGCGCGCAGCTTCTCGGCATCACGGGAGTCGACGGCGAGGGGCTCGAGGGGCTCGAGAAGCGCTACGACGAGGAGCTGCGCGGCAAGACCGTCCTCGTGCCCGGCATTCGCGACGCGAAGGGGCACGTCCTCACCGAGGCGGCGGTTTCGCCGGTGGACATCCAGGGGAGCTCGCTGCGGCTCACGGTCGACCAGGGGGTGCAGTTCCTCGCCCAGAGCGCGCTCGCGAAGCAGGTCGCGGCGACCCATTCGACCGCCGGCGTGGCGATCGTGCTCGACCCGCGGACAGGGGCGATCCTCGCCGTCGCGGTCGTGCCGACGTTCAACCCGAACTCGGTGGACGCGCGCGACCGGAACGCGCTGCGCGACCGGGCGGTGACCGATGCCTACGAGCCGGGCTCCACGTTCAAGGCCTTCCTCGCCGCGGCGTCGCTCGAGGAGGGGGTCGCGACGCCCGCCACGCCGATCTTCGGCGAGAACGGGGCCTTCCACGTGGGGGGGCGGACCATCCACGATCACAAGCCCTTTGGATGGATGAGCTTCGCGCGGGTGTTGCAGGTCTCGAGCAACGTGGGGGCCGCCAAGGTGGGGCTCCAGCTCGGAAGGGAACGCTTGTACCGCTACCTGCGCGCGTTCGGATTCGGCGAGCGGACGGGCGTGGGGCTGCCGGGAGAAGTGCGCGGTAGCCTCTCGCCCTTCCGATCGGACATCTCCACCGCCACCGCCTCGTTCGGCCAAGGAGTCACGGCGACCCCGCTTCAGCTCGTGTCGGCCTACGGGGCGATCGCGAACGGCGGGCTCCTCGTGTCGCCGAGGCTCGTCGACGCCGTCATCCAGCCCGGCGGCGAGCCGTCGAAGCTTCCAGCGCCGCCGCCCCGACGGATCGTCTCGCCAGCGGTGGCTGCCCAGGTCACGCGCATGCTCGAGGGGGTCGTGCAGAAGGGCGGGACGGCCGAGGCCGGCGCCGTCCCGGGCTACCGGGTGGCCGGCAAGACCGGGACCGCCCAGAAGGCCGACGCCATCACGGGCGGCTACTCCGCGGACAAGCGCTTCGCTTCGTTCATCGGCTACCTGCCGGCCGAACACCCCTGCGCGGTGATCGGCGTCTTCCTGGACGAGCCCAAAGGTCAGGTCTACGGCGGCGAAGTGGCGGCGCCCGTCTTCCGCGAGATCGCCGAGGGCCTCGTCCGTCAGCTCGGGATCCCCCCGGACCAGGCGATCCTCGCCTCGGTGGGCCCGCCGCCGAAGCGGCCGGTCCCCGCGGCGCGAAGCGAACCCGAGCTGGCCGACGTGTCGGAGGAGGGCGACGACGACGAACCTGCCGCCGCCGTGGGCGGCGCCGTGCCGTCGGTGCTGGGGCTTCCGGCGCGCCGCGCCGTGAATCTCCTCGCGGGGAAAGGACTGCTCGCATCGCTGGAGGGGGAGGGACAGGTGGTCTCGCAGCGGCCCGCCCCGGGGGCGGCGCTGCCGGTCGACCGGAGGGTCGAGCTGCGGCTCGCGCCGAGGGCGGCGGAAGCGGCGCCGCTGGAAGGCGCTCGGCCCAGGCCGGCCGTGAGGCGAGCCGGCGCGGGGGGAGGATCCGCCAAGGCGGTGGCGGATGGGCGCTCCGTCGCGACCGTCGAGGCGGTGCGATGACGGTCTCGGAGCTCTTTCGCGACGTCCCCGGCGCCCGGTTGCCGCCTTCGATCGCCTCGAGCGAGGCCGGACGGCTCCGGCTCGACTCGCGCCTCGTCGGGCCGGGAGACCTCTTCTTCGCGCTCGCGGGCGAGCGGGAGGACGGCGCCGCCTACGCGGCCCGCGCCGTGGCCGCGGGAGCGGTCGCCGTGGTGGCGTCGGGGCCCATCGACGGCCTGCCGGTCCTCGAGGTCTCAGCGCCCCGCCGCGCGCTCGCGCTCTGCGCCGAGCGGCTCCACGGCCACCCGGATCGGTCGCTGGAGCTCGTCGGCGTGACGGGGACGAACGGCAAGACGACCTCCGCGCTCCTCGCCTCGGCCGCGCTCGGGGGCGCGGGCTACCTCGGGACGATCGGCTACCGGGTCGGCGCGGAGTGGCGGCCCGCCGCCTTCACGACTCCCGAGGCGCCCGAGCTCTGCGAGCTGCTCGCCGAGATGAAGAGCCGCGGCCAGCGGGGCTGCGTGATGGAGGTCTCGTCCCACGCGCTCGCGCAGGACCGGGTCTACGGGCTCGAGTTCGCCGCGGCGGGGTTCACGAACCTGACGCGCGATCACCTCGACTTCCACGGCGACCTCGAGAGCTACTTCCAGGCGAAGCGGCGGCTCTTTCTCGAGGGCCTTCGGCCGGGCGGCACGGCCGTGGTCAATGGCGACGACCCCTTCGGTCGCCGGATTCACGGCGAGCTCTCGGCCGCCGGCCGGCGCGTCCTGCGCTTCGGCCGGGGCGAGGAGGCAGAGATCCGGATCGCCGTCGCGCGCGCGAGCCTCGCGGGCAGCGAGATCTCCCTGCAGACGCCCGCGGGTGAGCTGGAGCTCCGCTCGCCGCTCGTCGGGGCGCACAACGTCGAGAACCTCGCCCTCGCCGCCGGGCTCGCGCTGGCCCTCGGGCGGGAGCCCGCTGCGATCGCGGCGGGGCTCGGCTCGGTCGATCGCGTTCCGGGGAGGCTCGAGCGCGTCGGGCGGGGCCACCCGCTCGCCTTCGTCGACTACGCGCACACGGACGACGCGCTGGCCCGGGTCTGCGCGAGCCTTCGCGCGCTCGGGGCGTCGCGGCTCGTCCTCGTCTTCGGCTGCGGTGGGGATCGCGACCGCGGCAAGCGGCCGCTGATGGGCGCGGCCGCGGCGCAGGGCGCGGACCTCGTGATCGCCACCTCGGACAACCCGAGAAGCGAAGCGCCCGAGGCCGTTCTCGCCGAGATCGTCGCGGGGCTCGATCGCGCCGGCGCACGCCGCCTCTCGGTACGCGAGGCCGCCGGGGGGGCGCGTGGCTACCTCGTCGAGGTCGATCGGGCGGCGGCCATCCGGACCGCCGCCTCGCTCGCACGCCCGGACGACGTGCTCCTCGTGGCCGGCAAGGGGCACGAGGACTACCAGATCCTGGGCTCGCGCCGGATCCACTTCGACGATCGCGAGGAGCTCACCGCCGCGCTCGAGGAGAGCGCGTGAGATACCGTCACGTCCGTCAAGAGGATTCATACGGTCCCCGTGGGTGCGAGGTGTGGGGTGAAGGGCTTGCCGCTCTTGGCGACGCTGTAGACGGCGCAGAGGAGTTTGCGCATGGCGGCGA
>JAJXUD010000011.1 GCA_021783235.1 Myxococcales bacterium | reverse complement strand
CCGCAGATCGTCGCAGCCCTCGATGCCTGCGACTCCCATCTCGAGCAGCGTCAACTCACGCTCTTCCGCGAGCACTTCCCCGCGGATCGCAACCCTGAACCCCGCTGCAAATGCTAACGCCTATGGGGGTGGCGCCCCGGGGAGGGCTCTCCCCGCGAGCTCCGCCGTCCGTCGCCTCGACGAGATCCTGGATGCGGTCGAGGAGCTCGGGGAGCTGCTCGAGCAGCTCCCGAAGGGGACGGCGGGAGACCGGGCGCGCCTTCCGGGTGCGCTGCTCCCACTCGGCGAGGAGCGCTCCGCGCCGCTCCCGCAAGAAGCGCGAGGGGGCGAGCGGGCTCCCCGAATCGGCCTGGGGCTCCACCTCCCAACGCTAGCTACTCGGAGGCGATGGAGAGCGCGTACGGGGCGTCCGGGTCTCCGCCCGGCTGGCCGGGGACCCGCCCCTCGGGCGAGGGCCTGACGACGAACAGCCAGACGCCCGGGGTGAGCTTCGCGTGGATCTCCTCGGGGTGGCCCGCCCGGCCGTGGTCGCTCGTGTTGACGAGCGGCGCGTCGTCGAGCCGAGGCCCCGGCGGCCCCGCGAGCGGCCCGCGCAGCTCGAGCACGAGCGGGGTCTTCGGGACCCCTTGCAGCCGGAGCACGACGCCGACGCCGACCGGTTGGCTGGAGAGGTCGAGCCGGTAGACGTCGACGTCCTTCGCGGGGAAGGCGTAGCCGCGCACGGTCTCGCCCATGCGGACCGGGGTCGCGTTGCGGGCGTCGCCGTTCGGCTCCTTCTCGAAGTTGCCGTCGTCCGGCGAGAGCGTGACGTCGAGCTCGTAGGGATCCGTCTCGTTGTCCTGGTCGCGCACCCAGTGGGCGCCCACCTGGTGGGCGGCCGCCTCGACCTTCACATAGTGGTCCCCAGGCGGCAGCGCCACCGCCGGGATCACCTCGGGCTCGTGCGGCCCGCCCTCGTTCGCCTTCCAGAGCAGCTTCTCACGCGCCTTGCCGCGGCCGGCGGTGGGGTCGGGCGGGTCGACGACCGACAGCTCGGCGTCGACTCGGTCCAGGCCGGAGACTCTCGCGTGGAGCAGCGAGGGGGCGGTGACGTGGACGCGGTAGTAGTCGACGTCGCCGCGGGGCGCGAGGTAACCGACCCGCTTTGCCGAGATGGGCGTCGCGAGCTCGGGGGTGTCGTTCGGCTCGGCCTCGAAGTCGGCGGGCGCCGGATCGCGGTGAACGGCGAGAGTGTAGGGCGAGCCGGGCGCCGCCGGCCGCTTGCCGTGGATCGGGGCGCTCTCGACGAGCAGGTAGAGCGCGCGGCTGGTGGGAAAGAGCGCGAGGTCGCGCAGCTCGATGGGATCACCGGGCTGGCGAGATTCCGTGGAGAGGAGCGGCCGCTGGTCCTGATCGAAGATCCGCAGGCCGAGCCGCAGCCCGGGGACCCCGGAGAGCTGGAGCTGGAGGATGGCGCTCGGCTGGACCTCGGGGTTCGGCGCCGCGGCGGGAGCGGCAGTGGCCTGGGCGCCCGGCGGTGGCTTCCCGAGCGCGGGGGACGGGACCAGCGCCGTGGTCGCGTTGGGGATGGGCAGTACCGCGCCCGGCCTCGTCGCCGTCGCGGGCGAGGGGGGCGGGGCGAGCGGGGCCCCGCCGTCGGGGGCGAGATCGAGGACGTACCAGTCCTCGTCCGCCGGCGTGCCGATCGTCCCGTGGAGCGGGTGATCGAGCGGCAGCGGCGTCGCATCGACCGGGCGGTCGTTCGGCTCGGCCTCGGCGTCGAGATCGGGCGGCGAAAGCCTCACGTCGAGCGCATAGGTCCCGGTGGCGCCCGTGGGCGAAAAGACGCGCAGGAAGGCCTGGCCGCGCACGCGAATCCCCGGCACGAGGCAGCCGGCGCCGGCGCTGCACGGGAGCGAGAGCAGCTTGTTCAGATCCCGGTCGTAGACCTCGAGCGAGAAGCGGACGCCCGCCGGGGGCAAGAGCTCGGCGCGCAGATCGGCGGTCGCCGGCGTCTTTCCGTCGCCGCCCGGCCGGATCGCGTACCAGTCCTCGTCCGGTCGGGAGGCCGGCTGGACCGGGTGGAGGTCTCCTTGGACGCGGATTGTGCTCGAGACGGGCTGCGCCTGAGCGGGGGCGTCGTTCGGCTCGGCCTCCGCGAGGGACGGGGGTGCGGGCGCGGCGGGCGCCGCCGGGGCAGGCGGGGCGGCGGAGGGCGCGGCGCTGCGGGTTCCGCAGGCGAGCGCGAGGAGGGCGAGGCCGAGCGACTTCTTCATGCGCGTCTCCTACGTCGCAGCCCGAGGCCGAGCAAGAAGAGCCCCGCCGCGAAGGTCTCGGAGCCGCCGCTCGAGCAGCCGCAGCCGGCCGGGCGGGGTGTCCCGTCGGGGTTGAACCTGGCCTGCTGCGCCGGATCGCAGGCGTAACCGACGCCCTTGCCGGAGTAGTCCGCCTGGTCGGGGTTCGCGACCTTCGGGCAGTCGTCCTCGTCGTCGGCGACGCCATCGCCGTCCTGGTCGGGCGGCGGCGAGGCGGTCAGCTCGAGGTGATCGACGAGGACGTCCTCGGAGCCGCTGGATCCCACCGAGGGCTGGAGCTCGATTCCCTCGATGGTCCCGCTCCAGTCGGTGGCCGCCTGCGCGCTCGCCCCCTTCTGCTTCGAGAAGTAGAGGATCCGGTGGGCGTAGTGGCGGCCGTCGACCGGGTTCGTCGAGGTGAAGGAGTCGCCGCTCGCGAAGGCGCCGCTCTGGGTGAACGAGAGCAGCGACTGGCCGCCGGCACCCTTGGGCCAGCTCCCTCCAAGGAGCGCCGCGACCGACGAGCCGGCCGGGTAGAGCACGTTCAGGTTCTGGATGCCGGCGCCGGGCTTCAGGTCGAGCCCGCCCGAGGGGTCGACGGAGACGGTGCCGCTCGCGAGAGAGGCGAAGCCCTCGCCCGAGACGTGGAAGGTGAAGAGCGGCAGGTCGTCGCGCCCTTCGAGCGTGGTGATGACCCGCATGCGCCGATCGGTCGCCTGGTAGAAGTAGCCGGTCCAGAACTCGCGCAGCGCCTCGACGCGCGCGAGGGCGGTCGCGGCCTGCGCGATCGATTCACCGGGCTGGAGCAGGAAGGTCCAGGCCTGCGTCGTGACGAAGGGGGCGGAGCCGAAGGCCGGCTGACGCCTGTTCTCGGCCGCCTGGACCTGGTCGATGGTCACCTGGACGGCCTGCCCGGTGATGGCGTCGGGCTCGTAGCGCGAGAAGGCCGGGCCGTAGGGCGGGTCGGAGCCTGGCCCCTCGCCCTGCACGAGGCTCTTGAAGGCGGGCTGCCCCGGAGCGGGCGCGGGGTTCGCGACGTAGAAGAAGGGAGGGACGTCGCTGGCCGGCCGAACGCCCATCAGGTACTGGTCGAGCGGGCTGTAGGCGGCGACGCTGCCCTGCGGGATGGAGAAGTCGCCCCCGTCCGCGGTCCAGAGGTTGCCCTCGAGTGGCGAGCCCAGGTTGCCGTCGCCTCCGCCGGTGTCGAAGAACCAGCTCCAGTGCTGCTGCGAGCGGCCGAGGAGCGAGGCGTCGTCCTGGCCGGCGCCGTTCGTGAAGTGGACGAAGGCGCCCCATTGGTGCGCCGACTCCTGGCCGAGGATGCCGGGGAGCGAGTAGGCGTCGGTCGGGAAGGTCTGCCCGTCACCGCAGTCGATCCCGAGCATCTGGTCGAGCGAGCAGTCGTAGAGCATGCCCATGTCGATGAGGCCGCGCAGCGTGCCGCCCGAAGCGACGCCGAAGTAGGGGCGCAGGTCGATCTGGTAGCTGCCGGTCTGGCTGAAATGGATGGCGCCGATTCCGTCGACGTCGTTGAAGATCGGGAAGTAGTAGGCGAGCCCCGTGCAGTAGTCCTGCAGGTAGTCGCGCCAGAACACGATCGTGTCGTACTGATCGGGCTCGGCCTGGAAGAACTGCGCGACCGCATCGATGGCCGAGTCCTGCGGGGCGAGCTCGTAGGCCGGCGGCGCCCCCGCCATCGTGCAGTTCGGATCGGCGTATGCCGTGCAGCCCGCGGGCTGCGGGTTCTGACCGTCGTCGGAGCTGCAAAAGGTCGAGGGGAGCGCGACTATCTCCCCGCGCGGCCCCGCGCCCGTTCCGGCCGCGATGGGGCCGGGGAAGGGCGGCCGCGCGAGGAGGGGGCGGGGCCGCGAGAGCGCGGCGCGGTCCTTGTCGAGCGGGACGGCGAGCGGTCCCGGCGTGAGCACGGAGGCGAGGGCCGAGGCGGCGACGAGCGGGAGGAGCATGAGGGCGGCGATTATAGCGGGCGCGGCGCGGTGGGACAGGGGCCTCCGGGCAGCCGGCCTCGCGCACGTTGACGTCGCCGGGCGTCCGGCCCAAGAATCGGCGCGTCATGGATCGGATGATCGTGCGAGGCGGCAAGGCGCTCGCGGGTGAGGTCGAGGTCTCGGGGGCGAAGAATGCCGCGCTGCCGGTGATGACGGCGTCCCTCCTCTGCGAGGGCGAGCACCGGATCCGGCGGGTGCCCGTGCTCGCGGACGTCGCGACGATGGCTCGCCTCCTCGGCCACATGGGGGCCGAGGTCGTGCGCGGTCGGGGAAGGGCCCGGACGGAGCTGCGGATCCGGACGCCCGCCGCGCCGCGGCCCGAGGCGCCGTACGAGCTCGTGAAGACGATGCGTGCCTCGGTGCTCGCGCTGGGTCCGCTCGTGGCGCGGCTCGGCCGGGCGCGGGTCTCGCTGCCGGGCGGCTGCGCCATCGGCGCCCGCCCCATCGACCAGCACCTGAAGGGGCTCGCGGCGCTCGGGGCGGAGCTGCGGCTCGAGCACGGCTACGTGGAGGCCGTGCTGCCGCGCCACGGGCCCGGGCCGGCGCCGCGGCTGCGAGGCGCTCACGTCCCGTTCGACGTCGTGACCGTCACGGGCACCGAGAACCTCTTGATGGCGGCGGCGCTCGCGCGTGGCACGACGGTGCTCACGAACGCGGCCCGCGAGCCGGAGGTCGAGGACCTCGCCCGCGCGCTGCGCGGCATGGGGGCGCGCATCGAAGGCGCCGGGACCGACGTCGTCGAGATCGAGGGGGTCGACGAGCTGAGGCCGCTCGACCACGAGGTCGTCGCCGACCGGATCGAGGCCGGCACGCTGATGATCGCTGGCGCCGCAACGCGCGGGAACGTCGTGCTGCGCAACGTCGTGCCCGCGCACCTCGAGGCGCTCTCGCAGAAGCTGCGGGAGGCGGGTGCCACGGTCGAGAGCTTCTCGGACGGCGGCCGCGATTGCGTCCGCGTGCGGGGCGGCGGCCGGCTCCGATCGGTGGACCTCCGCACGCACCCGTACCCGGGCTTCCCCACCGACATGCAGGCGCAGACCATGGTGCTGCTCTGCCTCGCCCAGGGCTCGGCCGTCGTCGAGGAGACCGTCTTCGAGAACCGATTCATGCACGTCCTCGAGCTGACGCGCATGGGGGCCGACATCACGGTGAGCGGCCGGACGGCGGTGGTGAAGGGGGTCGAGGCGCTCTCGGGCGCGCCCGTCATGGCGACGGATCTGCGGGCGAGCGCGAGCCTCGTCCTCGCCGGCCTGCTCGCCGACGGCGAAACCGAGGTCCAGCGCGTCTACCACCTCGATCGCGGCTACGAGCGGCTCGAGCGCAAGCTGCGAGCGCTCGGGGCCGACATTCGGAGGGCCTCCGCCTCCTGACGTCCCCCGGGCGGGTTGCCCATCCCCGCGCCGGCGAGGTACCATCCCTCCCAACCCCCCCTCAGGAGAGCGGCGAAAACCCCCATGGATTGCCCGAAGTGCGCGGTGGAGCTGGAGCAGCAGGACGACGATCACATCGCTTTGCAGCGCTGCGGTCAGTGCAGAGGCGTCTGGATCGACGTCGCCGAGCTGAACCGAGTTCTCCTGCGCCACAACCTGCCAGGCCTCGAGAAGCTCGGCGGCAAGCCGAACATCGAGGAGCTCGCGGGGCAGTGCCCGCAGTGCCAGGTCGACCTGGTCGTCATCGAGGGCGGGCCGAGGCGGTCGCAGCGCTACGACACCTGCGAGTCCTGCGGCGGCATCTGGCTCGGACAGGGGCTCGACGGCGAGGAGTCGCTCGCCGCGATGGTCGACGGCATCGTGGTGTTCTTCAAGAAGTTCGGCAGCATGGCTGCCTAGCCCAGTCCAGGCCCCTCAGCGGGAGCGACGAAAGCCGAGCGCGATGCGGTCCTGCCCGGCGTAGTCGCGCTCGACGGAGACTCGGTCGAGCCCCGCCGCGTCGAGGAGTTCCCGGGTCGCCGCGCCCTGGTCGTCGCCGATCTCGAGCGCGAGCAGCCCGCCGGCCTCGAGCCGGCCGGCCGCCTCCAGCGCGATGCGTCGCACGAGGTCGAGCCCGTCGGGGCCGCCGTCGAGCGCCAGTCGCGGCTCGTGGTCGCGGACCTCGGGGGCGAGCCCCGCGATCTCGGCGCTTGGGACGTAGGGTGGGTTAGAGGCGATCAGGGCGAAACGCTGGTCGGAGTCGAGCGCTCCCCAGAGATCCCCCTCGCGCAGCTCGAGGCGGTCTGCGACCCCGAGCGCCTGGGCGTTCTCTCGGGTGAGGCTCGCGGCCTCGGGCGAGAGCTCCACCGCGACGAGGCGCAGGGCCGGTCGCTCGGCCAAGAGCGTGAGGCCGACGCAGCCCGTTCCGGCGCAGAGGTCGAGGGCCGTCAGGCCGGCGCCGTCGCCGGGGAGGGCGCGCAGGCAGGCCTCGACGAGCAACTCCGTCTCCGGCCGCGGGACGAGCGCCCGGGCGTCGCAGCGAAACCAGCGGCCGAAGAACTCGCGGCCGCCGACGAGGTGATGGGTCGGAACGCGCTCGGAGCGGCGCCGGATGAGCTCCCGGTAGCGCGCGAGCTCCGGCCGATCGAGCGGCTGGTCGAAGGCGAGGTAGAGCTGGAGCCGCGTCCTCCCGAGCGCGTGGGCGAGCAGCAGCTCGGCGGTGAGGCGAGGGGAGTCGAGGCCGAGCTCCGAGAAGCGGCCCGTCGTCCAGGAGAGCAGCCGCTGGATCGTCCAGGTCTCGGGCGACGGCGCCGGGGTCACGTCCGTGCTTCCGCCGCGATCCCCTGCGACTTGAGCGCCTCGGCCTGGAAGAAGGTGCGGCAGGCCGTGACGACGTCGCCAATGTCGCCATCCATCACGGCCGGCAGGTTGTGGACCGTGAGCCCGATCCGGTGGTCGGTGAGCCGGTCCTGGGGGAAGTTGTAGGTCCGGATCTTCTCCGAGCGTTCGCCGGTGCCGACCATGCTCTTGCGCGAGGCGGCCCGCTCGGTCTCGCGCTTCTCGCGCTCCATCTCATAGAGCCGGCTGCGCAGGAGCTTCATGGCCTTGCTGCGGTTCTTGAGCTGGCTCTTCTCGTCCTGGCAGTGGACCACCATGCCGGTGGGCAGGTGTGTGATCCGGACCGCCGAGTCCGTGGTGTTGACGCTCTGCCCGCCGGGGCCACCGGAGCGCATCACGTCGATCCGCAGATCCTTGTCCTCGATCTTGATGTCGATCTCTTCGACCTCGGGCAGGACCGCCACCGTGACGGTGGAGGTGTGGATGCGCCCCTGCGTCTCGGTGGCCGGAACGCGCTGAACGCGGTGGACGCCGCTCTCGTACTTGAGCTCGGAGTAGGCTCCCCGGCCTTCGAGGGTCGCGATGATCTCGCGCACGCCGTCGCCGCTGTCGCTGCGCGAGATGAGGTCGACCTTCCAGCCCCGCCGCTCGGCGTAGCGCAGGTACATGCGGAAGACCTCGGCCGCAAAGAGCCCGGCCTCCTCGCCGCCCGTGCCGGCGCGGACCTCGACGATGACGTTCCGCTCGTCGTTCGGGTCCTTCGGCAAGAGCAGGAGCTTGAGCTCCTCCTCGAGCCTCGAGGCGCGCGCGCGGAGGGCCGGCAGCTCGGAGCGGGCGAGCTCGCGCAGCTCTGGATCCGGATCGACCCCGAGCGCCTCGTGCTCGTCGGCCTCCCGGTGCGTTGCCCGGTACGCCCGCAGCGCCTCTACGAGCGGCTCGAGCGAGGCGCGCTCCTTCGCTGCCGACTGGAAGCGCTTCTGATCGGCGATGATGGCGGCGTCGCCCAGATCCTGGGTGAGCCGCTCGAACCGAGCCTCGACCTCCTCGAGCTTCGCGATCACGTCCTTGTCCAGCACGGGCGCCTCCGGGCGCGCGTGTATACAGCAATTCGGCGGCCGAAAACATGCCCACTGCCGCTTTCTTGATAGAGTGCGCCAGATGAGTGGCAGGGTCGTCATCCGCGATGCGAGGCTCTGGCCGGCTCCGCCGGAGGTCTCGGCCGAGGCGAACGTGGTCGTCGAGGGCGAGCGAATCGCTCTCGTCACGAGCGCGCCAATCGCCGGCAAGCCCGGCGACTGGGAGATTCACGCCGATGGCCGGCTGCTCCTCCCGGGCTTCGTCGACGCCCACACCCACCTGTCGCGCCGGCTGGCCCAGGGCCTCTCGGGGAGCCGCGCCTACCCGAGAGGCTACCCCCAGCTCGACGAGCCCTTGCGCGGCCGCTACGAGCGGACGCTCCAGCCGGAGGACCTGCGCGCCGCCGCGCGGCTCGCGCTCGCGGAGGCCGCGCTCTCCGGGACCACGACGGTCTTCGACCTCTTGCGCGCGCCCGGCTGCGCTCCAGGCAGCCTCGACGCCGTGGGCGAGGCGGCCCGCGAGATCGGCCTGCGCGCGGTCGTGGCCTACGGCGCTTCGGAGCGGGACGGCGCCGCGGCGGTGGGGCTCCAGGAGTGCGAGCGGTTCGCTCGCGAGGCTGGCTCGGGCCGCTTTGGGCCGTTCGTGCGCGGGGCCGTCGGCCTCTGCCACGTCGAGACGATCGGCGTCGCCGCGCTCGGGGGCGTCGCCGAGCTTGCCCACACGAACGGCCTCATCGTGCACGGAGCCGAGAGCGAGCAGGAGCTCGCCGATGCCTTCGACGCGCACGGGATGCGCACCCTCGAGCGGCTGCGCGAGGTGGGCCTGCTCGGGCCGAAGAGCCTCCTCGCGCATGGAAACCAGCTCAACCGGCGCGAGGCGGAGATCCTCGCCGAGCTCTCGGGCTTCCTCTCCCTGACGCCCCGCGCCGCTCTCTTCTCCGAGGAGCGGCCGCCGAGGCTCGAGGCCGCCATCGAGGCCGGGACCTACGCGGTTCTCGGCACGGACGGCCTCTCGGCCTCGGTTCGCGGCGAGGCGCCGTGGGCGCTCGCCCTCTGGCGCCGTGGCGCCCGGCCGGGCGCGCAGCTCGGCTTCTTCGCGATCGAGCGGATGGTGCTCGAGGGGGGCGGGCGCCTCGCGGGTCGGATCTTCGACGCGGAGTTCGGACGCCTGGAGGAGGGGCGGATCGCCGATCTCGTCCTGCTGGACGAACGGCCGGCGACGCCGCTGCGCGCCGATTCCGCCTGCGGCCACCTCCTCACGGCGGCGGCGGACGCGAGGGTGGCCTGGACCCTGGTCGCGGGGCGCCCCATCGTCCGCGAGGGGGTTCTCTTGACGGCGGACCTGGCGGAGCTCGCTGCGCGGGCGGCCCAGCGCTCGGACGCCCTGTGGCGCCGGATCTGACGAGGCCCCGCGGAACGGCCGCGCAACCTTTTTGAGTCCTTGGCTTCTGGGGGCTATACTGGCGGCGCGTGAGCATGCCCCTCGAGGAGCACAAGATAGCCGGCCAGCGGTTCGGCAAGTACGTGCTGCTCGACCGGATCGCGGTCGGCGGGATGGCCGAGATCTTCCTGGCCCGGCAGGAGGGGCTCGAGGGGTTCGAGAAGACGATCGTCATCAAGCGGATCCGCCCGCACCTGTCGTCGCAGAAGGCCTTCGTCAACATGTTCTTGAACGAGGCGAAGCTGGCGGCGCAGCTGAACCACCCGAACATCGTCCAGATCTACGACCTCGGGAAGATCGCCGAGAGCTACTTCATCGCCATGGAGTACATCTTCGGGCGCGACATGCGTCGCATCATCCCGAAGGCGGACGGGATGGGCATCCCGTTCCCCATGGTCTACGCCCTCAAGATCGCCTCTTCGGTCTGCGAGGGGCTCTACTACGCGCACCAGAAGACCGACATGTACGGCGGCGCGCTGCACATCGTCCACCGCGACGTCACGCCCGAGAACATCTTCGTCTCCTTCGACGGCACGGTGAAGATCCTCGACTTTGGCATCGCCAAGGCGGCGAACCAGGTCGAGCAGACGCGGGTCGGCGAGATCAAGGGCAAGCTCAGCTACATGAGCCCCGAGCAGTGCATGGGCAAGGTGCTCGACCACCGCTCGGACCTCTTCTCGCTCGGCGTCGTGCTCTACGAGTGGATCACGGGCTTCAAGCTCTTCACCGGGGAGAGCGAGGTCGCGATCCTCAAGAGCATCACGGACGGCAAGATCTACCCCCCGAGCTACTTCAAGGCCGACGTCCCCGAGGCGGTCGAGCACATCCTCATGAAGGCGCTCGATAAGGATCGCGACAAGCGCTACCAGAGCGCCTGGGAGATGCAGTACGACCTCGACCAGTTCCTCTCGCAGTACGAGTTCACGCCCTCGAACATCCACCTCGCGAACTTCCTCAAGCAGCTCTTCTCGGACGAGCTCGACGAGGAGCGCAAGCGACTGGCGGCGCGCGGCTCGATGCTGGCGCCGCCGCCGGAGCCCGAAGAGGCGATGGAGATCGGCGAAGAAGATCTCGAGCCGATCCCGCTTCGCCCTCGCGCCCAGCGGAGCTCGCCGGGCGGCACGAGCAGCCGCGGCTCCTCCCGCGTCCTGACGGTGGACCTGAAGGCGGCCGACTACGAGGCGCTGAAGGCGCTGGCCGACCGAAACGATCTGGCCGTCGGGGCCCTGGTCGGCGAGATCGTCGCCTCCTACCTCAAGTTCAAATAGGAGCGCGGGACGTACGTATGGAGCGTACGTCCCGCACGGCGTCGGATCTCGGGCGGGCGCGGAGCATCGGCCTCATGCTCCTCCTCGGCTTTTCCGGCCGAGTCAGCGCCACCGCGGCGGAGCCTCCGCCGCCTCGCGGCGGTGGATACCCGCTCCCCCCTTTGAGCTGGCGGGCAAGAACCACTGCTTCAGCCCGCCGCAGGCTTATCGATCGATCCTCCCCCGACCCCGGATCTCGATGCCCGCCCTTCCGTTCTGGCTACCTCGCCTCTCCTGTTCTTGGAACGCGCGCCGCCCGAGCCGTGTTCCCGCCCGCTTGACGGAGGATGGTCGGCACGGGGAATCTGAAGCCGCATGGAATCACGCGCCGCGCGGCTCACGCTCGCCTACGACGGATCCCGCTTCGCCGGCTGGCAGCTCCAGCCCGGCCAGCGCACCGTCCAGGGCGTGCTCGAGGTCGCGCTCGAGGCCCTCGCCGGCGAGCCGCTGCGGGCGCAGGCGGCGGGGCGCACGGACGCCGGCGTCCACGCCGAGGGGCAGGTGGTCGGCGTGCGGCTCCCCGAGGGACGGCGGCTTCCGCTCAAGGCGCTCGTTCAAGGCCTCAACGGGCTCCTCCCGGAGGACGTCGCCGTTCGCGAGGCCGCGTTCGTCCCGGACGGTTTCGACGCCCGGCGCTCGGCGCGAGGCAAGCGCTACCGCTATCGGATCTGGAACCGGGCGACCCGCTGCCCGCTCCGCCGGGGAACCCACTGGCAGATCTTCCCGCCGCTCGACTGCGAGCCGATGCGGCGGGCCGCCACCGCCCTCGAGGGCGAGCACGACTTCCAGGCGTTTCGGTCGGCCGACTGTCCGGCGAAGACGACGGTGCGGCGGCTCGATCGGGTCGCGGTGGCGCCCGGCGAGCCGGGCGAGATCGTCGTGGAGGTCCGCGGCACGGCCTTCCTCAAGCACATGGTCCGCAACGTCGTCGGCACCCTGGTCGAGATCGGTCGGGGAAAGCGGCCCGAGGGCGACGTCCCGCGCCTGCTCGCGAGCCGCGACCGGCGGCTCGCCGGCCCGACCGCCCCCGCGCACGGGCTCTGCCTGATGGAGGTCTACTATTAACGCCTTTCGCCGCATCAGCCGGGACGTCCTCTGGTCGCTCTACCTCGGCGGTCTGTCGCTCGCCCTCTCCGCGCCGCTCGTCGGCCACGCCTTCGGCCCCGCGATTGCCGCGCTCTTCGGCCCGCCGGGCTGGATCGGCTGGAACGCACTACTGACGGGCTCGACCCTCGCGCTTGCGGGCGCCGCCGTCGTCGCGGGGCTCGGGCGCCTCGTCGCGCTGCCCCCGCGCGTCGCGGCCGCCGGGGTCGGCGTCGCCGGGCCGCTGCTGCTCGCGCTCCTCGCCTACCTCGGGCAAGGGTGGAGGGGGGTTTGGCCGAACGGCCCGGCGGGGCTCCTGCGGATCGCGCTCGCGACGCTGGGCGGCTTCGCCGCCGCCCGGATCGCACGGGCGCTCGAGCGCAGGGCGAGGGCGCCCAAGCCGGTGGGGCCGTCCGCCTCGGCCTCGGGATCGGCCCCCTCGGCCTGACCCGTCAGGCGCGCGCGGCAGGCTGAGTGGCCCGGGGCGCGCCCGCCTTCTCGAAGAGGAGCTGCCCGCCGTCGGCGCGGACCTCGATGGCGTCGCCCGGCTCGAACTCGCCCGCGAGCAGGTGCATCGAGAGCGGGTTCAAGAGGAGTCGCTGGATGGCCCGCTTGAGCGGCCGCGCGCCGTAGACCGGGTCGTAGCCCTGGTCGACGAGCAGCCCCTTGGCGCCCTCGGTCAGCTTCAGTGAGAGCTGCTTCTCGTCGAGCAGCCTCTTCATCCGGCCGAGCTGGACGTCGACGATCTGGCCGAGATCCTTGCGCTCGAGGCTGCGAAACACCACGACCTCGTCGATCCGGTTCAAGAACTCCGGCCGGAAGTGGGCTCGCAGCGCCTCGTTCGCGACCGTGCGAAGCTGATCGGGTCCCGCCCCGCCGCCGGCGAGCCGCGTCAGATCCTCGCTCCCCAGGTTCGACGTCATGATGACGACCGCGTTTCGGAAGTCGACCGTCCGTCCTTGACCGTCGGTGAGTCGCCCGTCGTCGAGGAGCTGGAGCAACACGTTGAAGACGTCGCGGTGCGCCTTCTCGATCTCGTCGAAGAGGACCACCGCGTAGGGGCGGCGTCGGACGGCCTCGGTGAGCTGCCCGCCCTCCTCGTAGCCGACGTAGCCCGGCGGCGAGCCGATGAGGCGCGCCACGGCGTGCTTCTCCATGTACTCCGACATGTCGAGGCGGATCATCGCCTGCTCGTCGTCGAAGAGAAACTCGGCGAGCGCCCGGGCGGTCTCGGTCTTGCCGACGCCCGTGGGTCCGAGGAAGACGAACGAGCCGATGGGACGGTTCGGGTCCTGCAAGCCGGAGCGGGCCCGCCGCACCGAATCGGAGACCGCGCGCAGGGCCTCTTCCTGCCCGACCACCCGCTCGGCCAGCCGGTCTTCCATGTGGAGCAGCTTCTGCATCTCGGCCTCGAGCAGCTTCGCAACCGGGATGCCGGTCCACTTCGAGACCACCGAGGCGACGTCCTCGGCGTCGACCTCTTCCTTCAACATCTGCTGGTCCTTCTGCAGCTCGGCGAGCTTCTCGTTCTGCCCCGAGAGCTCCTTCTCGAGCCCCGGCAGGACGCCGAACTTGAGCTCGGCCGCCCGGCCGAGGCTCGCCTGCCGCTCGGCCTCGGCCATCTCGGACTTCGCCTGGTCGATCTTTCCCTTCGTCGCTCGGATCTCCTGGATGGCTGCCTTCTCGGCGTCCCAGTGGGACTTGAGCCCCGCGAACTGCTCGTTCAGCTGGGCCATCTCGCGGTCGATCTCGGCGAGCCGTCCCTTCGAGACGGGGTCGACCTCCTTTGCGAGCGCCTGCCGCTCGATCTCGAACTGGAGGATCTTGCGCCGGATCTCGTCGATCTCGGTCGGCATCGAGTCGATCTCGATCCGAAGGCGGCTCGCGGCCTCGTCGATGAGGTCGATCGCCTTGTCCGGCAGGAAGCGGTCGGCGATGTAGCGGTGGGAGAGGGTCGCGGCGGCCACCAAGGCCGAGTCCTGGATCCGGACGCCGTGGTGGATCTCGTAGCGCTCCTTGAGGCCGCGCAGGATGCTGATGCTGTCCAGGACCGAGGGCTCGCCGACGAAGACCGGCTGGAAGCGGCGCTCGAGCGCAGGATCCTTCTCGATCTTGCGGTACTCGTTGAGCGTGGTCGCGCCGACGCAGTGCAGCTCCCCCCGGGCCAGGGCGGGCTTGAGCATGTTGCCGGCGTCCATGGCCCCTTCGGCCGCGCCTGCGCCGACGAGCGTGTGGAGCTCGTCGATGAAGAGGATGATCTGGCCCTCGGAGGCGGTGATCTCCTTGAGGACCGCCTTCAGCCGCTCCTCGAACTCGCCTCGGTACTTGGCGCCGGCGACGAGCGCGCCGAGGTCGAGCGCCACGAGCCGCTTGTGCTTGAGCCCCTCGGGGACGTCGCCATCGACGATTCGGCGCGCGAGCCCCTCGACGATGGCGGTCTTACCGACGCCGGGGTCGCCGATGAGGACGGGGTTGTTCTTCGTGCGCCGCGAGAGGACCTGAACGACCCGTCGGATCTCCTCGTCGCGGCCGATGACCGGGTCGAGCTTGCCGGCCCTCGCCTGCTCGGTGAGGTCGCGCGCGTACTTCTCGAGCGCGCGGTACTGCGCCTCCGGGTTCTCGCTCGTGACGCGGCCGCCGCTGCGGACGTCCTCGAGCACCCCGAGCAGCCGCTCGCGGGTGACGCCCGACGCGGCGAGCGCGTCGCCCGCGCCCCGCTTCTCGCCGACGAGGCCGAGCAGGAGGTGCTCGGTCGAGACGTACTCGTCCGAGAGCTTCTTCGCCTCGTCCTGGGCCCGGTCCAGGATCTTGAGGAGCCGCTGGGAGAAGTACGGCTCGCCCCCTTGGACCGAGGGGAGCTTGCCCAGCTCTTCGTCCATCCGGGCGGCGACGAGCTTGGGATCGGCGCCGATCTTCTGGAGGATGGGAAGGGTGAGCCCGTCCGGCTGGTCCAGGAGCGCCCGGGCGAGGTGCTCGGGCTCGATGGCCTGGTGATCGCGGCGTCGGGCGATCTCCTGGGCGCTCTGGAGCGCCTCCTGCGCCTTCACGGTCAGCTTGTCGAGCTTCATGATGAGACGAACGTAACGCAGGATCCGCGCCTGGCAACCCTCGGCCCCTCGCGCTCGGTCAGCCTCCCGCTGCGCTGGTCGAAGGCGGGGCTGCGCCGGGTCTACCCGTCTGCGGGCCCATTCCCGGCTCGACGTTTGATCCAGCCCCGCCGTGTGCTAGAAGACCAACCGTCCTCGTATCGCCCTTGGGAGGTTCTTCGATGAAGCGCTGCGCCGTCCTCGCCCTGACTCTTTCGGGATGCTTCGGGCCCATCATCCCAGCCCCGTATGTGCCCGACCCCGTCGGCGCCGCCGTCATCGCGTCCAACGCCAACGCGGCGCCGGTGGCGGTCGCGGGAACGGTCAGCGCCTGCACCGGCGACGCGCAGTGTCTCGGCCCCGCGGACGTCATCGTCTGTGACGACGAATGGTTCTGCGCGGTCGGCCACACGATGACGCCCCCCTCGCCGCAGACCAAGAACCAGGGGCAGTTCATGCGGGTGCGCGACGGTCAGGCCATCTGGACGAGCCGCTGGTACATGACGCGGCCGCTCGTTCAGGGGGAGCCGGTGCAGCTCGGCCAGCAGATCCTCTTCTTCCGGGGACCGGCGCCCTACAACGCCTTCACGGGGCCGGGTTCCCACCAGGACGCACTCAACGGCAACTGGACGGCGACGACGGTGACCGACCTGAGCAACCTCTTCAAGAACATCATCGTGACGAGCAACGGCGGCTCGCAGGTCATGACCAGCGACGTGCGGGTGGTCACCGGCGCCGGAAGCCCGATCCAGCCGAACTGAACGCCCGCGGCCGGGGGGCCTGGCCGGCTGGAGCGTCTGCTGGTAAACTCTCGGACGTGAAGGTCGTTCGTTGGGACCGAGAGCAGGATGAGCTGCGTCACCGCACGGGGTGGCGGCTGACTCTCGAGTGTGGCCACGTCGTGCGGCGGCACGCGAGCAGCGTGCGCGAAGTGAAGGTGGGTCGCAAGACCCAACTCCGGCCGGCGAACGTGACCTGCACCTTCTGCAGCTTCGCCGCCTTTCAGGGGCGTCGCCGCCCCTTCTGATCCCCGATGCGACGGGCCGCCGGGCGGATGCCCTCGGCTACTTCGTCGCGGGGATCCGCAGCACCGCGAGCCCGCCGTCGGTGCCGACGTAGAGCGCGGGGGGAGTCACGCTCGCGTCGAGGTACATCATCTGGACGTCGTTGCCCGGCAGTCCGTCCGTCATGGTCAGCGACTGGACGGCGCCCGAGGGGGGCGTCCAGACGCGCAGGCCGTCGTGGGTGCCGAAGACGAGCCGGCCGTCCGGGAGGGCGACCAGGTCGAGGAGGTCGTTCGTCCCGAAGCCGAGCGAGGTCGGGTCGTAGTAGCTGAAGCTGCCCGTGTCGATGCGGTAGCTCGCGATGCCGTACATGGGATCGGTCGCCGGGCTCCACTGCTCGCCGCTCGCGAACCAGACGAGGCCGTCCGGCGCAACCGCCACCGCGCGGAGGTTGACCGAGTCGCCCTCGGCGGGCGGCTCGAAGACGGGCGCGAACGGCGGATACGGGTCGCCGAACGCCACGATGAAAGGGTTCGCGCCGTTGTCGATCCACGACATCAGATCGGCGGTCCAGCCGATGAGCCCCGCCGAGTACTCGCCGGCGGTCCAGAGCGCGCCGCCGTGGTTCGGGTCGAAGGCGAGGCCGCGCCATTCGCCGATGTCGAGCGCATCCGGGTTCGTCGCGCAGCCGCCCGTGCAGACCTCCACGTGGATGTGGTCGACGTAGTCGTTCCCGCGGATCCGATCGACGCCGTGGTTGAAGCCCGCGTAGAGGTTCCCGGGGTGGTAGTCGTGGTCGTAGAGCAGCCGCCGCACGCTGTGGTTCTCCCAGTAGTTGATGCTGACGGTGTCGTGGACGTTGAAGCGGAAGACCGAGATCGTGCCGTCGGGGTTCAGGTTCACCCGGTCCAGCTTGCCCATGTCCCTCTGGGCCTGGGTCATCGTGCTCGGGTCGTTGGTGTCGTAGCCCTCGTAGCCGACGAAGGCCTCGCCCGGCGCGCCCCCGGCCACCGCCGTGATGCCGGGGGGCGTCGAGAGGGAGAGGTGCAGCCCGTCGGCGTCGGTGTAGCGGTGGAAGGTCGTCTCGCCGGGCTTCAGCAGGTAGAGCGCCGAGTGGGTGACGAGCCAGATGTTCTGCGCCTCGTCCGGCTGCGCGCCGACGACCGGCAGCTCCTGGATCCCGTTGGCGGAGCCGTAGACGGTGACCGGCTGGTTCGGCCAGGGGGAGGGCGGCGGCGCTCCGGCGTCGGGCTGACCCGCGTCGATGCCTCCGGCGTCCGGAGTCCCGGCGTCGGCCATCCCGGCGTCCGCGGCGGCCCCCGCGTCGGTCGCGCCGTTCGGGCGGAGGAAGGCTCCGAGGCCGCCCAGGTGACCGCCGAGCGCGAGCCCGAAGGCGCTCTTCGTCACGCTGGTCGTGGGACCGCCGTCTCCCCCTCCTCCCGGCGCGAGGATCGGGAGCACGTGGTCCCCGCCGCCATTGCAGCCGAAGAGCCCCAACGCCACCCCGACGATCCAGCCGAGCTTTCGCATCGATCTCCCCCGCCTCACGCCCGGAAGGAAAGCTCTTGTGGGCGTCGCTGGACCGCAAGGGCCCGCTCCCGGCCCCCTGGGCTCCCCTCGTTGTCCGGCGGCCGCCCCTGGCGCTAGAGTGCGCCCTCCCCGAGAAAGGCAGCCACGATGGCCCACACCGAAAGAGCCCTTCGCTTCGACACCCTCGCGATTCACGCCGGGCAGCGGCCCGACCCGACGACCGGCGCGATCATGACGCCCGTCTACCTGACGAGCACCTACGCGCAGTCCGGCCCCGGCGAGCACCTGGGCTACGAGTACAGCCGGACCAAGAACCCGACCCGGCAGGCGCTCGAGGACTGTCTCGCCGCCCTGGAGGGCGCTCGGCACGGCCTCGCCTTCGCCTCGGGCTGCGCCGCCGCCGACTGCCTGATGCACCTCTTCGACGCGGGCGACCGGATCGTCTGCTCGGACGACGTCTACGGCGGCACCTTCCGGCTCTTCGACAAGGTCTTCCGGCGCACCGGGCTCGACTTCGCCTTCGTCGATCTCACCGACCCGAAGAACCTCGAGCGGGCGATGACGCCGAAGACCAAGGCGGTCTGGATCGAGACGCCCACGAACCCGATGATGAAGCTCGTCGACATCGCGGCCTGCGCCGAGATCGCCCACCGGTCGCAGGCGCTCGCCATCGTCGACAACACCTTCATGACGCCCTACTTCCAGCGGCCGCTCGAGCTCGGCGCGGACGTCGTGACCCACAGCACGACGAAGTACCTGAACGGTCACTCGGACGTCGTCGGCGGCTTCTGCGCCACCCGCGACGCTGGTCTCTCCGAGCGGCTCCATTTCCTGCAGAACTCGGTGGGCGGCGTCCCCGGCGCCTTCGACAGCTTCCTCGTGCTCCGCGGCGTGAAGACCCTGGGCGTGCGGATGGAGCGGCACGCGAAGAACGCGGCCTTCCTCGCCGAGAAGCTCTCGTCGCATCCGAAGGTCGAGCGGGTGGTCTACCCGGGGCTCTCCTCGCACCCCCAGCACCCGCTCGCGAAGCGGCAGATGAGCGGCTTCGGCGGCATGCTGACCTTCGTCGCGAAGGGCGGGCTCGAATCGGCGCGCAAGATCCTGAAGACCGTCCGCGTCTTCGCCTGCGCCGAGTCGCTCGGCGGCGTCGAGTCGCTCATCGAGCACCCGGCGATCATGACGCACGCCTCCGTACCCAAGGAGACCCGCGAGCGGCTCGGCATCGCCGACGGCTTCATCCGCATCTCGGCTGGCATCGAGGACTCGGCGGATCTCTGGGACGACCTGTCGCACGCGCTCGGGGCCGCCTGAGCGATGCGCCGCCTCGGCCGCTTCCGGCTCCACTCGGTCAGCGATGGCACCTTCGCCCTGGACGGCGGCGCCATGTTCGGCATCGTGCCGAAGCCGCTCTGGGAGAAGCAGTTCCCAGCCGACGAGCGGAACCGGATCCGGCTCGCGCTCCGCTGCCTGCTCATCGAGGATGGCGAGCGCCGGATCCTCGTCGACGACGGCATCGGCTCGAAGTGGTCGCCGAAGGAGATCGACCGCTACGGCATCGACCAGTCGCAGTCCTCGCTCGACCGCGGGCTCGCATCGCTCGGCCTGTCGCGGGAGTCGATCACCGACGTGATCTTGACCCACCTGCACTTCGACCACGCCGGTGGGACCACGGTGCGCCGGCCGGACGGGACCGTGGCGCTCGCCTTCCCGCAGGCGACCTACCACCTGCAGCGGCGCAACTGGGACTGGGCGCGCGCGCCGACCGAGCGGGACGCCGGCAGCTATCTGCGCGAGAACTTCGAGGCCCTCGAACGGAGTGGCCGGCTGCGGCTCTGGGAGGGGGAGGGCGAGCTCTCTCCCGGCATCCGGCTCGTGCCGAGCGACGGCCACACCATCGGCCTTCAGCTCGTGCGGATCGAGACCGAGGAGGGGACGCTCGTCTACTGCGCCGATCTCGTGCCCACGGCGGCCCACCTCAAGGCGAGCTGGATCATGGGCTACGATCTGCAGCCGCTCGTCTGCCTGGAGGAGAAGCGGGCGTTGCTCGGCCGTGCCGCGGCCGAGGGTCTCATCCTCTTCTTCGAGCACGACCCGCGCTTCGCCGCCTGCCGTGTGGCGCCGGGCGAGAGAGGCGAGGTGGTTCAAGGTGAGCTCGTCGAAGTCTGAGCCGCTCCAGGCGGTCCCGCTGACCCGCAGGGGGCAGCTGCGGCTCGCGAGCGGCCACCCGTGGATCTACCGATCGGATCTCGCGGTCGCGCCCGCGCTGCCGCAGGGCGGACCGGTGCGGCTCGTCGACGCGCGGGGGCGCTTCGCCGCCATCGCCCACTACTCGCCGCTCTCGAAGATCGCGCTTCGGCTCCTCTCGCTCGAGGACCAGCCGATCGATCGGGCGTTCTTCGCGGGACGGCTCGCCCGCGCGATCGATCTGCGGCGCCTCGCGCTCCCCGAGGCCGACGCCGTCCGGCTGGTCCACGGCGAGGCCGACCTCTTGCCGGGGCTCGTCGTCGACCGCTACGCCGACGTCCTCTCGGTCCAGACGCTCACCGCGCCGATGGACGCGATGCGCGAGACGATCTTCGACCTCTTGCAGGAGCAGCTCTCGCCGCGCGCCATCGTCGAGCGCAACGACCCGAGGTCCCGCGAGCTCGAGGGGCTGCCGCAGCGCAAAGGGGTGGTGCGGGGAGGCGCGCCCGGGATCGTCGAGTACCGCGAGGGCGAGGTGCGCCTCCTCGCCGATCCGCTCGAGGGGCAGAAGACGGGAGCGTTTCTCGACCAGCGCGAGAACCACCTCGCCGCGCGGCTCTACGCGCGCGGCGACTGCCTCGACTGCTTCTCGTACAACGGCGGCTTCGCGCTGCAGCTCGCGAAGGGAGGCGCGACGCGGATCGTCGCCGTCGAGATGGCGCCGAAGGCGCTCGTCGAGCTGCGCGGGTCGCTCGGGCGAAACGATCTCGAGGGGCGGGTCGAGGTGGCGGACAAGAACGTCTTCGATCTGCTGCGCGACGAGATCGACCGGGGGATCCGCTACGACACCGTCGTCCTCGATCCCCCGGCGTTCGCGAAGACGAAGGACCGGCTCTCGTCGGCTCTGCGCGGCTACAAGGAGATCAACCTGCGGGCGTTGCAGCTCTTGCGGCCGGGCGGCATCCTCGTGACCTGTAGCTGCAGCTACCACGTCGGCCCCGAGCTCTTCGAGGAGACCGTGCTCTCGGCGGCGATCGACGCGCGCCGGCCGCTGCAGATCGTCGAGCGGCGCGGCGCCGGCCGCGACCACCCGACGCTCCTCGGCGCGCCAGAGACGCGCTACCTCAAGGTCCTCATCGGCCGGGTCCCGGAGTAGATGGCGAGCGCGATCCTCTTCGACCTCGGCGGGGTCCTCCTCGAACCGCACCCAGAGCGGGCGATCGAGGCTCTCTCGATCCGATCTGGCCGCTCGCCGGAAGAGCTCGCGCCGGAGCTGCTCGGCGTCGCGAAGCTCGGCTTCGACACGGGTCGGATCGGCCCCGAGGGCTTCGCCGCGGCGGTCGGTCGCGCGGCGGGCCTGCCGCTCTCCGTCGACGAGGTCCGGGCGCTCTGGTGCGACATCTTCGACGACTTGCGCCCGATGCAGGAGCTCGCCGCCGCGCTGGCGCGGCGTCACCCCTGCTACCTGCTGAGCAACACGGACCCGATGCACTTCGCCTGCGCGCTCGGCCGTCTGCCCGTCCTCTCGCGCTTTCGCGGCCAGCAGCTCTCGTACGAGGTCGGCCTCCTCAAGCCAGATCCGGAGTATTATCGAGCCGCGTTTCGCAGGTTCGGGCTGCGCCCCGAGGAGTGCGTCCTCGTCGACGACCTGCGACCGAACGTGGAGGCGATCGTGCGCGAGGGCGCCGCGGGCATCGTTCACGAGGGGACCGAAGCGACGAAGCGGAGGCTCGCGGAGCTGGGGCTCTCGGCGTGAGGGCCTTCGCCGACCCGACCCGCAAGGCGCTCGCCGACCTCGTGGCCTTCTACGGGCGCGTCGACGAGGCGCAGTCCGGGTTCTCCTGCCCGGGCCGCGCCCGTTGCAGCCGCTTCGCCGAGACCGGCCGGGAGCCGTACCTCTGGCGGATCGAGTGGCTGCTTGTCGCCCGGCGGGTCGCGGAGCGGGGCGGCCGGCTGCCCGCGGAGCGGCCCGACGCCGGCTGCCGCTTCCTCGACGCGGCGGGGCGCTGCACGGTGTACGAGGAGCGGCCGTTCGGCTGCCGGACCTATGGCTGCGAACTCGCCCAGAACGGGGGGCGCGGGCAGCGGGAGCGGCTCCGGAGCTTGAACCGCGAGCTCGGCGACCTGGCGCTCGGTTTCGATCCCGAGGACGACGGCCCCCGGCCCATCTCGCGCCACCACTCGAAGGGAGCGTAGACCGTGCGGAGCTGGCTCATCGTCGGGGTCGTGGGCCTGTTCGCGGCGGCCGGCCCTGGCTGCACCCACAACAGCTGCTGCAGCGATTCCCAGTGTTGGGGCGGCTACGTCTGCAGCGCCGACTGCGCCGTGAACGGCGGCGTCTCCGGGAGCTGCGAGATGCAGTGCGCCGTCGACCGGGACTGCGGGCCGGGCGGCGTCTGCCGGCAGCTCCAGTACCAGTGCGCCTGTGAGGCCGCCGGCGACGGCGGCGCGGGGAACTGCGGCCTCGTCCAGCCCGACGCGGGCTAGTGTACCCCGTCACAATCAGCGGAACGATCGATCCGGCCGCCGGAGGCGGCCCGGCCGGGAGTCCGGCCGTGGCAGGGAGGGAATGCCAGGCTGCGCCAGCGGCCTGGCAGGGAGGGCGGCACGCCCTCCGTCGAAGGGCTAGTGTGCCCCGAACGCCGAAACGTGCCGCTTATTCTGGCGGGGCACACTAGCGGCCCTTGTGCTTCGAGGGGGGGCGGACGAACTTGGTGTCCATGGTCGCCTTCGTCCTCGCCGCCGCCTCCGCCGCCAGTCTCGTCGCGCCGGAGCGCTTCGCGGGCTTTGGCGGCGACTCGCGCCAGTTCGCCTTCTCGGCCTTCAGCCAGGGGGCCGGCGTTCCGACCGTGACGTTCGTCCGCTGCAGAGACGGCCAGGTCGAGAAGGTCGTCGCCATCCACGACGCCGCGAGCCGGACCGAGGCCGAGCGGCTCCTCGCGGAGGGCCGCTTCTCGGACCAGTCTCGCCCGGCGCCCTCCTGGATCGACCGCTCCTACACCCTGGAGGCGAGGATCGGCGCCGCGGGCCGCGTCGAGCTCACCCTGCGCCGGCGCTCGGACGGCCGGGCGAAGGAGATCTACCGCGCGCCGCCGTCATCGCCGGCGGCGACCGATCTCTCCCTGTGGGGCTTCTCGCCGGACGGGCGCTGCGCGGCCTTCCGCGAGACGCTCGGCCCAACCACCGAGTTCGGAGCGAAGTCGACCTACGTCGTCGTCGACGTCGGGCGGGCTGCCGCGGCGCTCTCTCGCCCGTTGAAGCCGAGCTCCGCGCCGCCCCCGAGATCAGCCGCCGGCAGCCATGCGACGGCCAATCCAGACCGCCAGTGACATGATGGTGATCTGCGGGTTCACGCCCAGCGCCTCGGGAAAGAGGCTCCCGTCGGCGACGTAGAGCGCCTCGACGTCGTGGGTGCGCCCGTCGGGGCGGACCACCGATTCGTCCGGATCGACGCCCATGCGGCAGGTCCCTTGCGGGTGACTTGCGTAGACGTTCATCTCGTGGAGCGCGACGTCCGGGTGGAGCTGCGCGAGCGCCTCGTCGAGCGTCCGGACGGTGGGCACTCCGGTGACGCCGGCCTGCAGCTCGACGGCCCCGGCGGCGGCGTAGACGGTGTTGATGAAGCGCAGCGATCGGATGAGCCGCGCTCGATCCTCCTCGCCGAGCGAGTAGGCGATCTCGGGGCGGCCGTCGGGTGCGGGCCTCACCGTGCCGCTCGATCGGTCGGCGATCATGGCGCCGCACGAGGCCATGCGGTTCATCTTGCGCAGATCGCCGCCCACCGAGCGGCGGGCGAGCGTGTAGTAGGTCTCGGGAGTCGCCGAGAAGGTCTCGATGACGATGTCCTCGTCCTCGAGGTCCACGTAGTATCCCTGCGTGACGCCGTCCCAGAGCCGGATCTCCTCGTCGAAGAAGGCGATCGTGCCGGTCCCCGGGTGGACGTGCAGGTTCTTCCCGACCTGGCCGCTGCGGTTGCCGGTGCCCGATCGCCAGAGGAGGAGCGGCGTCCCGACGGCGCTGCCCGCGAGCACGGTCTTGCCGGCCCGCACCTGGAAGCGGCCGATCGACCGGTCGTCCGGCGAGAGCGCGATCCCCTCGACCCCGATGCAGCGCCCCCGCTCGAGCAAGATCCGTTCGACGCGGCAGCCCGTGTGGACCTCGGCGCCCGAGTCCATCGCCTCCGGGATGAAGGTCAGGTCGGCGCTCGCCTTTCCGCCGGTGGGGCAGCCGAGCTGGCAGACGCCGCAGCCGACGCAGCCCGGGGCGTTTCGCGAGATGAAGTCGCCGCCCGGGTGCCCGAGCCTCTCGACTCCCTTCTTGAAGATGAGGTTGTTGCCTCTCGCCTGGGACGGGTCGGTCTTCGCGACCCCGAGCAGCGCCTCGACCTCGCCGTAGATCGCGTCGAGTTCGCCGCCCGGCGCCGCCCAGTCCAGGCCGAACGAGCTCCAGCGCCGCCGCACTCGGTCGGGCGCGCGGAAACAGATGCCCGAGTTGACGAGCGTCGAGCCGCCCACCCCGCGGCCGCCGGGGAGCGGGATGTAGCTCTTCCCCTCCATGACCCGCGTGTTCCGGTCCTGGTAGAGGTTGCGATAGGCCACCGACGGCTTCGGCACGAACTGCTCGGGCGCCCAGGAGCGCCCCTCCTCGAGGAAGAGGACCTTCGCGCCGGCCTTCGCGAGCGTGTGGCCGACGGCTGCGCCGCCCGCGCCGGTTCCGACGACGCAGACGTCGGCCTGCCAGATCGCGGTTCCGGCCGAGCCCACGAGCTCCTGGGCCGAGCGGATCACGGCAGCTCGCCCTTCTCCCGTGGGCTCACGACGCAGCCGACGCCCCAGCCCATCTTGGCGAGCACGGCGTCGTCCTCGAAGTAGCCGCTCGCGCAGGCGAAGAGGAGCGCGCGGTGGGCGGTCCGTTGAGCGAAGAGCCGGCTGTGCTCCCAGGCCTCGAGCACGCGGCGGCGGTCGGAGAGCGAGAGGCGAGAGAAGCGGGTCAGGCTCTGGATGGCCACGGCGGGGCTGTACTCGAGCGTCCGCAGGAGGAGCTTGAAGAGGCGCGCCTTCGCCCGGGGCATGTCGTGGATGTAGCGATCGAGGAACTCCCCGACGTGCGCCTCCTCCGCGCTGACCTCGAACTCACCCCGTGGGAAGAAGGCGCCGGCGGCGGAGGCGGCGGTGAGGAACTCGCCCTCGGTGAGCGCGAGCAGCCCGCGACCGGGGACGCCCGAGCCGAAGCAGGCCCGGTAGAGGAGTCCGCCCGAGGCCATCGCCGCCCCGGTCCAGAGCGCCCCACGCAAGAGCTCCCGCCTTCCGAAGCCGGCCGGGGACGGGGGCGCGGGGCGGGTCTCCTCGGCGGGCGGCGGGAGCGGCGCGGGAATCATCGCAGCGCCACTGTAGGGCTCGCTCCAGGGCGGGACAACCGCTTTCGGGGAGCGCCCCGCCTCCCCGAGACGAAGGGGTTTCGGCGTTCGGAGAAGCGCAGCCTCCTCCGCGCCCAGGCGCCCGCGTAGTCGACGCCGATGCGGGCGCTCGCGTCGACCGGCGCCCGCGGCGCGCCGGCCTCGACGAAGAGCCTCTCGCCGCAGAGATCCTCGCCGTAGAAGGCGAGGTCGATGCCGAGCGCCCGGCAGAGGCGGCCCGGTCCGTTCGTCGGGGCGGCGATGCCCATGACGGGCTCGATCGCGCGCAAGAGCACGGCGGCGGGTCGTCCTTGCGGATCGGTGACCGCGTTCAGGCAGTGGTGCATGCCGTAGACGAGGAAGACATAGGCGTGGCCCGGCGGGCCGAACATCACCTCGGTGCGGGCCGTCCGGCCGCGCGAGGCGTGGCAGGCGAGATCCTCGGGGCCGACGTAGGCCTCGGTCTCGACGATCCGTCCCACCGCGAACCGGCCGTCGTCGAAGCGGCGGACGAGCCGGGCGCCGATCAACCGGCGCGCCACCTCGCGGGCCGGCTCCGCGAAGAAGTCTCGATCGAGCCGCACGGTTCTTGAACGCTCGAGGCGAGCGCGCGCATCCTCAGCGCGCCGCTGGGCTGCCCAGCGCCGCGGCCGGCACCTCGGCGTCCACGAAGACGCGCAAGAGGTCCGGGTCGAGCTGCCCCTCGCGAGCCTCCATCTCGAGGATTTCGAGCGCCCTCGGGTGCGGGACGGCCTTCTTGTACGGCCGGTCGTTCGCGGTGAGGGCGTCGTAGATGTCCGCGATCGTCATCATGCGGGTCTCGAGCGCGATGGCCTGGGGCGGCAGCTTGCGCGGATAGCCCCGGCCGTCGAGCTTCTCGTGGTGCCCGTAGGCGATCTCGGGGATGCGGCGCAACGAGCGCGTCCAGGGGATCTGGCTGAGGAAGCGGAAGGTGTGGGTGACGTGCGACTCGATCTCGCGCCGCTCCTCCTCCGAGAGGCTTCCCTTTCGGATCGAGAGCCGGGTGAGCTCGGCCTCCGTGAGGAGCGGCTGCGCGCCCGAGGGGTCGACGGTGGCGCTGGCGATCTCGCGCAACCGCTCGTGGCCTCCCTCGGCGAGCAGCGTGGGGCGGTTGCAGCCGTGGACCAGCTCGCGGAAGCCCGCGAGGTCGCGCAGCTCGACCTCGAGCCGGGCGCCCTCGGCCTCGATCTCGGCGCGAGCGGCGCCGCGCTCGAGCAGGGCGAGCCGTCGCCGCGCCGACTCGAGCTCGCGCGAGCGCGCCGCGAGCTCGAAGCGGCTCTCGAGCAGCGCGAGCTCGTGCGGGTAGAGCTTGTTCGCCTTGACGAGGACGTTCTCGCGCACGCCCACCTTGCCGAAGTCGTGGAGCAGGGCGGCGTAGCGGATCTCCTGGAGCTCTTCGCGGCTGAAGCGGCGTCCTGCCCACGGGCCTCGCGGCTCGCGCTCGATCCGCTGGGCGAGCGCGAGGGTGAGCTTCGCCACCCGCTCGCTGTGGCCGGCGGTGGTCGGGTCGCGCGACTCGATGGCGACCACCGAGGCGTGGACGAAGCCCTCGAAGAGCCGCTCGATCTCGCCGTGGAGGAAGGCGTTCTCGAGGGCCGCCGCCGCCTGGCCCCCGAGCCCCTCGAGCAGCTCCTGGTCCTCTCGGTTGAAGTCCCCGCCGTCCTCGCGGTTGAGCGCCTGCAGGACGCCCGTGACGGCCCCCTCTCGCTCGGCGCTGCGCATCGGCACGGTGAGGATGTTGCGCGTCCGGTAGCCCGTCGCCTGGTCGACGGCGCGGTTGAAGCGCGGATCGGCGTAGGCGTCGGGGATGACGAGCGCCTCGCCCGTGAGCGCGACGTGGCCCGCGATGCCGACGCCGAGCGGGGTGCGGATCTCCTGCGCCGCTCCCATGCCCTGGGCGACGCGCGTCCAGAGATCGCCCCGCTCGCGGTCGACGAGGAAGATGGAGCAGCGGTCGGCCTCGGCGACCCGCGCCGCGGCGGAGAGCACCATCGACAGCAGGGCGTCGAGGTCGCGCTGCGTCGCCATGGCGCGCGCCACCTCGAGGATGGAGGAGAGCTTGTCGCAGCGTCGCTGCAGGGCGGCGGCGTCCATGCCCCGGTTCTAGCACGGAGGCCGTCGGGCCGGGCATGGCCCTTCGGGCCCTTCGAGCGCTGGCCGGGAGCGCCCGGGCGATGAGAAGGGCTCGTCAAGCGCCTGGCGGTCGGCCCCGAGCGGCTCCGGAGCTGCCCCGCTCCGATCTCCGGCCCGCCGGCCGCTTGACCCGGCCTCGGGCGGCCCACTAGCCTTCGCGCGTGCTTCGCGCCGTCGCCCTCGCCGCCTCGCTCGCCGCCATCGTCGGCTGCTTCTCCCCGGTGATCGAGCCGGCGCCGTCCCGCTACCACAATCCGCTCGACGTCCTCGACGGCGGGCCGCCCCCCGACGGCGGCTCCGGCCCGACCGACGGCGGTCTGGACGGCGGCCCCGTGGGGCCCAACGGCTCGATGGGCAGCGTCGACGGCCGTGGCTTCGACCTCGTCTCGTCCAGCTACCAGGTGGTCACCCCCGACGGCGGCCCCGCCTACACGCTCGTCTTCCTCGCCGACGCGCCGGGGCTCTGCGGCCTCCTCCAGGACGGCGGCGTCCCCCCGCCCTGGAACATGCTGCGGCTCCACCTCGCCGGGGCGCAGCTCGGCAGCTACCCCGTCGCGCCGGCGCTGCCGCCCTCGGGCGCCATCGCCGAGTTCGACTGGGAGGACGGCGACGGCGGCTCGTTCGGCATCGAGACGGCTCAGTCGGGGAGCGTCACCCTGCTCGCCGTGGACCCGAACGACCAGCAGAGCGCGGCGGGTCGCTACGAGGTCGACTTCGCCGACGCGGGCTCGCTCGCGGGCCATTTCACGGCCTCGCCCTGCGCCGCGGTCCCCGCGCAGGCGGGCGAGTAGAAGACCTCGTCGTCGTAGGGGCAGGAGCAGTCGCGCTCGGCGGGCTGCGGGTAACGGTAGATCCGATCCTGGAAGTTTCGCAGCTTCCACTCGCGCTCGCCGCTCGAGAGCACGTAGTTCGGCTGGATCGTCACCTTGCCGCCGCCGCCCGGCAGGTCGACCGCGAGGTGGGGAACGGCGAGGCCGCTCGTGTGGCCCCGCAGCGCCTCCAGGATCTCGATCCCCTTCTCGATGGGCGTGCGCAGGTGCTCGATCCCCTCGGCCACGTCCGCCTGGTGCAGGTAGTAGGGCCGGACGCGCAGCCGCAGGAGCCGATGGTTCAGATCCAGGATCGCGCGGGCGCTCGAGTTGACCTGCCGCAAGAGCACGGTCTGGTTCTCCACGGGCACGCCCGCGTCGACGAGCGCCTCGCAGGCGCGCGCCGCCTCGGGGGTGATCTCGCGGGCGTGGTTGAAGTGGGTGACGACGAAGAGCGGCGCGTGGCGGCGCAGGAGCCGCGCGAGCTCGTCCGTCACCCGCATCGGGCAGGTCACCGGGATGCGCGTGCCGATGCGGATCATCTCCACCGAGGGGACCGAGGCCACCTCCGAGAGCAGCTCGTCGAGCCGCGCGTCCGAGAGGAGGAGCGGGTCGCCGCCCGAGACGAGCACGTCGCGCACCTCGGGGTGGGCGCGCAGGTAGCGGACCGCGTCGCGCAGGGCCGCCCGGTCGAGCTCGCCCTCGTCGCCCCCGGTGAGCCGGCGGCGCGTGCAGTGGCGGCAGTAGACGGTGCAGCGGTCGGTCGCGAGCAGGAGCAGCCGGTCGGGGTAGCGGTGGACGATCGCCGGGGTGGGGCGGGTCAGATCCTCGCCGAGCGGATCGCGCAGCTCGCCCGGCCGGACCGTCGCCTCCCCCGCGAGCGGGATCGATTGCCGGCGGATCGGGCAGAACGGGTGCGTCGGGTGGACGAGCGAGAGGTAGTAGGGCGTGATGCCGAGCCGGAAGATGGCGCGGGTGGAGGCCACGGCGTTGCGCTCCTCGGGCGACAGCGGCAGCTTCGCCTCGAGCGCCTCGAGCGTCCCGATCATCTGCCGCGCCTGCCAGCGCCAGTCTCCCCACTCGGCGTCGGTCGCCTCGGGGTAGAGCTCGCGCCGCCGGTCCGGCAGCGCGCAGGCCGGCGAAGGTCGGGGCGCCCGGGGGCGATCGAGCTGGAGAGCCATCCGCGCGGGATCTAGCCGCGTCCCCCGGGGCGGGTCAAACCTCGGGTGTGCTCAAAGAAAGCTTCGAAGGGGGGTGGGGGACCAAAGTAGGAGATGTCCCCTACGTAGTTGAAACTTGAAGCGGCGGCCCGACGGTCGAAGAGACTGGGAATGGGGCAAGAGAGGAGCCGCCATGTCGGCGAATCGCCTCGTCGCATCGAGAGCCTCTTCCGGCCGGGCGACGAGCTTCGCCGCCTTGGCCCGGGCGAGCAGCGCCTCGCGCGCCCGTTCGAGCAGCTTGCGCGCGGCTGGCGGCTCCATGCCAAGCGCCTCCGCCAAGGGAGGACCGCCGTGCTGCGACGCCTCCCACGCCCGCAGCGCCGCCTGCTGCCGCGCCCCCATCCCGGCCGCGAGACCCCCGAACTTCTGGGCGAGGTCGCTCGCCACGGCCCCTTCCTCGGCCGTCGCGGCGGCCGGACGCGGCTCGGCCTCGAACTCCTGCGCCGCCTCGATGGCCTTCTCCTCCGGGCTCACGCTCTTCCGCTCGACCTTGGCGGGGCGGTTCACGAGGAGCGCGCCCAGTTCGTTCAGGCTCTGGTCCGGCCGCAGCTTCCGGGCCGCGGGATTCACCGTCCGCTCGCCCTTCCGCTTCGTCGACAGGCAGAGGGGCCGCGACTCGACGTCGTCCGCCCGACCCCCGAGCGATCCCCGGCGGCGCCTGTCCCACGCCCGCAGCGCCGCCTGCTGCCGCGCCCCCATCCCGGCCGCGAGGCCCCCGAACTTCTGGGCGAGGTCGCCCGCCCCGGCCTCTTCCTCGGCCGTCGCGGCGGCCGGACGCGGCTCGGCCTCGAACTCCTGCGCCGCCCCGATGGCCTCCTTCTCCGGGCTCACGCTCTTCCGCTCGACCTTGGCGGGGCGGTTCACGAGGAGCGCGCCCAGTTCATTCAGGGCCTGGTCCGGACGCAGCTTCGGGGCCGCGGGATTCACCGTCCGCTCGCCCTTCCGCTTCGTCAACGGGCAGAGGGGCCGCGACTCGACGTCGTCCGCCCGACCCTTGGGCGATCCCCATCGGCGCGCGCAGTCGGACCGAACCAGCGCGAGCAGGGCGGTGATGAGGAGCGCCGTGACCTGCCGGTCCCCCGCGAAGAATCCCTCAATGAGCCGTGACTCGTCGAGCTCCTCCAAACCGCGACCCTCCGTTCAACGGCAGGGACAGGCCACCTTTCGAGGGTTTGCGAGGCAGCCGGTCGTGGGACGAGCGATGAAACCGCTTGGACGCACGATGAAAGGCCTTGGACGCTGCGTCTCGGGCCCTTCACCGACGATGAAAGGGGGTGGGACGAACGATGAAAGGGGCGAGATGAACGATGAAAGCCCCTTCCTGCTCGGTCCATCCGGTCTCATCGCGCGTCCAACGGCCGCGACGCTTCGTCCAAGCGGTTCGATGGTCGAGGAGACCGGCTTCACGCTCCGTCGAACCGCTTGGATGAAGCGTCCAACCCCTTTCATCGAGCCTCCCACCGGCTTCATCGACGAACTCCGGGGCGAGAAGAACCAACTCGCCCCGTTCATCGACGATGAAACCGGTTGGACGAAGGAACTCGCCCCTTTCATCGAGCGTCCCACCGCTTTGATGAAGGAGGACGGGGCCGATCAGCCGCGTCCAGGCCAAGTGCTGGTCCGGTCGCCCAGCTTCTTTGCGGATCCCTCGAGCTCGTCGAGCTTCCCCTCGCGGAGGACGAGGCTGCTTCTCACCGGGATGGCGACGAGGCGGGCGATCCTTGCGAGGGAGTCCTCGCTCATCGGGCGGAACGTCAGCGAGAAGCGGCGTCGCGCGACCGGGAGGTCGCGAATCGCGTCGAGGTCGCCCCGTGCCACGGCCTCCCAGTTGAACCTCGCCGCCGCCGCGTCGCGGAAGAGCACGCGGTGGCAGCGGGCGATGGCCTGGAGCCGCGCTTCCCCGCGCCGCTCGACCTCGCGCTCGGCCGTTTCCGGCAGCCGCCCGAGCCGCTCACGTGCGCTTTCGAGGTCGAGCGTGCGTCGAACAGTCCTCTCGGTTCGACGCTTCGGCCCCCTTCCAGGCGCAGGCGGGTGGAGCCGGGGGCGATGCGCGTGGTACGTGATCGGCATGACCGAGCTCTGGGTCGTCGAGGGGCCCAACGTCGGGGCCCGTTACGCGCTCGGGGGGGAGTTCACCTTCGGCCGCTCCTCGACCTGCGAGGCGGTCCTTCGCGACCGGCGGGTGTCGCGCCGCCATGCCCAGATCCGGCCGGGAGGCGACGGCTGGCAGCTCCTCGACCTCGGCAGCCGCAACGGCGTCCTGCTCAACGGAGAGCGGATCCAGGGGCGCGCGCCGCTCGCGGCCGGGGATCGGATCCAGATCGGCTTCACGGTGCTGGCGTTCGATCCGCCGCCTCTCTACCGCTGGGTCGAGGGCGAGGCGCGCCCCCTCGCCGAGGGGGCCGATCCCGGCGCCTCCCGGCTGCTCGAGCTCTGCCGCGCCTGGGGCGGCGTTCGCAGCGCCGCCGGCGTGCGGCGGAGCCTCGCCTCGGCGCTGCGGCGCGAGCTCTCGGCCGACGCCGCGCTGCTCTTTCGAATGGGCGAGGGCGGCGAGGAGCTGATCTGGCTCGAAGGGAAGGGGACGGCGCTCCTGCCGTCCGCGCTGCGCGAGGCGCTCGCGGGCGGCCGGCCGATGGCCTCGGCCGCCGCGCTGGCGCTCGGAGACGCCTCCTCCAGGATGGGCGTCGTGCTCCTGCGGGAGAGGCGGCCCTTCGGGGCCGACGACGGGGCCCTCGCGCGGCTGCTGCTCGCGCTCGCGGCCGAGGACGCCGCCAGGCTCGATGCCGCCCGCGCCCCCTGGCGCCCGCCGAAGCTCGTCGCGAGCGGGCCGACCTCGACCTGGAGCGAGCCCTACCGGCAGCTCTTCGAGCAGGTCGACGAGACGGCCAGCCACCAGGCGCCGGTCCTGCTCGTGGGGCCCGGCGCGACCGGCCGCTCGACGCTCGCGCGGCTCGTTCACCAGCAGAGCCCCCGGGCCGCGGGGCCGTTCGAGGAGGTCCGCTGCGGCGGATCCGAGCCGTGGGCGGAGGCGCTCGCGCGCGCCGAGGGCGGGACGCTCTACCTGCGCGAGCTCGGGGAGCTGCGCGAGCCGGAGGCGCTCGAGGCGGCGCTGCGCGCGCTGCCGCCGCTGCCCGACCCGCGGCTCGCCGCGCCGGTGCGGCTCGTCGCCTGCGCCCGCTGCGAGCTCGCCGAGCTCGTCGAGCAGAAGCGGCTCTCCCTCTGGATGGCGGAGCGGCTCGGGGGCGTCACCCTGTCGGTTCCACCGCTGCGCGAGCGGCCGTCCGACATCGCGGCGCTCGCGGTGACCCTGCTCGCCGAGATCTGCCAGGCGCTCGGCCGGCCGGTGCCGACGCTCTCCACAGAGGCGCTCGGGCTCCTCGAGGGCCACGCCTGGCCCGGCAACCTGCTCGAGCTGCGGGCGGTCCTGACGCAGGTGGCGCTCTGGGCCGCGGGACCCACCGTGGAGCCGCACGAGCTGCCGGCGTCCGTCCGGTCGGCGCGCGTCGGCCCCGGCGCGGAGGGGACCCTCGCAAAGCTCGTCTCGGAGGTCGAGCGGGCGGCGATCGCTTCGGCCTTGCGAGCGGCCGGCCAGCGGAAGATCCACGCCGCCAAGGCGCTTGGGATCTCGCGCCCGACTCTCGACAAGAAGCTCGCCGCGTACGGGCTGCGGGTGAAACGATGAGCGAGCGGCTCGTACGGCTCTCCGAGGAGGTCGCCGAGGCGCTCTCGACGGGGAGGCCCGTCGTCGCCCTCGAGAGCTCGGTCCTCGCCCAGGGGCTGCCCGAGGAGGTCGGCCCCGGAGCCTGGCGGCGCTCGGAGGAGGCGGTGCGCGGGGCGGGCGCGATCCCGGCGACCACCGCCGTTCTCGACGGGCGGCTCTGCGCCGGGATCACGGCGGAGGAGGTCCTGCGGCTCGCCGACCGGCGGCGGGGGGTCGCGAAGGCGGCGCGGCGCGACCTCGGCCTGCTCGCGGCCCGCGGCGCGGACGGCGGCACGACCGTCTCGGCGCTCCTCGCGATCGCCCGCCTCGCCGGCGTTCGGGTGGCCGCCACGGGCGGCATCGGCGGCGTCCACCGCGACTTCGCGCAGGCGCAGGACGAGTCGGCGGACCTCCGCGCGCTCGCGGAGCTGCCGGTGGCGCTCGTCTGCGCGGGGGCGAAGTCCATCCTGGACCTGCCCGCGACGCTGGAGCGGCTCGAGAGCCTCTCCGTGCCGGTGGTCGGCTTCGGCACGGGCGTCTTCCCGGCCTTCTACACGCTGCCCCAGGATCCGCGCGGCCTCGAGCTCGAGTACCGCTTCGACGATCCCGGGACGCTCGCCCGGGCGCTCGCCGCCCACCTGTCGCTCGGCCCGGGAGGCGCGCTCGTGGTGGTGCCGCCCCCCGAGCGGCCGGGCTTCGGCCCCGCGCAGGCAGAGGCGGCGGTGGCGGCCGCGCTCGAGGCGGCGGGGGAGCGGGGGGTCCGGGGAAAGGCGGTGACGCCCTTCTTGCTCGGAGAGGTGGCCCGGCGCGAGGGGGGGGCGCTCGAGGTGAACCTCGCGCTGCTCGAACGGAATGCCGGCAAGGCCGGCGAGGTCGCCGCCGCCTGGCCGCGCGGCTGAGCCGGCAAACGTTGCAGAGCCGACGGCTCGAATCGACCGCTGACTGGAAGTTTTTTCCGGGGTCCTCGAGGGGATCTCGGCGGGAAGGCAACCCTTGCCGGTCCCTTCGATCGAACGCCTGAAATCAGTAATGATGACAGCCGATTGCGCATTGGCCGGGAGCTTGCTTGGACCTGCGGTACATGGCCCCTCTGCTCGCCGTTCCCGCCCTGAAGCTCTCGCCCGATCCCTCGGCGCTGGAGATCCCGCCGAAGCCGCGCGAGGCGCCGCTCGCCATCCGCTGGCTCTTGCGGGCCGCCGTCGTGGCGACGCTCGCCGCGCTCTGGTGGCAGATCGCCGCCGGTGGCTTCGGGAGGGGCGAGGCCTGGCTCGGGCAGGTGCCGGGGCTCCACGCCGCCGCCCACTGGATCCGGCTCGCCGGCATCGGGCTCCTCGCCGTGACGTCGCTGAGGGCGCTCCTCTGGCTCTTCTATCGGCCCGCCACCTCGGGGAGCCACCTGCCCAGCGTGACGGCGCTGGTGCCCGCGTACAACGAGGGGCCGATGGTCCGCAACGCGCTCCTCAGCCTGGCGCGCTCGGACTACCCGGCCGGACGGCTCCGGGTCATCGGCATCGACGACGGCAGTCAGGACGACACCTGGGATCACATGCGGGCCGCCGCGCGGCTCCACCCCGATCGGATCGAGCTGCTCCGTCTGCCCCGCAACTCGGGGAAGCGGGCCGCCCTCCACGCCGGCTTCTTGGCGGCGACCGGCGAGGTCATCGTCACCGCCGACTCCGACTGCATCGTGGCCCCCGACGCCGTGCGGGAGATCGTGGCGCCGCTCGCCAATCCGAAGGTGGGGGCGGTCGCCGGCAAGGTCGTCGCGCACAACCGCAAGGCCTCGATCCTGACCCGGCTGCTCGCTCCGCAGTTTCTCGTGACCTTCGACTTTCTACGGGCCTCGCAGTCGGTCGCAGGGACGGTGCTCTGCTGCCCGGGAGCGCTCGCCGCCTACCGCTTCGCGGCCTTGCGGCCGCTGCTTCCGGCGTGGCTCGGCCAGACGTTCTGGGGTCGTCGGGTCGGTCCGGGAGAGGACCGGTACCTGACGACCCTTCTTTTGCGCGAGGGCTACGAGGCGCGCTACCAGTCGACGGCGGTCGTCCACACGCTCGTGCCGATTCACTACCGAGGCATCTGCCGGATGCTGCTCCGCTGGGATCGGAGCGACATTCGAGAGAGCCTCGCGGCGCTGACGCATTGGCCGAGGCGGCGGGGCCTCGCGCGGCTCGCCATCCCCTTCGTCCACGCGAACGTGCTCGCGACGCTCCTCGCCGTGCCGCTCTCGTTCATCTCGGCCTACGTCGTCGCGGCGCTGCTGGTGACCCACCCGCTCGTCGGCCTCCTCGGCCTCGGCGGCCTCGGGCTGCCGAGCCTGCTCGGGATCGCCCAGGCGCTGTCGGCGGACTTCAGCCTGGAGAGCCTGATGCTCGTCGGCTACGCCTGGTTCTTCCCGGCGCTGCTCTGGATCCAGCCGTTCGCGGCGCTGACCTTGCGCGACCAGGCCTGGATGAGCCGCCGCGCGCCCGCGCCGGCGCTGGTCGAGGCAGCGGCCGCCTGAACCGTCCGTGCCCGGACGGGCGACGACTTCGAGAGGTCGTGGGTCAGAGGTTGATCTTGCCGAGGACGACTCGCCGGCGGGCGCCCGTCGCCGACGGGACGTTCGCCGGGACGCCGGAGACGCACTCGCTCGCGAGGAGCGCGAAGGCGACCGCCTCCTTGGCCTCCGCCGGCATACCGAGATCGGAGAGTGCCCGGACGGGGACCGGCGCGAAGAGCCGCGAGAGCTGCGCGACGATCGTCGGGTTCCGCGCGCCGCCGCCCGACAGGTAGACCTCGTCGACGCGCGCCCTGGGCTCGACGAAGCGCCGGTAGGCGTCGCGGATGCTCTCGGCGGTGTAGGCGGCCGCGGTCGCGATAAGATCGAGCGGCCGGCTCCGGTAACGCTCCCAGAGCGTGTGGCAGAAGGCCTCGCCGAAGAGCTCCCGCCCGGCGGACTTGGGAGGGGGGAGCGAGAGGTAGGGGTGGGCGCAGAGCTCGGCGAGCAGCTCGGGGATGACCGCGCCCGAGCGGGAGAGCTCGCCGTCGAGGTCGATCCGCAGCCGGCCCCCGGAGACGAGCGGCGCGAGCTGATCGAGGAGCATGTTGCCCGGGCCTGTGTCGAAGGCGAGCGGCTCCTCGAGCGGGCCGCCCACCACGGTGACGTTGGCGATGCCGCCGATGTTCTGGAGCGCGCGGACGCGCCCGGGGACCCGGAAGAGGAGATCGTCGAGGTAGGGGACGAGCGGCGCGCCGTGGCCGCCGGCGGCGACGTCGCGGACGCGGAAGTCGCTGACGGTGACCACGCCCGTCCGCTCCGCGATGACGGCCCCCTCGCCGATCTGGAGCGTCGATGGGACGCCCGCGAGGAACGGCGGCAGGTGGTAGACGGTCTGGCCGTGCGAGCCGATGAGGTCGACGTCGGCGAGGTCGATCTCGGCGAGGGCCACGAGCCGGCGGGCCGCGTCGGCGAAGAGCTCGCCGAGCGAGAAGTTGAGCTCGCAGAGCTCCTTGACGCCGGAGAGCTGGCGCAGGCTCCGGCGCAGCCCGTCGGGGAAGGGATAGGTCGCGTGCGAGAGGAGCGTCAACCGGGCGCCCGGCCCCGAGCCGACGATCCGCACGAGCGCCACGTCCGCCCCGTCGGCGGAGGTGCCCGAGCAGAGGCCGAGGCAGATGCGATCCTCGCGCTCGATGAGCTTCCGCAGGCGTTCCATGGAGGCACCGGGGGCGGCGGGGCTCATCTCCGCCTCGGTCTATTCCGCCGCCGCGGCCCGGTCAACGGATCCTCCGCCGCGAGCAGGGGGCCGAGGCCGCCGGCCGCGGCGAGCGCGCGCCGCGCTGCCGCCGCGGATCGGCCGAGGAGCGCCATGGCGACCGAGACGTCGACGCGCCCCCCCTCGGCGACGAGCGCCGCCGCGCGTCCCCTCGGGACGCGGGCGAGCTCCGCGACGGCTCGCTCGGCCCGCTCGCGAAGCTTCTGGGAGGTGGGGCGGAGCCTCGCCATCCGCCCCCGCACCACCCGGCCCGACAGCGCCAGGGAGGCGGTGGAGAGCGCGTTGAGGCAGAGCTTCTGGGCGGTGCCTGCCTTGAGTCGGGTCGAGCCCTGGACGATCTCGGGCCCGGTGTCGAGCCGCACCACGGCATCGGCCAGCCGGCGCCCGGCGGGCACGACGGCCCCGCAGACGAGCGCGGTGCGCGCGCGGGCCGCCCTGGCGAAGGCCAGCGCTCCCAGGACGAAGGGGGTGTCGCCCGAGGCGGTCAGCCCGACGACGGTGTCGCGTGGGCCGAGGCGGAGCCGGCGCAGCGAGGCGGCCCCCGCGGCGGCGTCGTCCTCCGCCCCCTCGACGGCCCGCGAGAGGGCGCGCTTTCCTCCGGCGACGACCGCCACGACCTCGCCCGGCCGGGTTCCGAAGGTCGGCGGGCACTCCGCGGCGTCGAGCGCGGCGATCCGGCCGCTGGTCCCAGCGCCGACATAGACGAGCCGGCCGCCTTCGTGAAACGACTGGACGGCGAAGGCGACGACCCGCTCGAGCGCCGGCAAGGCTGCGTCGACGGCGCGGACGGCGCGGAGATCCTCCGCGTGGATGGCGCGCAGAAGCTCGCCCGGGGAGAGCCGCTCGAGCCGGTCGGCCAGCGGGTGCGTCCGCTCGGTGGGCCGTGAGGCGAGCCCGCGGCGCGCTAGGCGGCCTTGGTGACCTTGCCGGCCTTCAGACACCGCGTGCAGACGCGAAGATGCGTCACGCGTCCGTCCACCTTCGCCTTGACCCGCTGCAGGTTCGGGATGCTCCGCCGCTTGGTCTTGTTGTTGGCGTGGCTGACGTTGTTGCCCACCAGGGGCCCCTTGTCACAGATGTCGCAGCGCTGGGCCATCGTCGATTCCTCCGGCTGGTGGGCGCGGCACAGCCGCGGCCCGAAAAGGCGCGCCACTATACCGATTCCGGCGCCCCTCGCAAGCTCTCTCTCTCGAGCCCGCCCGCTAGATGCAGCTCCCGGCGTCGTTGCAGCTGCCGCCGTCGCCGCAGTTGGCGCTCGTCTGACAAGGGGCGCAGCCGCCGTCCGTCGGCGCTCCCCGGGTGCCGCAGACCTGCGTGCAACTCCCCGAGGGGCAGAGGTAGCCCGTGGGGCAGTCGGTGTCGAGCGAGCACTGGCCGCAGACGTTCATGTAGAAGTCGCAGCCGATCGCGCTCGCCGGGCACTGGGACGGCAAGGTGCACTGCACGCAGCTGTTGGTGGAGGTGACGCAGTAGGGCGTCCCCGCGTCGAGCGCGGCGCACTGCGGATCGGCCTCGCACTGCACGCAGCTCCCGGCGTCGACGAGGCAGTAGGGCGCTCCCCCGCCGTCCGCGCAGTCGGCGTTCGTCACGCACTGCTGGCAGCTACCGGTGGAGACGTTGCAGGCCGGGGTCAGGCTGCCGGCGCAGACGCCGGCATCGGCGGCGCAGGAGGTGACGCAGCCGCCACTGACGAAGTCGGTCGTGTCGCAGATCCGGTCGGTGCCGCAGTCGGCGTTCGCCTGGCAGCCGCAGGTTCCGTTGTAGCCGCCGTCCATGGCCCCTTCGCAGATGGGCGCATCGGCCGCGCAGTTGTTGTTCCCGGCGCACTGACAGAAGCCCGAGCTGCTTCCGAAGGAGCTGCACTCGAGAGTCGAAGGGCAGTCGACGGTCGCGCCGCAGCTGCCGCAGATTCCCTCGAAGCAGCCGGGGTTCGTGAACGGGCAATCCGAGGGTCGAATGCAGGAGACGCAGGCCTCGAGGGTGGTGTCGCAGAGCGTTCCGGGAGAGCTCGCGCAATCGGACTGCGTCTTGCATCCGACGCAGGCGCCCGTCGTCGAATCGCAGATGGACGGGGAGCTGCAGGGCGTCCCGCCGTCGATGCGGCAGTCGGGGTTGCAGCTGTTGAGGAACGGGTCGCAGGAGTTGCCCGTGCCACAGGGCGTGTTGTCGAGGCACTGGACGCAGCTGCCGTAGTTGAAGCTTCCCGTATAGGTTTCGCAGAACGGCGTGCCGCTCTGCGAGGCGCAGTCCTGGTTGACGAGGCAGTTGACGCAGCGCCCCTGTGCATCGCAGAGGGCGCAGCCGCAGCTGCCGAGGCCGCCGTCGGCGATCCCGCCGGTCGAGCCGCCGCTGGTCGAGCCGCCGCTGGTCGAGCCGCCGCTGGTCGAGCCGCCGCTGGTCGAGCCACCGCTGGTCGAGCCACCGCTGCCCTTGCCGCCGCTGGTGCCTCCGCCAGTGGTGCCGCTCGTGCTTCCGCTGCTGCCCCCGCTGGTCGAGCCGCCGCCGGTCGAGCCGCTCGTGCTTCCGCTGCTGCTCCCGCCGGTCGTTCCGGCCCCGGTCGTGCTCGTCGCTCCGGTTCCGCCGCTGGAGGTCGAGCTGCCGCCGCTGGTTCCGCCGCTGGTTCCGCCCGTGCCGCCGCCGCTGCTCGGGCACCCCGTGAGCGCGAGCGATGAGCTGGCGAGAAGAGAATAGAAGAGTCGAACGGGCCGCCGCATGGATCCTCCCAGTGGATTCTAGCGACCATACTGGACGGTCGAGGGCCGAACAAGCGGCCGGGCGCCGACTCGCTCGCGGACCGCCTCCCAATCGAGCGTCTTTCCCCCAGGCGAGGCGAGGCGGAGCTCGGAGCCGATCCTTCGGCTTCCGGCGCGACCGGCGGCCGTGATAGCGATCCGACGGTGACCGGGCCCGATCGCCGCAGCGGCTTCTACCTCGTGGGCAGCGCCGCCGTCCTCTGGGGGCTCTGGCCCCTCTTCCTCCGACCGGCGGGGCTCCCTGGCATGACCTCGGGGGCGCTGATCGCCCTCGCCATGGCGCTCTCCGGCCTGAAGGTCCAGTGGCGGAATCGACGCCGGCGCCGCCCAGCCCGGGCCTGGCTGCTCATGGGCGTCTGCGGCCTGCTCGACGCGGGCAACATGGGGCTCTATTTCAGCGCGCTCCGGGCCGGCCCCATCTCGGTGGCGGTCCTCTCCCACTACCTCGCGCCGACGCTCGCGCCCCTCTTCGCGCGGCTCTGGCTCGGCGAGCGGATCGGTGGCCGGACCTTGCCGGCGGCCGCCGGAGGGCTCGCCGGCCTCGCGCTGATCCTCGGCCCCGCGCACTCGGGGCCCGGCGTCGTCCCCGCCGCGCTGCTCGGCGCGGGGAGCGCCGTCTTTTACGGCGCGCTCTTCCCGGTGGGGCGGGAGCTGACGGCGGACTTCGCGCCGCTCGAGGTGCAGAGCTACCACGCGTACGTGACGGCCGCGGTCCTCTTCTTCCTCGCGCCGCCCGTGGCCGTCCCCGCGCGCTCGCTCGGCCTCGTCGTCGCCGGGGCGCTGCTCTGCGCGGTGTTCGCGGGCGCCCTCTTCTACGAGGGGCTCGGTCGCCTCGCCGCGGGCCGCGCCGCCGTGCTCACCTACCTCGAGCCGCTCACCGCGACGGCGGTGGGCGTCTTCTTCTTCCACGAGCCGCTCGCGGCGCTGGGGCTCCTTGGCGCCGCGCTGGTCTTCGGCTCGGGCGCCCTCGTCGCGCTGGCGCCTCCTTCGGCGGGGGAACTCGCCCGCGCGCCCGCGTGTTAATGTCCTCCGCGTGGCCGACGACGACATCGACCTCGGGCTTCCGGCCGACGCGAAGGCGTGCGGGAACTGCCGGCTCTTCCGGCCGGTGGAGCGGGTCGAGACGGGCTGGCGCGGCGACTGCCGCGTCATGCCGCAGCGCGGCCTCTTCGCCCCCGAGGCGCCGACCTGCGGCAGCTTCCTGTCGCGCGCTCGGGCCCTACCGCAGTCCTTGCCGGAGGCGCCCGGGCCGCGGCGCCGCCACGCGGCGCCGGTTCCGCCCCTGCGCCGCGAGCCGCTCACTGCCGTTCCCGACCGGGAGCTCGGAGAGGACTTCGACATGACCCGCGAAGAGCTGAAGCAGATCGTCCGCGAGGCGCTCGGGGAGATCCCGGTCTCGCTCGCGCCAAAGTGGGAGGGCGGCAGCGTGCTCTTGCGCCCCCGCGATCCCACGCTGCAGCCGAAGGAGATCTCGATCGACGCGCTCCTGCACAAGGTCGTGATGATCCGCGACCGGCTCCGCGTGCTCGAGCAGCGGATCAACGGCCACGCGAAGCTGTCAGACGCGGAGAAGGTCGAGATGCAGCAGTACGTGACCCGCTGCTACGGCTCGTTGACCACCTTCAACGTCCTCTTCGCCGACGAGGGTGATCGATTCGTCGGCGACAAGGCCGACTGACGCCTCGGTCGCTCGCGAGGCGTCCCCTCGCGACGGACGGATGGGGGTTGACTCCGCCGGACCGCTCGCCCAGGATGCACGCCCGCTTGGGGGCCTTCAAGGCTTCCGGCGAGCCGGGATTCGCCCGGCGCACCAGTAAGGAGTAGTTCGAAATGGCACAGGGACGTGTGAAGTGGTTCAATGACGCGAAGGGTTTCGGGTTCATCGAGCAGGAGGGTGGGGAGGACGTGTTCGTCCACTTCTCCGCGATTCAGGCCGACGGCTTCAAGTCGCTGGCCGAGGGTCAGCAGGTGACGTTCGACGTGGTCCAGGGCCCGAAGGGCCTTCAGGCCGCCAACGTGATGAAGGCCGGCTGATCGCCGAACCGCTTCACTCCCGGCCCCGATCGCGCAAGCGGTCGGGGCCTTCTGCATTTGTGGGGGGTCGCCGCGCCGCCCGGCGAGAGACCTCGTCGGCTGCTGGTCTAGAAGCGGTAGATGGCCTCGACGGCGACGTTGCGGTAGCGCTCGTACTTGAGCGCCCGCGCGAGGAGCTCGTCCAAAAAGGCGCTGCGGTCGAGCGCGCCCGCCTTCTTGCGCCGCCTCAGCTCGCCCTGGACGAGCTTCTTGATCGCGCGCGGGTGGTAGCAGAACGGCTGCGAAAAGAGGAGGTCGCCCTTCCATGGGACGAGGCGGGCCTCGAAGAGGTCGCCCTTCTCGAGCCCCGAGAGCTGCCGCCGCTCGAAGACGTCGAACTCCTTGTCGCTGCAGAGCTCGCGGACGCGGACCCGATCGTTCTTCGGCGCCTTGCGCAGCTCGAAGAGGCCGCGGATCGTCTCGGTGAAGCCCCGGTAGAGCGGTAGCTCCGTGGGGTGGATGCGGGGCCCCTCGTCCAGGAGGAACGCCTGCGCCGGCGTCATCTGGCGGTCGGGCCACGGGCGGTCGAAGACGTACCAGTCGACGAAGGCCGCGAGTCGGCTCTCGACCGACTTGTCGTCCTCGAAGACCTCTCCGCCCGTCGCCCCGAAGAACTCCTTGCGGGCGATGGCGACGTCTTCCTTGTGCGCGTCGGACGTGGCGTAGGCGACGAGGCGTTCCAGCTCTTGATGGTACATCGGCGGGTCTCACTCCGGGGGCGGCGAGCTACCCCATCAGCTGCATGAACTCCAAGAAGAGCTTGCGCGCGTCGTGCGGCCCCGGGGAGGCCTCCGGATGGTACTGGACGCCGAAGGCGGCGACCTCCAGGGCCCGCAGCCCCTCGACGGTACCGTCGTTGAGGTTCACGTGGGTGATGCGCGCTTTGCCGGCGAGCGAGGCGGCGTCCACCGCGAAGCCGTGGTTCTGGCAGGTGATGTCGACGCGTCCGGTCGCCTGCTCGCGCACCGGTTGGTTTCCGCCGCGGTGGCCGAACTTGAGCTTGTACGTCTTGCCGCCGAGCGCGAGCGCCAGGATCTGGTGGCCGAGGCAGATGCCGAAGACGGGGAGCCGGCCCAGCAGGGAGGCGACGGTCTCGCGGATCTTCGGCACGGCGTCTGGGTCGCCCGGGCCGTTCGTGAGGAAGATCCCATCGGGCTTCAGCCCGAGCGCCTCATCGGCGCCCGTCCAGGCGGGGACCACGGTGACGCGGCAGCCCTGCTCGGCGAGCAGGTGGAGCATCTGCCGCTTGAGGCCGAAGTCGTAAGCGACGACGTGGCGCCGCGCGCCGCCCTTCGGGCTCTCGCCGTGCTCGTAGATCGCCTGGCAGGAGACGCCGCTCGCGAGGTCTCGCCCCGCCATTCCCGGCTCGCGCCGCGCTCGCTCGACGAGCGCCTCGGGGCTGCCGCCGGCGGTCGAGAGCACGCCCATCTGCGCGCCGTGGTCGCGCAGGTGGCGCACCAGCGCGCGGGTGTCGAGTCCCGCGATGCCGGGCAGTCCGTGGCGGGTCAGGTAGGCGGAGAGGCTCTCGCGGGCACGCCAGCTCGATGGCTCGTCGGTGGCGCGCTTCACCACCATGCCGACGGCGCGCGGCCCGGGCGACTCCTCGTCCTCGGGGTTCGCGCCGACGTTGCCCATCTCCGGGCAGGTCATCGCCACGATCTGTCCGACGTACGAGGGGTCGGTCAGGATCTCCTGGTAGCCGGTGAGGGAGGTGTTGAAGACCACCTCGCCCACGGCCTCGGTCTGGGCGCCGAAGGCCTCGCCCTCGAAGACGAGCCCGTCCGCCAGCGCCAGGATCGCGCGTCTCTTTCCGGTGGAGGACATCGGAGGGTCGACTATAAGCGAAGCCGCGCCACTTCGCAGCCGCGATCTCTCGCTCAGCCGTGGAACGGGAAGACGCGCCGGCCGCCGACGTAGGTCGACGTCACCCGGCCGCGCAGCTTCCAGCCGGCAAAGGGGCTGTTGCGCCCCTTCGAGGCGAAGGCCGAGGGGTCGACGGTCCAATCGAGCGCGGGATCGACCAGCGTGAAGTCCGCCGGGACGCCCGGCTTCAAGGTGCCGCCCGTCAGGCCGAAGGCGCGGGCGGGCCCGCTCGAGAAGAGCTCGACGAGCCGGCGGCGCGAGAGGACCCCCTCGTGGACGAGCCGCAGCCCCAGGGCGAAGGCCGTCTCGAGCCCGACGACCCCGTTCGCCGCGAGGTCGAACTCGCAGTCCTTGTCGCCCGCTCCGTGGGGGGCGTGGTCCGTGGCGATCGCGTCGATCGTGCCATCGGCGAGGCCGCTCCGGAGAGCCGAGACGTCCTCGCGCGACCGGAGCGGCGGGGCCATCTTCGCCTCGGTCCGGTAGCCCGAGAGCGCCTCGTCGTCGAGGGTGAAGTGGTGCGGCGTCGCCTCGGCGGTCACCGGGACGCCGCGGGCCTTCGCCTCGCGCACGGCGCGGACGCTCGCCGCCGCCGAGAGGTGGGCGAGGTGGAGCCGCGCGCCGGTCGCTTCGCAGAGCGCGAGGTCGCGCAGCACCATCACGACCTCCGCCAGGGCGGGGTTGCCGCGCAGGCCGAGCCGGGTCGCGGTGGGCCCCTCGTTCGCGACGCCGCCCGCGACCAGGGTGAGATCCTCCTCGTGGACCATCACCGGAAGGCCGAGGGGGCGCGCGTACTCGAGGGCGCGGCGCATCAGCCCCGCGCTCATCACCGGCCGCCCGTCGTCGGTCACGGCGACGGCGCCGGCCGCCTGCAGCGCCGCGAGCTCGGCGAGCCGCTCGCCCTCCTGCCCCACCGTGATGGCGGCGGCCGTGAAGACGCGGACCGGGGAGCGCTCGGCGGCGCGCCGGCGCACCCACTCGACGAGCTCGGGCCGGTCGATCGGCGGCTTCGTGTTCGGCATCGCGACGAGCGACGTGTAGCCGCCGGCGGCGGCGGCGCGGCCGCCCGTCTCGATCGTCTCCTTGCCCTCCTCGCCCGGCTCGCGCAGGTGGGTGTGCAGGTCGACGAAGCCCGGCAGCAGCCAGGCGCCTCGCGCCTCGACGACCTCGTCGCCTGGGAGTGGCGCGGGCGGGCCCGCCGGCAGCGACCGGACGACGCCGTCCTCGACGACCAGCGTTCGCTCCTCCTCGATCCCTTGCGAGGGGTCGATCACGAGCCCGCCGCGGACGACGAGCCGGCTCACGGGCGGCCTCCGCCGACGAGCAGCGAGAGCGCGGCCATGCGCACGGCGACGCCGTTCTCGACCTGCTCGAGGATGACGCTGCGGGGCCCGTCGGCGACCGCGTGCGCGAGCTCGACGCCGCGGTTGATGGGGCCCGGGTGGAGGACCAGCGCGCCGGCGGGCAGCTCGCCTGCGACGCGCTCGGAGAGGCCGAACAGCCGCGCGTACTCGCGCAGGCTCGGGACGAGGGGCGGTCCACCGCCCTGCCGCTCGAGCTGGATGCGGAGCATCATGATGGCGTCGGCCCCCTCGAGCGCCCGATCGAGCCGCTCGTGCAAGGTGACCCGCCCCGGCTCGCCGAGCCGGTCGAGGCCGGGCGCCAGCAGGGTGGGCGGCGCGCAGAGCCGCACCCTCGCGCCGAGCCGGGTGAGGCACCAGAGGTTCGAGCGGGCGACGCGGCTGTGGGCGATGTCGCCGACGATGACCACCGTCCGCCCCTCGAGCGAGCCCCAGCGCTCGCGCAGCGTGAAGGCGTCGAGCAGCGCCTGCGACGGGTGCTCGTGGGCGCCGTCGCCGGCGTTCAGGACGGCGCAGCCGACGCGCGAGGCGACGAGCCCCGCCGCCCCCGAGGCCGCGTGGCGGACGACGAGGGCGTCGGGCCCCATCGCCTCGAGGTTGAGCGCCGTGTCGAGGAGCGTCTCGCCCTTCGAGACGCTCGAGCCCTGCGAGGTCCAGACGACCGTCTGGGCGCCGAGCCGCTTCGCGGCAATCTCGAAGGAGCTGCGCGTCCGGGTGGACGGCTCAAAGAAGAGCAGGGCGACGAGCTTCCCCGCGAGGGGTTGTGCGAGGGCGCCGCGGCCGTGCGCCGCCTTCAGCTCTCGGGCGAGGTCGAGGACGCGCTCGATCTCTTCGCGCGCGAGCCGCTCGATGTCGAGCAGGTGGCCGCCGCCCCAGGCGGCCGCCGCGCGCCGGCCGCGGATCCCCTCCGGGGTCATCTACCACTTCACCGGCTGCAGGCTCGCGTGCGCCGACGGGCTGAAGTGGAGCGTCACGAACTTGCCCTGGAGCCACGGCAGCGGGACGAGGCGCGTGTAGTGGACCGCGATCGTCACGTCGCCGGTCAGGTCGCTGCAGTCCTGGCTCTGATCGGTGCAGCTGATCTCGACGTCGTCGTCGTTCACCTCGAGCCCCGGGACCTCGGTCGGCAGGCCGCCCGCCGGCGTCTCGATGTGGTTGCCGATCTTGCCCATCGCCTCGAGGACCCGCTTGTGCATCTCCTCCTTGCCGATCCGCCGCCAGCCGTCGTTCGCGACCGCGTGGAGCTGCTGCGCCACGTCCATCTCGTCCGAGAAGGCTGGGAGGAGCGCGTAGGCGAGGTAGCCCGCGAGCGCGACGCCGCTGAGCAGGAGCAGGGCGACGAAGTTGAACTCCCCGGACTCGGTTCGCCGTCTCATCGTCGGTCCACTCCGATTCCTCGCTGGCCCTTCCCTGGTTCGGGAACCGACTATAACCGATCGCGCCGCCGGCCGGAGCCGATTGCGAATCGCTTGCCCGAGGCGACCCGGCCCCGGTAGCGTCCGCGGCCCCCCGTCGGAGGAGCTCCCATGCGCCGCCTCGCCCTGATCGCTGCCGTCGCCGTCCTCGCCTGCGGGAAGCCCGCGCCCGCGCCCGACGCCGGCCCCGCCTGCGGCGCGGGCGAGAGCCTCTGCGATGGGACGTGCGCGAACCTGAACGGCGACCCCTCCCACTGCGGGAGCTGCGCCGTCGCCTGCCTCGAGGGGCAGCTCTGCGTCTCGGGCGCCTGCGCGGTGAGCTGTCCCGACGGCCAGACGCTCTGCGCGCCCGACGCCGGCTCGGGCTACTGCGCGAACGTCGGGAGCGATGAGGCCAACTGCGGCGGCTGCGGGGTGTCGTGCGGTCCCGGGGAGCTCTGCGCGTCGGGCGCCTGCCAGCTCGGCTGCCCACCGGGCGAGCTCCTCTGCGAGGACGACGGGGGCGCCGCGCCCCTCTGCGCCAACGTCGGCAGCGACAACCTGAACTGCGGGAGCTGCCGCCACGCCTGCCCCGCCGGCACCGCCTGCGAGGGCGCGGCGTGCGTCGCGCTCGCGCCGCCCGACGCCGGGAGCGACGCCGGCTGACCGGTCCCGCGCCCGCTTGCGGTCGGGCCACGCGGGCCAGAGCTTTCCTTCCGATCGGGGGGGGGAGCCATGCATCGGATCGGGGTGGGAATCCTGGGAGCGATCGCGCTCCTCGGGTGCGGGAGGTCGAGGCTGCCGTCGAGCGGGGGCGCTCGATCCAGTCAGCCGCTCTCGTCGAACCCGGTGAGCGCGGAGAACCAGCTCCCGGGCAGCTCCGCCTGGAACCTCTCGTGGATCGCGGCGCCGGGGCAGCTCGAGGGTTACGCCGGGGCGACGAGCGTCGAGCACGGGGGCGGGATCGCCGTCCACGTCCGGGCGGACGGGCCTCACACGCTCTCCTGGAGCCTCTTCCGGATGGGCTACTACCAGGGGCTCGGGGGGCGATTCCTCGCCTCGGGCGGGCCCGTGCCGGTGGACAGTCAGCCGACGCCCATCCCCGATCCGACGACCGGCCTCGTCGAGTGCCGCTGGCCCGTCTCCTTCACCCTCCAGACCGACCCATCGTGGGTGAGCGGCGTCTACCTCGTCCTCATGACGCGAGACGACGGCCCGCAGAGCTACGTCGTCTTCGTGGTCCGGGCGGACGAGCGAAAGGGCGTGGCCGTCTTCCAGTCGTCGACGAACACCTACCAGGCCTACAACTTCTGGGGGGGCGAGAGCCTCTACGCCGACTCGATCGGCCTCGTCGGCGGCTATGCGAAGCGGGTCTCGTACAACCGGCCCTACGGCGAGGGGGCCGGCTCCGGCGAGTTCACCTGGTACGAGCAGGAATTCGTCCAGTGGATCGAGGCGCGAGGCTACGACGTCACCTACCTCACCGACGTCGACGTCGACCAGAACCCGAGCCTCTTGGCCGGGCAGAAGCTCTACATGGCGGTGGGGCACGACGAGTACTGGTCGCGCAACCAGCGCTCGGCCGTGGAGCAGGCGATCACGCAGGGGACCGATGCGGCGTTCTTCTGCGGTAACTCGGTCTACTGGCAGGTCCGGATCGAGCCGTCTCCCGCGGACGGTACGCCCGCGCGGACGGTCACTTGCTACAAGGACCAGGACCAGCAGGACGACCCCGACCAGGGGACGCCGCTCGCCACGGTGATGTGGCGCGAGCCGCCGGTGAACGATCCCGAGAACGCGCTCCAGGGGATCCTGTACGACGCCTGGCAGCTCACCGACGCGCCGTGGGTCGTGCAGAACGCCTCGTCCTGGCTCTACGCCGGCACGGGCGCGCAGGACGGCGACACCATCCCGCTCCTCATCGGCTACGAGTCGGATCGGCGCGCGGCGAACGGCTTCGAGCCGAGCGGCCTCGTCCCGCTCTCCTCCGAGCCAGTCGTCCAGTTCACGGGCGGGCCGAGCGAGCACCAGGCGTCGGTCTACCCGACCACGGCGGGCGGCTTCGTCTTCGCGGCGGGGACGGTGGAGTGGGCCTGGGGGCTCGCCTACCCGGGCCGCGCCGACGCGCGGGTGCAGACGATGACCGACAACGTGCTCGCGCGGGCGGGGCTCTTCCCGGCCTCGGCCGGCGCGGCCTTCGGCGCGGGGACTCCGCCGCCCACCGATCTGTCGCGTGCCGTCGCCCAGGTGACCACCCTGGCGGGCGCGTCGGGCTCGACCGGGCTCGTCGATGGGCCCGCGGCGCAGGCTCGCTTCGACCGGCCGGCCGGCATCGCCGCCGACGGGGCGGGGAACGTCTACGTCGCGGACACGAACAACGACGTGGTGCGGCTCATCGCGAACGGCGTCGTCTCGACCATCGCCGGCACGGGGCAGCCGGGGATCTCCGACGGTCCCGGAGCGCAGGCGGGGCTCTGGCTCCCCGAGGGGATCGCCATCGGCGCGGACGGGTCGCTCTACGTCTGCGACAGCGGCAACAACCGGATCGTCCGCATCACGCCCGGCGCGGGCTGGACCGTCGCCACCTGGGCCGGCGATCCCGGGGGCGGGGCGGGCGAGCAGGACGGCGTCGGCACGCAGGCGCGCTTCTACCTCCCCACGGGAGTTGCCGCGGTTGGCAACGACCTCTACGTGACCGACTCGCAGAACGACCGGATTGCCCACGTCGCGCCGGATCAGACGGTGACGACGGTGATCTCCGGAATGGGGACCTCGGACGGGTCGGGGCCGGCCGCGAGCGTCTATCGGCCGACCGGCATCGCGTACGGTGACGGCGCCCTCTGGTTCATCGACACGGGGAGCCGAACGATCCGCGAACTCTCGCTCGACGGCAGCTTCACGGTGACGACGATCGCGAGCTACGCCGGCAACGGCGGCTTTGCCGACGGGCCCGCCGGGGGCGCGCTCTTCATGCCGCTGAACGGCATCGCCGAGGCCGGCGGCCGAGTCCTCGTCTCGGACACGGGCAACTCCCGGATCCGCTGGATCCAGGGCGGCAGCGTCGGAACGTTCGGGGGCAGCGGAGCGATGGGCGCCGCCGACGGGACGGGGACGTCCGCGAGCTTCAGCGAGCCCGCTGGGGTCGCGATCCTGCCGGACGGCACCGTGGCCGTCGTCGACGAGGGGAGCTCGACCGTGCGGCTGCTCTCGGGCGCGGGGGGAGGGGGGGCGAGCGGCGGATCCTCCAGCGGCGGGTCGACGACCAGCGGCGGGTCGACGACCGGCGGCTCGACCACGAGTGGCGGTGCGACGAGCCCCATCCAGCTCGTCGTCACCGAGAGCCCGGGGACGAGCGGCCTGGCGCCGTTCTGGGTCGAGTTCGACGCTTCGGGCACGACGACGAGCGATCCGAACGACTGGATCGCGGCCTTTCAGTGGACGACGAGCGATGGCGCGAACGGGACGGCCTCCTGGCTCGACCACACGTTCGCGGTGGCGGGAAGCTACACCGCGACGGTCGTCGCGACCGACGGGTACGGGAACACGGCCACGCAGACCATTCCCATCTCCGTGGGCGGCGGGACGACGAGCGGCGGCTCCAGTTCAGGGGGCTCGACCTCCGGCGGCTCGACGAGTGGCTCGACCTCGAGTGGCTCGAGTGGCGGTACGACGACCAGCGGCGGATCGAGTGCCATCCAGCTCGTCGTGACCGAGAACCCGGGGACGAGCGGCCTGGCGCCGTTCTGGGTCGAGCTCGACGCTTCGGGCACGACGACGAGCGATCCGAACGACTGGATCGCGGCCTTTCAGTGGACGACGAGCGATGGCGCGAGCGGGACGGCCTCCTGGCTCGACCACACGTTCGCGGTGGCGGGAAGCTACACCGCGACGGTCGTCGCGACCGACGGGTACGGGAACACGGCCACGCAGACCATTCCCATCTCGGTCGGCGGGGGGGCGACGAGCGGGGGGACGAGTTCGGGTGGCTCGACCAGTGGCGGCGGCGGAAGCCCCATCCAGATCGTCGTCACCTCGAACCCCGGGACGACTGGCCCGGCGCCGTTCTGGCTGGAGCTCGACGCGACCGGCTCGACGACGACGGATCCGAACGACTGGATCGCTGGCTTCCTCTGGACGACGAGCGACGGCGCGAGCGGAGTGGACGGCTGGCTCGACCACACCTTCACGGCGCCGGGAAGCTACACGGCGACGGTGACGGTCACCGACGGTTGGGGCAACGTCGGGAGCCAGACGATCGCGATCGTGGCCCAGTAGCGCTGGGGCCGCCCGCGGGCTACTGGCGCCGCTTCCCCTTCTTCGTGCCCTTTCCGGTGCCGGTCACGGTGACTTCGATGCTGCCGCTCCGGTCGTCCGCTCGCACGGTCACGACGGTGTGACCCGGACCCACGGGCCAGATCTGTTCGCCGTCGACGTCGGCGACGTTCTCGTCCGCCGCCTTCATCTCGATGGTCCGGTCCTTGAGCTCGTGCCCCTTCGAGTCGAGCGGCTCGACCTCCGGCCGGAAGGCGCCGTCGTCGACCTTCAGCGTGACGCTCGCCGGGGTCACCCGCACGGTCTCGACGGTGCGGACCTCGACATCGACCGTGGAGGTCCGGCCGCCCGCCTTCGCGGTGACCACGGCGTGCCCCGGACCCACGGCAGTGAGCTGCCCGTCTCGATCGATCTTCGCCACCTTTGGGTCGTCGGCGCTCCAGGAGACGGGCTCGCGGGGGAAGTACTGGCCGTTGCGGTTCATCGGCTTCGCTCGCAGCTGTAGCCCCTCGCCTCGCCGGCGCAGCAGAACCTGGCTCGGCTCGATCTCGACGTAATCGACGCGCGAGCAGCCGGCGAGCGCGAGCAGCGCGAGCGAGAGTGAGAGCGTCCGCTTCATGGCTGCGTCCCCCGCGCGCGCGCCCAGCTCGCGGGCTGGCGGCGCGAGAGCGCCACCGACCGCGGCTTCACGGGCGTTGGCGCCGCCCGCTCCTTCGCCCGAGCCGCCCTTGCCTCGCGGGCGAAACGGTCGCGCAGGAGGTCATAGGCCTCGATGATCCGCTGCATCGCCAGGGCGTCGCCACCCCGATCGGGGTGGTGGCGCAGCGCGAGCTCGTGGAAGCGCTCGCGCGCCTCGCGCGGCCCGGCGCTTTTCGGCAGCCCGAGCGCGGCGAACGGGTCGGTCCCCTCGGCGTGGGCGAGCCAGCGGTCGAGCCGCTCGCGCAGCGCGGAGAGCGCCTCGTCGGATCGTCCCGGGGTTGCCCCGGCGCGCGGGCGGGCGAGCCGCCGCAGCTCGTCCTCGCCGAGCACGGCGAACTGCCGGTCGCAGCGCGGGCAGCGGAGGTACTCGACGGGGCTCGCCTCGGAGCGGAGCCGCTCGAGCGGCGAGCCGCAGTGGCGGCAGTCGAACGGCGAAGGCTCGATCATCGCGCCGCACTAGCTACCGCCGATGCCGCTCGAGGTCAATTTCCCTCTCCCCGACCCGTCGAGAGGCGCGAGGGCCGGGGAGTTGGAGCGAAAGGCATTCGCGCGGGCCCTGTCGTAGTATCCGGCCATGGGAACCCTCGCCTCCATCGACGGTCGGCTCGTGCCCCCGGGCGCGGCCCGCCTCTCGATCTTCGACCGTGGCTTTCTCTACGGCGACTCGATCTACGAGGTCTTCCGGACCTACCGGGGCCACCTCTTCGAGGCCGAGGCCCACCTCGACCGGCTCGAGCGCTCGGGCGAGCTCATCGGCCTCGTGCTGCCGGTGCCCCGCGGGCTCCTCCTCGCCCGCATCGAGCGGACGCTCGCCGCCTCGGGCAACGACGAGTCGTATGTGCGGCTCGTGATCACGCGCGGGGAGGGCGAGATCGGCCTCGACCCGGCGCTCGCCTGCAATCCGCACGTCGTCGTCATCGTCCGCCCGCTCGCGCCGCCGCCGCCCGACGTCTACCGCGACGGGGTGGAGGCCTGCGTCGTTCACGTCCGGCGCAACCTGCGCGAGGCGGTCGACCCAGCGGCCAAGACGGGCAACTACCTGAACAGCGTGCTGGCCGTGCGCGAGGCCCGCGCTCGTGGCGCCCACGAGGCGCTGATGCTCGATGCGAACGGACGGGTCACCGAGGGGAGCAGCTCGAACGTCTTCGCCGTCCGGGCGGGCGGGCTCGCGACCCCGCCGCTCGACGGCATCCTCGAGGGCGTGACGCGCCGGGTGGTCTTGGATCTCGCCGGGCAGCTGGGCCTGCCGGCCGCCGAGACGCCGCTCGGCCCGGAGGATCTCTTCGCGGCGGACGAGCTCTTCCTCACGAGCACGACCCGCGAGATCGTCCCGCTCGTTCGGCTCGACGGGCGGGCGATCGGGAGCGGCCGACCGGGCCCCGTGACGCGGAGGCTGCTGGCCGCCTTCCGCGCTCGCGCGGGGGTGGCACCGGTGGATTCCTGAGGCGGTCGCCGGGGGCGAGGGCGGACCGCTGCCCTCGTTCCACCTCTTCCGCCGCTCGCTCCATCGCTGGCAGGTTGACCGGCGGGGTTCCGGGACGGTAGAGGCGACGGGTGCGACTTCTCGCGCTGGGCCTCGTTCTCGCCGCCACGGCGGGCCCCTTGAGCACGCCGCTCGGGCCGATCCTCGCGCTGCCCGAGGAGGCGCCAGCGCCGCTGCCCCTGCCGCCGCCGGATGCGCTCGAGGCGGCCCCCGATGGCGGCGCGGAGAGCGTTCCGCCGGCCCCCGACGATCCGCTCGAGTTCCTCTACGCCCACCGGATCAACTTCGCCTCCGAGGGGGCGCCGCTCGTCACGGTCCGGCTCATGGAAGGACAGGACGAGATCGATCTGTCGGGCGAGACGCAGCTGCGGGTGCAGCTGCGCGGCGCCGGCCAGAAAGAGGTGGGCGTACCGGCGGGCGTGTCGGTCCGCTTTCGCCTCTCGGCGGCGACGCCCGCGAAGCTCGCCGACTACGCGCAGGTCGCGGACGTCGCCTTCCGGGACCGGGCCGGGCTCGCGAAGGCCCGCGCGCTCTGGGAGGGGCGCGGGCTGCCGGTGACCGTTCGGACGATCGGCACGGTCTACGGCATCGCGGGGCGGGTGCTCGACAATCGGCGAGAGCTCGTGCTCGTCGGCGAGGCCGGCGACCGGGCCGCCGCCGAGGCGGAGATCGCGCTCTTGCGGCGCCGCTACGACGCCGTCGCGACGCTGCACGAGGAGCTGCTCGATCGGCCGCATGGCGTCGTCGAGATCGCGGACGGGGCGGGCGGCGTGGCCATCGCGGCCTCGCAGGACGTCGCGATCGTCGAGGCCCTCGAGGTCGGCTCGATCGAGGTGAAGCGGGTCGAGTACGGCGTCGGCTACGCGTTTCACGGCTTCGCCGATCGGCGCTACCGCGGCCGCCTCTACGCGGTGGTCGGCGAGGACGGCAAGCTCGCGCTCGTCGAGGCGCTGCCGCTCGAGGAGCTCTTGCGTGGGCTCGTCCCCTCCGAGATCTACGCGAGCTCGCCGCCGGCGGCGCTCGAGGCCCAGGCCGTGACGGCGCGCGGCGAGGTGCTCGCCAAAATCGGCGCGCGCCACCTGACCGATCCGTACCTCCTCTGCGCCGAGCAGCATTGCCAGGTCTACGCGGGACTCGGGGGCGAGCGTCCCAGCACCGACGCGGCCGTTCGGGCGACCCGGGGCGAGGCGCTCTTCTCGAAAGACGGGCTCGTCGACTCCGTCTATTCGGCGATCTGCGGAGGTCACACCGAGAACAACGAGGTGGTCTGGGGCGGCCCGCCCGATCCCTCCCTGCGCGGGGTGAGCGATCTCTTGGAGGGGGACGCGGACCCAGGGCCGGGCTCGACCGAGGCGTCGCTCCGCCGCTGGCTCTCGGCCGATCCCCCGGCCTACTGCCACCTCCCCGGGCAGGCGGGAAGCCCCAAGTACCGCTGGTCGAGGCGCTTCGAGTCGGCCGAGATCGACGCCCTGGCGGCGCCCCTCGGGGTGGGTCGGGTCCGGCGGCTCGTGCCGCTCGATCGGGGCGTCTCGGGGCGCGCCGCGGCGCTGCGCGTCGAGGGGGAGCGGGGGGTCGCCGAGGTGCGGGGCGAGCTCGTAATCCGTAAGCTCTTCAGGAACTTGCCGAGCTCGGCCTTCGTCGTGGATCCCGAGCCCGCCGGCTTCGTCTTCCGCGGCGCCGGCTGGGGGCATGGCGTCGGCATGTGCCAGACCGGGGCCATCGGCCGGGCGCTGCGGGGGGAGAGCTACCGTGACATCCTGCGTCACTACTTCAATGGCGCCGACCCCTCGAAGATCTACTGACCCCAGATCGTCAGCACCCCCATGACTGCTGGCATGAATAACGTTGGTGGGGCTGCTAGACTCCCCATGGATTCTCCGTCACAGGGAGACTGATGCCGGTCGTCGAGCGGCAGCCTTACCTCCGTTACCGCCTCCGCCACCGGCGCGAGGACCGGCGTCGCCTCGTCCTCGCGGCGCTGGGATCGCTCCCCGTCGCCCTTCTGCTCCTCGGGTTCGGTCTCCTCGTCGCGAGCCTGCCCGAGCCCTCCTCCGAGCTGGGCCGGCCTCCCGCGCAGGTCCAGATGCTCGATCTCTCGCCCTCACAGTGGGCGGCGAACCGGCAGGCCGAGGGAGAGACCGATCGCCGGGCCGGCCCCCAGACGCAGGCGCCGCAGCTCGCGACCCCGGCCCCCGAGCAGAAACCGGCCGAGAAGAAGCCGGAGCCGCCGAAGATTCCGGGCCAGATCGTCGACGTGGCGCCGACTCCCGATACGAATCCCCCGGCCGACACCCACCGCTACTCCGAGTACAACACCCACGTTCAGCGTGAGACGCAGTCGCAGCAGAAGAGCGCCTTCTACAAGAATGCGATGCCGCGCCACACCACCGTCGCGAAGCCGCAGAAGCTCCCCGGCAAGGACGCGGGCGACAAGGTGATGGCCATCGGCCAGCCGTCGGTGGGCAAGCAGCGGCAGGCGGAGCGGGCGCGGGAGGGCGGGCACAAGCTCGAGATCCCCGACGTGAAGCCACGCCAGCAGCTCGCGGTGGCGCCCGGGAAGAACGGCGAGCTGCCCGAGCGGAGCGCCACGGAGGGGGTCCATGGCAACTCGAGCCGCTTCCGGGTCCAGGAGGGCAAGGGAGAAGGGGAGTCGGCTCAGGCGTTCGGGACGGGCGGGACCGGCTCGAAGCTGAACCTCGTGCCGTCGCAGTCGATCCTCGACCGGATCGCCGGCGCGCCGGCCCCCGACCACCTCGAGGGCGTGGACGAAGGGGAGGGGACCTTCCTCAACACGCGCGAATGGAAGTACGCCGGCTTCTTCAACCGGGTGAAGCAGAGCGTCGCCGAGCACTGGGATCCGGGCAGCGTCATGCGGCGCCGAGATCCCTCGGGGCAGATCTACGGCTGGCGGGACCGGCGCACCATCCTCAGCATCACGCTCGACCGCGAGGGGGGCGTGCGCGAGTTGACGGTGGAGCGAAGCTGCGGAGTGGACTTCCTCGACGAGGAGGCGATGGGCGCCTTCAAGCGCGCCCAGCCGTTCTTGAATCCACCGCCGGCGCTCGTCGACGCGAATGGCGAGATCAAGTTCAGCTTCGGCTTCTTCTTGCAGATGAACTCGGGCGGCCTGATGCAGATCTTCCGGGGCAGCCCGCCGCAGTAAGCCCCGAGGCGCCCGGGCTCCTTCGTGGTCCGTGGTTCGGGCCCCCTTGGCCCCGGCCCATTCGTTCGATACAAGAGCCGCCGATCATGTGGGGTTTCATCGAACGGGCCGCCGAGGACGTCGACGCCGCGCTGCGACAGGATCCGGCCGCGCGCGGGCGAATCGAGGTCGCGCTCTGCTACCCCGGCCTCCACGCGCTCTGGATCCACCGGATCTCGCACGCGCTCTGGCGGCGCGGCCTCGTCCTCGGGCCTCGGATCCTCTCGCAGCTGGGCCGCACTCTGACGGGGGTGGAGATTCATCCGGGCGCGCGGATCGGGCGCGGCGTCTTCATCGACCACGGCATGGGGGTGGTCATCGGCGAGACGGCCGAGGTCGGCGACGGCTGCGTCCTCTACAAGGGCGTCGTCCTCGGCGGCGTCAGCCATGCGCGGGTGCGGCGCCACCCTCGGCTCGGCCAGGACGTCGTGGTCGGCTCGAACGCCTGCGTCCTGGGCGCGATCGACGTCGGCGAGGGGGCGCGCATCGGTTCGGGATCGGTGGTCATCCGCGACGTTCCGGCCAATGCCACCGTGGTCGGTGTCCCCGGCAGACTCGTGCGCCACCAGAGTCGTCCCGTCGACGTGGCCCACGCCGATCTCCCGGACCCCGTGGCCGAGGCGCTCGGCCGTCTCTCCCAGCGGCTCGCGCGGCTCGAGGAGGCGGCCGGCCAGAAGCCCGCCGCGGGCGAGGGCGAGGCCGATCCCTTCGAGGGGGCGGTCGAGGGGATGCGCGAAGCCCGGCCGTCGCCGCCGCGCGGCAGGCGGAAGCGTCGGTGAAGCAAGGCGCTCCGAGCGCGACCGCCGGCTGGGTCGCGGCGATGCGAGGCCTCGCGCCGCTCTTGCCCCGGGAGGCGAGGCTCTGCGACGATCCTTACGGCGCTCGCTTCGGCGGCGAGCTCGCCGTCCGGCTGCGCCGCGCCGCCTCGCGCCGCCCGGCGCTCGCGCCGCTCTTTTCCATCGCCGTCGGGCCCGTGCGACGGACGATGCTCTGGATGCAGCTGCGCACGCGAGCGCTCGACGAGATCGTGCTCGACTTCGCGCGCGCGAGCGGCCGGCAGCTCCTCTTGCTCGGCGCGGGCTACGACGCGCGCGCCTGGCGCTTTTCGCGCGAGCTCGAGGGCTGCCGAGTCTTCGAGGTCGACCACCCGGCGACGCAGGCCCGAAAGCGGCGGCTGCTCGAGCGGATGGGCGCTCCGCCTGCCCCCGTCTCCTTCGTGCCGTTCGACTTCGAGGCGATGCCGCTCGTCGAGCTGCCGGCGCGGCTCGCCTCGCTCGGCCACGACCCCGGCGCGCGGACCCTCACCCTCTGGGAGGGCGTGACGCCCTACCTCACGGCCCGCGCCGTCGGCGCGACGCTCGGGGCCGTGCGCGCGCTCTCCGCCCCGGGCTCGCTCCTCGCCTTCACCTACGTCGACCGGGAGCTGCTCGAGCGGCCCCGGGGAGCCGAGGCGGCGATCCGCCGGCTCGTCGCCCGGGTCGGCGAGCCGTACCGCTTCGGGCTCGCGCCCGCCGAGGTCGCGGGCTTTCTCTCGGAACGCTCCTTCCGCCTGGTCAAGGACGAGTCCCACCGCGCGCTCGCCGGGCGGCTGCTGCCGCCGTCCTTCACGCGCGATCTCCGCGCCGCGCGGGACGAGAGCCGCCACGTCGCCCTCGCCCGGATCCTCTGAAGCTCACCAAATTCCCCCGAAGGAGCCGCCCTTGTCCCGACCGAACCTCCTCGCCCTCTGCGTCTTGCTGCCGCTCGGCTGCGCCACGACCCAGGCCGAGGCCCCGTCCGCCGCCGAGACCGGTTACTCCCACCGCGCCTTCCAGCGCTTCGTCGAGCGCTACTTCAAGGGCTACTTCGACTTCCGGCCGGGAGACGCGACCGACCAGGGGCTCCACGACCGGGACAGCGCGATGCCCGACCTCTCCCGTGCCTCCATCGGGCGCGAGGTCAGCCGGCTGCGGGCCTCGCTCGCCGAGCTCTCGTCCATGCCGGCCGCGAGCCTGCCGCCAGACGACCGGATCGACCGCGAGCTCCTCCTCTCGTCGATCCAGGCGGAGCTGCTCGACCTCGCCGAGGTCCGCTCCTGGGAGCGGCAGCCCTCGTACTACGGCGACCGGATCTCCTGGGGCGTCTTCGGCCTGGTGAGGCGCGACTTCGCGCCGCTCGACGAGCGGATGCGCGACGTCGTCGCCCGGGAGAAGGCGATCCCAGGGCTGCTCGACGACGCCGAGCGCAACCTCTCCCACCCGCCGAAGCTCTGGGTCGAGATCGCCCTGGACGACGTCGACGGCACGATCGACTTTCTCTCCCACGACGTTCCGACCGCCTTCGAGTCGGTGCACGACCCGGCGCTCGTCTCGGCGCTCGCCGACTCGACCAAGGCCGCGACGGAGGCCCTGCACTCCTACCGGGACTGGCTGAAGAAGGACCTCCTCCCGCAGGCCGACGGCGACTTCCGGCTGGGCGAGAAGCTCTGGCGCAAGAAGCTCCTCTACGAGGAGATGGTCGATCTCCCCGTCGACGACCTCCTGCGGATCGGCGAGGCGGAGCTGCGCCGCCAGCAGGCGAGGCTCGCCGAGACGGCGAAGCAGATCGACCCGACGAGGCCGCCGCTCGAGCTGCTCGCCTCGCTGACTCGCGACCACCCGACGGCACGGCGGCTCTTGCCCGAGACGCAGGAGCTGCTCGGCGCCTTGCGCGAGTTCTGCGTCTCGCACCACGTCGTCGGCGTCCCCTCGGAGGTCATGCCGAAGGTGCTCGAGACGCCGCCCTTCGCGCGCGCCTTCAGCTTCGCCTCGATGGACACGCCGGGGCCGCTCGAGCCGAAGGCGCGCGAGGCCTACTTCTACATCACGCTCCCGGAGGCGGGCTGGTCCCCGGAGCGCAGCGAGGAGCACCTCGAGGCGTTCTGGAAGGGCGACATCGCGAACACCGCCATCCACGAGGCCTTCCCGGGCCACTACGTCCAGTTCCTCTGGCTCCCGAAGAGCCCGACCCTCGTCCGCAAGCTCGTCACAGCGAACACCTTCGTCGAGGGCTGGGCCCACTACACCGAGGAGATGCTGCTCGAGGAGGGCTACGGCCACGGCGACCCGAAGCTCTGGATCTCCGAGGAGCAGTGGGCGCTCGTCCGGCTCTGCCGCTACCTCGTCGGCATCCGGATGCACACCCGCGGGATGAGCCTCGAGGACGGCGTCCGCTTCTTCGAGAAGGAGGCGTACATGACGCACGCCAACGCCCTTCGAGAGGCGCAGCGGGGCACCGCCGATCCGATCTACCTCTACTACGCGCTCGGCAAGCTCGAGATCGAGAAGCTGCGGCACGACTACCAGAAGAAGCTCGGGGCCGACTTCTCGCTCGAGAAGTTCCACGACGCGCTGCTCTCGGTGGGGGCCCCGCCGATCCCGCTGGTCCGCGAGCTGCTCCTCGGCGAGCGCGGCGAGCTGCTCTAGCGGGGCCTAGAACATCTTGATGTCGGCGCGGGGGACGACGACCTCGTAGCCGGGGCCGCCGTTCGAGCGCTGCATGTCGAGCGTGACCTCGCTCCCCACCGGGCCGCGGATCCGGGCGACCAGATCGGGGAGCCCGAGCGACTGGGCGGCGGCGCCGTCGACGGCGAGGATCTCGTCGCCGCCGCGCACGCCCGCCTCGAAGGCTGGGCCGCCCTCGAATACCTCGGCGGCGAACTTGCTCCCGCCCCGCTGCCAGATCGACATCCCGATGCCGGCGTACTCCTGCTCGCGCTTGCCGGCGCGGCGCATCCGCAGCTCGACCGGCGGCGAGTCGGCTCCGGGATCGACCGCCACCACGGGCGGCGGCCCCGCCAGCTCGAAGTCCGCCGAGTCGGCGAAGACCGGCCAGCGGCCCGGCGCGACGTCGCGCAGCGCGAAGCGGCCGTCGAGGCCGCTGGTCGCCGAGGCGCCGCCCGCCTCCCGGCCCACGGCCCAGGCGTGGCCGCGGTCGACCGCGACGTGGATGCCCACGAGCGGCGCTCCGGTCGAGGCGTCGAGGACGAGCCCGTCGATCGTGCCGGACGGTCGAAGCTGGAGGTGAAGGCCCGAGGTCGGCTCGTGGCCGGCCACGGAGACGTCGCTCAGCAGCCCCTCGGCGTAGCCGGGCGCGCTGGCCCGCAAGACGTAGCTGCCCGGGGCGAGCACCAGCTTGAACTCGCCCCGCGCGTCGAAGACGTGCTGGCTGCGCGGCCGGCCCCGCCCCGGGACCTGGGGTTCCGCTGAGAGGGTGAAGTCCGTGATCCCGGCGCCGTCCGGGCTCTCGACCCAGCCCGACACCGAGCCGACCGCGAGCGAGAGGTGGACGTCGCGGCTGCCCGCCACGATCCCGCGGAGCTCGGCGGAGCCGTCGTCCTTGCTCGCCGCGACGTCGAAGCGACCTCCGACGAGCCCGCCGAGGTGGAAGCTTCCGTTCGCCGCCGAGAGCGTCGAACGCTCCCCCGCCTCGCCGAGGCCGACGGGCCTCGCGACGACGAGCGCCCCCGCGACCGGGCTACCCGAGCCGTCGTCCACGCTGCCCTCGAGCGTCTCGGCCCCGAGCCGAATCTCGACCTGGGCCTGCCCTCCCGACTCGAGGCTCGCCTCGGCCTCGCCGCGCGCCTGGGCCGCGTCCGCCACCACGACGAGGTGGCCCGCCGGGACGCCGTGGAGCGAGAAGCGGCCGCCCGCGCCGAGCGCCGTCTCCGCGACCGGCCAGCGATCGTCGGCCAAGAGCGCCTGGACCCGGCCCGAGGCCACGGGCGCGCCGGCGGAGTCGACGACCGTGCCGTCGATCTCGCCGCCCGCGGCGAGCGCGAGCCGCAGATCTTCTCGCGAGCTCCCCTCGGCGAGGTCGAGCTCGCCGCTGCGCCCCTCCGCGAAGCCGGGCGAGCGGGCGACGAGCCGGTAGAGGCCGGGCTCGACGTCGGCCGCGAAGCGGCCGTCCGGGCCGGTCTCGCGGGCGAGCGGCGCGAGCGGGGCGTCCTCGCCGCTCGCCCGGTACCGGCTGGCCCAGAGCGAGGCGCCGGGCACGGGCGTGCCGCCCGGGTCGACCACGATGCCCGCGACGTGGGCGGCGCGCCGGAGGTAGAGGTCGAGCCCGGCGGCGCTGGCGCCCGGCGGGTACGAGAGCCGAACGCTGCGCTTCAGGTAGCCCTGGGCCTCGGCGACGATCGTCCGATCGCCGGCGGGGACGGCGGCGAAGAGGTAGCGGCCGCCGGGGTCGGCGGTGGAGGAGATCGCGCTCCCGGCGACCGTGAGCGTCGCGCCCCCGATGCCCTGGCGGGTCCTCAGGTCGAGGACCCGGCCCGCGAGCCGGACGCCCGGGGAGAGCTCGATCACGAGGCCGCGCAGGTCGTCCCCCGCCGCGACGGGGAGCGGCCCCAGCGGATCGCAGGTCAGCGCGCCGGCCTCGGCCTGGAGCCGGTAGTTGCCGGGCGGGAGATCGTCGAAGTGGAAGCTGCCGCCGTCGCCGCTCGATGTCTCCCGCAGCCGGTCGGCGTCGTCGGCGAGGACGACGCGCGCCCCCGCCACCGGGCCCGCGCCCCGCTCGACGACCTTTCCACCGAGGGAGGCCGCGGCAGCGGGAGCCTCGCCGCCATCGTCCGAAGAGTCCCCGTCCGCCCGCGCAGGCGAGGCCGTGGCAGCTCCAGCGCCGCCGCCAGCGGTCGTCGGGCCCGACGGCCAGAGCCCCCAGGCGACGAGCGCCGCGATGGGCAGGAGCCCCCAGGGCCAGCGCCGGCGGCGGGGGGAGGGGGCCGGGGCCGCGCGGTCGCGCGGCCGCCGTTGGAGTCGGCTCTTTTCAGACGACGCCACGGGGAACCTCGCGCGTCAGCTCCCGGCGAATCGGCTCGTGCGCGCCTGGGCTTCGCCGAGCTCGGTCGCGAGTCGCGCAATCCGGTCGGTCCGGTCGGCGAGCTCCTGGCGCAGGAGGTTCAGCTTCTCCTCGCGGGCGTCCGCCTGGGCGCGCAGCGAGAGGACGTCGTCCGCGGGTTCGCCGACCGCGGCGAGCGCCTGGCCGAGCATGACGCTGGGTAGGGCGGCGAGCTGCCGCAGCTCTGCCTGCGCGGCCGCCAGGGCTGCCTCGAGCCGGTCGCGCTCGGCGGCGAGCAGCGGCGCGCGTGCCGCCTCCTCGGCCCGCAGGGAGAGCTCGCGGCGGGTCTCCTGGACCTCGCGCCCGAGCTCGGCGATCCGGCCCTGCAGCCGCTCGATCTCCGAGCGCAGGCTCGCGCCCTCGGCCTGGGCGCCCCAGTCGTCGGCGACCACCGGCCGGATGGCCTGGAGCCGCTGCTGCTGCGCCGCGAGCAGCTCGGCCTTCAGCCGCGCGACCTCGCCCTCGAGCCCCTCGCGGGCGGCGGCGCCCGATTCGGCCGAGGCGAGGGCCGTCCGCAGCCGGTCGGCCTCGGCGCGCAACGCCTCCTGCCCTTCGAGCAGCTCCTCGATCCGTCGCCGCGAGGCCTCGCGCTCGGCCCGCGCCTCGTCGGCCGCGAGGCTGGCCTTCGCCCCGCTCTCGCGCGCCTGGGAGAGCGCGAGCGCGACGGTCTCGCGGTCGGCGTCCGCGCTCTCGGCGCGCCGCCGGGCGCCTTCGAGCTCGCGCTCGAGCTCCTCGATGCGGGGTGTCGCCTCGGCGGCGGCCGCCTTGGCCTCGCTGACGAGCCGCTCGGCCCCGTCGGCGCGCCGCTCCGCCTCCTCGGCCCGCCACTCCGCCTGGAAGAGCCGTCGCTCGGCCTCCTCGATTCGCTTCTCCGCCGCGGCGGCGCGCCCCGACGCCTCCGCGACCCCCCGCTCGGCCTCGGCGAGCCGCTCGTTCGCCACGCCGGCGCCGCCCTCGGCCGCTCGCAGCCGCTCGTTCGCCTCGGCGAGCGCCCGCTCGGCCGCCGTGGCCCGTTCGTCCGCCTCGGCGATTCGCCGCCCCGCTTCGGACGCGGTCAGGTCGAGCTCGCGCAGGCGCCGTTCGGAGGCCTCGAGCCGGTCCGCCTGCTCGTGAGTCTCCCGCTCGGCGGCATCGGCCCGCGCCTGCGCGGCGCGCAGCAGATCGTCGGCGCGCGAGAGCCGCTCGCGCAGCTCCTGGGCGCCGCGGCGCTCGATCGCGAGCGCCCCCGCCGCCTCGCGCGCCTGGGAGGCCTGCGCCTCGAGCGCCCTCGCCGTCTCGAGCCGGAGCGCCTCGCGGGCGGCATGCTCCTCCCGCAGCCGATCGAGCTCGGCGCGCCCGTCGGCCTGGGACTGCTCGACGCGGCGCAGGGCCTCGGAGACCGACTGCGCCCGGGCCTCGGCGATCTCGGCGCGGGCCCGCCCCTGCGACTCGGCGGCTGCGAGCGTCGCGATGTCGCGCTCGAGGCGGGCCGCGCGGGCGCGACCCTCCTCGATCCGCGGCTCGAGCTCGGCGGCGCGCTCGGCGGCGTCCGACGCGTCGGCGATCGCCCCTCTCAGCCGCTCGGCCGCGTCGGCGAGCTCCCGCCGCAGCCCCGCCTCGGCGGCCCGCAGCGCCTCGGCTTCGGCGACGCCGCGCTCGGCGTGCGCCCGCGCGTCGGCGAGCTCCTTGCGCAGGGCCGCTTCGGAGACCCGCAGCCCATCGATCTGGCGTGCCGCCTCCTCCGCGAGCTGGCCCTGATCCCGGACCCGTTGGCGCGTCTCGGCGAGGAGGAGCTCGACCTGCTCCTTCGCGTTCACCAGCGCGACGAGGTCGGCCTCGAGCTCGGAGAGGCGGGCGCCGGCCGCGGCCTTCTGGGACTGGAGCTCGGCCGCGAGCTGCGCGAGCCGCTCGTCTCGCTCCTCGACGGCCGCGCGCAGCCCCGCGCGCTCGGCCGCCGCGCGCAGCTCCGCCTCGCCGCGCCGCTCGAGCTCGGCCTCGAGCTCGCCGAGACGGCTGCCGCCCTGCTCGAGCTCCTGCCGCAGCCGATCGCGCTCCGCGGCGAGCCGTCCGGCCTCGGCGAGTCGCTCGTGCGCCTCGGTCTCCGCGGCGGCGAGGGCCCGCCGCGCGACTTCGAGCTCCTCCGCGGCCTTCTCCGCGGCGCCCCGGGCGGCTTGGGCGCGCGCCTCGGCGGCGGCGCGGCCGCTCTCGGCCTCCTCGAGCGAGCGGCGCAGCGGCTCGAGCCGGCCACGCAGCTCGCGCAGCTCGGTCTCGCTGCTCTTCGCGCGGGCGACGGCGCCCGTCAGCTCCTCGGCGCGAACCGCGAGCTGCCGCCGGGCGTGATCGCGATCCTCTCGGTAGGCCTCGGCGTCGCGCCGCGCCGCCGTCGCCTCGGCATGGGCGGCCTGGAGCTCCTGCTCTCGCCAGCCGAGCGCCGACTCCTTCTCCTCGAGCTCGCCCCGCAGCCCCGCGACCCAGCTCTCGCGCTCGGCTCGGGCCGCCTCCGCCGCGGCGAGATCCTCGCGCAGCCGCTGGGCGGTCGACTCCAGCTCGGCGAGCGCCGCGGTGGCTCCGGGCGCCTCGGGCGGGAGAGCGGGCGGCGAGGCCCGTGCGTCGAGGAGCGGCCGGGTCGGCAGGGCGACGAGGGAGAGCTCGTCGACGGCGAAGGGGCGCTCGGCGCAGAGCAGAAGGTAGTGCGACGGCTCGACGTTGCCCGCAAGGGTGCCGTCCACCGCCGTCTCGGGGTCGTCGACGCCATAGGGCACGAGCGTGTAGCCGACGAGCGGGCTCTGGACGACCACCTGGACCGACGGGAAGGCCTCGCCGAGTCGGGCGACCAGGTCGGCGTAGCCGGGGCCGGGCCACGGCGGTCCGCCGAGGTCCACCGCGTCGGGGTTGACCGCCACGGCGAGCAAGAGGCCGCCGGGCGAGAGCAGCGAACGGAAGCGGGCCGCGCCGCCCTCGGCGAGGAGCGGCGAGGAGTCGTGCAAGAGGACGAGATCGAACCGGGATCCCGCGGAGAGCTCGTCGAGCCGCCCGATCTCGACGCCCCGCGGCAGCTCCTTGGCCTGGGCCTGCTGGACCTCGCCGGGATCGCCGAGCGTGAGGACGCCGCGCGCGCCGCGCTGGACGAGCAGCCGCGCCCCCTCGATGCCGAGCCGGCCGAGGGCCCCCACCTCGAGCAATCGCTTGCCCGACAGGAGCGGTTCGATGAGCAGGTAGCGCGGCCAGATCTCGCTGCCGCGGCGCAGCGCGTCAGTCTCCATGTCCCTGTCTCAATATCTCAGGGAGACGGCCCGCTTGGCAATGGCTCAGGGGGGGCTCAGCAGGACGACGGACAAAGTCAGCTTTCCGCTCCCAGCGCCCAAAGTGATCCACGACCATGCGCCCGTGGTCGGCGATTACGCGCCCGTGGTCCACGACCATGCGCCCGTGGTCCACGACCATGCGCCAGTGGTCGGCGACCATGCGCCCGTGGTCCACGACCATGCGCCAGTGGTCCACGACCATGCGCCCGTGGTCCACGACCATGCGCCAGTGGTCGGCGACCATGCGCCCGTGGTCCACGACCATGCGCCAGTGGTCCACGACTACGCGCCAGTGGTCGGCGACCATGCGCCAGTGCTCCACGACCGCGCGCCCGTGGTCCGCGACCGCGCTCGTCGGCGACATCGCAACCCCTCGCGATCACAGGACGAAACGCTCCTTCGCAGAAAGTTGCCGCGCTTTTCGATCTTCCTGGCCCCTGTATCTATGAAGGCCGCAACAGAAGGCCGTGGCAGTCCAGGGCGCCGGAATGGGTCTTCAGCCGGGCAAGTCGAGTCGGCCGGCGCCCTGGATCAGGTACACGCTGCTCCCCGCGACCTCCCAGGTGACTCTGCTCGGGAAGGTTCTGCTGCCAGCACAACTGGCGCAGCTCTTCGAAGCGGCTCTGACGGCATTCAACGCCGTCACCGACGCCAAGGCGGCCAAGCTGACCAAGAAGGTCCACGGCACCGACAAGGGGAAGCGCCAGAAGCTGGCGATCACCCCGGGTGGCAAGGGTGGGCTGGTCTACGTCGAGCCAGACGGCAAGCAGGTCCCGGGGTTGACCCGAGGACCTGTCGCGCCGGCGGACAAGACGCCCAGCGGCTCCGGCAACCAGGGCCCGTAGTTCCTGGTGCGGCACGGCGCGGTCCGTGCAACGTGCGGGCTGCCCACGGGATGGCAGTCGGCGGGCCCGGGAGAGCGATCTCCCGGGCCCGTGTCGTTTGGAAGGCTGCCGGGGAGAGACCCAGTGCTTCATCGCCTACACGCCGAGCGCTGGTGCAGGGGTCCCTCGCGACTTTGCCGAGGCCCTGGGGGGCTCAGCCGCCGGTGACCGAGCAGCCGATCCCGCCGATCGTCCCGGGCTGGAGGGAGCACATCTGCCAGGGGGCGCTCGCGTAGGTCGGGAAGACGAAGCCGTTGCGGCCGCCGCCCACCGCGGTGCAGCTCTGGACGGCGGGCAGCGTCGCTGGCGCCTGCGGCGCGGGGCAGGCGCCGTTCAGGAGATCGGTGCAGCTGTAGTTCGGGTTCGCGACGCAGGCGGTGCCCGCCGCGAAGTCGCCCGTCCGGTCCTCGGCGTTGGCCTCGCTACAGCGCTCCTCGCACGTCGGCTCATCCTCGCAGGCGAGCTGGCTCGTGGGGGCGCACGAGAGGAGCTTCTGGCAGTAAGCGCTGCAGGGGGCGCCGCAGGCGACGAGCCCCGAGAGCGCGGCGGCGGCGAGCAGGAGCCTTCGCATCACTGGCACGTGTTGTCGAAGTTCAGCTGCGCACCCGGGCAGTGGGGATCCGAGCCCGTCAGGTCGCCGCAGGAGAGGTTCGGGTTCGTGACGCAGGAGGCCATCCCCGCGAAGTCGCCGGTGTGGTCGATCGAATCGGCCTCCTGGCAGCGCTCGACGCAAGTGGTCTGGGAGCCGCTGCAGGATTGGTTGTTGTGCCACGCCGGCCAGCACTGGATGATCTTCTGGCAGTACTGGCTGCAGGGGGCGCCCCCGCAAGCGGCCGAGCCCAGGGCGACGGCCGCGGCGGCGACGGCGAGGCGAATGGATCTGCGCATGGATGCTTCCCTCCGTAAGAGATGGAATAGGACGGCGTTCGAGCGAACGTCAAGGACGACGCGCGCCCTATCGTGCTCCGGCGTCCAGGGCGCCGCTGCTCGGCGTGCCGCCGTCGGGCGCGGGTCCCGGCGGGGCCGGGGGCGGCAGGGCGCTCTGCGGGGCCGGGGCGATGCCGGTCGCGGAGGCGGCGCGGATGAGCGCGGCGAGCGGCGGCTCGATCCGTTCGAGCAGGTCGGCGCTCTCGCGGGCGTTCGTCTCCCGCCCCTCGCTGCCGAGCCGCAGGAGGTCGCGGGCCTGGCGCAGCGCCTCGAGCGCCCGGGCGATCTTGTCCGAGGCCTCGAAGTAGGCGACCTCGGAGCGCAGCGTCCGCAGCTCGCGCCGCTGGTCCGAGCCGAGGTCGGGGAGCAGCTCGGCTCGATCGAGGTAGCCGATCCCCTCGGCGAGGTGCGAGGGATCCTTCTCGGAGATCCGCTTTTGCGCCGAGGCGAGAAGGAGCTCTCCGAGCCGCCGGTCGAGCTCGAAGCGCTCCTCGAGCTCCTCGTCCGGGGGCGGCGGCACGCCGGGCGGCAGCCGCAGGGGCGCGTACGCCTGGGCGAGCTGCGGGTCGCGGGGCCGAAACGGCCCGTGGCCGTACGGGAGCTGAAACCCGCGCTCGACGAGGACCGTCTCGCCGTCGGCGTGGAGAAAATAGTGGTGGTAGTTCCGCTCGGAGAGCAGCCAGCCGACGAGCCCGAGCAGGGCGAGGATGACGAGGGTCAAGAAGGCGCCGCGCAGGCCGCCGCCGACGTGCGCTTCGGCCATCTCACGCCCCCCCGGGCGGGGTGAGCACGCCGATGAAGGGGAGGTTTCGGTAGCGCTCGCCGTAGTCGAGGCCGTAGCCCACCACGAACTCGTCCGGGATGACGAAGCCCTTGTAGTCGATCCGGATCTGGCGGCGCGCCCGCGAGGGCTTCTCGAGCATCGCGCAGACCTGCACCGAGGCGGGCTTTCGCGTGGCGAGGTTCTCGAGCAGGTAGGCCATGGTGAGCCCGGTGTCGATGATGTCCTCGACCACCACGACGTGCGCCCCCTCGATGGGCTTCGTCAGATCGCTCGTGATCTGGACCACCCCCGTGCTCTCGGTCTGGCCTCCGTAGGAGGAGAGGCCGAGGAAGTCGACCCGCAGCGGCCGGTCGATCGCCCGCGCGAGGTCGGCGGCGAAGATGAAGCTGCCCTTGAGGACCGAGAGCAGCACGAGCTCGCCCGTCGGGTGGCTCTCTCCGATCTCGCGCCCGAGCTCCCGCACCCGCTCGGCGATCCGGGCGGCGGAGAAGAGCTCCCGCACCTCGCCCCGCTGTCTCTCAGACGTAGGCATTGTTCATGATCTCCCCGAAGCCGCCCCCGCCCGGCACGATGTACTGCCGATCGTCGAGCCCCCGCTCCTTCTCCCAGTGGGTCCCCGGAACCGTCGAGAAGACCTCGGGCGGCGAGAGGCCGCGGTCGAGGCGGAGCGCGTAGACCACGACCTCCGGCTGCCGGTCGCGCAGCCGGCGCAGGTACTCCGGGGTGACGATGAGGTTCAGGGTGACGATGCGCCGCGGCTTGCCGGGCACCTTCGCCTTGTACCAGTCGATCGCCTCGGCCATCGACGACCCGGTCGCGCCCATGGGATCGGGGAAGAGGAGGAAGGAGTCGTCGACGTCGCCGCCCACCTTGGCGCCGAAGATGGTCGAGCCGGTCACCTGGTGCTTCTCGTCCACCTGGCGGGCCATGATGAGGTGGTCCTGCCGCACGAGCCGCGGGTCGAGGAGCTGGTTCAGGAGGTCGTAGGTGACCTGCGAGGGGAGGGTGCCGGCGCGGGCGATGTTGACCGTGACGACGCGCACCGAGGGGTCGACGAGCTCGCCCTGAAAGACCCCGAGCGGGTTCTGGTCGATCATGCGGGTCGGAATGGAGACGCGCTGGCGCGGCAGCTCGCAGTTGATGAACGTCTTGACGAGGTCGCCGTAGATCTGGGCGACGAGCTGGTTGATGGCGGGCTGGGTGGTCTCCTTCGCGCAGAGCGTCGCGAGCTGCGTGAGGAGGAAGGGGTTTGCGAGGATGTGGACCCCTGGCCCGTAGCGGTGCTCGATCTCGCTCAGCCGGAACTGGCTCGTCTCGTAGAGCGCGTCTCTCACGGCTCCTCCCGGAGCGGCAGGCCTGGCTGGGCCGGCTCGGCCGCGGCGCGGGCGGTGGGCGCGTCGCCCTCCGGCCGGAAGCAGGCGCGGCAGCGGGCCTCGTAGGAGCCGCGGGCCCCGACGAGGACGCGCTGCTCGCCCTGCGCGAGCCGCTGCGAGCGGTGGGCCGGGTTGCCGCAGACCACGCAGACCGCGAGCTCCTTCGTGACGAACTCGGCCACCGCGAGGAGCTGCGGCATCGGCTCGAAGGGGACGCCGCGATAATCCTGGTCGAGCCCCGCGACGATGACCCGAAGCCCCCGGTCGGCGAGCTGCTCGCAGACGCGGACCGCCCCGGGGCCGAGGAACTGCACCTCGTCGACGCCGACCACCTGCGCCGCGGGATCGAGCCGCTCGAGGATCTCCTCCGCCCGGTCGATGGGCGCCGAGGGGAGCTTCTGCTCGCTGTGGGAGACGACGTGCGCCTCGGCATAGCGCTGGTCGATGCGCGGCTTGAAGATCTGGACCTTCTGGCGGGCGATCTCGGCCCGCTTGAGCCGGCGGATGAGCTCCTCGGTCTTGCCGGAGAACATCGGGCCGCAGATGACCTCGATCCAGCCGATGCCTTTGGGGAGCGGGTTCACGTTGGGAGAGGGTCTATACCGCGCGGGGCGAAAGGGAGACAAGCGCGGTGGGAACGACGCGTGGGCCGGTTCGGCGCCGGAATCGCCCCGGTCCGAGGGACGAGGGCGCTCGAGCCCCTCGTCTCTCCGTGGAGGCGCCTGCGCCGAGGCGGTGAGGGTCGTCGGGCGTGGATTCGCGCGCGGCGTCGGTCCGCTCTGCTACCGTGGCGCGGTGAACGTCTCGCTAGAGGGCCGCGCGGCCTTTCGCGAGTGCCTCGGGCTCTGGGCGCTCGCGATCGGCGGCATCGCCGCGGCGAAGTGGGTCCTGGACCCGCTCCTCGGCGGGCTCGTCGCGCCGGTCCCGCTGCTCGACGGCCTCTTCCACGCGAAGAGCTGGGCCGCGATCCTCTTCCTCTACCTGCCCGTGCTCGCGATGCGGCGGCGCGGCGAGTTCCCCGAGGACTACGGCCTCTCGGCGAAGCGGCTCGGCCGCTCGCTCCTCTATTTCCTCGCCTTCGCGGCCGTGGTCTTCCCCCTCTACGGGCTCGCCTTCTGGGGCTTCGTCCGGTCGATCCCCCGGCTGCCGCCGGCGCTCGCCGCGCTCCTCGGCCCCTACGGCGCCTCCCGCGGCTTCGCGCTCCGGTTGCCGCCGCGCTTTGCCCTCTCGGTGATCGACCAGCTCCTCGTCGTGGCGCTGCCCGAGGAGCTCTTCTACCGGGGCTACCTCCAAGAGCGGCTCGAGCTCCGCTTCGGCCCGGGGGTGCCCCTCCTCGGCATCCGGGTCGGCGGAGCCTTCCTCTGGACGCAAGGGCTCTTCGCGCTCGGCCACCTGGTCGAGCCGTACCCCTGGCGGCTCGCGGTCTTCTTCCCGGCGCTGCTCTTCGGCTGGCTGCGCGCTCGGACCGGGGATCTGACCGCCGGCATCCTCTTTCACGCGAGCTCGAACCTGCTCGTGCTCGTCCTCGAGGCCTCGTTCTTCGGCCTCCGTTGAACGGGGCGGCGCCGCGATTATCCTCTGCACGGCTCCCGAAAGGAGACACCGATGGTCGTCACGGTCCGAGAGAAGCTCGAGGAGATCGAGCGGCGCACGCTCCACCCGCGGGCCGCGCGCGCGGCCGAGACGCGGGGTCGCGAGCGGCCGGAGGTCGAGGACGACCTGCGGACGGCCTTCCAGCGCGACCGCGACCGGATCCTCCACAGCAAGTCGTTCCGGCGGCTGAAGGGGAAGACGCAGGTCTTCCTCGCTCCGAAGGGCGATCACTACCGGACGCGGCTCATGCACACGCTCGAGGTCTCGCAGGTGGCGCGGACCGTCGCCCGGGCGCTCGGCCTGAACGAGAGCCTCGTCGAGGCGATGTGCATGGGCCACGACCTCGGCCACACGCCCTTCGGCCACGCGGGCGAGAGCGTCCTGCGCGAGATCCTGCCCGAGGGCTTCCACCACGTCCGCCAGTCGGTGAGGGTGGTCGAGAAGCTCGAGCGCGACGGCGCGGGGCTGAACCTCACGATCGAGGTGCGCGACGGAATCCTGCGCCACACGAAGGGCAAGGGCGCGGTGCTCATGCAGGGCGCGGGGCAGAAGGCGCTGACGCTCGAGGCGGAGGTCGTGCGGATCGCGGACATCGTGGCCTACGTCTGCCACGACCTCGACGACGCCGTCCGTGCCGGGCTGCTCGAGGAGCGGGACGTGCCGGGGCCCGTCGCGAAGCTGCTGGGCCAGAGCCACGGCGAGCGGCTCGACGCGCTCGTGCGCGACGTCGTCTCGCGCAACGACCTCGACCGGGCCGAGCACGTCGAGCTGAGCGAGGAGGTCCACGGCGCCCTGCTCGCCCTGCGGGACTTCCTCTACGCGCGGGTCTACGAGAACCCGCTGGTCCACGCGGAGTTCGTGAAGGCGAAGAAGCTCCTCTCCGACCTGCGCGCCCACTGCCTCGAGGATCCCGAGCGCTTCCACCGCGAGCTCTGGCCCACGCGGCGCGAGGACGACGGGCTCGAGCGCGAGGTCGTCGATTTCCTCTGCGGGATGACCGATCGCTACGCGATCGAGCTCTACGAGCGGCTCTTCGTCCCCCGCGGCTGGGGCGAGTAGAGCGCTCGCTAGAGGGGCTCGAGCCTGGGCTCGAGCGAGCGATCCACCGAGAAGATCGTCTGCTCGGGCAGCGCGACCCAGCCGCCGCCGTCCAGCGGGGCGTCGGTGACCGCGATGCCCCGCAGCCGCCGGTGCGCCCGGCCGATCGGGGAGCTCTCCGGCGCGCCCGCGGGCAGCCCGCAGTCCTCGCAGCCGTCGAGCCCGCGGATGAGCCTCTGGGCGAGCGGCCGCTCGCGCCGCAGCGCCACGAGGGAGCGGCCGCCGAGGGCGACGAGGCCGAGGTCGGCCCCGCCCGGCAGGGTCGAGATCGCCCGGGCGGCCGACCGCAGGGCCTCGGCGGCGGCGGCCGGATCGGCCGCGGGCCCCTGCAGGCCGCCGGCCCGGTGGAGCTCGCCGAGGAAGTGGAGGAAGGCGAGCTCGGCGAGGTCGCCCGCGGCGCCGAGCCGGCGCAGCCAGTCGGGCAGCGCCTCGAAGGCTCGGCCGAGACCCGGGGTGGCGGTCGCGCGCTCGCCGCTCGCCGCGAAGAGCCACTGCCGGTGGCGGAGCGGCGGGATCGCCTCCTCGGAGAAGTGCCGGCCGGCCGGCGGCTCGTCGAGCGTCGCGAGGAGGAGGCCGTCGCTCGTCCCCTGGGCCATCGAGAGGACGTCCACGGGGCCGAGCGAGCCCGGCCGCCGCGAGAGGAGCACGTCGTTCCCCTGGAAGACCCCCGAGCCCACCGCGGCCACCTGCGCCCCGGCGAGCCCAGTGGATCGGCCGAGCGGGCCCAGCGCGCAGCGCAGCAGGTCGGCGTCGTCGATCTTGACCGCGAGCAACATCGGCCTCTCCTCTCTGGATCGAGTGATCAACGCGCGGCCTCGCCCTTGCATTTCGTGGGGCGAACCTCCAAGATTTCCGCCCGTTTGACCCTCGGGCGCGCGGTCGATAGGATCGATCGCGAGGGCCCCGTGGGGACGGAGCGCGAAGGAGGCATCGAGCACAGATGGCCCAAGACGACGTCGCGATGGGGATCGACCTCGGCACTTCGTACAGCTGCGTCTCGCTCATGATCGACGGCAAGCCGACGGTCATCCCGAACGAGTGGGGGGACCGGACGCACGCCTCGGTGGTGAGCTTTCTCGAGGACGGCTCGGTGCTCGTCGGCAACGCGGCGAAGAAGAGCATCATCACGAACGCCGAGAGCACCGTCTACAGCGCGAAGCGGCTCATCGGCCGCTTCTTCTTCTCGGACGAGGTGAAGAAGGCCCAGTCGATGATGCCGTACCAGATCGTCGAGGGGCCGAACAACTCGGTCCGCATCCGCGTCGCGAACCAGGACTTCTCCTTGCCCGAGATCTCGGCGCTCGTCTTGCGCGAGATGAAGGCCATCGTCGAGAACTACCTCGGCCGCGAGGTGACGAAGGCGGTCGTCACGGTCCCCGCCTACTTCAACGACAACCAGCGGCAGGCCACGAAGGACGCGGGCCGCATCGCCGGCCTCGACATTCTGCGCATCGTCAACGAGCCGACCGCGGCGGCGCTCGCCTACGGCTTCGGGCGCGACGTCTCGCAGAAGATCGTGGTCTACGACCTCGGCGGCGGCACCTTCGACGTCTCGATCCTCGAGATCGGCCGCGACGTCTTCGAGGTGCTCTCGACGGCCGGCGACACCTACCTCGGCGGCGACGACTTCGACGACCGGATCATGCAGTGGCTCGCCGACGACTTTCAGGCGAAGTACAACCTCGACCTGCGCCAGAACAAGTACTGCCTCCAGCTGCTCAAGGAGGCGAGCGAGCGGGCGAAGATCGAGGTCGGCCGCGACGGGGTCGCGAAGATCTGGGCCGAGGGCGTCTGCCAGGACGCGGAGGGCCGGGTCCTGAACCTCGAGCAGACGCTTTCGGCCGAGCAGTTCAACCGCATGGTGATGGACTTCGTGCAGCGGACCTTCAAGGTCTGCGACGAGGCGCTGCAGTCCGCGCGGCTGACCGCCTCCGACATCGACGCCGTCGTCCTCGTGGGCGGTCCGACGCGGCTGCCCATCATCAAGAACTCGGTGAAGCACTACTTCCAGAAGGAGCCGACGGTCGGCATCGACCCGGACGAGGTGGTGGCGATGGGCGCCTCGATCCAGGCCCACGCGCTCCTCGACACCTCGGCCCAGAACACGCTCCTCGACGTGACGCCGCTGACCCTGCGCATCGGCACCGTCGGCGGCTACACCGAGAAGATCATCGACAAGAACACGCCCATCCCCATCGAGAAGAGCAAGACCTTCACGACGAGCCGCGACGGCCAGGAGCGGGTGCGCATCAAGGTCTACCAGGGCGAGGACAACAGGTCGGAGGGCTGCGAGCTCTTGGGCGAGTTCGAGTTCTCGGGCTTCAAGATCGGCTACCGCGGCGACGTGAAGATCGAAGTGACCTTCGAGATCGACGGCAACGGCATCGTGAACGTCGCCGCGACCGACGTCGACACCGGGCAGAAGACCTCGACCACCATCACGCTCTCCTCGGGGCTGACCGAGGCGGACATCGAGGCCTCGCGGGAGCGCAACGCCCAGACCAACGTCACGGACAACGCCGCGTAAACCATGGACCCGTCGTTCGAGATCGAGACCGAGGCGCTCTCCCAAATCCTCGACCAGCTCGACTATTTTCAGATCTTGAAGCTGCCGACGAGCGCGAACCCTGCCGACATCAAGGCGGCTTTCTACCGCGAGTCGCGCCTCTACCACCCGGACCGGCACAACGCCCTGCCGGAGTGCGCCTTCAAGGAGCAGGCCGCGAAGATCTACAAGCGGGTCACCGAGGCCTACGTGACCCTGCGGGACGACCGGCGGCGCCGGAAGTACCTCGCGGACATCGGCGGCCCCGAGCGCGAGAAGAAGCTGCGCTTCACCGAGGAGAGCGAGCAGGAGGCGAAGGCGGCGAAGAAGAAGGAGTTGGAGGAGCAGATCGGCCAGACGCCGAAGGGGCGCCAGCTCTACCAGCAGGCGATGCGCGACCTCGACGGGAAGCGGCCCGAGGCCGCGGTCCGAAACCTCAAGCTCGCGCTCACCTTCGAGCCGTCGAACGAGCGGTTCAAGGAGAAGCTCGCGCTGGCCGAGAAGCTGCTCCCGAAGCAGGAGTTCAAGGTCGGGCACTGACCCTTGCTGCTCGATCTCTGGCTCGCGCTCCTCGTCCTCGTCCTCGCCGTCGGTGGCGCGATGCGCGGCGCCTCGGCGCAGCTCGCGAAGCTCATCGCCCTCGCGCTCGCGAGCGGCGCCGGCCTCCTCGCGGGGCCGCTGCTCGCCCGCCACGTGAGGGGGCTTGCGGGCCTCGCTCCCGGCTTGCGCGTGGTGGCCTTCGGCGTCGCGGTCGGACTCGTCGCCTACCTCGTCCTCTCGCCGCTCCTCGTCGGCGTCGCCCGGCGCCTCGTGGCCCGCGGCGCCTGGGGGCGGGGCGACCGATTCTTCGGCTTCGTTTTGGGCGCGCTGCGGGGCGCCTACCTCGCCTGGGTGCTGCTCCTCGCGCTACCGGTCGCGAACCGCGCCTTCCAGCTCTCCGGATCGCACTGGCGCTTCCGCACCGAGGGCTCCCGCCTCGAGCGCTGGATCGCCTCGGGCTGGTCCGAGCAGAAGCGGGAGCGGGCCGAGTTCCGATCGATCATCGACCGCTTCCGATCGCTCGGGCTTCCCGATCAGTGATGGGCGGGCGGGAGCGCCCGCAGCGCCTCGAGCAGCTCCGCCGCGTGGTGCTTCGGCGAGACGCCGGTCCAGACGCGCCGGATCGTCCCCGCGCCGTCGATGAGGAAGGTGACTCGGCTGTCGAAGCCGAAGATCGACCCGACGCCGTAGGCCTTGGCGATGGCGCCGTCGGTATCGGCGAGGAGCGAGAAGGGGAGCTTCTCCTCCGCCGCGAAGGCGCAGTGGCTCTCGACGCTCTGGTGGGAGACGCCGAGCACGACGGCGCCGGCCTTCGAAAACTCGCTGCTCGCGTCGCGGAACCCGCGCGCCTCGAGCGTTCAGCCGGGGGTGCCGTCCTTCGGGTAGAAGTAGAGGACGATCGGGTGGCCGCGCAGCTCCGCGAGCGTCACCCGCTTGCCGCTCTGATCGGGCGCGGAGAAGAACGGCGCGGGGCTGCCGGGCTGGAGCGTCGCCGAGAGACCGAGGCCGAGGAGAAGGGAGCGGACCGCCATGGCCGCGACCGTAGCACGCGGCCTTGGGGTGGCTCAACGGGCCGAGAGCCGCGCCCGCTTCTTCGGTAGCTTGCGCTCGACCTGGGCGGCGGCGGCGAGGCCCGTGAGCAGCTCCCCCTCGAGGCCCAGCCCTGGCAGCACCTCGCGGCTCGCGAAGAGGAGGTTCGGCGCCGGCGAGCGCAGGGGCAACCCGGTGACGCCGAGCTGGGCGGGCAGCCCCACCTCGACCGCCGAGTGGAGCTGGAGGGCGGTGGCGAGCGGCGCCTCGTCTCCGAGCAAAGGCGAGCTCTCTGCGAGGACGTGGCGGGCGAGGAAGGGGAAGTAGCGCTCGACCTCGGCGCGCATCTCACGCAGCAGCTCGCGCGCCTGGGCCTCGGAGGCGAGCCGCTCGATCGGCGCCTCTCGGGAGAGCAACAGGACGCGCGCGGGGACGCCGGTCTCGCCCTCCTCCCGTTCGACGGGGAGCTGCTCGACGAGGAGCCCTGGCGCGCCCGCCACCGCGAGGAGCGCCGCGCGGCCGAGCCCCACCGGCACGCCGGCCTCGGCGACGACGAGGTTCAGGACGGCGAGCGCCCGCCGCGGCCGGGCGGCGCCGGCGGTCGTCGCGAGCTTCGATGTGGCGGCCGAGGCCGGTAGGAGCTCGCGCAGCTCGCCTCCCGGGAGCGCGGCGACGAAGAGCGTGGCCCGGTACTCGTGGGGCGAGCCCGACAGACGCACTGCCGCGAGGCGTCGCCCCTCGAGCTCGATCGCCTGGACGCGGCTCCCTGCCCCTGGCCCTTCGAAGAGCTCGCCTCCCCACCCGGGCACGCGGGCGCGCAGCTCCCGGGCGAGCCCGAGCGCGCCGCCGGGGCGGGTGGCCGCGCCACGCAAGAGCAGCTCGAGCGGTCGGAGCGCGGGGAGCGACGGAGGCCGCTCTTCCGCCGAGCCCGAGGCGATCTGCCAGAGCGCGAGGAGCGCCGCCCCGAGCGGCGTGCCCTCGGCGAGGGCGCCGGGGAGCCCGGGGGCAGCGGCGCCGAGGCGAGGCTCCTTCGACAGCGCCTGACGATGGCGCCAGCGCTCGAAGAGCCCCTGCGCCGGCAAGGGCGCTGGCCGCGCGAAGAACGGATCGAGCGCCCGCTCGCTCAGCGCGAGCGCCTCGAGGGCGGCGCTCGCCTCTCCTGCCGCCGCGCCGAGTTCGCGGCCGAGCTCCGCGGCGCGGGAGGCGGGATCGGCGGGCAGCTCGAGCCGCGACGAGGCGGTGAGGAGCTGGAGCGCGGGCGTGACGGGGTGCTCGGTCCGCGCGAGCTCCTGGCCGAGGCCGAGCTCGTCGACGAGCGCCGCTCCGGCGGGGAGCTGGCGCAGCATCGGCATGAGGGTGGGGGCGCTCGGCAGGACGAAGCCCTGGTCCCGGTAGCTCGGCGGCGGCGCACCGTGGGCGATCGCGAGGACGCGGTGGCCCCTTCGCGCGAGGAGGGCCGCGGCGACGGCTCCGGCGAGCTCGCCGCCGAAGACGATGGCGTCGTAGGTGAGGCGGCTCGGCGCGACGCGGCTGCCGGCGCTCACGGGCGATCCGTCCGGGGACAGGCGATCGCCCCCTCGGCGCGCTGGGGAGGAGATCGCCAGCGGGCGCGCCCGGCCTCGAGCGCCACCTCGCCGCGGGCGACCCACGCCGCCGCCGCCGGGAAGAGTCGGTGCTCCTGCTCGAGGATCCGAGCCGCGAGGCTCTCCTCGGTGTCGTCGAGCTGCACCGGGACCGCGGCCTGCGCGATGACCGCGCCGGTGTCGAGGCCCGCGTCGACGAAGTGGACCGTGCAGCCGGAGACGCGGACCCCCGCGGCGACGGCCTGCCGCGGCGCGTGCAGCCCGGGAAAGGCGGGGAGCAGGGAGGGGTGGATGTTCAAGACGCGGCCGGCGAAGCGCTCGAGGAGCGGCCGCCCCACGAGCCGCATGAAACCCGCGAGGCAGACGAGGTCGATCCGGGCCTCGCCCAGCTCGGCGGCGAGCGCCTCGTCGTAGGCCTCGCGGCTCGGCGCGGCTCGGGGGTCGAGGAAGCGGGCGGGGACGCGGGCCTCCTCGGCGCGCGAGAGCGCCCTACAGCCAGCGACGTTCGCGAGGACGAGCGCGATCTCGGGGAGATCGCCCCGCCGCGAGGCCGAGAGCAGGGCGTCGAGGTTCGATCCGTTGCCTGAGACGAGCACGCCGATGCGGCTGGCCGTCACCCCGGCTCCCACTCGACCTCGGCTTCGCTGCCCGCGGGGCCGGCGACGATGACGCCGATCCGCGAGGCGCCCTGGCCCATCGCCTCCAGGGCGGCGAGGGCGGCCGCGACCTCGGACTCGGAGACGACGGCGCAGAGGCCGATGCCGAGGTTGAAGGTGCGGGCCATCTCGTCGGCCTCGACCTCGCCGAGCCGCTGCACGAGTCCGAAGAGGGCGGGACGGGGCCAGGCCCGCGGGTCGAGCCGGGCGCGAGTGCCGGCGGGGAGCACGCGGGGGAGGTTTCCCGGTAGCCCGCCGCCCGTGATGTGGGCGAGGGCGCGAACGTCGGCGGCGCGCCGCAGGGCGGCGATGGCCCGCGCGTAGATGCGGGTCGGTTCGAGGAGCGCCTCGCCGAGCGTCTTCCCGCCGAGCTCCTCGGGCCGGCTGTCGAGCCCGAGGCCCGCCCGCTCGAAGAGGACCTGCCGAGCGAGCGTGTAGCCGTTCGAATGGAGGCCGGTCGAGTGGAGGCCGAGAACGGCGTCGCCGCGGGCGACGCGGCTGCCGTCGATGAGCTCCGCGCGCTCGGCGACGCCGACCGCGAAGCCGGCGAGGTCGTACTCGCCGGGGGCGTAGAAGCCCGGCAGCTCGGCCGTCTCGCCGCCGAGCAGCGCGCAGCCGGCGTCGCGGCAGCCCGCGGCGATGCCCCGGATCACCAGGGCCGCCTCCTCGGCTCGCAGCTTGCTCGTCGCGTAGTAGTCGAGAAAGAAGAGCGGCTCGGCGCCGGTGACGCAGACGTCGTTCACCGACATGGCCACGAGATCGATGCCCACCGTGTCGTGCCGGCCCGCCGCGAAGGCGAGCTTGAGCTTGGTGCCGACGCCGTCGGTGCCGGCGACGAGGACCGGGTCGCGGAAGCGCCCCTTCCCAAGCGCGAAGAGGCCGCCGAAGCCGCCGAGGCCCCCGAGCACGCCCTCGCGCTCGGTCGATCGCGCGTGGGGCTTGATGAGCTCGACGAGCCGGTCGCCCTCGTCGATGTCGACGCCTGCCCCGCGGTAGGTCGCGCCCAAGGTCTCTGGCCCTTCTTCGAGTGCTGACTAGTACTGACAAAAACCCGAGAAGCCCTCTCCCACCGTGAGCGAGTCGACCTTCTCGAGCGTCGAGTTGGCCTGGTTGTTCGGGTCGCAGAAGTTGAAGGTGCCGGCGGCCGTGGCGGAGAGCGTGTTCTGGCGCCCCTGGCCAGGCGGCGCCGTCGAGTTCGCGAAGCTGAACTGGAAGTCCGGGACGACCACGAGCTGCTCGTACTGGATGTCGGCTGGGGTGGTCGTGCCTCCGCTCACCGAGCAGCCCGAGCCCGCGTTCACCGTGAACTGGACCTGGTTGCCCGAGCCCTGGGTCGAGGGCAGGTTCAGGTTCTTGTCGACGAATCGGAACGTCAGCTGGCAGCTTCCCCCGAACGGGAGGAGGCCGCAGGCCGCGGCGGGGGTCTCGAGCTGCTGGATCTCGCCGCTGGCGATGCCGACGGAGGCGGGGTCGACGGTGTCGCCGCGGTTCGGGTAGATCTGCCCAGTCCAGAGGATCTTGGTGGAGGCCCAGATCCGCACGTAGCCGTTCGAATCGGGCGTCTGCTGCTGATCGAACTGCCCGTTGCAGTTGACGTCGATGTACGGCTCGCCCGGATCCCACTGGCCGTTGTCGTTGCTGTCGACGTAGGGCTCGGGGCATTGAGCGGACGAGAGACACTGCACGACCGGCCCGTTGGCCGCGGAGGGAGTCGGGGGCGGGTCCACCGGAGGCTTGCCGACCGCGGCCGCCACCATGGTCACCCAGCCGTCGCGCGGGTTGTAGGTGTGGTTGGTCTGGTCCGTCCACTGGCGCGGCTGGTTCGTGTCCTGGAACATGCCGTCGAGCGTCTGGTCGTAGCCGACGTCTTCGGGGTACGGCGGCTGAACGTGGTAGTTCAGGGTCGCCTCGCCGCCGGTGTTCGTGAGCCAGGTGGCGTGCTGACCGGCCTTCTGCACGGCGGTCTCGAAGGCGCCGGCCTCGGTGATGAACTGGACCGGGGCGTTGGCGACCCCCTGGTTCGGCCCGTCGCCCACGAAGGCGGTGCAGCTCTGGGTGTTGCCCTCGAAGGGGTGGTTGCTCTCCCAGTCGAAGCTCCCGCCCATGGTGGCCCAGTCGCACTGGAGGCTGATGTAGGTGGCAACGCCAGCCTGGTTGCCGGAGCTGGCGGCGGGCGCGGTGACGAAGCTGTCCGAACAGGCGCCGCCGAACTTGATCGTCACCTCGCCGTTCATCGGCGTCGGCGTGCTCGAGGTGGCCCCCTGGAAGGTGACCTGGGCGCCCGCCGAGACCATCACCTGCTCGACCGCGAGGTCGAAGACCTGGACCGTCGCCTTGCCGCTCGAGGTCTGGGCCTGCACCGATTGGACGGCCGTCTGTCCGATGGCGATCGGGGCGAGCGAGGCGTTCGTGCTGGGATCGACGTTGAAGGTCACCTGGGTGCCGTCGGGCACCGGGCTGCCGCCGAGCACGAGCGTCGCGGTGACCTCGGTCGGGGTGTTGCCGTCGTTGACCGCCTGCTTCGCGCTCGGGGTGACGGCGAAGGCGATCGTCGGCGGCGGGCCGCAGCAGGCGGAGGCGGCGAAGGGGAGGGCGCCCAGGGCGAAGACGGAGAGGCAGGCACGGCGGGCGGCGGATCGCATCCCTGCATTGTTCGGCGAGACGGCCGGGCCAGTCAAGACGAGGTTCGGAGGGCTATGACGGCGGGAAGAGCGCCTTCGCCACGAGGAGGAGCCGTTCGATGTCCCGGCGGCCGAGCCGCAGCCGGTCCACGAGATCGGCGATGGGATCGAGCAGCGGGTCCGGATCGATCGGGTGGGAGCCGCGCTCGAGGAACAGCGCCGCGAGCGGGACCTGGAGCGCCTCGGCGAGAGCGGCGAGGGTCTCGATGTGGGCCGTCCGCTCGCCCCGCTCGATCATGCTGAGAAAGGAGACGCTGATGTCGGCGCGCTCGGCGAGCGCCTCCTGCGTCATCTTTCCCCGGGGCCCGAACATCCGAAGCTGGCGGACTCGATGTCCCATCTCCACTGTGATCGGACGCCGCATCGTCGCGAGTGAGTAGTCTCCCGGCCCAGCGCGCGCCAGAGACTATCGGTGAAGCTCCCTGTCGCCGATTCGACAAGTAGGCTGGGCGCGGGATCGCCGAACGTGGGAACCCGCTGGGGACGGGCGGGATTCCCGGCTAGCTAGAGGGTCCCTCCGCCGCCGAGGGGTCCGAGGTCGAAGGTCACGAAGAAAGCGGCGAGGCCGAGCGGTCCGCTCGGCCCCGTCGGCTCGATCGTCGGCTGGAGAACCAGGTTGGCGTCGAGGCCCCAGCAGCCTTGGGGCGAGTGATAGCCAGCGCCGGCCATGATCTGGATCGGGAGCTCGGCCGGCAACAGGTAGGTGAACCCGCCGTGCGCGGCCACCGCGGAGGTGATCTGGACGTTCGCGGACACGGTCGCCTGGCTGACGTCCGGCAATGCCCAGCGCGGGTCGTTCGCCGCGAGCTGGGGCGCGAAGAGCGCATCGGCCGGGGCCGAGAGGCGGGGCGACCCGGCGGCCACGGCGCGGACGAACGAGCCCCCGAGGGTATCGCCGCGGGAGTCCGAGACGCCGAGGTCCGCCCCCGCCTCCGAGAGTCTGCGAAGGCGGGCCGCCGCGGGGGTGCAGCCCGCGCAGGGCGCCGGCCGACTCGAGTAGATGGCATAAGCGTCGCCGTGCCAGTGGCCGAACTCGGCGTTGCCGAAGCCGAAGGCCGATTCGGGGCCCGCGAGGTCGAAGTACTCGCCGAGGTCGAGCTCCGCGTGGCCCCCCGGTCCGTCGAGCCGCTGGTCGACGTCCAGTTTGCCTTGCCAGAGCGCTGGCGGGAGCGGCCCGAACGCGAGGCTGCCGGGTGCGCCGGGCAGGCTCGCCGGAAGGCCGGCGGCGAAGTCGAGCTCGTCGTACGGGAGCGGGAGCGTCGAGGCGATGGGGTAGCCCGTGGCGTGGTCGAGGACGAAGGGGCTGGTGAAGCCCATGGGGACGAGCGGGGTCATGACGAGCGGCGGCACGGTCCCCGCCTCGCCGATCCAGGGGATGGCCCGCAGCTCCGCGCGCGGCTCGACGGCGTGAGTCCAGTGATCGGCGAACGTCCGGGAGAGCTCCGTCCCCGCCTTCGCGTCGAGGATCGGATAGCCGCGCTCCCCTTCGGGCCCCGCGTTCGGCCCCGTGAGGTCGGGCCCGACGGGCGGCGCCTCGAAGAGCCAGAGATCCTCGCGCCACGCGGCCGACAGCTCGGCGGCGGCGACGCGTCCCGCGATCGGCAGATCGACCTCGGGGTGGAGGTCGGCCCGGTCGACGGGCGCCCGGCCCGGCAAGAACGGCGAGACCGGCGGGCCGGAGGGGCCCGCGACGGGCGGACCGAGCGTGATGAGGTCGTAGGTCCCTCCGAGCGCCGCGAAGCGGGCCAGCGAGGCGTCGAGCGAGCCGTGGAGCGGCGTCGCGCCGAGCGGCTGGTCGAGCAGCTGCAGATCGAGTCTCGGCGTGCTCGCGAGGGTTCTCGGCGATCCCGGGCCGAAGAGCTCCTCGTGGACGTTCGTCGGCGAGAACGCGCCCTGGAAGTCCTGGAAGACGACGGCGTCGAGCGAGGCGAGCCAGTCGTCCCCGCGGTGGAAGGCGGTCGCCGCGCTGCGGGTCCCCGGCACCGAGGCGTAGAGGATGTCGGTCGTGAGCTGGCCGGTCAGCGTCGCGTCGCTGACGAGCGAGACGTCGAGGCGATCGCCGTCGCGGTCGTCGAGATCCTGGAGGTGCCAGTCGTGGAGCGAGGCCCGAGGCCCGCGCTGGAACGGGAAGCTCACCGATTGCCGCGTGTTCCCGATGGGCTCGCTCGCGAAGTCGTGGTGCAGGTCGTCGAGCGCCATCAGGTAGAGGCGGCCGGAGGTCCCCGGCGAGGGCGCGTATCGGAATTCGACCCCGGCCCGCGGGCCCTGGACGCCGAAGGCGCCGAGGCCGAGCTCGCTCTGTCCGGTCACGTAGCCGGCGGAGAGCGTCAGGTCGTAGCTCTGCCCGAGCGTCAGGAAGAACGGCTCGTCGGTGATGAGCCCGTTCTGTGCCTGCCAGGCGAAGTGGGGCAGCAGAAAGCCCGTCTGCCGGTGCGCGAGCGGCACATAGAGCGCGGGAAGCGGTAGGACCGGGACGCCATCCGCGCGGAAGAGCGGCCAGTCGAGGATCGCCCGCTCGCCGCCGACGACGTCGCCGTGAGGCGCCGAGAGCGACCAGGCGGCCGTACAGCCCGCCTGGACCTCGCAGGGCGTGAGCGACAGCCCGTCGACGAGGTAGTGGGCGGGCCCCGTCCGTTCGATCCGGTCGGCGAAGATGACGAGGAGGTTCTTGCCGGACGAGAGCGCCTCGGCGGAGCTCGTCGCGGAGACGAGCTTCGCGGGGTCCCACTCCAGCTTCTGCGCCAGCTCGACCCCGAGGAGAATCAACCGCCCGTTGGGCTCGAGGGCCGCCCTCTGGGCCACGAGGACGTTGCCCCCGTCGATCGCGAAGAGGGGGCCGTCGATCGCGAGGCTCTTGCGCTCGAGGTCTTCCGTCAGGGACGGGGCTCGCAGGAGGATGCCCTGCGTGCGGACGACCACGTGCCCCTGGGCGCGGGCGGTCTTGCCTCCGCCCTCGTAGAGGACGCGATCGGCCTGGATCTCGATGGGCTCGGGCGCCGCCGCGGCCGAGGCGGAGGAGGCGAGCTGCGAGGTGGCGAGGAGCGCGAGCGCGACGAGCATGGCGCCCCTCTGGGGGCGCGTGGCAGCCTACCCGGGCTCCGCTCGCCTGTCCGCCAGAAAACCGTCCAATCGACGCCGGCGTCAGGCTATCCCTGCGGGGGCGGCGGGGCGGCGTCGGCCTGGGCCGAGCCGGAAGGGCTGCCGAAGCTCACGTCCACCTCGGCGCCGTGCTGCACGGCCTTGTAGGGCGCTCGGTTCTTGAGTCGGATCTCGACGACCACGTCCCGCCGCTGCTGGCGGGCTCGGATCCACGAGACCGGCGTCGAGAAGAAATGCGTGTCCAGCGGGCGGGAGTCGTTGCGCCGGCGGATCCGGGTGTTCTGGATGACGACCTGGACGCTTCCGTCCGCGCCATCCGAGACCGAGTAGTAAACGGGCTCGTTCGTCCGGATGAACACCTGCGAATCGGTCGCGCGGAAGCCGACCCAGGCGAGCCGCTTGGTCCGGGAGGTCACGTGGACGGGCGCTGAATCCTCGCTCGCGGTGGCCTGAGCGGGGGGTGGGGTGGCTGGCGCCGGCGGCATCGGCTGTTCGGCGGCCGCCAAAGGGGGAGGTGCTCCCTCGGCCATCGGCGCTGGCGCTGGAGGGGCGAGCGCCGGGGCCGCGGGCGGGGGCGCCGCTTCGGCGATGGGAGCAGGCGGCGCTGGAACAGCCGCGGGCGGCGGCGGTGCGGCCTCGGCGACGGGCGGCGCGGGCGGCG
>JAJXUD010000071.1 GCA_021783235.1 Myxococcales bacterium | reverse complement strand
CCGACGCCCGCCCCCGCGGCGGCCACCGAGGCCGCTGCGCCCGTGCGCCAGCTCGAGGCGCGGACCGACGCCCCCGCGCCCGCCGCCGGCAACGCCGTGGCCGCGACGCTGCCCGCCGAGGGGGCGGCGAAGAAGGACGAGGGGCGCTCGCCCTTCGGCCTCGCGCTCGAGCTCGCGCTCGTGATGCCGAACGGCCAGCCGGCCGGGGTGGTCCAGAGCGGCGACGGGTCGCCCACCGGCAAGATCTCGCCGAGCTACGCGGGCTCCATCGAGGTCTCCTACATCCCCGACTTCGGCGGCTGGCACGACCTGTCGATCGCCCTCTCGGCGGGCTACTACCCGCTCTCCGGCAACGGCAGCCGCTCGATGCCCGCCGACCCGGACTTCGGCAACTACAGCTGGAGCTGGAACGCGGCCACCATCCCGCTGACGCTCGGCGTCGCCTACCGGCTGCCCTTCGACATCCCGGTCCACCTCTCGCCCGAGGCCGGCTTCGTCGCCGCCCACACCAGCATCACCTCGAGCTACTCGCAGGCCGGCGGCAGCCCCACGGCCGACGCGGCGCAGACCGGCTGGGCCTACGGCTTCTACGCGGGGGCCGAGGCCTCGCTCGAGGCCGGGCCCGGTGAGGTGCTGCTCGTCGCCCGCTACATGAACGCCCGCACCGACCTCGGCTTCCAGAAGATCTACGCGGGGCAGCCCTTCAACGCCCAGGCGGGCGACATCGAGGGCACCAACGTCCAGATCGGCTACCGCTTCAACCTCTAGCGCTTCGCTTTCACCGAACGCCTCGCCACCGCCTCACCGTCTCCCAGGAGAGCCCCATGACCCAGCAGATCCGCACCCTCGCAGCCCTCGCCCTCGGCGCCCTCGCCGCGACCGGCTGCTCGCAGGTCTTCACCACCGACGTGCCGCTGCGCGTCGTCAGCGTGACGCCCGGCGGAGAGAAGGACGCGAAGACGGGGCTCCCCGTCACCGTCGGCGTCGCCCGCTCGAGCGCCGTCGTGATCCTCTTCAGCGAGGACGTCTCGGACGGCACCGACGCGAGCAAGATCTACGTCGAGGACGTGACCGGCGCCCCGGCCTCGCCCGCGAAGGTCCAGGGGGCGCTCGGCTACAGCACGGCCGGCGGCCAGTTCGCGGTGACCTTCACGCCGCAGGCGCTGCTGCCCTACTCCCACGACTTCCAGGTCGTCGTCACGGGCGGCAGCTCGGGCGTGACCCGCAAGCGCGACGGCGGCCACCTGCCGTTCACGGTGAACGCCTGGTTCAGCACGGTGGACCCGCCGCCGCTCACGGTCGTCGCGACCCACCCGGGCAACGGCGCCACCGGCGTCGCCCGGACCGTGGCCATCGATCCCGCGAACCCGATCACGGTGACCTTCTCCGAGCCGCCGAAGTGCAGCACGCTCGCCGGAAACGTGACGCTCACGATGACGCCCGACCCGTTCCCGACGCAGGAGGGGCCGGCCCAGGCCGTGCTGGGATCCTTCACCTGCGTCGATCCGGCGACCGACGGCATCACCGATCCCGACCCGACCTCGTGCGCGAAGGACCCGAAGCTCTGCACGCTGCCGTTCGTCCCGGCGAACAAGGGCTTCCTCTTCGGCTGGTCGTCGCAGTCCTCGCTCGTCCTCACCGGCGGGCAGAGCGGCATCTCGAGCGCCCGCGCCACGAACCGGGGCGGCTGGCTGCTCGCGACCGACACGGTGGGCTTTCAGAGCGAGAACCCGCCGCCCTTCACCATCGTCACGGCGGCCCCGGGGCCGCTCGCCACGGGCGCGCCCGGCGTGAACCAGCCGGTGACGGTGCAGGTCCGCTTCTCCGAGGCGGTCGACGGCGTGACCGACTTCGGCACGAGCGGCGCGGGCGCCCTCGTCGTCGTGCAGGCCCAAGGCCCGGTCCACGGCACGCCGCCGAACCGGAGCCCCGCCGGCCAGACCAGCACCATCAGCGGAACCTGGGCCTTCCACCCGGCGCTCACCCCCCCGACGAACAGGCTCCTCGCCGACGACCCGGCCCAGGGCGACTACCGCTGCGACGTCGCCGCGGACGGCACCCCCGCCTCGGACGACCCCTGCACGGCGACCTTCACGACGACGACGAAGGTCGACTGGTCCTCGGTGGTCACGGTGACCCTGCCGGGCGGCGGCTACGACACGACCCAGCCGGTCACGAAGATCCAGTACGTCCAGGGGCTGCGGGCCACCCGCTTCGGCGGCTACCTGACGAGCTCGGTCGCCTCGGCCTTCCGGGTGCAGGATCCGCCGCCGCTCGGCGTCTCGGAGACGATGCCGGGCGACCAGAGCACCGGCGGGCCGCTCACCGCCTCGGCCGGCGGCAGCACCGCGCCGCCCATCACCGTCACCTTCGACTCCGACATCTCGTCCGCCTCGGCGACGAACGGCTGCAACCCGACGGTGAACAGCACCACGGTGCTGGTCACCGAGCAGCACTACCTGAACGGCGTTCTGACCGCCGCGGCGCCGCTCACGGCGACGCTCTCGTGCGCGACCGAGACGCTCACCATCCAGCCGTCCGGCCCCTACCTCTATTCGCAGACGGTGAGCGTCAAGCTCGTCGGCCTCTCGCCGTACGCGGGCGGCTACCCCACGGCCTCGCTCGAGAGCGACATCGCGACCGACTTCGGCGGCCAGCTCGCCCAGTCGGTCGGCTTCTCCTTCCAGACCCAGAACCCGCCGCCCCTCCTCGTCACCGGGACCACGCCCGGCGCGGGCTCGATCGACGCGCCCATCGCCGGCCCGTCGGTCACCGTGCAGTTCAACCAGCCGATCAACTGCGCGTCGCTGACGACCGCCGACCTGACCTTCGGGATGACGGCCTGGGACCAGACGACGAACGGCGGCAACTACGTCGGCCGCGTCGCGCCGCCGATCGGCCTGCCGAGCTACACCGGTCCGCTCACCTGCTCGAGCCTCGCCTGCGACCCGACCGGCACCGAGGCCATCTGCGGCCTCGTGGGCGTGCCGATGCCCGAGTCGGCCGCCGTCACCGCCACGCTGCTCGGCGGCATGACCGGCGTCACCTCGTCGGCGGCCACGCCGCTCGGCGGCCAGCTCGCCGGCAACGCCGCCGGCGGCAACTTCGCCTGGAGCTACCGGAGCTCGGACCCGCTGCCGCTCACGGTGGCGAGCAGCTCGCCCTCGGATCAGGGGCTGCAGGCGGGCGCCAAGGGGAACGTCGTGATCCACCTGACGCGGCCGATCGACTGCACGTCGATCTGGGGTGACGGCAACGTCGGCGCCCCGACGGGCGTCCCCGCGCCGGTGAGCATCAGCGAGACGGCGGTGGGCGGCACGGCCACCACGCTCGCGGACGTCGTCGCCCAGTGCGGCGTCGACAGCCAGGGCAACCCCGACCCGACCCAGATCGTGATCCAGCACCCGCAGTTCACCTACGGCGCCACCGAGAAGGTGACGCTGCTCCAGGATCCGACGCTGCCGCCGGCCGTGGCCGCGCCGGCCACGCCGAGCCTGCCGGCCGGCGGCGTCCGCGCCGCCGACTGGAGCGACTACGGCGGGACGCTCTCCGCGAACTTCACCTTCAGCTTCCAGGTGGAGCCGGCGCCGCTGGCCTTCACCTCGGTGCCGGCGGACAACGCCACCAACGTGCCGGCGACGACCAAGGTGACGCTCACCTGGAACCAGCCGGTGATCCCGAGCTCGATCGTCACGAGCGGGACGGGGGCCGACTTCATCGTGACCAACGTGACCAACGCCAACTCGGTGACGGCGGTCAACGTCACGGGGACGAGCGTCGACCCGACGAAGACCGTCTTCACCTTCACCCTCTACGACCCGGCCTGCGCGAACCCGCTGAGCGGCTGCAGGCCGGGCTTCGCCCTCGTCCCCGGCGACCAGTACCAGGTCACGGTCGTGGGCGGCCCGGGCTCGGGCAGTCAGACGACGCCGCTGGGCACGGACAACGTCAGCACCCTGCCGCAGACCCAGAGCTTCACGTTCACGGTCACGACGAACCTCATCCTCGCGGGCACGACGCCCGCGCCGAGCGCCACCGGCGTCGCGCAAAACAGCCAGATCTGCGCCATCTTCACGGGCACGATCGACCAGAGCGTTGGGAGCGCGACGCCGACCGCGGGCTCGCTCGTCGCCACCTTCACCGACAGCTTCGGCGAGACCACGAACGTCCAGGGGACGCTCTCCTGGGCGACGATGAGCGTGAACGGCTCGTCGTCGGCGACGAACGACGCCATCTGCCTGACGCCCGCGCCCTCCACCTACGACTGCCTCGACCGGCCGGCGCTGCTCGTCGCGGCCACCGGCTACTCGGCCACCGTGACGGGCGTCACCGTCGGAAGCCTCGGCCTCGGCGGCAGCGGCAGCTACAACTGGACCTTCACCACGGCGGCCGATCCCGCGATCGACTCGGTCTCTGCCCAGAACTCGGTGCTCTTCGGCACCGGCCGCGGGGTTTCGAGCCTCGTCGACCTCTACTGCACCGCGAGCTCGACCTCCTGCGCGCAGCTCGTCGCGGCGGGGACGGTGGTGGCGGACGTCCCCATCAACGCGGCGTTCCAGGCGAGCTTCAAGAGCCCGCTCGCCCAGAGCACGGTGTCGACCGCGACGGCGTTCGTCCGGCCGGTGCCGACCGCCGGCACGCCGAACCCGGCGGCGGTCGCGGCCAAGGTCACCCTGAGCGGCAACGGCCTCACGCTCACGGTGACGCCCACGGCGAACCTGGCCTACGGCACGAGCTACCAGCTCGTGCTCGTGGGCGGGAGCTCGGGGCTGACGACGAGCGCGGGCAACAACCTCGCCCAGGATCAGATCTTCGGCTTCACGACGAGTCCGGCGGCGGTGGCGCAGATCACCATCCCCCTGGGCTCGACGCTCTACCCGACGCAGCAGGTACCGTTCGTGATGAGCCGCAAGGCCTACCTGCCGTCCTTGCAGCCCGCCAACTTCTTCCAGATGGCCTTCTCGGCGGCGGCCTGCCCCGCGGGCACCGGGGGCGTGCTGCCCGGGATCGTGGCGACGAACAGCGACGTGCCGAACGCCGCCGTCCTCGTCGGCAACCCCACCTTCGTCTCGGGTACCGCGTCGATTGACGTGGTGGTCGGCGCGGGGATCCTCGACTTCCGCGGCAACCCGCTGCCCGCCGAGACTCCGGCCGATCCCAACGCGGCCACGGCCGCGGCGTCGAGCTGCTACGCCGGCGGCAACACCCCGGCCGCGAACGCCATCAGCCCGAGCACCATCGCCGTCGGCACCAACATCCCGACGGCCACGCCCGAGGCGGACCTGCCGTTCGTCCTCACCATGGGCACCACCTTCACCCACAACAACGACCGCTTCACGCCGACCTCCTTCTTCAGCGTCCCGGGCGGCAACGGCGGCACCGTCGTCCTCGAGAACGTCTCGGTGACCGGCGGGACGAGCTGCCCGGCCGCCCCCACGCTGGGCGAGGGCAAGACCATCGACGTGACGACGAACTTCATCGTCGCCTCGAGCGCGACGGCGGCCGACTCGGTACAGATCTGGCCGACCTCGCCGCTCCTCGCGGGGCAGACCTACTGCCTCTACCTGGGCAGCTCCTACGCGACGGCGAGCGAGCTCTTCTTCTCGAGCGTCTACTCGCTCGGGCCGGCGCAGGGCGGTCCGCTCGTCGCGACCTACGCGGGCGAGACCGGCGCCCCCTCCTCCACGGGCTTTGAGGTTCTCTCGGAGGCCACGCAGGCGATGGTGGCGGCCGCGGGCGCGACGGGGGTGCAGGGTAACTCGCCCGTCTACCTCCAGTTCTCGGAGAGCGTCTCGCTCGCTTCGCTCACCGACGCGACCGGCGGCAGCGTCCTCTTCCAGGACACGACCGCGGGCAAGACGCTCACGGGCGGCGCCTTCTCCATCGTGACCCCGCCCGCGAACCCGAACCTCGCCACGCTGGGCGGCACGCTCGTCGCCTACCAGCCGGCGGCGCACCTGGTGCACGGCGACGTCTACAAGATCACCGTGGGCACGGGCGCGAAGGACCTCGCCGGCAACGGGCTGTCCGCGGCGGCGAGCGCGAGCTTCACCGCCGACACGACCCCGCCCACGCCCGGCGCGCTCGCTTCGAGCGGGACCAACGGGAACCCCCAGGGCCTCACCTGGACCATCCCCATGGGCGAGCCGATCGACCCGGCGACGCTCACCGCCGACCAGTTCAACACCGGCGGCACCGTGACCACGGCGGGGAGCGTCACCCTCGTCGACGGCAAGGGCCAGCACTGGGAGCTCTGCGTCGGGATCTCCCCGGTGAACGGCTCGGCGATCGTCATCATGCCGAACCAGCTCCTGCCGACCGGGCCGTACACGCTGACCCTCGGCACGGGCGTGGCCGACTTCGCCGGCAACGGCCTCACCGCGGCGAAGGCGTACACGATCAACATCTGAGAAGAGCCTCTGCAGCCCCGAAGGCCCCGAGCGTCGTTCAACGCTCGGGGCCTTCGCCCATGCGACGACCGCGTCCTTTCCGCGCGCCAGACAGCCCTCTCTCGCGAGGTCGACACCCATGAACGACGTGAGGCAGATCCTCGCCGCCGGCGGGCTCCTCTTCCTCTCCGCCTGCTGCGCCCCGAGCGGCGCGTTGCCGGCGGACGGAGGGACCGACGCGGGTGGCGCCACCCTCTCGGACGGCGGCACCGACGGCGGGGACCCGCTCTGCGCGCTCGCGCCCGCCTCGACGCTCGACGAGATCTACCCGGGGATCCTCGGCGGCTGCTCCATCGCCGGTTGCCACGCGGTGGGCGCGAACGGGGCGCTCCCTCCGAGCGGCCTCGTCTTCACCGACGCCCCGAGCCTCTACGCGGCGGTGGTGAACCAGCCCTCCAGCGAGGTGACCTCGGCGATGCGCGTGCTGCCGGGCGCGCCCTCCCGGAGCTATCTCTACGCGAAGCTCGCCGGCACCCAGACGTTCGGCGCCCGGATGCCGTTCGGCGGCCCCTACCTCGACGGCGGCGCGCTCGCCGAGGTCGCGGGCTGGATCTGCGCGGGGGCCCCGCCCCCGGCGGACGGCGGCCTCGCGGACGGGGGCATCGCCGACGCGGGGGCGGGCGACGCCGGGGAGGACGCCGGCCCCCCGCCGAACCCCACGCCGACGCTCAGCGCCATCTCGCCCTCGACCGTCACGGCCGGCGGCGGCGCGCTCGCCCTGACGCTCACCGGCACGGGCTTCCTCTCGATCTCGACCGTCGAGCTCGACGGGTCGCCGATCTCGTTCACCTTCGGCAGCTCGACCACGCTCTCGGCGAGCGTCCCCGCGGCGGTCGTCGCGGTCGGCGGCAGCCACGGAATCACCGTCGTGAACCCCCCTCCCGGCGGCGGCAGCAGCGCCCCCGCGATCCTCCAGGTCGAGAACCCGGCGCCCACCATCGGGAGCCTGAGCCCGAACCCCGTGCCGGTCGGCGGCGCGCCGTTCACCCTCACGATCTCGGGCGCGGGCTTCGTCCAGGACTCGGCGGTGACCTTCGACGGTGCCGCCGCGACCGCGACCTTCGTGAGCGGCTCCACGCTGACCATCCCGGTCCCGACGGAGTCCGCCGCCGGCGGCTACCCGGTCGCGGTGACGAACCCGGCCCCCGGCGGCGGCAGCGCGAGCGCGAGCCTCACCTTCCAGAGCTCGACCGGGCCGACCATCACCGGCGTCTCGCCCGCCCAGGGCGCCGCGGGCAGCGCCTTCACCCTCACCGTCACGGGCTCCGGCTACGTCTGCGGCGCCACGCAGAGCCAGCTCCTCTTCAACGGCGCCGCGCTGACCGTCACGAGCTGCGCCGCGACGCAGCTCGCGGGCGCGGTTCCCGCGACGGCGGCCGGCAGCTACCCCGTGGAGGTGAAGAACCCGCAGGCGGCCGGCGGCCTCACGAGCAACGTCGTGAGCTACACGATCGCCCAGGCGAACCCGCTGCCGGCGATCTCCTCGCTCTCGCCGAGCGCGGCGCTGGCCGGGAGCTCGGCCTTCACCCTCACGGTGAACGGCTCGGGCTTCGTCCCGGGCTCGACCGTCGACTGGAACGGGAGCGCGCGGGCGACGACCGACGTCTCGTCCGTCCAGCTCACGGCGTCCATCCTCGCCTCGGACGTCGCCTCCGCCGGCAGCTTTCCGGTCACGGTGGTCACCCCCGCCCCCGGCGGCGGCACGAGCAACGGAGCGTCGTTCACGGTGACCGCGCCGGTGGCGACCCCGGCGATCTCCTCGCTCAGCCCCTGCGACGTCATCGCCGGCTCGGGCAGCTTCACCTTGACCATCGACGGCAGCGGCTTCGCCTCGGGCGCGAGCGTGAGCTTCGGCGGCAGCCCGCTCACGCCGAGCAGCGTGACGAGCTCGCAGCTCGTGGTCTCGGTGCCGGGCTCCCTCGTCGCCGCCGCCCCCGCGGGCGACGAGACGGACGTGACCGTGACGAACCCGGGCGGCGCCGCCTCGGGCCCGTTCATCTTCGCCATCGCCTCCCAGTCGCGCAGCTTCGCAAGCGACGTCCAGCCGATCTTCAGCCAGAGCTGCGCCCTCTCGGGCTGCCACGTGCAAGGCGGCCCCGCCCCGATGAGCCTCCAGTCCGGTCAGGCCTACGGCAACCTCGTGAACGTCCTCAGCAGCGAGTGCGCCTCGCGGATGCGAGTCCTCCCCTGCGGCCCAGACCCGACCCAGAGCTACCTCGTCGCGAAGATCACCGACACCGACATCTGCCAGGGCAGCAAGATGCCGAAGACGGGCTCGCTCTCGAGCAGCGAGCAGCAGATCCTCCTCGACTGGGTGGCCGAGGACGCCCCGAACAACTGATTCGAATCGGCCCTCGCGGTCGCCATCACGCTCATCAAGGCCTCGAGAAGCCTTTTCGGGGTCGTCATCTCGCTCATCACGACCTCGAGAAGCCTTCTCGGGGTCGTCATCACGCTCATCACGACCTCGAGAAGCCTTCTCAGGGTCGTCATCACGCTCATCACGACCTCGATGAGCCTTCTCGAGGTCGTCATCAAGCTCATCGCGACCTCGAGAAGCCTTTTCAGGGTCGTCATCAAGCTCATCAAGGGCCCGATGAGCCTTCTCGCGGTCGTCATCACGCTCATCACGACCTCGATGAGCCTTCTCGCGGTCGTCATCTCGCTCATCAAGGGCCCGATGAGCCTTCTCGAGGTCGTCATCACGCTCATCACGACCCCGAAAAGCCTCTTCGCGGTCGTCCTCGGGCTCGTCACAGCCCCGCTGAGCCCTCTCGCGGTCGTCCTCGGGCTCGTCACAGCCCCGCTGAGCCCTCTCGGCGTCGTCCTCGGGCTCATCACGGCCCCGCTGAGCCCTCTCGCGGTCGTCCTCGCGCTCGTCACGGCCCCGCTGAGCCCTCTCGGCGTCGTCCTCGGGCTCATCACGGCCCCGCTGAGCCCTCTCGGGGTCGTCCTCGCGCCTCTCCGGCCGCCGAAGGCCCTGAAACCGCCCGGAAAAGTCGCGATCGAGCCGCCGACGTCGCTCTTCTCGCCGCGCTTTCGCGGCCTCTGGGCCCCATGAAGGTGAAGGGCGCGGTTCGACGGCTGGATCGTCGCGCCCCCGAAGGCCAGTCGAGCCGCCGATCGTCGCGACTCCGAGGGGCTGGCTCGTGACCGTCGGCTCGCGACGCCACGGCCTGCTCCGTCCCGGCGAGCGCCCCAAGGGGACGGCCCGGCCGCTTCACGAAGCTGGCTGACGCCCGCCTTGGGGAGTCGAAGCCGCGCGAGCGCAAGCAGTGCCCGTCGAGGCCCGAGCGCCCGTCGCCGTCCGGCGGGCGCCCGCCGCCCATCCGTGCCCGCTCGCCGCCTACAGCTTGGTCGCCGCCACGGTCGCCTTCACGCTCTCGTAGCTCTTCTGGAAGAGCGCCCGCTCCTTCTCCGCGAGCGGCAGCTCGAGGACGCGCTCGACGCCGCCCGCGCCGATGATCACGGGGACGCCCATGTAGCAGCCCTTGATGCCGTACTCGCCCTCGAGGTAGGCGGCGCAGGGGAGCACGCGCTTCTTGTCCCGCAGGTAGCTCTCCGCCATGGCGATGGCGCTCGCCGCGGGGGCGTAGAAGGCGCTGCCGGTCTTGAGCAGGGCCACGATCTCGCCGCCGCCCTGCCGCGTCCGCTGCACGATGGCCTCGAGCCGGTCGGGCTTGATGAGCCCCTCGAGCGGCACGCCGCCGACCGAGCAGAAGCGGGTCACCGGGACCATGTCGTCGCCGTGGCCGGCGAGCACCACCGCGTGGACGTCCTCGATGCTGCAGCCGACCTCCTCGGAGACGAAGTAGCGGAAGCGGCTCGAGTCGAGGACGCCCGCCATGCCGACCAGCCGGTTCTTCGGGAAGCCGGTGAGCTGCTTCATCGCGTAGACCATCGCGTCGAGCGGGTTCGAGACGACGATGACGAAGGCGTTCGGGCACTTCTCCTTCAGGTTCTTCGCCACGTCGCCGACGATCTTGAGGTTCACGTCGAGCAGATCCTCGCGGCTCATGCCCGGCTTGCGCGGGATGCCGGCGGTGACGATGACGACGTCCGCCCCCTCGGCCCCCTCGTACCTGTTCGTGCCGCTGATGCGCACGTCGAAGCCGCCGACGGCCCGCGACTGCGAGAGATCGAGCGCCTTGCCCTGGGGCACGCCCTCGACGACGTCCTGGAGCACGACGTCGCCGAGCTCCTTCTGCGCCGCCATGAGCGCCAGGTTGCCGCCGATCTGACCCGCCCCGACGAGGAGAATCTTCTTCCGTGCCATGGGTACCTCCGAGTTCGCTGCGTTGGGTTCGAAGGGGGGAGCGTCGCCTCGCGGCGGCTAGCCGGCGTCCGGCTTGTCGCAGTGCATCGTCTCCTGGTAGCCCTGGCAGGTCTCGCCGTACTGGGCGCAGCCGGCGTTGCACTCGTATTTGCAGACGCCGCCGTCGCCGCTCAGGTTCAGGCAGACCATCAGCGCCTGGCAGTCCGGGGTGTAGTTGCAGGGCTGGTTCTCGCTCTTGCCGGGCATGCCGCAGGCCGCGAGGGCGAGAAACGAGAGCGAGAGCAGAAGCGTCTTCATCGCGAGGGTTCCTTCCGAGGGCGCCGGCACCGGGGCCGAGCCTCACATGTGCTTGACGATCTCCCGCCCGAACTCCGAACACTTGACGAGCTTCGCCCCCGGCATCTGCCGCTCGAAGTCATAGGTGACGGTCTTCGCGTCGATGGCGCCTTCCATCCCCTTGACCACGAGCTGCGCCGCCTCGTTCCAGCCGAGGTGCTCGAGCATCATGACCCCGGAGAGGATGAGCGAGCCCGGGTTCACCTTGTCCTGGCCCGCGTACTTGGGGGCGGTGCCGTGCGTCGCCTCGAAGACGGCCGCCCGGTCGCCGATGTTGCCGCCCGGCGCGATGCCGAGGCCGCCCACCTGCGCGGCGCAGGCGTCCGAGAGGTAGTCGCCGTTGAGGTTCGGCGTGGCCAGGACCTCGTACTCGTCGGGCCGCAAGAGGAGCTGCTGGAACATGCTGTCGGCGATCCGGTCCTTGACGACGACCTTGCCCTTCGGGGCCTTGCCGTCGTGCTTCTGCCAGAGCTCGTCCTCGGTCACCGTCCGATCGGCGAACTCCTCGCGCGCGAGCTCGTAGCCCCAGTCGCGGAAGGCGCCCTCGGTGTACTTCATGATGTTGCCCTTGTGGACGAGCGTCACCGAGCCCTTGCCGTGATCGAGGGCGTACTGGATGGCGCGCCGCACGAGCCGCTTCGACCCCTCGGGGCTCATCGGCTTGATGCCGACGCCGGCGCCCGCGCGGATGGAGCTGACGCCGAGCTCCTTCTTCAGGAAGGCGATGAGCTTCTCGGCCTCGGGGCTGCCGCCCTTCCACTCGATGCCCGAGTAGACGTCCTCGGTGTTCTCGCGGAAGATGACGACGTCGAGCTTGCCCGGCTCCTTCATGGGCGAAGGGACGCCCTGAAACCAGCGGACCGGACGCACGCAGGCGTAGAGGTCGAGCTTCTGGCGGAGCGAGACGTTGACGCTGCGGAAGCCGCCGCCGATGGGCGTGGTGAGCGGCCCCTTGATGGCGACGACGTACTCCTCGATGGCCCGGAGCGTGTCCTCCGGCAGCCAGACCTCCTTGCCGTAGACCTGGTTCGCCTTCTCGCCCGCGTAGACCTCGAACCAGCGGATCTTCCGCTTCGCCCGGTAGGCCTTCTCCACCGCGCCTTCGAGGACGATCTGCGTGGCGCGCCAGATGTCGGGGCCGGTGCCGTCGCCCTCGATGAAGGGGAGGATCGGCTCGTCGGGGACCGTGAGCTTGCCCCCGGGACCGACCGCGATCTTGCCGCCGTTCGTGGGCGGGGTGAGCTTTTCGTAGCTGGGCATCGTCGTTGAGCCTCCGGTTCGGGTCGGTATATACGAGCCCTCGGAAGGCGGCAAGGATCGGCCGCCCCCTGGCCGTCGATAAGGGCGCATCTGCTTCGTTGTCGGGCTGGCTGCGGTGCTCATGACCCCACCACGGTCACTCCGCTCCTCGCCAGCCCTCCGCCTCGCATCTGCACCCTTCTCGACGGCCAGGGCGTTGGGGCGCAAGGCATTCGCTCGTGACGAGCGGATCTGGGGCCCTCTCGTTGACGAAAGCTCAGATCCGGTAGGCGAGCCCCACGAGGGGCGTGACCCCGACCGACACGACCGGGGTCAAGAGCAGCGGCAGCTCGACCGCGGCGGTGAGCGAGAGGTCCTTCGCCACCGGGAAGCCCGCCCCCACGACCCCCTGGATGCCGAAGCCGAGCTCGTCGACCCCGCCCAGCCGGAGCGGCACGAAGGCGACGAGCGAGGCGAAGAAGGGCTTCGCGAAGAGGTAGTTGACCTGGGGCAGCAGCGCGAAGGTCGAGAAGCGGCTCGGCGGCGGCGGAGAGGGGACGGTCAGCGCCTCGGTGAACTGGAGGTTCAGGCCGATCCGCCAGCGGTCGGTGAGGAAGTAGCCCGCCCCGAGAAACTCCGAGAAGGGGACGGTGTCGGCGAGCGTCGTCAGCTTGCCCGGCTTGTCCCCGGCGGGGAGGCCGTAGGTCAGCGCGGTCGCCCCGAGCGTGAAGGTGCCGGTGACGTCGCCCGCCTCGGCGAGGGCCCGGGGTGCGAGCGAGAGGCAGAGCAGGCAGAGGGGCAGGGTAGCGCGCATGGCCGCAGGATCGGCGAGCGGGCCGCCCGAGGTCCATCGCGCGAACACGCGAGGCCTCGGCCGGCCGGCGTGCTAACGTTCGGTCGTGGACCCGGTGGGCCAACGTCGTCGTCGCGGGGCGGCTCGCGGCCCGCCCCCGCGCGGGGCCAACGTCGTCGTCGCGGGGCGGCTCGCGGCCCGCTTCCGCGCGGGGATGCGGCCGCTCGCCGCCGGCACGGCGCTCGCCGTCGCGCTCTCGGCGCCGTTCGCCGACCTCTTGCTCGAGCGGCACGACCTCGCGCGGCGCGCGGGCCGCGAGGCCGCCCGGATCGCCGGAGAGCTCGAGCGGCGCGTCCCCGCGGCTCCGGCGATGGCGAGCGCCCTCGCCCGCTGGCAGCGCGAGGCGTGGGGCTCGCCCGGGGACGAGGAGGTGGCCCGGGTGTCGGTCTTCCTGCCGCCGCTCGCCGAGGCCCGCTGGGAGGCGCCCGGCCACGCCTGGCCCACGGTGTCGGGCGAGGCGCCGCTGCGGATCGGGGAGGCGAGCGGGGTCGTCCGCGTGACGGTGGCCGAGCGCGAGTGGCTGCGCCGCGACGGGATCCTGCTCTTCGCCTTCAGCAGCCTCGGGATCCTCCTCGGGCTCGGGCTCTACTTCTTCCCGCTGCGGCTCCTTCGCGAGGAGGATCTCGTGCGGGCGCTCGTCGGCCGCTCCCTGCGCGCCGCCGAGGAGGAGCGGCTGCGGCTGTCGCGCGAGCTCCACGACGGCCTCGGGCAGACGACCTCGGCCCTGGCGGTCGCCCTGGCGCGCGCCCAAGCGGAGGCCCCCTCGCCGCCGCTCGCCGAGGCGAGCGCGCTCGCGGACCTCGCGCTCGAGGAGATCCGGCGGACCGCCCGCGCCCTGCGCCCCCCCGCGCTCGAGGACCTCGGGCTCGGCCCGGCGGTCGCGGCGCTGGCGCGTCGGCTCGCCGAGGAGGCGGGGCTCGAGCTCGACCTCGAGGTGGGCGAGATCCCGCGGCTGCCCGAAGAGCTCGAGCTCTGCTGCTACCGGCTCTGCCAGGAGGGGCTCACGAACGTCGTCCGCCACGCGAACGCCCGGCGGCTCACGGTCGGCCTCGCCTGCGAGGGGCCGTCGCTCGCGCTCTCCATCGAGGACGACGGCCGCGGCTTCTCGCCGTCCGAGACGCTCGGCCTCGGCCTGCTCGGGGCGCGGGAGCGGATCGCCGCGCTCGGCGGGACGCTCCGCGTCGCCACCGCGCCCGGCGAGGGGACCCGGCTTCGGATCGCGCTGCCCGTGGCGGCGCCGCGGGCGGTCGCGTAGATGGCCCCCATCCGCGTGATCCTCGCGGACGACCACCGGATCGTCCGCGAGGGGATCGCGGCGCTCCTCTCCGCGAAGCCGCCGCCGGGCGGCGCCCCCATCGAGATCGTGGGGGAGGCCTCGAGCGGCCCCATGGCGATCTCCCTCTGCCGCGCCCTCGCGCCCGACGTGCTCGTGCTCGACCTCGGGCTCCCCGAGCTTTCGGGCCTCGAGGTGATGGCGCGGCTGCGGGGGGAGCGCTGCCGCACGGTGGTGCTCTCGATGCACGCCTCGGCGGAGCACGTCCGGCGGGCGCGCGAGGGCGGGGCCACGGCCTACGTGGTGAAGGGATCGGGCGTCCGCGAGCTCGCGGAGGCGATCCGAAGGGCCGCCGCCGGCGGCAGCGGTCCGTTCCCCGCGGACGCGCCCGATCCGCTCGCGGGGCTGACGGCGCGCGAGCGCGAGGTCCTTCGCGAGATCGCCCGCGGCCGCTCGAACCGCGAGATCGCCGAGCGGCTCTTCATCTCCGTCCACACGGTCAACAGCCACCGGGTCCACCTGATGGAGAAGCTCGAGGCGCACGACGTGGCGGCGCTCACCCGCCTCGCCTTCGCGGCCGGCCTCATCGAGTGATCCCGCGATGCGTCGCGGATTCGACGTGCGCTAGCCTCTCGCCCCATGCGCCCGCTCCTGCCGATCGCCTGCCTCGCCCTCGCCCTCGCCTCGGCCAGCCTCGCGGCCGAGCCCCCCGCGACCGCCGACGCCGACGCCGGCAGCCCGGAGGGAGAGGCGGCGAGCGCCGGCGGCTACTCGATCGGCCCGGGCCTGCCGGTGCCCGCGGGCCAGCCGCAGCCGGGCCAGTACGAGACGCGCGTCGAGAGCTACCGCGCCTCGCCCACCTACTCCCAGGATCGCGACTTCCCGGGGACCCGCTTCTGGCGCCTCGATCCCGGGAGCTACGAGGTCGAGGCCTGGTGGACGGGCGAGACGCTGAGCCCGCGGCTCGGCGGCGGGCAGGACAACTTCTACCAGACCGAGATCGAGATGGGGCTCGCGCCCCACCTCCAGATGGACGTCTACCTGAACGTCGACAACCCGCCCCACTCGGTCGCCTACGACCTCGCCGGCCTCGCGGTCGAGGTCCGCTACTCGATCGCCCGCGACTACGGCTCGATCTGGGCGAACCCGGTCCTCTACCTCGAGTTCACCCCGCAGTACTTCAACTCGCCGCGGCTCGAGGGGCGGATCCTGCTCGGCGGCGACCTCCTGCCGGGCAAGCCCGGGCTCATCGTCGCGGCGGCGAACCTCTACTACGAGCAGAACCTCGTGCCGACGCAGACGCCGGACGGCATCGACGCCGAGCTCGGCGTCGACGCGGCCGCCTCGGTGCAGGTCTTCCGGGACACGCTGCGGCTCGGGGCCGAGCTCAAGGGGGGCCTCGACGACCACGCGGTGAGCCGGCTCACCCCGGGGCTGCCGCAATTCCCCACGCTGCTCGTCGGGCCGAACTTCATCGTGAAGCTCCCCTCGAACGCGCTGAAGCTGATGGGGACGATCTTCTTCGGCACCGAGCCCTACGATCCCGCCGTCATGCCGATGCTCGTCCTCGGCACGATGTGGCGTTGACCTGATCGATTGACAGATCGATCCGGGCGCGGATCTATTATCCGGTCATGACCATCGACCTCGCCTGCGCCGAATGCGAAGCCAGCTTCGAGCTGGACGTGACCGAGCTCCTCGATGAGCCCGGCAAGCTCACCTGCCCCAACTGCGACGCGGAGGCGCCGCGACGCCGCGCCGAGGCGCTGGCCTCGGCGGTGGACGAGCTCTTGCGGGCCATCAGCGGCATCTCGGCCAAGTTCGCCGTGAACCTGTCGGCCGAGACCGACGACCTCCCGGGCGGCTACGAGCCCGCGAACGGCCGCAAGCGGGCGGCCGCGGCCGAAGAAGAGGAAGAGGAAGCCGAGGAGGACGAGCGGGAGGACGACGGCTTCGGCGGCGAGGACGAGGACGAGGCCGATCCGCTCGACGAGGACTCCGAGGACTAGCCCGCGGCCCCGGGGAGGGCGCGGTCGAACGCCGCCCGCAGCTTCTCGTAGCTCGACGAGAGGTGCTCGATCATCACCTTCGTCTCGGCCAGCACCGGCATGAAGTTGGTGTCGCCGTTCCAGCGCGGGACGACGTGGTAGTGGAGGTGGTCGGCGATTCCGGCGCCGGCGATCCGGCCGAGGTTCATGCCGACGTTGTAGCCCTCCGGCCGGTAGGCCTCGCCGAGGAGCCGCACCGAGAGCTGGAGGAGCCGGTGGAGGTCGTCGCCCTCCTCGGGCGGCAGCCCCGCGAGGTCGGCGCTGTGGCGCCGCGGCACCACCATCAGGTGACCGTTGTTGTAGGGGAACTTGTTCAGGATGGCGAACGAGTGCCGGCTGCGGCCGAGGAGCAGGTTCGCGCGGTCAGGCGCCTCGCCCTCCTGGGCCGGGAAGAGGCAGAAGATGCAGCCCGGAGGATTCGCCTGCGCGCCTTCGATGAACTCGAGCCGCCAGGGCGCCCAGAGCTGCCTCACCGGCCGTTCCCGGCGGGCGCGAGCCCCGGGGCGAGGAAGAGCAGCCCCATCGGCGGGAGCGCCTCCCCGCGCAGCCCCGCGGCGAGCCCCCGGGCCGCGGAGGACGAGCCCTGCTTCACGAGGTCCGAGAGCTCGAACCGGAGCTCCTCGGGCGGGTAGACGAGGCTCGGCTTCGCCTTCACGTGGGCGAGCTCCAGCGCCGCCTTGGCGGCGTCCTCGAGCCCTCCGAAGGCGTCCACCAGCCCGAGCTTCTTCGCCTGCGCCCCGGAGAGCACCCGGCCGTCGGCGATGGGCCGGATCTTCTCGACCGGCAGCTTGCGGCCGTCGGCGACGGCCTGGAGGAATTGGCCGTAGACGTCGTCGAGCAGCGCCTGGAAGAGCTTCTTGTCGTCGTCCGTCATCGGCCGGAGCGGCGAGCCCAGATCCTTGAACTTGCCGGTCTTGACCACGTTGACGTGGATCTTCGCCCAGTCGAGGAGCTGGTCGGCCTCGGGCAGCTCGGAGATGACGCCGATGCTGCCGGTGAGGGTGCCGGGCTCGGCGTAGATCTTCGAGGCGGCGACCGAGACGTAGAAGCCGCCCGAGGCGGCGAGGTTCCCCATCGAGACGACGACCGGCTTCTTCTTCACGGTCTCCACGATGGCGTCGTGGATCTCCTGGGACGGGGCGACCGACCCGCCCGGCGAGTCGACCCGGACGACGATCGCCTTGATGTCGCTCTGCCGCCGGAAGCGGCGCAGATCCTTCAGGATCTGATCGGGGGAGCCGATGACGCCCTGGATCTCGACGACGCCGACCTTGGCGGAGCCGGACTCCCGCCCGAGCTCGCCCCCGGAGGCCGCGCCCAGCGCGGCCGCGACGACGAAGGCCGCGCCCACGACGAAGACGGCGAACGCGCCGCAGAGGGCGAGGACCACGATGAGGACGGTGCGTCGGTCCATTGGGAAAAGAGGGGGGCGCCCCGCAACGCAGGGGCGCCCCGAGACGGCCTTACTTCTTGAGGTTCTTCATCACGTCGCCGAGGCGAGCGCGACTCTCGGTCTGCTGCTTGCGCAGGTACTCCCGATAGTCCTCGTCGCCCTCGTGCGCGAGCGCCTTGATCGACAGCGCGACCTTCCGGTCGGCCGTGTTGATGTCGATGATCTTGACGTCGACCTCGTCGCCTTCCTTGACGACGTCGCGCGGGTTCTCGACCCGCTCCTCCCGCAGCTCGCTCACGTGGACGAGCCCCTCGATGCCGGGCTCGATCTCGACGAACGCGCCGAAGTCGGTGACCTTGATGATCTTGCCGTGGGCCCTCGTGCCGACGGGCTTGCGCTCGTTCAGCGTCTCCCAGGGATCGGGCGTGAGCTGCTTGATGCCGAGGCTGAAGCGCTCGTTCTCGACGTCGATGTTGAGCACCACCGCCTCGACCTCGTCGCCCTTCTTGTACTTCTCGCCAGGGTGCTTGATCCGCTCCACCCACGAGATGTCCGAGACGTGGACGAGGCCGTCGATCCCCTCCTCGACGCCCACGAAGACGCCGAAGTCGGTGACGTTGCGGACCTGCCCCTTGATGACCGAGCCGATCGGGTACTTGTCCTCGAGCAGGGTCCAGGGGTTCGGCTCGATCTGCTTCATGCCGAGCGAGATCCGCTTGCCCTTGGCGTCGACGTCGAGCACCACCGCCTCGACCTGGTCGCCCGGGTTCATGATCTTGCTCGGGTGCTTGAAGCGCTTCGTCCAGCTCATCTCGCTCGAATGGACGAGCCCTTCCACGCCCGGCTCGAGCTCGATGAAGGCGCCGTAGTCGGTGAGGCTGACCACCTTGCCGTGCACGCGGGTCCCCGGCGGGTACTTCTCGTCGATCCGGTGCCAGGGGTCCTCCTGGATCTGCTTCGTGCCCAGGGAGACCCGCTCGCTCGCGGGGTCGAACTTGAGGACGACGACGCGGACCTCGTCGCCCACGTTGAGCGCCTCGCTCGGGTGGTTGATGCGGCCCCAGCTCATGTCGGTGATGTGCAGGAGGCCGTCGATGCCGCCGAGGTCGATGAAGGCGCCGTAGTCGGTGAGGTTCTTGACCACGCCGGTGAGGATGGCCCCCTCCTTCAGCTTCTTGAGGGTCTCCTTCTTCATCTCCTCGCGCTCCTTCTCGAGGAGCACGCGGCGGCTGAGCACGATGTTGCCGCGCTTCTTGTTGAACTTGATGACCTTGAACTTGTGCCGCTCCCCGATGAACTTGTCGAGGTTGCGGACCGGCCGGATGTCGACCTGGGAGCCGGGGAGGAACGCCTTGACGCCGATGTCGACGGAGAGACCGCCCTTGACCCGGCCGACGATGGTCCCCTCGATCAGCTCGTCGCGCTCGCACGCGGCCGAGATGTCGTCCCAGATGCGCATCTTGTCGGCCTTCTCCTTGGAGAGGACGACCATCCCGGTGTCGTTTTCACGGGACTCGAGCAGCACCTCGACGGGGTCGCCGGCCTTGATCGAGACCTCGCCCTTGGCGTTCAGGAACTCGGAGATCGGGACCTGGCCCTCGGACTTGTAGCCGATGTCCACGACCGCGTAGTCCTTGGTCACCTGGATCACGGTGCCCTTGACGATCTCCCCCTCTTTCACCGGCTCGCCGCCCCGATCCTTCATCGAGGCTTCGAACATCTCGGCGAAGCTCGGCTCCGCCTCGTGCCCCATCGACTCGCTGCTCGTCTGCATCTTCTCCATGAGTTTGGCTGTCCTGCTTCCCGGTCGGAGGCGCGAGGGCGTCCCGGCTTCAAAGCTCTTCTTCCCCGAGTGAACCGCGCACGCGACGCCGAGCGGGGGGATCTCCGCCAGCCGCGCCGCTCCCCGGGAAACGCCGGAGAGCGAACGAAATTCGAGCCCATGCCCGAAGGAGGCGGGAACCTACACCCGCCCTTCCGGGAATGTCAAAGCCAGAGAGCGCGCCCCGCAGGGCTAACGGGCGGGGGCCAGGACGCAGGCGAGGCGCGGCTTCTCACCCTCCGTCTCCGCGATCGCGAGCAGCTCGCCCGCGGGGCCGAGCAGCGCCACCCTTCCCTGCGCCTCGAGCCGCGGCAGCCTCCCGTGGCGCACGCCCGCCGCCTCGCGCTCCCCGAGCCGCACCGACGGCAACCCCGCCAGGGCCCCCTCGAGCGGCACCGCCTGCTCCCGCGCGAGCGCCTCCCGATCGGGGGCCCGCTCGAGCTCGTCCAGCGTCACCGCCCCCCGAAGCCCGAACTGGCCGCTCCGCAGCCGCCGCAGCGCCGTCAGGTGGGCCCCGCAGCCGAGCCGCTCGCCGAGATCCTCCACGAGCGTCCGCACGTAGGTCCCCTTCGAGCAACGGACGTCGAGCACGAGCGTGGCCCCGTCGGCCGAGGCGAGATCGAACCGGTCGACCCGGATCGGCCGCGCCGCGCGCTCGACCTCGCCGCCGCGCCGCGCGATCTCGTAGAGCCGCTCCCCCCCCACCTTCACCGCCGAGTACATCGGCGGCCGCTGGAGCTGATCGCCCCGGAGCGTCGCGAGGGCCTGCTCGATCGCCTGGGGCGACAGCTCGGGCACGGGCCGCTCCTCGAGCGTCCTCCCCTCCGAGTCGCCCGTGTCGGTGCGGATCCCGAGCCGCGCGGTCGCCCGGTACTCCTTGTCGTCCAGCGCGAGGAACTGCACGAGGCGCGTCGCGCGGCCGAGGCAGAGCGGCAGGACCCCGGTCGCGAGCGGGTCGAGCGTGCCCGTGTGCCCCACCTTCTCGCCCCGCAGGAGCCGGCGCACGCGGACCACCACGTCGGACGAGGTGGGGCCCATCGGCTTGTCGACGACGAGGACTCCGTCCACGCTACGGCTCTTCATCGCCCTCGCCGCCGGACGGCTTCTCGGCGGCGTGGACTTCCTTGATCAGCGTCTCGATCCGATCGCCGCGCTCGATCGACTCGTCGAAGACGAACCGCAGCGTCGGCGCGACCCGCAGGCCGAGGTTGCGCGCGACCTCGCGCCGCAGGTAGCCCGCCGCCGCCTCGAGCCCCGCCTGCGTCGAGCGGCGCACCGGCTCCTCGCCGAAGACCGAGTAGTAGACCACGCCCTCGCGCAGGTCGGGCGAGAGCTTGACGCCGGTGACGGTGACGAAGCCGGTGATGCGCGGGTCCTTGAGGCCGCGAACGAGCAACAGGCCGATCTCGTGCTGCACCTGCTCGGCCACGCGGCGCGGCCGCTCCCCGCCCCCGCTGCGCTTGCCCGTCATCGATCGCCTCCGAAGAGCTCGTCGCCGTAGCTCTGAATCTCGAGGTCGTGGCTCGTCACCGGCGCCAGGTACGTCTCCTCGACGAAGTGGAGCACCTTGTCGAGCGTCTCGTTGACGAAGCGCCGGTCGTTGCCCACCGCCGAGACGCCGACGACCGCGCGCTGCCAGAGGTCGTTGTCGCCCACCTCGGCGATCGAGACGTTGAAGCGCGCCTTCACCCGGTCGAGGAGCTTGCGCAGGACCTGCCGCTTGTCCTTGAGCGATCCCGCCCCGGGGATGGAGAGCACGAGCCTGAGGACGCCGACGACCATGACCTCGGCGATCTCCGTTCGCCAACCAAGAGCGGCTACTGGAGGCTCGGCCGGGTCTCCTCGATCTCGAAGGCCTCGATGACGTCGCCCGGCTTGATGTCGTGGAAGTTCTCGATGCCGAGGCCGCACTCGAAGCCCTGCGCCACCTCGCGCACGTCGTCCTTGAAGCGCCGCAGGCTGCCGACCTTGCCCGTGAAGACCGGGACGTTGTCGCGGATGAGGCGCACCAGCGCGGTCCGGCTGATCTTGCCGTCGGTGACCGCGACGCCCGCCACGGTCCCCATCTTCGGCACCGTGAAGAGGTTGCGCACCTCGGCCCGGCCGAGCACCTTCTCGCGCCGCAGCGGCTCGAGCAGCCCTTCCATCGCCTTGCGGACGTCGTCGACCGCCTCGTAGATGATCGAGTAGAGCTTGATCTCGACCCCCTCCTGCGAGGCGACCTCGGCGGACTTCGACTCCGGCTTGACGTTGAAGCCGATGATCACGGCGCCCGACGCGGTCGCGAGCATGACGTCGCTCTCGCTGATGCCGCCGACGCCCTGGTGGATGACGTTGACCGCCACCTTGCGCGTCGCGAGCTTCTTCAGCGCATCCGCGACGGCCTCGACCGAGCCCTGCACGTCGGCCTTGATGACGAGCTTGAGCTCCTTCGCCTCGCCCTTCGCGACGTGCTGGAAGAGATCCTCGAGGGTCGCCTTGGCGCTCTTCGAGAGATCGATCTGCCGCTGCTTGAGGGCGCGGTGGTCGGCGATCTCCTTCGCGGACTTCTCGTCGGCGACCACGTTGAACGCGTCGCCCGCGACGGGGACGCCCGAGAGCCCGAGCACCTCCACCGGGAAGCCCGGCGGCGCGGCGTCGATCTTCTTGCCGTGGTCGTCCACCATCGCGCGGATCTTGCCGTAGTGCGTTCCGGTGACGAGCGCGTCGCCGGCGCGCAGGGTGCCTTCCTGCACGAGCACCGTCGCGACCGGGCCGCGCCCCTTCTCGATCTTCGCCTCGATGACGACGCCCGTCGACGGCTTCTCCGGGTTCGCGGAGAGCTCGAGCACCTCCGACTGCAGCGCGATCATCTCGAGGAGCTGGTCGAGCCCCTGCCCCGTCTTCGCGGAGACGGGCACCATGATGGTCTCGCCGCCGAGCGCCTCGTCGACGAGCCCATGGCCCATGAGGGCGTTCTTGACCCGCTGGAGATCGGCGCCGGGCTTGTCGATCTTGTTGATGGCGACGAGGATCGGCACCTCCGCCGCCTTGGCGTGGTTGATCGCCTCGATCGTCTGCGGCATCACGCCGTCGTCGGCGGCGACCACCAGGACGACGAGGTCCGTGGCCTGCGCGCCGCGGGCGCGCATCGCCGTGAAGGCCTCGTGGCCCGGCGTGTCGAGGAAGGTGACCGGCCCCTTGGGCGTCTCCACCCGGTAGGCGCCGATGTGCTGGGTGATGCCGCCGGCCTCGCCGCTCGCCACGTCGGTCTTGCGGATGGCGTCGAGCAGGGACGTCTTGCCGTGGTCGACGTGGCCCATGATGGTGACCACCGGGGACCTCGGCTGGAGCGTCTCGGCCGCGTCCTCGGTGTCGTCGATGAAGTCGTCGATCTCGAAGCCCGTCTGCGACACCTCGTAGCCGTGCTCGGTCGCGAGGAGCTGGGCCGTCTCGGCGTCGAGCGGGTGGGTCACGGTGGCCATGACGCCGTTCTGCATCAGCTTGCGGATGAGCTCGCTCGCCTTGATGCCCATGGCCTTCGCGAGCTCGCCGACCTGGATGGTCTCGTCGACCTTGACGACGCGCTTGCTCGCCCTCGGGGTCGTGATCTCGGTCTTCTTGCCCTTCTTCGTCGGCTTGCGCTTCTTGCCGCGGATCGGAATCATGGCCCGCTCGCGGGCGAGCTCCATGATGTCGTGCTTCGAGAGGCTCTGCTTCTCGGAGACGCGCCCGCCGCCGCGCTTCTTGCCGCCGGCCTTGTCCTTCGAGACGTCGATGAACTCGCGGCCGCGGCCGAGCGCGTCGGAGACGACCTTGAACTCCTTGACCTCGCCGATGACCTTGCGGCCGGGGGCGAGGGGGATCTCCTTGTGCGCGTGCGAGGGCGGGGTCACGCGCCGCACCGGGATGAGCGGGCGCGAGATGACCACGGCCTGGGTCGCCGTCGGGCGGAGGGTCGTGGTCGGACGGGCGGGAGCCGCAGCGGCCGCCCCCCCCGGAGGCTGGGCGGCCGAGGCCGCCGCGGCCACGGCTGGAGTCGGAGCCGCCGGGGCCGCGGGCGGAGCGGCCGAGGCCGCGATTGCCGGAGGCGCCTCACCGGGCTCGGAGGCCGGAGCGACGGGAGCGGGCGTCGCCGCGG
>JAJXUD010000010.1 GCA_021783235.1 Myxococcales bacterium | reverse complement strand
ACGCAGCGGAATATCCTTGGACAAAGGGTCGGTCATGGGCTGCCTCCTCCTTTCGGGTATCGTAGCCGAAAGAACGGCCGCCGCAAATCCTCCTTCCGTCCCTACATCACTCCCACGACGTGCACCCACGGGGGGCCGCTCGCTTGACAGCCCTGGGGGCGGAAAGTAGCTTTCCACGTTCGGCCGCAGGGCTTTCGGGCCGCCGCAAGGAGCCTCCCCATGAAGCGCCTCCTCCTCACCCTCCCCCTCGGTGTGGCCCTGCTCTCGATCCAGCTCGGCTGCGGCGGCGGAAACAACGTCGGCGGCAGCGGCTCGACCGGCGGGGCGGGCGGCGCCGACGCGGGCAGCGCGGCGGCCTTCGCCTGCCCGAACGGCGGCCCGACCTACCCCTCGGCCCCTTACGGGACGAGCACCGGCGGCACCTTCCCCGACTTCTTCCTCGGGCCCGGCTACTGGAACCCGAGCAAGACGCCGACCCCGGACGTCCCGACCTTCAAGCCGACGCAGCTCATGGCGTTCCACCAGCTCTACTGCTCGGGCTTCAAGTTCGCCCTGATCGACGTCTCGGCGGTCTGGTGCGTGCACTGCAACACCGAGGCGCAGGAGCTGCCGACCCAGTGGGTGCCGCGCTGGCTGCCGAAGGGAGGCGTCGTCTACTCGGTGCTCGAGGAGGGGCAGACGCCCAACGTGCCGGCGACGCTGGACGACCTGACCCACTGGGTGACGCAGTACAACATCAACTACCCGATGGCGATCGACCCGCAGGAGAACCTGGTGACGGGCCTCTCGCTGCAGGCGTGGCCCGCGAACATCATCCTGAACCTCCAGACGATGACGGTGGTCGACGCGGTCTTCGGGGCGACGGACCAGTTCTTCAACACGTTCGACCAGACGCTCGATGCGGCGCAGTAGCCTCGCCCTCCTCGCGCTCGCGGCCGGCCTCGCGGGCTGCGCCACGAGCGGGCCCGCGGGCGGCGCGAAGGGCGGCTCGTCGATCCCCGACTTCGAGCTCGCGGATCTCGACGGCAACCCCGTCCGCCTCTCGGACTACCTCGGCAAGTCGGTCGTCTACCTCGACTTCTGGGCGAGCTGGTGCGGCCCCTGCCAGACGGAGCTGCCGCAGCTCGAGCGGCTCTTCGAGAAGTACAAGGGGCGCGGCCTCGTCGTGCTCGGCGTCGCCATGGACGATCCGACGACGGTGGGGGCCGTCGCGCCCGCGGCCCACAAGGACGGGATCACCTTCCCGGTGCTCCTCGACACGCAGTCGCGGGCGGTCTCGCTCTACGACGGCGACCGCTCGGCACCGTACGGCGTCCTCATCGACCGGACGGGCCGGATCGCCGCGCAGCACGGCGGCTACACCCCGGGCGACGAGCGGACGCTCGAGGCGGAGATCCAGAAGCGGCTGTAAGCGGCCCTGGGAGGGGCAACGGTGCGCTGGTGGAGCGCGCCCCTCGGGGCGCTCGCGATCGTCATGGCTGTCCCGGCGCTCGGACTGACGACCGAGATCGCGGGGCAGCCGCTCACGCTCACCTTCAGCGAGACGGCCGACCTCGCCTACCACCTGGACCAGGGCGTCGTCGCGCCGGGGCCAGAGACGCCCTGCCACCAGGGGCTGCCCGGCTTCCTCTCGCGGCCGGTCCGGGCGACGCCGAGCGCCGAGTACGACCCGACGGGCGACTGCTACGCCGACTGGCTGAACCGCTTCGACGCGCAGGCCTCCTGGGGCCGCTGGCACGCCGAGCTCCGCTTCGACTCGGCCCTCTTCGGAAACGCGCCGTCGGTGTCGAACCCGAACGCCTCGGCGGAGAACCTGCACCTCGCGACGCTGCTCGAGAACCGCTACACGAACAACCTCATCGTCGAGAAGATCTCGGCGAGCTACCTCGGCGACCGGCTGGACCTCACCCTCGGCGACTTCTACATCGCCTACGGCCGCGGGCTCGTCCTCTCGCTGACCAAGATCGACGCGCTCGGCGTCGACACGACGCTGCGGGGCGCGAGCGTGACCGGCCACTTCGGCGGCTTCTCGGCGAACGTCGCGGCCGGCGTCACGAACGTCGTCAACACCGACGAGTCGACGGGCGAGGTGGCGCCGGACCCGATGGACCGGATCGTCGCCGGCAGGCTCGAGTACCGCTGGCCGCGCGTGCTGACGATCGGCGTCGACGGGGCGGGCATCTACCAGAACCCCGCCACCGCGGCGCTCTCGAGCTACACCCCCGGCCAGCCCGTCGTGCAGCTCCCGCTCGCGCCGCTCGCCCTCGGCTCCGTCACCTCGCAGCCGCCGCAGGCGATCCCGGGGGGGCTCTGGAACACCGACAACGGCAGCGTGACGCTCGAGCTGCCGCGGCTCGGGGACGTGGGCAAGCTCTACCTCGAGTACGCCCACCAGGTGCAGTGGGTCGGCAACGAGCTGCGGCCGGAGGGGAACGCCTTCTACGGCTCGCTCTCGCTCTTCTTCGGCCCCGCGACGCTGCTCATCGAGGGGAAGGACTACCAGAACTTCTCCTCGCCGCTGCCGCCGAGCCTCTCGTCGCAGATGTTCCCCGCCTTCTGGCAGCAGAACGTCTACACGAACGCGCCGACGCTCGAGGAGAGCTTCCAGGAGGAGTACTACCCCGTCTACTCCATCGCCGGCCCGCGGCTCCGCGTCGACGTCGCGGTGACCGACTGGCTGACGCCCTACGCCTCGGCGGCCTACTTCGCGGACGACACCAACGGCTACGACATCGCCGACGGCTTCTTGGGCCTCGACGCCCACTGGCAGGAGCGGCGCAGCCACGCCTCGCTCGCCGCCGGCCGGCGGATCGCCACCTTCAACGGCGTCTCGCCCACGCCCGGCGCCGCCTTCCAGCACGAGTGGTGGGTGCAGTACGACCTCGTGCAGGTGCTGGGGCCGGTCTACAGCCTCGAGCTCGAGGGGCTGCACCGGCGCTGGGACGAGGACTTCTTCACCGGCCACCCGTGGACCTGGAGCTACGGCTACCTCTCGCTGCGCCGCCACGAGTGGTCCCTCACGCTCGGCGACGAGTACTACTCGCAGTTCCCGAGCTTCGACCGGGTGGAGAACCCGAACATCGGCGGCAGCTACAGCCCCACCGATCGCTGGACCTTCCGGCTGTTCGCGGGCGGGCGGACGGCCGGGCTGCGCTGCGTCAACGGCATCTGCCGGAACTACCCCGGCTTCGAGGGCGCCTCGGTCGAGGTGACGGCGCGCTTCTGAGCCCCATGGACCAGAGCGGCCGAGAGGCCTCCCCCGCGGCAGCCCGCTTTTCGAGGGCTGGGCGCCGGTTTCGTGGTAGCAAGTGGCCGTGAGCGTGAAGGCCCCGAAGCGAGCGGCGCGCCCGGCAGGGAAGATCGTCGGCATCCTCTCGCGCAAGCGGACGCTCTACACGACCTCCCGCATGGTCGAGGCGGCGCGCGCGCGCGGCCACAAGGCCATCGTGCTCGACACGCTGCGCTGCACCATCGGCCTCGCGCAGGGCGGGGCGCGGCTCGACTACGAGGGGAGGCCGCTGCCGCGCCTCGACGTGGTGATCCCGCGCATCGGCGCCTCGATCACCCCGTACGGCCTCGCCGTCGTGAACCAGCTCGACATGATGGGGGTGCCGGTCCTGAACAACTCGGTGCCCATCGCCCGCAGCCGCGACAAGCTGCGCTGCCTGCAGCTCCTCGCCCGCTTCGGCGTCGACATCCCGCGCACCGTGGTGACCCGCGACCGCTCCGAGGTGCCGGCGGCGCTGAAGCGGATCGGCGGGCTGCCCGCGATCCTGAAGCTCATCCAGGGGACCCAGGGCGTCGGCGTGATGATCGCCCACACCCTCGAGGAGATCGAAGGGATCCTCGGCACGATGAAGGACCTCGGCCAGGAGATCCTGCTCCAGGAGTTCATCCACGAGAGCCGCGGCCAGGACGTGCGCGCCCTCGTCGTGGGCGACCAGGTGGTGGGCGCGATGCGCCGCCGCGCCCGCGCGGGCGAGTTCCGCTCGAACCTCCACCGCGGCGGCGAGGGCAAGCCCGTGGTGTTGCCCAAGGCGTACGCGGAGATCGCGGTGCGGGCGACGCGCATCATGGGGCTCGAGGTCGCGGGCGTCGACATGCTGGAGACGCGGGGCGGGCCCAAGGTGATGGAGGTCAACAGCTCGCCCGGCTTCGAGGGGCTCGAGCGCGCGACCCACGTCGACGCGGCCGGCCGGATCGTCGAGCACGCCGTCCAGTTCGCCGAGGCGAGCGCCACCGGCTGGAGCCGGCAACGGCTGATCTGACGAAAGCCCGCCGGAGCGGGCGCGAGGACGCCCGCAGCGCGAACTTCAAGCGGATCGCGCTGCTCGTCTCCGGCTTCGTCGCCGTTCCGACGGCGGTCCTCCTGAGCGTCGGCGTGCTCGTGCTCGTGCTCGGGCAGGCGAAGAAGGACTACGTCTTCGGCGTCCTCATCCTCTCGCTCTGCGTCACGATGATCGCCGGCATCATCGCGACCTTCACCTACCTGCGCCGGGGCGCGACGCTCTCGCGGCTCCAGACCGAGTTCGTCAACAAGGTGAGCCACGACCTGCGCACGCCGCTCACCTCCATCCGCATGTTCGTCGAGACGCTCCAGCTCGGTCGGATCGGCGACGCGACCCGGATCCAGCAGTGCCTCGACGTCCTCGCCCAGGAGACCGCCCGGCTCTCGGCCATGATCGACCGGCTGCTCGGCTGGGCGCGGATGGAGGCCGGCAAGCGCAGCTACCAGACGGAGCGGGAGCGCGTCGGCGATCTCGTGGACACGGCGCTCGCCTCCTTCGAGGCGCAGCGGCTGCAGGGGCCGCCCGTCGAGGTCGTCCGCGACGTCTCCCCTGACCTTCCGGACGTCGCCATCGACCTGCCCGCGATGAGCGAGGCGCTGCTGAACCTGCTCCACAACGCGTACAAGTTCACCGGCCCGCAGAAGCGAATCGAGGTCCGGGCCCGCTCCGAGGGCCAGACGATCGCCATCGCGGTCCAAGACAACGGGCCGGGGATCCCGCTTCCCGAGCAGCAGCGGATCTTCGAGAAGTTCTACCGCTCCGAGGCGCTCGCGAACCCGGCCATCGAGGGGAGCGGGCTCGGCCTCGCCATCGTGCAGCACATCGCCTCCGCCCACGGCGGGGCGGTCACGGTCGAGAGCGAGCCCGGACAGGGGGCGACCTTCACCCTCTACCTCCCCGCGCTGCCGCCCGCCGGGGCGGAGGGAGGGGAACGTGGCTGAGACGATCCTCCTCATCGAGGACGACGCCTCGATTCGGACGGGGCTCGAGCTGAACCTCTCGGTCGAGGGCTACCGGGTCATCTCGGCGGCGGACGGCCGGGCGGGGCTCGCCCTCGCGCGCGAGCGCAAGCCGTCGCTCGTGATCCTCGACCTGACCTTGCCCGAGCTCGACGGGCTGACGGTGCTGCGCGCCATTCGCAAGGACGATCGCGAGACGCCGGTCCTCGTCCTCTCGGCCCGCGGCCAGGAGGCCTCCAAGGTCGAGGGGCTCAGGCTCGGGGCCGACGACTACGTGACGAAACCGTTCGGCCTGAGGGAGCTGCTCGCGCGCGTTCAGGCGGCGCTGCGGCGCGCGGGTCGCGGCGACGAGCTTCGCCGCTTCGGGGACGTCGAGGTCGACCTCAAGGCGCGCCGGGTGTCGCGGGCCGGCGCCGAGGTGGAGCTGACGAGCCGCGAGTTCGACCTGCTCCGCCACTTCCTCCTCCACCCGGACATGGCGCTCACCCGCGAGCAGATCATGCAGGCGGTCTGGGGGCTCGACTACTTCGGAACCGCGCGGACGGTGGACAACTTCATCGTCCGGCTGCGTGAGAAGCTCGAGTCGGAGCCGGGGCGGCCGCGCCTCTTCGAGACGGTCCGAGGCATCGGCTACCGCTTCAGCCCGCGAGGCGCCTGACCCGGCGTTCGGCTCGGCGAGGCGCCGCCGGGATCGGGTAGGCCGAGCCGCTCGAGCACCGTGGTGAGCGCCTTCTCGAGCTTCCGCCGCTCGGCCTCGGTGGCGTCGTCCGAGACGAAGACGGCGCTGCAGACCGGGGGGTCGGTTCCCTCCTCCTCCTCCCCCTCCTCCTCGGCCTCGGTCATCGTCGGATCGCGGTAGACGAACCCGTCGTAGCCCCGGTCCCGGAAGCGGACGACGAACCGGCTGATCGCTCCCCCGGGGCTCGCGACCTCGACACTCGGGGGACCCTCGCCCACGATTCCTTCTCGCGGGGCGAACTCCGTGAAGTAGGCGACGAGCGCCGCGGCGAAGCCCCGCTCGCAGTCGACGAGCGCGGGGCCGTGGCCCGCGGGGGCGAGCTCCAGGTGGTAGACGGCGGCGCGAGCCCGGCGGTCGGGCAGCGCGAGCAGCAGGAGCAGCGCGAGGGCGCAGCGCCTCATCCCAGGGTCCGAGGATGAATCTCGGCCGGCCGCGCGGCCGGCGACCCGCGCGGGGCGCGTCTTCGCTCCCGCCGGGCTCAAGGCCGCCCGCCGAAGAAGCGCGTGCCGAGCTCGAGGATCGATCGGAGCGCGGGCTCGCGAGAGAAGCGCTCCTTCGCGGCGGCGATCGCGCGGGCCTCGCCCTCGGCGTCGAGCTCGCCGGCGACCCGCAGGAAGCGAAGGGCGAGCAGAAACGTCTGGGCGGCGTCGGCGAGACAGTAGTCGGCGATGGCCCCGCCCTGCCCCTCGGCCCACAGCCGGGCCACGTCGCCGCCGTCGGTGCCGATCTTTCCCGGGAGCCCGATCGTCTGGAGGAGGTCACCGAGCTTTCCCGGGGAGAGGCCGCCCCCCAGCCGATCGAAGAGATCGAGCTGCCGGACGCTCTGTGGGTGGCGGTACTGCTCGTGGGGCGGCCGCCGCTCCGCGAGGTACCAGGAGAGATCGAAGGGGTGAGGGAGGCTGCGGAAGAAGAGGACCGGCAGGTCGAAGCGGCGGCCGTTGTAGCTCGCGAGCCGCTTCCCCCGCGCCGCGCGCCAGAACGCGAGCAGAAGATCGCGCTCCTCGGGCAGGGGGGCCCCGGCGAGGCTTCGCCCGCCGAGGCCGAGCCGGTCGAGCTCGATCCGGCCGCTCTTCGGATCCCAGATCACGAAGGCCACCGCCACGACCCGATGGAACGGGGCCAGCGGGAAATCCTGGGGGCCGCCGCCCAGCTCCGCGAGCGCCGCCGGCAGCTCCGCCTCGCCGAGGACCGGCCGCCCGAGCGCGTTCGAGAGCGCCTCGAAGTCGACGACCGTCTCGATGTCGAAGGCGAACAGGCAGCCGTCGCCGAAGCCGTCGGCCAGCGTGGCGGCGGGAGCCGGCTCCGGCCCCGCGAAGGCGGCCCGGTCGGCGAGCGCGGCGAGCGCGGGCTCCAGCCCCGCGCCCCCGAGCTCCTCGATCCGCCCTCGGATCTCCGCTTCCGAGAGGAGGCCCCGCAGCCGCTGCACCCGCAGAAAGAGCAGGTACGTCGCGAGGGCGCGCCGCCGGGCGTCGCCCTGCGTCTCGTCGGCGTCGAGCTGCCGCCTCTGGAGCGGGGGCGCGCCTGGACAGAGCAGCGAGAGCAAGACCTCGGGAGACAGGCCGCGCAGCCGGCGGTCTCCGTCCGCGAGGTAGCTCGACAGGTCGAGCTGCTTCGCCGTGCCGTACGGCGAGCGGCGGGCGTCGTAGGGGTCGCCCAGCGCGAAGTGGCCTGGCAACGGCACGTCGTGCCGGAGCGCCAGCGCCTCCAGGATGGGGAGATCGAGCTGCCGCCCGCGCGCCGTGACGAGGCAGCCGCCCTCGCCCAACCGCGAGGCGAGGGCGCGCACGAGCTCGACCTCGGTCTCGAAGAGGCGGCTGCCCGCTCCCCCAGGGCCGAGGCCCGCGAGCCCCAAGCGCTCGCTGCAGAGGCGCCGCGCCCGCTGATCGAGCTCGACGAGGTAGGCGCCGCCGAGGCCGAAGCCCGAGCTGGAGGTGGCGGGCGCCTCGGGCCGCCGCGTGAAGACGAGCTCGAGGATGAAGAAGGGGGAGGCCACCCGAGCATCCTAGGGCAGGGGGCTGATCCCCGGGCCCCTACTTCGGGCCCAGTCGCTCGAGCGCCTCTTCCAGCCGACCGGCGAAGGCCCGGTGGTCCTCCTGCACGATCGCCGCGTAGAAGAGGCCGAACGAGACGACGCGGCGGAGCCAGAGCCCCTCCCGATCGGCGAGCCGCTGGGCCGGCGGCAGGCAGCGCCCCTCGGGCGTCGCCTGCCAGCTCCGGTGGTGCGCCGCGGCGAGCAGCCGACCGCAGCACTCGAGCAGCGCCTCCGCCTGGGCCGCGTCCGCGAAGCTCGTCGGCGAGAGGTGGCCGTCGTGGGGACCGATCTCGCGGACCTGGAACGGCTGCGACCCGATCCGCGCCGACCCGATCCAGCGGCCCGGACGCCCCTGCGCCTCCTGGGCCCGCCGCGCGATCCGCTCGGCCTGGTCGGCCTGGGTGCGACCGCGATGGAGGTCGAGCGCCGCGGGGGACGACTCCTTGAGCTCGAGGAGGACCTCCTCGCCGGCGACCCCGGACTCGGGGGCGAGCAGGACCGCGTACCGGAAACGGCCCAGCCCGCCCGTGCCGGCGACCCGGAAGACGACGTCGACCGGCAGGTAGGGCGCGCCCCCGGCCGCGCGGGCGCCCAGCTGCCGCAGGAAGGCGCCCGTGGCCTCGAGGACGGCGCGCAGCCGCTCGGGCCGGATGTCGAGGTGCCGATCGGAGCGCCGGATCCGGGGGGGGCTCCCGGGTCTCCGCTCGCAGAGCCCCTCGATGAACTGGGAGCGGGCCACGGCGGCGAGGTTTCGGCAGAGCTCATCGATGGGACCGGGGGCGTTCTGCCCCTCAGCGACGATCCAGTCGGGGGGATCGTCGCCGCGCGCCATCCGCTGCGCCTGGTCCGCGTAGCCCTGCGCGAGCCGTGCCGCCGCCGTGCAGGCCGCCGAGAGCGGGAGTCCCGCCTGGTCGACCGCGAGCGCCGCGCTCGCGGCGGCCCGGAGGACGTCGAGGTCGTAGTCCCCCTCGGCCGCCTCGTCGAAGTCCTGGATCGAGAAGAGGACGCGCGGGTTCTTGTCATCGCCCGCCTCGTGGGCCCCGAAGCTCTCGAGGTGCACGTCGCCGATGATGGGATCTCGCTCCCGCTCCGCGCCGTCGCGCCAGGGGGCACAGAGCCCAGAGACCCAGTCGGCGGCGAAGAGGTGGAAGCTGCCGCGGAAGAAGGCGAAGGGGTGCTTCGCCATCTTCCTGAGCTTGTGCGGGACGAGGTCCGGATCGCGCCCGACGAACCGCTGATTGTCGTTCAGGATCTCCTGGAAGGCGTCGCGGGGCATCGCTCTAGAGCGCCGTGATCTGGAGGTTGTCGTAGAAGACGTCGGCGTCCCAGGTCGAGAAGGCGAAGCGATCGTGGCCGGGCCCGCGCAGCGGCTCCGGATCGACGAGCTCGATGGCCGGCTGGCCGTCGAGCGACCACGAGAGCGTCCCTCCCTTGCGCCGGACGGTCCAGTGGTAGGTCCGCCCCTGCTCGACGCGGAGGTCGTGCCGCTCCACCCGCACATGGCCCCCGTTCGGGAGCGGATCCGGCAGCTGCGCGGCCACGGGGACGCCGTGCTCGTCCAGCCGACCGATGGTCGTGATGGTGTTGCCCCAGCCGCCGAAGATGAGGATGTAGCCCGAGGCGTGGTCGTAGCCGTTGCCGAAGATCTCGCACTTCGTGTCGCCCTCGGGGCTCTCGCTGCGGGCGTCGAACTCGACCTGCACGTCGGCCGGAAGCTCGGCCCGCAGCCAGAGCGGGTTGTTCTTCGCCCCCGGCGAGAGCAGCTGGTCCCCCGCGATGCGCCAGAAGCCGCCCGAGGACCAGTAGTCGTCGCCGAGCTCCGGCCGGTTGAAGTCGTCCCCGAAGGGGCCGCGCAGCTCGAGGGCCGTGGAGGCGCGGGGCCGCATCGCGAGCGCGACGAGCGGCAGGACGGCGACGACCACGAGGGCCGCGCAGAGGGCGATCAGGCGGGGGGAGGCGCGCTCGCTCGCCGCTTCGTCCCCGTGGCTGCTCCGTTCGGACATGCGGTCAAGAATGCGAGGCGCGGCTCACTTGTCAAGCTTCGCGAGGGAGACGTCCCCGAACTCCGGCATCTCCTTCGCCACGTAGTCGCGCAGCTTCTTCGTCAGCCTGGCCTCGATCTGCCGGACGCGCTCGCGGGTGAGCCGGTACTGATCGCCGATCTCCTGGAGCGTGAGCGGCTCCTCGGCGACGAGCCGCCGCTCGAAGATGAACCGCTCCTTGTCCTCGAGCCCCTTCGCGAACTCCATCAGCTTCTCGTGGAAGCGCGACCTCAGCTCGGCGTCCCCGAGCTGCTCGTCGGCGGGCGCGGCGGCGGCCTCGAGCCGATCGAGGTGCGTCGCCTTCGACTCCTCGCTGCCCACCGGGACGTCGAGCGACAGCTCCTCCTGGCCGAGCCGCGACTGCATCTCGACGACGTCCTCCTCGGTCACGTCGAGCCGCTCGGCGAGCAGCTTCGGCCCCGCCTCGATGCCGAGGAGCGCGAGCTTCTCCTGCTCTTTTCGCAGGTTGAAGAAGAGCTTGCGCTGCGCCTCGGTGGTCCCGAGCTTGACGATGCGGAAGTTGTCCATGATGAAGCGCAGGATGTAGGCGCGGATCCACCAGGCGGCGTAGCTCGAGAGCTTGTTCCCCTTGCTCGGGTCGAACTTCTTGACCGCCTGCATGAGCCCGATGTTCCCCTCCTGCACGAGATCGAGGAGGTTGAAGGCCGCGCGCCGGTACTGGTGGGCGATCTTGACGACGAGCCGCAGGTTCGCGGTCACGAGCCGGTAAGCGGCGTCGAGGTTGTGCTCCGGATCCTTGAAGTAGCGCCAGGCGAGGGCGTTCTCCTCCTCGCGGCTGAGCAGCGGGTGGCGCGAGACGTCGGCCAGGTAGCGCTGCAGCGCGTCTTGCGAAACGAGCGCGGTCTCGCCCCCGCGCTTCGCGAGCGGCGCGGGTTTGCGGTTGTCCGCCATGGCGACGTGTTATAGGAGAGGCGCTCTCAATTCAAGGCGCCCGGCACGACCCCCACGCGCCAGAAGGGCTTCGCCGCATGCCACCCGACCCGACCGAGGGCGCTTCGCCCGGAGGGACCCCGCCGAGCGACTACGTCGCCGAGCAGTCGTTCGACGATCTCGCGCTCTCGCCCGAGCTGCGCCGCGGCATCGCCGAGAAGGGCTATCGGCGACCGACCCCCGTTCAGGCGGCCACCTTCGCGGACGTCGTCGCGGGGCACGACCTCATCGTCCGCTCGAAGACGGGCACCGGCAAGACCGCCGCCTTCGGCATCCCGCTGCTCGAGCGGATCCCCGCGGACGCGGGCGGCGTGCGCGCCATCATCCTCTGCCCGACCCGCGAGCTGGCCCTCCAGGTGGCAGATGAGATCTCCGCGCTCGGCAAGCACAAGGGCTCCAAGGTCGTCCCCATCTACGGCGGCGCGCCGATGAAGACGCAGGTCGACGCCCTGCGGGCGGGCGGCGAGATCGTCGTCGGGACGCCGGGGCGGGTCTACGACCACATCCGGCGCGGCACCCTCGACCTCTCCCACGCGATGGCCGGCGTGCTCGACGAGGCGGACGAGATGCTCTCGATGGGCTTCTTCGAGGAGGTGACGCGCATCCTCGACCACCTGCCCAAGGACCGGCAGACGCTGCTCTTCTCGGCGACGGTGCCGCCGGACATCCAGCAGATCATCCAGAAGTACCTGCGCGAGCCGAAGACGATCCTGCTGTCGGGCGACGAGTTCACCGTCGAGGGGATCGAGAACGTCATTTACTACGGCGTCGACGCCTACCCGAAGCCGCGCAACCTGCTCTACCTCGTCGAGCTCGAGGAGCCGGAGAACGCCATCGTCTTCTGCAACACCCGCGACGACACCACGCTCGTCGCCGCGGTCCTGAACCGCAACGGCTACGACGCCGATCTGCTCAACGGCGATCTGCCGCAGAAGGAGCGCGAGCGGGTGATGCAGAAGGTGAAGGCGGGCGAGGTCCGCTTCATGGTGGCGACCGACATCGCCGCCCGCGGCATCGACATCAGCGATCTCACCCACGTCATCAACTACTCGCTGCCCGAGGATCCCGCGGTCTACCTCCACCGGGTCGGCCGCACCGGCCGCATCGGCAAGAAGGGGACCGCGATCTCGATCGTCTCGGGCCGCGAGCTCGTGACGCTCACCGCGCTCGAGAAGCGCTTCGGGATCCATTTCGAGGAGCGAAAACTCCCGACCCCCGAGGCCGCCCGCAAGCTCTGGACCGACCGGCACGTCGCGACGCTGCGCGAAGGGGCGAGCGGCGCGATCTTCGAGGCCTTCATCCCGCTCGCGCAGACGCTCCGCGAGCGGCCCGACGGCGATTACCTCGTCGCCTTCGCGCTCAAGTACTTCTTCCACCACCGGCAGAAGGAGCTCGCGCTCCAGCGCACGGGCCCTGCCGCGCCCGCCGAAAGCGCCACGCCCTCGGAGCGGCCGCAGCGGGAGGAGCGGCCGAGGCGGGAGGAGCGCTCGAGGCGAGACGAGCGATCGCACGGCGACGGCGAGCGGCGCTCTGGCCGCGGCAAGCCCGAGGAGCGGGAGCGGCCCCCGCGGGAGGACCGGACGCCCAGCGACCAGAAGCGGCTCTACGTCGTGCTCGGCGAGAGCCCCTTCGACGCAAAGGCCTACGCCTCGGCGCTCGCGGGCCCGCTCGGCCTCTCCGCCGAGACCCTCGCGGCCGGCTTCGAGCCCCACGGCCGCGGCAGCCGGATTGCCTTGCCCTTGGCCGACGCCGACCGGCTCCTCGGACTCGACGGCCAGGAGCTCCTCGGTCAGCGGCTGCGCGTCGAGGTCGCCCGCAGCGCCCCGCCGCGCAGGCGCCGCCATTGATGCGCCGGGCCGGTTGACGGACAATCGCTGTCGATGACCCACCCGCGCCGGATCCCGGGCGCCGCCGCCCTCGCCGTCGCGCTCCTGGCGCTCGGCCCCGCCGCGCCCGCGCTCGGGGCCCCGTCGAAGGGCGAGGTCTCGTCCGTCGACACCAAACCGATCACCGTCAAGCAGGTCAAGTTCCCGAAGGTCGTGGCGTCGACGCCGTCGCTCAAGGAGCCGATCGTCAAGGAGCCGAAGATCGGCAAGATGGAGATGCCCTCGGATCCCGCCTCCGCGCCGGACGTGAAGCAGCCGCGCAGCCAGAAGCTCAACTTCGAGGGGATCGACTTCACGAACAAGAAGAAGGCCGATCAACAGGACGCGGAGATCGTCGATCAGTCGGTGAAGAGCGCCGAGCAGGCCGCGGGCCCCTCCGCCGAGGGCCCCGGCGGGATCAACCAGTCCGAGCTCCAAGCCGAGACCGACGCGGCGACGAAGGCCCAGTCGAAGGCCTTCGCGGCGGGCCTCGGCCACGACGAGGCGGGCGCGCTCGCCGACGCGGCGCAGGCACAGGTCCGCAAGGACTACGGCGTGCAGAGCCCCGGGGGCCTTCCCCTGCCCGGAGGTGAGGAGGAGGCTCCGCCGCCGGCCGCTCCGACCGGAGGCGCCCCCGCGGGCCCTGCCGGCGCGGGGAGCGCCGAGGCGGGGGCGACGCCGTCGCCGCCGCCCCCCACCGCGGCGCCGGGCGAGGCGACGCCCGAGCTGCTCGAGCCGCCGCCCGAGGCGAGCCCGAACCCGACCGCCGAACCCGGCGAGCCGTCTGGACCCACCGACGTGCCACTGCCGACGGCCGGCCAGCCGGTGCCGGGGGTCGTCGACGTCCCCCAGACCCCCTGACGCCCGAGTGCCATGAGCCAGCTCGCCATCTCGGAGGAGTTCCTCCGCGAGTTCATGGAGCAGGCGATCCCGTTCAACCGGTTCCTCGGGATCCGGGTGGCCGAGCTCGGCAAGGGCTTCGCGCGACTCGAACTCCCCTTCCGGCCCGAGCTCATCGGCGACCCGCTTCGCCCGGCGCTTCACGGGGGAGTGCTGACGACGCTGCTCGACACCTGCGGCGGCCTCGCGGTCTTCACCAGCTCGCGCGCCGGCGACCGGGTCTCGACCATCGACCTGCGGGTGGACTTCTTGCGGCCGGGCAGGGCCGAGCCGCTGGCCGCCGAGGCCCGGATCGTCCGGGTGGGCAACCGAGTCGGCGTGGTCGACCTGACGGCCTTCCACCCAGAGCTGCCGCAGGAGCCGATTGCGACTGGAAAGGGCGTCTACAACATCAAGCGGATGCCGCTCGGGGGCGGCTTCTAGCGGGCCGCGGACGGCGGAGCCGGCGCGGCCTTCTTCGCAAGCCAGACGATCCCGTAGACGTTGTCGTCGTCGGGCGACTTCTTCGGGAGGCGGGCGACGCCGAGGCCGAACGCCTTGACGGGCGCGAGGAAGAACTCGGCGGCGCTCGCGTTCGTGGGCGTCGCGGCGGCGCGATCGGCGACCTCGTCCTCCCGCACCCACTCGCGGTGAAAGGCGAGCGAAGCGTCGAGCCCCTTCAGCTTCTCCGTCAGCTTCGCGTCGTCGAGGTTCTCCTCGGCGAGCTTCTTCGCGAGCGCGCAGAGCTCGGGCGTGAGGCTCAGATCCGGGCGACTGTCTCCTTTCCGGAAGAGCGCGACCGCCTTGACCAGCGCCTCGGCGACGTCGCGGGAGGTCGAGGCGGCGGGAGCGCCTTTCGCGGCCAAGGGAGGCCAGACGCTCTGCGGCACCCCGACGAAGATCGGCATCGAGACGACATCCCGCTCTCCGGCGCTCAGGGTCGCGACGTAGAGCCCTTTTTCGGCCGGGATGGTGTAATCGAGCTGAAAATGGCCGCCATCCCCGACGGGGATCTCCTGCCGATCGATCTGGCCGCCGGGCCGCAGCAGCCGTAGGACCACGACCTTTCCGCCGCCGGCGGCGAGCGTGCCCGCCATCGAGAAGCGCTTCTGCGGATCGATCGTCCGCGGCGGACCCTTCTGGAGATCGATGAGCTCGTCGCGCAGCACGAGGGCGAAGACCCGGTGGTTGTCCCAGCCGTCGGTCACGACGGCGACGCCCAAACGAAGCTTGCCCATGGGTGGCAGCGGCGGAGCCAGATTCTTTGCGGCCTTGTCGAAGTCGTCCGCGCCGAGCATGTGCTTCGGGAAGTCCTCCACCGAGTACCAGGCCGAGAAGTCGCCCGGGAGCCCCGCCTGGTAGGCGATCCGGTGCGGGTGGACCTTCGCCTCGGAGTCGGCGGCGCTCTCCTCGGCCGCTCCCATCCCGAGGTTCGTGCCGCGCGAGGCGCCGGCACCGGTAGCGCCGTTCTCCTTGGTCCGGCCGGCGTTCGCGATCAGCGCCGCCACGTCCATCTCGAAGGCCCCCGGGGTCGCCTTGGCGAGGCCCTGGCGCGCGAGGGCCGCGTTCAAGCCGTCGGCGAGCTCCCGCTGCGACGAGGAGAGGCTGGGTACGTCCGCCTCGCCCGTCTCGTAGAGCTCCGAGGCGGGCCGAACGGGCAGCAGGGCCGGCGCGCAGCCCAGCGCCGCGGCAAAGGGCAGGGCCCAGCGAAATCGAAGCGCGCGAGGGATCGCCATGGGCGTGGTCTCTCCTTGCCAAACGGCGGAAGGCCGCGAACTTCCGCGGCCGGGAGGGGTCGAAACCTAGCCGAGCGGCCACCGCCAAGTCAAACCGACGCGCGGCCTCGCCGAGGACGGCCACCGCGCCGGCAAGGCCTGGCCCGCCGGACTGGCGGCCGGTCCCGGGGGGTGCTATGGACTGCCGCCCCCAGGGAAGGGCGTGATGCCGTTCGACCTCCTCCTCGCCGCCCGCGACCTCGTCGCCGCCGACACCGTCTCGGCGGGCGGCAACGCCGCGATCGTCCCAGTGGTTGCGCGCCTTTGCGAGGCCACCGGGCTCGAGCTCCGGATCTTCGAGCGCGAGCTTTCGGGCGTGCGGCAGGCGAATCTGCTCGTCTCCCTGCCAGGCGGCGAGACGCGCGACCCACTCCTCTTCGTCACCCACACCGACACCGTGCCCCCCGGCGACCCCGCGCGCTGGACGAAGAGCCCCCCGTTCGTGGCGAAGGTCGAGGGCGACCTCCTCTACGGGCTCGGCGCGGCCGACGTGAAGGTCGACCTCGCGGCGAAGCTCCTCGCGCTCGAGCGGCTGCGCGGCCGGCGGCTCGCCCGCGGCGTCTTCCTCCTCGGCAGCTACGGCGAGGAGATCGGCCTCCTCGGCGCCAAGGCCTTCGCGAAGGAGGGGCCCGTGCGGCCCCGCCAGGTCGTCTGTACCGAGCCCTCCGAGCTGCGGATCGTCCACGCCCACAAGGGCTACCTCGTCGCCCACGTCTGGCTCGGCGAGAAGGGCCCCGCCTCACCCGCGGCGCGGACCGTCCGCTTCGAAGGGCGCGCCTGCCACAGCGGCACCCCCGCGCTGGGCGTCAACGCGATCGAACTCGCACTGGCCTCGGACTTGACGGGCGCGGTGAGCCTCTCGGGGGGCCAGGGGGCGAACAGCGTCCCCGGCCTCTGCGAGATCTCTCTGCACGACGGCCCGAGCGAGATCCCGCTCGAGGCCATCCGCGCGGTCGCCCGGGCCTGGCGCGCGCGGATCGGGGCGCTCGTGCCCGAGAGGGACGAGCGCTTCGCGCCCGCCGAGACGGTCTCGAACTTCGGGCTCTGCCATGCCTCGGGCGGCGAGGCCGAGCTCTATTTCGACGCCCGGCTCCTCCCCGGTCACGACCCCAGCGCGATCGGCGCGGCCTTCGAGGCGGACGTGCGCGCGGCCGGGGGGCGGCTGCGAATCGAGCGCGAGAACCCGGCCGTCTGGACCGATCCCGAGGGCGAGCTCTGCCGGGCCGCCCGGAAGGCGAGCGGGAAGCTCGGGCTCGACGATCGGCCGGTCACCAAGGCCACCAACACCGAGGCCGCCGCCTTCGCGGCGACGGCCGAGGCAATCGTCTTCGGCGCGGGCCCCTCGACGGGCAACGTCCACTGCCCGAACGAGCACACCCGCCTCTCCGAGCTCCGGCGCGCCGTCGACTGGACGCTGGCGCTCGCACTCGAGCTCTGCGGATAGGGGAGGACCAGCATGTTCGTCCTGCGCGACGTTCAACGCCACGATCTCGATGGGCTGAAGCGGCTCGCCGCCGTCCTCGACAGCGTCAACCTCCCGGACGACGAGAAGGTGCTCGAAGAGCTCGTCGACAAGTCGATCCGGAGCTTCTCGGCCCGGATCAAGCCGCCGCTCGAGCGCGAGTACCTCTTCGTGCTCGAGGACCCGAAGACCGAGAAGCTCGTCGGCACTTCGATGATCATCGCGCAGCACGGCACGCGCGAGGCGCCCCACGTCTACCTCGACGTCTCGCAGCGCGAGCACTACTCGGCAACGCTCGACAAGCACTTCCGCCACACGGTGCTCTCCATCGGCTACAACTACGAGGGCCCCACCGAGATCGGCGGCCTCGTCGTCGACCCCGCCTACCGGGGGCAGGGCAAGCCCGGCAAGCAGCTCTCGTACATCCGCTTCCTCTTCATCGCGATGCACCGCCGCAAGTTCCGCGACCGCGTGCTCGCGGAGCTCCTCCCCCCGCTGCTGCCCGACGGCCGCTCGCTGCTCTGGGAGGCGCTCGGCCGCAAGTTCACGGGGCTCAGCTACCTCGAGGCCGACCGGCTCTCGCGCCAGAACAAGGAGTTCATCAAGGAGCTCTTCCCGCAGAGCGACGTCTACGCGACGCTGTTCCACGAGCGGGTCCAGAAAGCCATCGGCCGCGTCGGTCCGAAGACCGAGCCGGTGCAGCGGATGCTCGAGCGGATCGGCTTTCGATATGTGGAGCGGATCGACCCGTTCGACGGCGGCCCCCACTTCGAGGCCGCGGTCTCGGACGTTTCGCTCGTCCGCGGTTACCGGAGCCTTCGGCTCGCGCAGGAGGAGCTCGGCATCGAGTTCGAGGAGCGGCTCGTCGCCCACGAGCGGCCCGCGGGCAAGAACCGCTTCCGCGCCGTCCGCACGCCGTGCCGCATCGACGGCGACGAGGCGGCCATTCCCGGCGAGGCCCGCGAGCTCCTCGGCTGCGCGCCCGGCGACCGGATCCACGTCCTCCCCTTCGACTGAGAGGCTTCTGCGAACCATGGCGAACGAACTCCAGCGCGGCGCCTTCGTGGGCGGGCGCTTCGTCCCCGTCCTGCGGCCGGAGGGCGAGATCGACCTCCCCTCGCCGTCGGACCTCGCGGATCACCCCGGGCCCTTCCCCTGGTCGCTCGACGCCGCGCGAGCGGCGGTCGCGGCGGCTCGCGCGGCCCAACCGGCCTGGGAGGCGGCGGGCCCCGAGGCCCGGGCCGAGGCCTTGCGGCGGCTGCAGAAGGCCTTCGAGCGCCGCGCCGAGGAGCTCGCCCGCGCCATCGCCCGCGAGGTGGGAAAGCCTCTCTGGGAGGCCCGCGGCGAGGCCGCCGCGCTCGCCGCCAAGGTCGAGCTGACGCTCGGGGCCGGGCTCGATCAGGTCCGCGTCCAGCGGCCTGCCGGGGTGCGGGGCGAGTGGCGCTACCGTCCGCACGGGGTCATGGCCGTGATCGGGCCGTTCAACTTCCCAGCCCACCTGCCGAACGGCCACGTGATCCCGGCGCTCGCGCTCGGCAACGCGGTCGTCATGAAGGCCTCCGAGCTGACGCCGGCCGTCGGCGCGGTCTACGCGGCCTGCGTCGAGGAGGCCGCGCTGCCGCCCGGCGTCTTCAACCTCGTGCAGGGCGCCCGGACGGTCGGCGAGCTGCTCTCGTCCGAGGCCGAGGTCGACGGCGTCCTCTTCACGGGCTCGGTCGCGGTGGGATCGGCCATCGCGCGCGCCAACTCGGCGCGGCCGGGCAAGATCCTGGCACTCGAGCTCGGCGGCAAGAACGCGGCGATCGTCTGCGAAGACGCCGACGTCGGGCAGGCCGCCCGCGACGTCGCCTACGGCGCCTTCGTCACGGCCGGGCAACGCTGCAGCTCCACCTCACGCTGCGTCGTCCACCGCTCGCTGCTCGATCCGTTCCTCACGAAGCTCTCGGCCCTCGCGCGAGGGATCCGCGTCGGCCACTGGGAGGATCCGGAGGTCTTCTCGGGCCCGCTCGTCTCGGCGGGGGCGCTCGAGCGCTTTTTGCTCGCCCTCCGGAGCGCCCCCGGCGAGGGCGCCGAGCCCATCGTGGCGCCCGAGCTCGCGGAGACGGCGCGCGCCGGCCACTACCTCCGCCCCTCGATCCACCTCGTGCGGCGGCGGCTCGTCGAGAGCCGCTACCAGCGCGACGAGCTCTTCGGCCCGGACGTCGCGATCTACCCAGTCGAGAGCGACGACGAGGCGCTCGCCGTCGCGAACGACAGCCGCTACGGCCTCTGCGCCTCGGTCTTCACGAAGAGCCACGAGCGCTTCGAACGGATCGCCGCGAGGCTGCGGGCCGGGATCGTCAACGAGAACCAGCCGACGGTGGGGGCCGCGGGCAGGCTCCCCTTCGGCGGCGTCGGCGACAGCGGGAACCAGCGGCCGGCCGGGATCCTCGCGTCGCTTTACTGCGCCTGGCCGCAGGCGGTGAGCTACGGCGAGGCGGGAAGCGCCGTGAAGCCGGTGCCGGGCTTCCCCGCCGCCGGCTGAGTCTCAGCGGAACTCGACGAGGGTCACCCGCGCGGCGCGCCACCGCAGCAGGGCGAGCCCGGTCTCGAGCGCGCGCTCGCCCTCGAGCGGTCCGAGCGCGAGGCGGCCCGCGTCCGCCAAGCCCTCGCCCGTGGTGGAGTCGAGCGCGACGGGACCGCGCGGCGTTGCGAGCTCCACCCACGCGTGAGGCCAGAGCACGGGCGCCCGAACGGCCAGCGGGGCCGGGACTTCCGCCTCCCGGTCGAGCAAGAACCCGCCGACCACCTTCGCCTGAAAGCCGGCCTGGACGAGCGCGTCGCGCAGCTCCTTCGCCACCGCCTGGCAGTCGCGCCCGGCGCTGCGCTCGGCCGCCGCGCGGACGAGCGCAGCGGCTCGCGGGTCGAGCGGGAGCTCGGACCGCACGGTCCCGGCCTCGAGCGGAGCGCCCGCGCCGACGGCCCGAAAGCGCGCCACTCGCAGCCACCTCGGATCGATCCCGGACGGCAGCCCCGCGACCGGGAGCGGCCCACGCAGCGAGGCCGCCCGGCAGAGCGCGTCGCTCCCCTCGAGGCTCGCCGCCGCTCGGTAGACGACACCGAGCCGAGGCAGCTCGAAGATCTCCGGGAGGCCGTCCGTCCCAATCCGGGCGTGGAACGGCTCGCCGAGGACCGTCCCAGAGGCTTCCCGCCCCGAGACGCGCTCGACCACGAGCCTCCCCCCGCCGCCCGCCGTCCCCGCGAGGTCGACCTCGCGAAGTCCGCGCGCGAGCGCGAGCGGGAGCGCCACCTCCTCGGGCAGCGGCGCCCCTTCTCGGGGCCGCACGCCCCCTTCCCGCGCCTCGCGCGCCCAGAGGCAGGGCCGCCCGCCGATCGCGATGGCCGCGCGCCAGCCGTAGCGGAGGCCGCCCGCTTCCCCCTCGAGCCGGAGCTCCGCCCGGCCCACGGCGCGTCCCCCGACGAGGAGCTCGTAGCGGCGCACGCCGCTCGGCGCGGGCAGGGCGGCGAGGAGTGCGATGAAAAGCGACGAAATCACGCGGCCTCGGTCGATTCGCCGGCGAGCACGACCGGCTCAGCTCCCGAGCCAGAGCTCGGCGGGCCGCACGACGGGCGGCGTCGCGTGGAGCCGGAGCCCCTGCACCGCGACCGAGTGGCCGACGACCCGCTGGCCATGGAAGAGCGGAACGAGCGGCAGCTCGTCGCGCACGATCCGCTCGATGCGGCGGTAGCAGGCAGCGCGGTGCTCGGGATCCACCGTGGCGCGCGCCTGCTCGAGCAGCTTGTCCAGCTCGTCGCTCGAGTAGCCCAGGCCGAAGAAGCGCTGCTCCTTCGAGTGGAAGAGCGGGTGGAGGAACGCGTCGGGGTCGGGGTAGTCGCCGTGCCAGCCGCCGCGGAAGAAGCCGAGCTTCCCCTCGCCGCAGGCGCGCCAGAACTCGCGCGCCGGGAGCTCCTCGATCGAGAGCGTCAGTCCGGCCTCTCCGAGGCGATGGAAGAGCGGCTCGATCTCGCGCCGGTAGCCGGCGCGCCCCTCGGGCATCTGGAGCCGAAGCGAGAGCTGGGCATGGCCCGCTTCGGCGAGGAGCCTCCGCGCGAGCGCAGGGTCGGGGCTCTGGGAGAGAATCGCGCCCTCGACGGCCAGGAGACTTTCGGGGACGACGCCGCGGGCTGCCCGCTGGCCCTGGGCGGTGCTGCGCAGGAGTTCGGGCAGGTCGAGCGCCGCGCGGATCGCCGCGCGGACGCGCGGGTCGTCGAAGGGCGGGACGCGCCGAGAGAAGCCGAGGAACTGGACGTCGTAGGTCTCGATCGACGCGAAGGCCGCGCGGCTTCCGGCGAACCGCTTCTCGAGCCCCGGCTCGGCAGGCAGGCTGGGAACGACGTCGGCGCGACCTGAGAGCAGCGAAGGGAGCAGTTCCTGCTCGGGTACGTCGAGCGAGATCTCGACCCGCTCGACGAACGCACGCGCCTCCTCGGCGCGAACGAGCGAGAGCCGCTTGCCCGGCACGAGCGCGTCGACCCGAAAAGGGCCCGTGCCGACGGGCAGCCCGCTCTGGCCGAGCCGGCCGATGCGGCAGGGGCCGAGGCCGAGCTGGTGGAGGAAGAATGGGCGGGGCCGCTCGAAGCGAACCTCGAGCTCGGCCGGGCCCACCGCCCGCAGGCCCACCGCCTCTGGCGCCCGGCCCGCGAGGAGATCCTCGAGCCCATCGAGATCCTGGAACGCCGAGAGCGCGAGCGCCGCCGCGGCGGCCTCGCCGCGGGACGACAGAAGCGCCCGCTCGAGGATCCGCTTGATCGCGTCGGAGGTGACCTGCTCGCCGTCGTGGAAGCGGGCGCCGGGGCGCAGTCGGAACCGGTAGAGGCGACCGGCGGCCTCCTGCGACCACTCGGAGGCGAGCGCCGCCGCGAACCGCTCGCCGTCGATGGGCTCGACGAGCCCCTCGTAGACGAGGTGAGCGACCTCGAGCGAGTGGACGTCGTGCAGGTGGACTGGGTCGAGGCCGCGCGACATCTCCCAGAGGCCCGGGGCGTCGAAGGCGAGCCGCAGGGTCCCGCCGCGGCGGGGCGAGGGGAGCCGAAATCTCGAGAGCTCGCGGTCGAGCGTCCGGGCGCCGTGGCGCAGTCCGCGCACGGCCGTGGCGAGACCGTCGGCGATCGAGGTGAGCCGTGCGGCGTCGTCGCCGAGCGGCCGCAGCGCCGACTCGCTCTGCTGCCAGAGCAGGTCCGCGCTCCGTTGCTCGCCGATCAGCTCCTTCGTCGAGGCGGTCATGGAGTCGGAGCTGCGGGCGAGATCCTGGCAACGCTTCGCCTGCTCCTGAGCCTCCGCCTGGGCTCGCCGGGCGAGCTGGGCCACCTCCTGCGTCCTCTGCCGCAGATCGGCCGCGAGAGACGACTCCTCCTTCGCGGCCGAGTTGACCACCTCGACGCGCTGGGCGACGCCGCGGGCGCTCTCGGCGACGCGCAGGCCGTCGTCCCCGATGCGACCGGTCTCTCCGAGCGCCCGCCCGACGAAGGTGAAGGCGCGCTCGAGCGTCTCGCCGATGCGGGAGAGCGCCCCCTTCGCCCGCTCTCCCAGGGCGACGCCCGCCTCGGCCTCCTCGCTGCTCCTCGCCACGAGCTGAACGGCGGCGCGCACGTCGTCCTGAACTCCGCCCACGAGGCCGCCGATCTCGCGGGTCGAACGGGCGGTCCGCTCGGCGAGTCCGCGGATCTCCTCGGCCACCACTGCGAAGGCCCGCCCCTGCTCACCGGCGCCGGAGGCGATGATGGCCGCGTTGAGCGCGAGCAGGTTCGTCTGATCGGCGATCTCGTCGATCACATCGACGATGCGGCCGATGCGGATCGAGCGATCGCCCAGCGCCGCGACGAGCCCCTCGGCCCGCTTGATGCTCTCGTCGATCCGGTAGAGCCCCTGGACCGCGTCCTGCACCAGGGCGCGCCCCTCCTCGGCGCTCTGCGAGACCTCGCGGGCGTAGCCGGTCACCTCCTCGGAGCGCTCGCGCAGCTGCGAGAGCTGGGCCCCCACCGAGGCGGCGTACGCTCCGCTCTCGGTCGCGAAGGTGGATAACTGCGCGGTCGCGGCGACCATCTCGCCCCAGCGGGCCGAGGCCTGCGCCATGCTCGTCTCGCCTCGAGAGGCGAAGGCGGACAGACTCGAGAGCAGCTCGCCAATACGCCTCGACTGGTCCGCGAGCCGGCCGACGGCCTCGCGGTTCTCGTCGGCGAGACGCGACAGCTCGCCGAGTCGCTGCGCCGACGCGCGCCGCCCCTCCGAGGCCTCCCGCGCGGCCTCGGAGACTCGCCTCAGCTCCTCGGCCTCGCGCCGGGACGCGCCCCCGATCTCGCGCGACTGGGAATCTACGGCGACGGCGGTCTCCTCGACCTCGGTGGCGAGCCGGCGAATCTCGAGGACCGTGCGCCGCATCGCCGCCACGAGTTGGGAGAGCTCGCCGCGGGGATCGGCCGCGACGCCGAGCTCCTGGGCGAGGTCGCCCCGAGCGAGGGCCGCGAGCGCCTCCTCGCGCTGCGAGCTGCTCCCGGACGGCGACGAGCGGACGAGCTCGACCGCGAGCGCCGCGCCGAGAAGCAGCGCGAGCGCGACTCCCGCCTGCCCGACCGTGAGCGGCGCGCCCACGCCGGTGCAGACGCCCCAGAAGAGCAGAAAGGAGGGCGCGCCGATGGCGAGCGGGACCAGGGACTTCCGCATGAGCCCTCGAACTTAGCACAGGGGGCGCACCGGAACGCCCCCTCACCAGTCGTGCTTCCAGTCGAGATCGAGGCGGCCGGCACCGGCGTCGCCGTACTCGCTGTCCAGCGAAAACTCTCGGTTCAGCTGGTATTGCGCCCGGATCTCGTTCGTGTTGATCCGGGGATCGACGACCCCGAAGTTCTGGACGTAGCCCAGGTAGAGCCGCTTCCCGAGGTGCTCGCCAACCTCGGCATGGCGTGGATCCAGCGTCAGCACATCGAGCGGCAGATAGTGACCGAGGGCCCCCTTGATCTCGCCGGCGAGAAAGGCGCCGGCGACCGAGGCGGCGACCCCGGACGCCTCGACGCCGCCCCCGCCCGCGCCGGGGCTCGTCCCCCCCGCCCCCGGAAGGGTCCCCGTCGCGAGCAGGCTCGATATCTTCTGGCGCGAGAGCGGCGGCTCGCTGGTCAGATCGATCTCAGGGGCCTTCAGGCTGCCCGTCACCGAGACGAGCACCTTGGCGTAGGGGGTCGTCTCCGTGGCGAGGGCCGACAGGCGGGGATCGTCCGGGGCTCGGCCAGGGCCGTCCACGGGGCCATAGCCCAACGTCGCCCGGTCGACGCCGAATGTCCTTCCGAAGAGTTGGAGGCTGCCCTTCGAGACGTCGATCCGGCCGCGCAGCCGGACCCCCCGGGCGTCGACGTGCGCCCAGAGATCGGCCTTGCCCTTCGCCTTCAGGTCTGAGCCCGTCACCTCCAGGGGCCCGGGCGCGACGAGGTGAACGTCCAGCGGCAGCCCCGGGCTCTTGGCCTTCGGACGCCCCCCGAGGACGACGATGTTCGAAGGAAGGGAGAGGGGCTCGAGCTCGCGGCTCTGGACGTCGGGGAGCCGCAGCTCGGCGTCGAGGGCACGCAGCTCCGCCACGATCCCCTGGCGTGAGAAGTGGCCCGCGATCACCAGCCGGGAGGTCAGGTAGCCGCGAAGCGCATCCCCGGTCCAAAGACCGAAGTCGCGCGTCTCCGCCTGGCCCGAGAAGAGGTGGGCGCCCTCTCGCGTCCGGTCGATCTCCCCCTTCGCCTCGAGCGTGCCCTCGCTCGAGGCCGCGCGTAGCTCGTCCAGCTGGATGATCGACGGGGAGAGCCGCGCGCGGGCCTCGATCTCTCGAAAGTCCCCGAGCCCCACGAGGGCGAGCTCGCCGCGGGCGAGCGCGACCTCTCCCGAGGCCACGGGCGTCCAGAGCGTGCCCGCGATCGACAGGCGGGCATCCAGGAGCCCCGCCGCCTTGCGCACGGGATCGCCGATCCCGGAGAGAAACCCGAGATCGACCGAGCGCGCCGAGAGCTCGCCCGAGAGCGGCGCGGCCGAATCCAGGCGAATCAGCGGGCCCTCAGCGGTGTCGTTCGCCGCAAGCGGCAGCCGCGCTGAGAGATCGAGCGCGCCGCCCGCCGGCTGGCGCAGCGCGAGCCCGAGTGACGCGACCTCACCGTCCCAGTGGAGCTCGGCGTGCGCCGACCCTTGCGGCTGCCCCCGCACCTCGAGGTCGGAGACGGCGGCCGTCCCGACGAGAGCCGGATGGGACAGGCTGCCGAGCAGGGAGAGCTGGGCGCCGACGCGGCCTCCGAGCAGCGATCCCGCCGGCGAGGCCGGCTCGACGAGCGCGAGCGGCCAGCCCGCTGCGGAGAGCCGGCCCTGGAGCGCCGCGACGCGGACGGCCCGCGGATCTCGGAGCCGCTCGAGCGGCAGGGCCAACTCCAAGCTGCCATCCAGGCTCCCGGCGGCCCGTGCGCCCGAGATCTCCGCCTGAAGCCGGGTCGCCGCCTCGGTCGCGGCCAGCCGGAGCGAAGCGTCGCCGAGCTCCCGACCGGCGAAGGAGAGGCGCGCGAGCCGCAGCGACGCCGATCCGCGGGGGCTCAGGAGGCTGCCCTGCAGATGCAACTCTCCCGAAGCCTCTCCAGAGAGCTCGCCCCCCAGATCGAGCTCGCGGTCGATCTCTGCGAGCTCAACGCTACCGAGGCTCGCGTCGAGCGAGGCGGGCGACAAGCTAAGCCGAGCGAGCAGCGCCGAGGGCGAGCTCAGCGCTCGGAGCAACGATTCGGCCTCGACCCGCAGCCCCGCGGCCGCCTTGGCGAGCGGCCGGCCTTGGCGACTCGCCTGCGCATCGAAGTCGAGCCCCGAGGCCCGTAGCGCGACATGGCCCGCGAGATCGACCGGGGCGGACGGGCCGGCAGCTCCCCTTCGCACGAGCCCCATGATCGTGGCGGCGAACGTCAGCTCGGGAGCACGCAGCTCGCCCCGCGCCCGGCCGTCGAGCGAGACGGTGCCCTGGAAGGGAGCGAGCGCCGGGATGACCCGGGCGAGCTCGCCCAGCGCTAGGTTCTGCACATCGAGCGAGCCCTCGAGCGGCGCAACGGCCGCCGCACCGGGCAACGGCCAGCGGATCGCGCCAGCGACCGTACCCGAGGCGAGCTTCCCCTCGACCCGCCCGCTCAGCTCGTCGTGCTCCGAGACGAGGTCGAGGTCGAGCCGCGAGACTCGAACGCCGAGGAGCCCGCCGTCCCTCCAAGAGAGCCGCACCGAAGAGAGCGCCGACGCCCGCCCGGGAGGGGAGCCCCGGCGGCCCCGAGGCTCCTGGTAGGCGAGCTCGCCCTCGACGTGACCCGAGAGCCCAAAGCGGGTGGAGACGAGGTCGCGCGGTAGCGCGGCGAGATCGAGCGACTGGAGCCGCACGTGCGCCCAGGGGCCCCCAGCGTTGGGAACGGCGCCATCCACCGAAATCCGCTGCGGTCCCGAGCGAAGCACGAGATTCCGCAGCTCGAGACCGCCGATGAAGCTCGCGTGTGCCGACTGGACGAGGCGCCAGTCGCCCGAGGGCATCGACAGCTCGAGCGAGCGCAGCGTCGCGCCGCGCAGGTCGGGCGGAAGCCGAAGCTCGGCCCGTAGCCCGCTCTCGCCGTGGCGGGTCCGCTCCTTCGCGGTGAGCGCGAGGGTCGGGCCGACCCAGCTGCCCTCGATCCGAACGGCCCCGAGCCTCCGGACTCCCGGCCAGCCGCTCAGGTCAGGCGCCCCCTCGACTCCGCCGCCGATGTCGACCTCTTCGGCGGTGAGCTCGCCGCGCAGATCCACCGGCCGGCCGAGCCGCGGTGTCTCGATCTCGCCGCGCAAACCCTGGGCCACGATCCCTCCGAGGGAGAGCTCGGGCGCGCTGATCTGCGCGCTCATCGCCGGGTGGGCGAGCGGCCCAGTCACCTGAAGCCGCGCCGCGCCGACGCCCGCGAGCTCCGGTAGCCGCGCACCGAAGGCGGCCTCGGCGGCCTCCCGCAGCAAGGCGACGTGCGAGGCGTCGAGTTCGAGCGAGAGGGCGCTCTCGCGGATTCCGAGCCGACCCTTCCCGGTCAGAAACGCGCCCGGGATCTGGAGCGCGAGCCGATCGAGCAGGACGCGCCGGCTCGACAGCTCGAGGGACGCCTCGCCGGGGCCGAGCGGTTTCCCGCCCAGAGTAGACGGGCGAAGCGAGAGACGTGCCGTGAGGCGGCGACCTCCGTCGGGCCCGCCGGAACCAAGGCCCGGCGCGAGGGGCCCCTTCGAAAAGAGATGCCGCGCCCCGACGGCGAGTTCGAGATCGAGCGAGCCGCGAGGCCAGGCCGCCGAGAAGGCAGAGGGATCGGCCTGCACGCCGATCACTCGCGCGCGGCCTTCCCCGGAGACCGCGTCGATGCTGGCGACGATCGACAGGCGGCCGCGCCCCGCTGGGACGACGAGGTTCGCGGACCAGCGGCCCGCCTGGAGCCCGAGCTGACCAGAGAGCCCGACCTGGCCCAAGGCGGCCCAGGGCGCGAGCTGCGCCAGGAGAGCCCGCCCGAGCAGGGCCTCGTCGAGGTCGATTTGACCCGTGGGCCGCTCGCCCAGCGCGAGATCCCAGCGCCCTCGCGCGGACGAATCGCCGAGCGCGAGCGCACCGCGGCCGGCGAACCGACCGCCAGAAAAGCGCAGGCTCGCCTGCGCGGAGAGCGAACCGCGAAGCGGCGCGACGCCCTCGCCTCCTCCGGCTCGGGCTTCGATCAGGGTCTCTCCATCCAAGGCGTGAAGCGTCCCGGAGAGCTCGAGCGAATCGAGCTCGACGAGCGGCGGGGCGAGGGGCCGAGGGCGAAGGACGAAGCGACGGACGGCTGTCGATTCGAGGGCGAGATCCACGGCCCAGCCCGGAGCGCCCGCGTCCCCTCGGACCCCCGCCGGCGGCAGGGGCCGCCGCGGACGGAAGGCGTTCGCCAGACCGACGCCGCCCGAGGGCAGCGGCGAGAGGTCGAGCATCACCCCGACGGCCCGGCCGCCGGTGACGCGAACGTGGCGATGCAGCAAGGAGAGGAGCGACACTCGACCATCCACCCGCTCGGCAGACGCCGCGACGCGACCGTCTGGATCGCGCACGCGGACCCCCACCAGGTGGACCTCGCCGTTCGGGAGGAGCCGCGCGGCATCGATCTCAATCCGCCCGGCGATGGCCCGATCGACGAGCATGAGGACGGGCTGAACGAAGGGGCGGTTGCCGAGGCCGCTCGCAAGGAGGCCGAGCAGCCCGCCGAGCAGCAGAACGAGACCTCCAGCGGTCCAGGCCAGAAGCCAGAGAAGCCGCCGTCGCGGCAGCGCCGGGGCGGGAGGGGACGGTTCGTTCGTCACGTCTAGAGAACAGCCAAGTCGAGGGTAGTCGTCGGCGGGATCAAAGGCGACCCGCGGCGGGGTAGCGAGCCGGCCCCTGCCCGCTAGACTAGAACGCCTCGCCGATCGTGAGCATCCAGCTGAAGCGCTGTAGAAAGGTGCTCGAGCAGGCGGAAGGATGCGAGTAGCTGCCGCCCCAGCCCGTCTGAGGGACGAGGCCGTAAGGGTAAGGACAGCTGTCCACGGCTGGCTGCCCTTCGAACGAGACCCCGCTCGGGTAACCATAGGCCCCGACGATCGGCCGATATGGAGTCGTGGCCTGGTACGCGAAGTCGGCGCGCAGCGGGCCGAGCGGCGTCGCGAGCCGGAAGCCGACTCCCGGGGTGACCGCGAGGCTGTTCGACGAGAGATCGAACTGCCAAGGGTCGACGGTGACCTCACCGGCATCGACGAAGGCCACGACCGTCCAGAGCCTCGTGAGCTGGTGGCGCAGCTCCACGGTCGCCTCGAGTAGGCCGTTTCCTCCCACGGGGATGTCGACCACGCCGATGCTGTTGCCCGGGTTGTGGCAGGGAAGAACGCCACAGGTGTTGATGCGATACATCGGGGACAGCCGGAGCGAGCCGTAGCCGCGCACGCCGTCGATCCCGCCGAGGAAGAACTTCTGCGTGATCGGGCTGGCCGTTCCCCCCAGCGGCATCAGGGCGCCCACCTGGAGACGGGCCGCGAGAACGTCCGCGATCCCGAGGGGGAAGTAGCCTCGGATGTCGGGCGCGACCCTCAGATAACTGAAGTCGCCCCCGAGTGGCCCACCGCCCTCCTGGAGCGACAGGGCAGCGTACAGCCCGCGGCGCGGCTCCAGCGGATCGTCGCGGCCGTCCCAGACGATGCTCTGCTCGAGGTAGGAGAGAACGCAGGTCGAGCAACCGTTGGTGGAGAGGAGCGCCGCGGGGCTGAGGTCGATGCCGTTGAACTCGTTCTGGAAGAGGTAGAGTTCGTCGGCATAGGCGGCCTCGAGCGTCAGCCGCGGGGTCGCGTGCCAAGGAATCGCGAGGCGGCCCCGGATCGACCAGAATTCGAAGCCCTGCTCGACCGCCCGTTCGCCCGTCAGCTTGGCAGTCAGGTCGAGGCCGTGGGTGAAGATCTCGGGCTGGGTGAGTTGGACGGTCGAAGAGCCGGCAGGCGCGGCAGCGGCGAAGACCGGCGCGAAGACCGTCGGGATCCAGACGAGCGCAAACTGGTTGTCGAAATCGAAGCGACGCAGCCCGCCGAAGAAGTTGCGATCGGTGTAGCCGCCCGTGACGTGCACCTCCTCGTGCTCGACGTCCAGGCCGAAGCCGGCCCCGAGCCGGGTCGTGCGAAAGGGAGCCTCCTGGACTCGCACCTCGACCGGGACCGTTCCCGTCGCTGGATCCGGCGGGCCCGGGAAGACGCGCGCCGCGGAGAGGACGCCCAGCCCGAAGACGTGCCGCTGCGCCTCCGCCACCTCGGACGCCCGGTAGAGGCTCCCCGGCGTGATCTCCTCGCGGACCTCGCGCTCGATCCGTTCGGTTGGGACGCGCGAGTTCCCCTCGATCCGGATCGCGCCATAACGGTAGCGCCGCCCCACGGCCGCGTCGAGGACGAGACGCACCGCGTGGGCGGCTGGATCGACGAGCGCCTTCCCTGAGACCTTCGCGCCAACGTAGCTCTGATCGCGCAGCGCCTCGCCGAGCTCCTTCTCGTCGGCCTCGAAGCCCGCCTGTGTGAAGACGCTCCCCAGCTGGAGCGGGAGGGACGCCACCAGCGACGCCGCGACCGCCGGCGGCAACGACTCGAGACCCCGAACGTCCAGCGCGGCGACGCGGGACGGCTTGCCCTCGACGACCCGGATCGTCACGCGGACGGCGTGGGGCCCGTCGGGCGTCACCTGGCTCGAGACGACCTTCGCGTCGAAGTAGCCGTGCGCCTGGTAGAACACGACGATCCGCCGCAGGTCGCTCTCGAAGAGCGACTCATCGAAGCGCGACGTCGCCCCAAAGGGCAGCCAACTCGATGGGGACGTCGCAAGGCGCGCGAGGATCTCGGACGATGAGAAGTGCCGGTTGCCCTGAATGTCGAGCGAACGGAGTTCGGGGGCCTCGCCATCGCGCGGGGGCCGCGTGCAAGCGGCGAGCGCGAAACCGTACAGCGCGATGACGACGCTCCCCCGCACGCGCGGCAAGATAGCGCGCGCCCGGCCGCCCGCCACCCCGCATTCGCCTCTACCCCGTCGGAGAGGGCGGCGAACCTCTGGGTCGAAGCCGCGGCCCGAGAAGCATCGAGAGGTTCGCCTTCTCCCAGGCGAGCGCCCGCGCGCGATCGGGGTGCGCCCGCTCGCGCGCGACGAAAGCCGGTGGGTGGATGCGCTTGCGGCCGTTGCGCCCGGGAATCGGCGGGACGGCCTGGTGGAGCATCTCGTGATAGACGACGAACCCCACGACGAACTCCGGGACCTCCGGCCGGTCGAGGGCGGGGTGTATGAGAATCGTGCGGCTCTCGTGGTAGTAGACGCCCATCTTGATGGTGCGGCGCCGCCGCCGGGGAGGCAGCCGGCCCCAGCCGATCCGCGCATCGATGGCGCCCCCGAACCAGCGCTCGTTGAGGGAGGCATAGAGTTGGGCCAGATCGTGCTGGCGACCGCGCGGCTCGAGGTGCGGTCGCGGTTCCGACGGCCTGATTCGAGCCTGGTGCGATCGCACGAACGCGTCGATGGCAAGACCGGCCCGCGAGCGCTCCCGACGCGCGGTCACGAACTCGGAGAGCGCCCGCACCGTACCCTCGTCCGCATCGAGAAACATGTGGTGGAGGCGCAGCTCGAGCGTCCCCTGCATCCGCCGGTACGACACCATGGTCGAGCGGTTGTCATGGATCGAGAGCCTGACGTCTTCTCCCGCGAGCCGCGCGAGCCGCTCGCGAAGGCGCGCGGACGCGACCGGAGTGGCGGCGAGGGCAGGCGCCTGGAGCGGCGGTCTGGCGAGCGGCAGCTCGAGTTGAAGGCCGGAGGGTTCGCGGGCCATGAGCGGGCCGATCCTAGCACCCGAAAGCGCCCCTCGATCAACGGCGGCGGGGCGCCGGCGCCCGGGATAGTTGTTGACATCGCACGGAGCGGTGTTAAAACGCGCCCGTTCCGGCTTTCGAACTCCGAGGAGGGAGCCGCTCATGTCGAACCGCCTTGCCGTGGTCTTCGCCGCCGTCGCGGGCCTTTCGCTCGTCGCGACCGGCTGTAAGCCCAGCTACCCGAAGTGCGACAGCAGCGACGACTGCAACCGGGACGGGCACCACGGCGTCTGCATCGATGGCAACTGCCAGGAGTGCGGCAAGGACACGGATTGCCAGGCTGGGTTCGTCTGCCGGTCGAACAAGTGCACGCCGAAGCCCGAGTGCCAGTCCGACACCGATTGCACCTCCCCGAAGATCTGCCGGAACGAGAAGTGCGTGTTCGAGTGCACCGCTGACGCCGACTGCGGCCAGGGTCAGGTTTGCAAGAACAACAAGTGCACCGTGAAGCCCGAATGCACGACGGACGCGGACTGCGGCGGGAAGGGCAAGTGCGTCGCGGGCGCCTGCCAGGCGCCGGTCGGCTGCAACCTCGAGACCATCCACTTCGCCTACAACGAGGCGAAGCTCGATGACGACGCCAAGTCGACGCTGCAGCGCGACGCCGACTGCATCAAGAGCAAGCAGGGCGGCGGCCGGATCACCATCGCTGGCAACGCGGATGAGCGCGGCACGGAGGAGTACAACCTCCACCTCGGCCAGCGTCGCGCCGACGCTGCCATGAAGTACCTGATGAACCTCGGCCTCTCCAAGAAGCAGCTCAAGACGATCAGCTACGGGAAGGACAAGCCCGTCTGCTCGGAGTCGAGCGAGAGCTGCTGGGCCCAGAACCGCCGCGACGACTTCCAGGAGTAGGGGCGGCTCACCACGCTCGGCCTGCGCCGCGAGACCGATCCCGCGTGGGTCGAGCTGGCCTTGGGCCAGGTCGATCGGTTGCTGCAGGATCACGCCCACTGTGAGAAGAAGGCCGCCGCGACCGCGCTCTCTCTGATCGCGGCTCATCCGGACCAGCCGAAGCTCGTGGCGGCGCTCTCGCGGCTCGCCCAGGAGGAGACACGCCACCTCTTCCTCGTTCTCGCGGAGCTCGAACGGCGCGGCCAGCCGCTTGGGCGCTGCGCGAGCGACCCATACGCGAAGGCGCTCAGATCGTTCATCCGATCGGAGGGCGAGGCTCGCCTCTGCGACCGGCTGCTCGTCGGCGCGATCATCGAGGCTCGTAGCTGCGAGCGCTTCTTTCTGCTCGAGCGCCACTGCACGGACGAACGCTTGAAGAAGCTGTACGGGTCGCTTCTTGCCGCGGAGGCCGGCCATCATTCGGTCTTCCTCCGGCTGGCAAGCGATCTCGTTGGACGAGAGGCAGCTCGGAGCCGGCTCGAAGAGCTGCTGGAGCGCGAAGCCGAGCTGATCGTCCGGCTCCCGCTCCGTCCCGCTGTTCATTGAGTGGGATTCGGCTAGGATCGCTTCATGCGAGCGGCCGGTGAGCGAGCCTTCCTGTCGGTGGCGGCCGCCGCCTTGCTCGCGGCGTGTCCAGGCCCATCGCTCGCCCCGACGGACGGTGGCAGCTGCGCAGGCGGACAGTCGAGCTGCCGCGGCCGCTGCGTGGATTTCCAGACCGACCCCGACAACTGCGGCGGCTGTGGCATGCTCTGCCCGGCCCCGGTCGGCGCAACGCCCGCTTGCGTCGGCGGTGGCTGCGCCTTCGTTTGCCCCTCGGGCCTCACGGTCTGCGGAAGCGGCTGCGCCGACCTCTCGAGCGACCCCGCGAATTGCGGGGCGTGTGACAAGGCGTGCGGCCATGGAGCGCTCTGCAGCCACGCGAGCTGCGGCTCGACTTGCGCCACGGGCGAGCTGGCCTGCGACGGGGGCTGCGTCGCGCCGCAAACCGACCCATCGAACTGCGGCGGCTGCGGCGTCGCCTGCCCTCGAGGGACCGGCTGCAACGCCGGTCGGTGCGAGCTCGTCTGCGGATCGGGGCAGCTCTCGTGCGACGGCGGCTGCGTCTCCCCGGCGAGCGATCCCCTGAACTGCGGGGGCTGCGGCCTCGCCTGCCCCGGAGGCTCCCCCTGTGACGCTGGCCACTGTGGTTGCACGGCTGCCTTGTGCGGACCGGGCTCGATCTGCGGCAGCAATGGAGCCTGCAGCCGCTGCGAGACGCTCGCCGCCTGTGGCTCGGACTGCCGCGCCTGCACTGCCGTGGCCGGCGGAACCGTCACCTGCGCCGGTAACGTCCTCTCGGCGTCGAGGAGCTGCCTCGTGACGTGTCCCGCCGGAACGACCCTCGGTGGCGGGAGCAGCGCTCCGGCCTGCGTCCCATGCACTGCCCTCACGAGCTGCGGGAGCGACTGCCAGCCCTGTCCCACCGCGCCCGCCGGCGGCACCGAGAGCTGCGCCGGAGACAGCGCGCCCGCGGCGCAATCCTGCGCACTGTCGTGCAACGCCGGCTATCAGGCGGTGTCCGGCACCTGCGCGGCCTGCCTGTCGACCAGCGCCTGCGGAAGTGACTGCCTTCCCTGCCCGACCGGCGGCGGTACGTACATCTGCTCGGGAAACCGTGACCCGGCATCGACGTCCTGCACGCTTTCGTCCTGTCCCGCCGGACAGCACGAGCTGTCCGGGAGCTGCGTGGCTTGCACGACCACGGCTGCTTGCGGAAGCGACTGTGCGCCCTGCCCGTCGAACCCAGCCGACGGCACGTACGCTTGCGCCGGCAACTCTGGAAAGGCCGCGGCCGAATGCATCCTCGGCTGCGAACCAGGGTTCATCCAGAACGGCGGCACTTGCGCCTGCCCTGCCGCCGCTCGCCCGGACGGAGGAAGCTATTCGCTCTACGCCGATAGCGTGCATGGCGACGACGTCTCCGGAAACGGCTCGTCGATCTGCCCGTTCGCCACCGTGACGAAGGCGCTCACCGTCGCCACCACCGCTGGCCAAGGCACCGGCCCCCAGGTCTCGACGATCGACCTCGCTCCAGGGACCTATTCGAGCGAGACCTTTCCCTTGGAGGTCACGACCCCGACCTCCATCCAGGGGGAATCATCGTCGAGCACCACCATCGTCCACGCCGGCTCCGGCCTCGCCGTCTGGCTCTTCGCACAAGGCTCAGGGATCTCCGGCGTGACCCTCCAAGGCGATGGCAGCCCCGCCTCCATCGGGGTGGAGGCCTTCACCTGCGGCGAGAGCATCGTTGGGAGCCAGATCAACGGCTTCGGCCGGGGCGTCCACGAATGGATCACCATGGGTCCGTTGCCTTGCGTCACGATCGATTCGAATGTCCTTTCTGCCGACGTCGTCTCGCTGCAACTCGACGGCTCCTCGGCTCAGGTCACGAACAACCGGATCAGCGGCGGCGGCGTCTTCATTCAGGATGAGAGCGGCTTTGGAGGCTCGTTCCCTGTGCTGCTCTCGGGCAACAGCTTCGACAACGGCACCCAGGCGAGCGAGATCTGCCCCGAGCCTGCGGCTTGCGACGGAACGGGAGGGTGCATCGCGCCACAGTCGGCGCTGCCGAGCGGTGTCGCCATCTGCATCCAGGGAACATCTGGGGCGACTCTCGACCCGAGCGCCAGCCGGCTCGACGGGGGCGCGGGCAACCTGATCAGCGGCGCCCGGACCGGCCTTCTTTTTCTCTCGAACGGCAACGCCCCGAGTTCCGACGGCGGCCCGATACCGAACCCAACGATCGTCGAGAGCACGAGCTTCGTCGGAAATGCCGACTACGGCGTCTGGGTGGGCAGCGGCGGCCAGACCTGGGCGCTGGACCTCGGGTCGATCAACACCGAGGCGGGGTTCAACACCTTCTCTTGCAACGGGGCCGCCGACGTCTGGCTGGGCGGCGGGACGACCGGCACGCTGACGGCCGAGTTCGACGACTGGGACCATGCCCCCCCCACCCAGTCGACGACCTCGTGCACCGGGGGCGTGGACGTCTGCTCCGCGGGCAGCGGGGGCGGAACCGTCGACAGCACGAGCCCCATCACGGCCGCCTCGCCTTGTCCCTGAGCGCGAACCTCGGCTAGAGTTCCGCGCACGATGCATCTCCCCCTGCGCGCCCTCATCGCGGTCCTCTCCCTTCTAGCCTCGGGGTGCTGGACCAGCGCCCAGCACGGTCAGATCATCGACGACCGGCTTCAGGCCCTCGAGGCCGACGACAAGGACCACCAGAAAGCCCTCGATGGCCAGGAGCGCAAGCTCGCCGAGCAGCTCCCTCGGATCGACGCGAAGCTCCAGGAGATGACCGCGGCCCTCGAGAAGCTCAACCGCGCGACCCACCGGACCGGCGCCGATGTCGAGACCAGGCTCGACGACCTGCAGGAGAAGATGCAGGCGCTCGGCGGTCAGATCGCCGAAGCGCGCCATCGGGTCGAAGAGCTCCAGGCGGCACAGGCCACCGCGAGCCAAGAGACCGATCGAAAGCTCGCCGCCGCGCTTGGGCCGCAGGCGATTGCCGAGATCAGCGCGAAGGAGAAGGCTCACAAACTCGCGCCCGCCGATCGCGACGGCCTCTACGACGTCGCCATCAAGCAGTACAAGGGAGGCGACCCCGACGTCGCCCGCGAGCTCTTCCTCGAGTTCCTGCGCCGCTACCCGGCCGACCCCAGGGACGGCGATGCCCAGTACTTCGTGGGCGACGGCTTCTTCCAGACGGGGCGCCTCAAGCAGGCGGCGCTCGCCTTCGGGAAGGTCCCTGATCAATACCCGAAGAGCGACAAGGTTTGCGACGCCCGGTTGAAGCTCGGGCTGACCCTGCTCGGCCTCAAGATGCCGGAGGACGCCCGGGCGGCCTTCGAGGAGACCCTGCATCGCTGCGCGGCCAAGCTTCCGCTCGCAAAGCAGGCCAAGCAGAAGCTCGCGGAGCTCGCTCGCGCGACCCGCAAACCGAAGCATGCGGCGCGCTGATGATCCGCTCCCCCTCCGGCCGAGTCCCCGTTGCTCCGACCGCCGGTGGTACAATGAACGAAGATGTCGACGGACGCGCCCCAAGCTCTCGCCCTCGTCGAGCTCGCCCCGACCGCCACCCTGGTCGCGGATCGAGAGGGTAAGCTGTTGTATGCAAACGCGGCGGCGGTCCAGCTCTTTGGCTGGGCGCTGGACGATCTCGTCGAGCGGCGTTCGATTCAGGATCTTTGCCCCCCCGGGGTCGCCCGCGAGATGCGACGGCGCTACCTCGGCCGAGGCCTCGGCGGCAGGATGCGCCTCGAGCGCGCCCGCAGCGAGATTCTGACGGCGGGGGGCGACCGCGTCCCCGTCGCCGTGAGCGCCTTTCCCATCGAGAATGGCGGCGGCCGGGCGACGGTCGCGTTTTTCGTCGAGGACATCCGCGATCAGGTTCGGGTCGAGGATCAGCTGGCGCGACTCCAGGGGAGGCTCGACCACGGGGAGCGTCAGGTGCTGCTCGCGGAGCTCGCCGGCACCGCCGCCCACGAGCTCAACCAGCCGCTCACCTCGGTGGTCGGCTATGCCGAGCTGCTGACCCGGCGGCTCGATCCGAACGACCCGAGCCGACCGGCCATCACAATCATCCTCAAGGAAGCCGAGCGAATGGCGGATCTGGTGCGAAGGATCGGCAAGGTGACGAAGTACGAGACGAAGCACTACGTGGGCGAATCCCGGATCGTCGATCTCGACCGAGCGGTCGAGCCCGAGAAGCGTGGCGGCTGACCCCCCGAAGGCCCGTCGGCGCCAGGCCCGACAGCCCGATGGGGGGCGGGAGGGCGACCGGCGGCGGCCGCCGGAGACCGCGTCGCCCGGCGACCTGGAGTTCTGGAGGCTCGCGCTCGCGCAGCCAGATGAGCAGCTCGCGGTCATGGCCGTGGCGGAGCGCGTCTTCTCGATGTTCGACGGCTTCGCGTGCGCCGTCCGGACGATCGACCCGCGCACCGGGCGCCTCACGGCTGCCGTCGCCCGGGGACGACTTGCCGCCTCGCGGCGGGAGGCCATCCAGCTTTCTCGCAGCGCGCTCGAGCGGGTGGGGGCCGGCGGGATCGAGCTGCCGCCGAACGTCCGGGTCTCCGATCGATCCGGCCGGCTCTTCGCCGGGACTCGACCCGGGTTCTCCGTCCCGCTCGTCGCCGAGGGGCGACTCGTCGGCGTCATCGACGTCGAGCCACGGAGGGAATCCCGGCAAGTGCCGGCGGCCCGGCGCCTGCTAGAGAAGGCCGCCCCGGCGCTCGCGGTTGCGCTGCGCGCCGTCCGGGAGCTCGGTGAGCTGAGAGCAAACGAGCGACGCCACGAGGAGCTGCTCGATCGCGCGAACGCGCTCGTGCTGGTCACGGACGGACGGCGCCGCATCCGCGTGTTCAATGAGGCGTTCTGCAGGCTCTCTGGCTTTCCCCGTCACCAGGTCATCGGGGTCGACCTTTTGGACTTGGTTGGACATTCCGATCGGAAGTCGATGCTGCGGGCGGTCGCGGCGGCGCTGCGCGGCCGCTCGATCGATCGGGTCGAGCTAGGGCTCGTCACGGCCGCAGGGAGCGAAGCCCGGGTCGCCATGTCCACAGCGACCCTGGTCGCCCCGGACGGCTCGGTCGAGGGCGTGATCGCCATCGGTCACGACCTGACGCGCCTGCGGGAACTCGAGCGCCGGTTCTGGCAGGCGGAGAAGCTCGCCAGCATCGGCAAGCTGGCGACGGGGATCGCTCATGAGCTCTCGAACCCGCTCACCATCATCTCGATGAGCGCCGAGGCCTTGTCTGGAAGGACCGCGTTTGGATCCAATGAGGAGGAGCGCGAGCTCTTGGGGAAGATCACCGAGGCGTCTGGGCGGTTGCAGCGATTTTCCCGCGAGCTACTGGCCTACGCCCGCCCCGCGCCGACCCAGACGGAGATCGTCGATGCCGGGGAGCTCGTCCAGAAGGCGGTGGAGTACTGCACCATCCCAATCCGGCAGAGCGGAGCGCTGGTTTCGGTGAGCCTGGAAGGCGACCTGCCGAAGATTCGCGGCATCCGGGCAAACCTGATCCAGGTCCTCGTGAACCTCGTGACGAACGCCTGCCAGGCGGTGGAGGGGGGTGGCTCGGTCCAGCTCTCGGCCGAGCGGAGGAGTGGCCAGCTCGTGCTTCGCGTCGAGGACGACGGCCAGGGCATCTCTCCCGAGCTGCGTGAGAGGATCTTCGAGCCCTTCTTCACGACGAAGCGACCGGGACAGGGCACCGGTCTGGGCCTCGCGATCGTCCAGGGGATCGTCACGAGCCACGGCGGCGCGGTCGATGTGGAGTCCGTGACCCCCCACGGAACGCGCTTTACGGTCACTCTGCCTGGGGAGTGAGGGGCGGGGCTAGCGGGAGAGGGCCAGCAACTCGGCATGCACGACCGGGTTCCCCGCGACGATCTCCCCGCCGTCCAGACGGGCGGGCCCACCCGAGAGGTCCGTGACGACCCCGCCGGCCTCCTGGACGAGCAGCGTGCCGGCGGCGACGTCCCATGGACGGAGCCCGAGCTCCAGGTAGCCGTCGAACCGCCCTTCGGCGACGTAGGCGAGGTCGAGGGCCGCCACTCCAAACCGTCGGATGCCGCGTGCCCGGACGAGCATCCGCGAGAAGAGCGTCAGCGGCCGGTCGGGTCGATGCCAGACGTCGTACGGGAAGCCGGTGGCGACGAGCGCCTGCGAGAGTGGCGCGCGCGTCGAGACGGCCAGCCGGGCGGCTCCGCGGAAGGCCCCCCGCCCTCGAGCCACCTGGTAGAGATCCCCCGTCAGCGGCTGGAAGATCGCGCCCGCCGCGAGCCCGCCCTCGTCGCTCACTCCGACCGAGACGCAAAAGTGAGGGACTCCGTGGGCATAGTTCGTAGTCCCGTCGAGGGGATCGACGTACCAGCGGTAGGCGCTCCCGGTGGTCGAGCGGGCGCTCTCCTCCGCGACGATCTCGTGGTCTGGATGGCGTCCCCTCAAGAGCGCGAGGATCGCAGCCTCCGACGCGCGGTCGGCGTCGGTGACGAGGTCGATCTCCCCCTTGAACTCCACCTGGCGCGGACTCCCCCAACGTCGCGCGAGCTCCTCCCCACCACGCCGTGCGAGCAGGACGGCGCTCTCGAGCAGCTCGTCCACCGAGCAGGCGGCGCCCACTCAGCGTCCCATGAACTTGGTCATCCGCCCCTGGGCGACCAGCTTCTCATCCGGACCGAGGACGTCGACCTGAACGTAGCCCAGGGTCTTGCCGATCCGCAGGGCGACGGCCACCGCGCGCACGGCAGGCGGCTTTCCCGGCGACAGGTAGGTCACGTTCAGATCGGTCGTGACGCCTGGCCTCCCGTCGCGGTCGCCAGAGGCCAGCGCGACCGTCCCAGCCTCGTCGACCAGCAGCGCGAGGATGCCGCCGTGCAGATCTCCGTTGACGTTCGCGGTCGATGGCCCCACGGGGCACTCCACCTCGGCGCGGCCGCCGCCGTACGAGAGCAGCCGGAAGCCGGAAAATCGGTAGAGCGGATTCTCGCGGTGGCGCGCCAGGAAATCGTCGAGGCTCGGCATGCGCTCTCCTAGAATGGCGCGGGCCGCCCGAAGAGGAAGCCCTGCAGCAACCCGATCCCGAGACGCTGGATCTCCTCGGCGTCCTCGGGCTTCTCCACGCCCTCGGCGACCAGCTGCGCGGGCATCGCACCTGCGGCGGCGACCAACGCGGCGCAGAGCTGCCGCTTGACGCCGTGGGTCGCGATCCCATCGACGAGTTGCCGGTCGAGCTTGACGAAGGCGGGGCGAATCTCGAGCAGCGAGTGGAGGTTCGAGTTGCCGGTGCCAACGTCGTCGAGCGCAATCGACATTCCCTGCTCGACGACACGGTGGAGCGACTCCTGGAAGACGGCGAGACTCTCGATGGCGTGCTGCTCGGTCACCTCGAGGACCACGCGGCTCGGCGCTATCCCCGCCGCGGCCAGGGCCGAGGGGAGTTCGCTCGAGACGAACGCCTGGTCGTAGAGGCTCGAGGGAAGCACGTTCAAGAAGAGGCGCTCGCGCTCGGCGAGCTTGCCGCTCGCGCCTCGGATCGCGCCCAGACAACAGCCGCGGTCGAGCTCGTCGAGCAACCCCACCTCGGCGGCGCGCCCGAAGAGCTGGTCGGGCCGCCCCCACGATAGGTCGGACGGTCCGCGGACCAGCGCCTCGTAACCGTACCGTTCCCCCGAGACCATCACGATTGGCTGGTAGTGGAAGGCGAGCCGCTCCTCGACGAGGAGCATCCGCAGGAGGCTGCGATCGGCGCTCTGCTGAATGGCCAACCGGCGGGCCGCGCACTCGGCGGCTTCTGCCGCGACCTCGCCGACCAGCCGTTCGACCGGCATCCGGCTCGAATAGACTCCCTCGCCCCAGCCCACCACGACGCGGCCGGGCGCCGGGATGAGCCGCTGGATGCGCAGGAGCTGGTGATGAAGCGCCGCCTCGAGCCGCGTCGCGAGGTCCTCGAGACTCTGCCCGGGACCCGAACGCGCCGAGGGGCGCCCGGGAAGAAAGACGAGGAGGCCGAGCTTCGTCTCGTCCTCGCAGGTGCCGAGGATGGGCGTCTCACCGAACACCCCCACCGCTTGGAGAACCGCCTCCTCGATCTGCGCGAGGAGCGTGCGGCACATGTGGCTGCCGTACTCGGCCTCCACCTTCGAGAGCTGGGTCAAGCTGACGGAAAGGGCGGCGAGCGCGCCGTCCTTGCAGAGCCGACCGCCGAGGACGGGCAAGAGCCGACGGTAGGACCCGACCTCGCGCAGCGGCGCCCCGCCGACCGCCGCGAGGGCACCTGCGACCGCCACCTGATTTCGACCGCCGTGCTTCGCCGCGAACAGCGCCTCGTCCGCCCGCGCGACGAGCTCATCGCCGCTCGAAGCGTCGGAGGGGAAGGCGGCGACTCCGAAGCTCATGGTCAATCGCCCGGAAGGCAGCCGCTCGGATCCCGAGAAGATCGTCCGCTCGATGGCCAGCCGGACCCGCTCCGCCTTGATCCGAGCCCCAGCCCGGTCGGTCTCGGGGAGCAGCAGCACGAACTCCTCACCGCCATAGCGCGCGACGATGTCCGAGGCGCGCGCCTGGGCACCGCCCCCATCGGAGTCGCCGGAGAGGAGCTTTGCGATCTCGATGAGCGCCTCGTCGCCTTTGGGGTGGCCGACGAGATCGTTGTAGATCTTGAAATGGTCGATGTCGCAGAAGATGAGCGACAGCGGGGTCCCCGAGCGCTTCGAGCGCGCGATCTCTTCTCCGAGCCGCTCCATCAACGTTCGGTGGTTGTAGAGATTCGTCAGGCCGTCGCGCCGGGCGAGCCCCGCGAGGTGAGTGTTGAGCCGCTCGAGCTCGCGGTTCACCTCGAGAAGCGACCGACCACGCTCATCGAGGTCACGTTCGAGTAGATCCTCGCGCTGGCGCAGACGCTCGTTCGCGTCCGTGAGATCCTTCAGGAGCCGCCGGTTCTCCATCTGGAGCCGCCGCAGCTCGAGGATGTCGCCGACGCTCCGACGCAACGAGGCAGTGGCGAAGGGCTTTGGCAGCAGGCGATCGACGTGGCCGTCGTTGACCGCGTCGACGAGCAGCTGCATGTCCGCGTAGCCCGTCATGAGGATGCGCCGGGCGTCCGGCCGGCGGCGCATCGTCTCCTTGAGCAGATCGAGGCCGCTCATGAAGGGCATCCGCTGATCGGTGATCACGACGGCGACGTCGTGGTCGTCGAGGACCTGGAGCGCCTCCTTGCCGTTCTGGGCCGTGAGGACTCGGTAGTCGTCCCGCAAGGACCGCACGAGGAGGTTCAAGATCTCGTTCTCGTCGTCAACGACGAGAAGCCAAGGCCGCTGCTCGGGGGCTTCCACCTCAACCGCCATTCGAGGCACCAATGCTACTCCACCAATGGGGGCGCTGGCCAGGACGGCAATGGAACGAGCAAGCTAGAACGTCGCGATGACGTCGAAGTAGACCGTCGTGTAGTTCATGGCCAGCGCCGGGTCGAAGAACCACGGCCGGAAGCCCTGATTGCTGTTCCACTTCGGCGCTGCCGTGTCCCAGAGACCCACGCCGAGCGCGTAGTGGTCGGTCAGGTTGTACTGGAGGCTCGCGATCGTCCAGAGCGAGTCCATCCGGCCGTTCGCCTGCGCCACGAAGTTCCCGTTCGAATCGGTGATCTGGGGGGAGTTCGCGTCGACCGGCATCGGATAGGCGAACTGGTCGAAGTAGTAGACCGTCGCCGACAGGTTCCACTTGTCGTTGAAGTTGTACTGGGCGGAGAACCACGGGACGAGGTCCCAGCTCACGTTGTCCGCGGGGGTGCTGTTCGCCGTGGCCTGATCGCCCGAGCGGCAGTTCCCGTTGTTCAGCACGTTCAGCGTGCTGCCGGTCGGCCCCTCGCCAGGCAGCACCGTGACGGGCTCTCCTTGGACCGCCGAGCAGGGGAACTGGACCGTCGTGTAGCGGAAGAAGTTCTTCGCGGCCAGGACGCCGCCCATGAGATCCAGGCCATAGAACGACTTGCTCACCGTCACGCCGGCCCAAATCGAGGTGATCTCCGAGTCGAAGCGCGACATGTAGCTGAGCGGCGCGACCCCACGGATCATCCCACCGATCTTGATGTGCGTGTGTGGCTCTTCCCAGATCTTCGCGTCGGAGAGGGTGAGTCGGAGGTCCGACCAGTCGACCTGCCGCGGGTCCTGCGCGTTCTTGTCGAGGACCGAGTAGTAGTAGAGGTTCTCCCACGCCTGGAGCTTCAGGGTGTGGCCAGCCACCTTGATGGAGTAGTCGGGCCGCAAATAGAGGTTCGTGCTCCAGGCCGGGTTGTTGACGTACGGATTCGCGGCGAACGCGCCGTTCCCGAGTGAGTTATCGAAGATGAAGTTGCCGCCGACTCCTGGCTTCTCCGGCGGCGCGACCTCGGCCTCCGCGGCGGTGTCGGGCAGCTCGGGCTCGGACGACTGGGCCACGTCGCCCCCGCCCGCGCGCGCGGGATCGGAGGGGGCGACCGCCGGAGCAGGCGTCGCAACGGAGAGAGAGAGGAGCGCGAAGACGAGGAGCTGCATGCGACCTCCAACGCGCTGCTGACGGGGAGCACCCGGGATCCGAGCGCGAGCCGGGCAGCTTTAGCGCAAATCGGAGGTCGCGAGCAAGGGGGGGGACCTGGCCGCCGCTCGGGGGTGCCTGCTCCCGCTCGACGGCCAGGGGTACGGCGGAGCTGCTACTTCTTTCGCTTCTTGGGGGCCACCTTCTTCTTCGTCGACTTCGGGGCGGCCTTTTTCACTGGCTTCTTCTTTGCCGGCATGTCTCCTCCCAAGTTGAGCCGGGTTACGAGCGGCTCGGCCAGGATACGACCGAGCGAGCGCAACGTCAATTTGAGGGCAGACGTTCGATCCACCGGACGCTCGCCGCGCGGGCGCCGCAGCCCGCGAAGATCCGCCTCGCCTTGACGACGCGGGCCGCTCGTGGTTTCTCCTCCGGCCTCCGATGTCCACCCGTAGACCCGCCCGCTCGGTGAAATTCTCCTTGGCCATGGTGCTCGATCGCCTTCGCTCCAAGGGCGGGCTCTGCCTCTTCGACCTCGACTCGACCCTGCTCGACAACCGGCCGCGGCAGGCGCTCATCCTCCGTGAGTTTGGCGAGCAGTTCGGCGAACCCGGACTCGCCCAGGTCGAGCCCCGCCACTTCGAGGGCTGGAGCCTCGTCGTGGCGATGCGCAACGCCGGCCTCCCCGAGGCGCGGGCGCTCGCGCTCGAGCCCGAGGCGCGAGCCTTCTGGCACGATCGCTTCTTCACGAGCGACTACTGCCGCCACGACGTCCCCATCCAGGGAGCGGTCGAGTTCGTCCATTCGGTCGCCGAGGCCGCAACCGTCGTCTACCTGACCGGCCGCCACAGCGAGATGGGACCGGGAACGGTGGACTGCCTCTCATCCTCGGGCTTCCCGATCCCAACGGACGAGCGGGTTCGGCTCCTGCTCAAGCCCGAGCAGTCGCTCCACGACGACCTCTGGAAGGAGCAGGCCTGCGCGGTGGTCCGCGCGCTCGGCCCGGTGAGCGCCGCCTTCGACAACGAGCCCGCTCACATCAACCGTTACCGCGAGCGATTCCCCGAGGCGCTCTGCGTCCACCTCGACACCGATCACTCCGGCCGACCCATCCCGCTCGCCCCCGGCATCCCCTCCGTCCCGAACTTCCTCCTGACGTAGCGCTCAGGTCCCCAGCGGATCGGTCGCGGCCGCGACCTCGGCGTGGGGCTTCGCGTTCCAGAGCAGTGCCATCAGCACGGCTCCGACCGCGGCCGATGGGATCAGTGAATAGCCCCAGACGCCCCATCCCTGCCGGTCGAGCAAGAGCCCCATCCAGTGGCCGGCCAGGGCCCCGGCGAGGTATTGCGCGCCGTCGACGAGGCCGGCGGCCGACCCCGATGCGTGCTTACCCCCGAAATCCATGGTGGCGACGCCCGCGAGCAGTCCGTGGCAGCCGTTGATGCAGAGGCTTGCCCCAAGGATCGCGAAGACCGCGGCCCACGGCCCCTCCGCTCGGCCGAGCAGGAGAAAGAAGAGGATCTGCCCGACGAAGAAGAGGAAGATCACGGGTGGGCGGCGGGCGGCGAAGAGCCGGTCGGAGAGCGCGCCCGATAGGAGCCCGCCGACCACGCCGAGCATCGGCGCTCCCCAGCCGAGCGCGAGAAAAAGCGGCGCCCCATGGCGGACCCGCTGGAACTCCTCGAAGTAGCGGATCATCCACTGGTCCATCCCCTGCCGCGAGAAGCCGATGCAGAATGAAGCGAGCGTCAGCGAGAGCATCAGCGGATTTCGGAAGACCTTGGCGAGCAAGTAAGAGAACGACACCGGCCCCTCGAGTTCCCCCGAGCCGTCGCCGGTCTCGAGCGTCGGGAGGCCCGCCTGCTCCGGGGTATCGCGCACGTTGCGCCAGACCGCGAGCCAGACCGCCACGAGCAGGAGCGATGGGATGAAGAAGAGCCAGCGCCAGGGAAGATGGGCGAGGATGACCGGACCGACCGCCATCGTCAGCGCCCGTCCCGCCTGAATCATGGCGCCGAAGATCCCCCCAAAGACGCCGCGCTCCTCGAGCCGGAACCAGCCCGCGTTGACCTTCACGATCGAGCAGGCGCCGAACGACTGGAAGTAGTTGTTCGCCGCGAAGGCCGCGATGAAGTAGCCGAGCAGGAGGCTCCCGCGGCCCGCGCCGAAGAGCGAGCCGAGCCCGAAGGCGAGGTTGAAGACCGCTGCTCCCGCGGTGCCGACGAGCAGCACCCGCCGGCCTCCGAACCGGTCGGTCAGCGGACCGTTGATCACCGTCGAGAAGCCGTAGACGGCGAAGCCCGCGGTGAGGATCCAGCCGATGTCGGCCTTGGACCAGCCGAACTCCCGGCTCATCGAGAAATTGGCGACGCTCAAGTTGTAGCGACCCATGTAGAAGGTCGCATAGGCGGTCCCGAGCGTGAGCCAGTTTCGAGCCCGCCGGCGGCGGAACGTCGGCTCGTGCCGCGGGGCGTCTGGCACGGGACGCTTTACTGGCAGAAGCCCAGCCCGAGAATCGAGCAGGAGCTGAGCGTCCCGTTGCAGGCGTCGCCGAAGGGGCAGACGCAGGACTGCCCCGAGGGGCAGCTCCCGCAGGCGCCGTTCGAGAAGCAGCTGCCCGGGAGGCCGCCGCCGTCGGGGAAGCCGCCGATCCCGCCGCTGGTCCCGCCGACCGAGGCGCAGCTGCAGCTCGTCGTGTCGCAGGTCGTGCCCGAGGGGCAGCTCCCGCCGCAGTTGGGCGGGCAGATGCAGGTGCAGCTGTTGCCCTGGTCGCAGACCGAGGGCGAGCCGCACGGCGTCGAGCAGCAGGGGGTCACGCACTGGCCGTTCGAGCAGATGAGGCCACCCGTGCAGCCCGCGCCGCAGCCGCCCGTGCCGCCGTCCGGCAGGACGCACTGCCCGCCCGCGCAGACGTAGCCCTGGCTGCACGAGGTCGATGAGGCGCACGGACCGCAGCTCCCCGCGTTGCAGACGGGCGCCGAGCGCGGGCAGTCGCCGTTGTTGCAGCAATGGCTCGCGTTGCAGCTCCCGCCGCTGGACGACTGGCAGAGGCCGCCCGTACAGACCTGGCCCGTCCCGCACTCCGCGCTGTTCGTGCAGGGGCCGCAGACGCCGTTCGGCAGGTAGCAGAAGGGGCTCGAGGTCGGGCAGTCCGAGTTCTTTGCGCACTTCGGCGCGCAGCTGCCGCCCGAGCAGACCTCCGTGCAGATGCAGTCGTTGTTGCCGTGGCAGGTCGAGGGCGGGGTCGCACAGCGACCCGAGACGCAAGCCTGGGTGGGCGGACAGTCGTAGCTCGTCACGCACTGCCCAGCAGGTAGGCCGCCGTCGCTCGGGCCACAGGTGATCTTGGTCCCGCCGGTCGTGCCGCCCGTGGTCGTCCCACCGCTCGAGCCACCGCTCGTGCCGCCGGCCCCGCCGTCCGGGGTGACGCAGCTTCCCGCAACGCAGGTCTCGCCGATCGGGCAGTCGGTGGCCTGGGCGCAGAAGGCGCAGTAGCCGTCGACGCACTCGCCCCCGTCGAGCGCCGTCAGGCAGTCGGCGCTCGTGGAGCAGGCCACCTGCGGCCCGGCGTCCACCACGGAGGCCGGCGCCGGGCGGCAGGCGAGGGAGGCCCCCGCGAGGGCGCTGAAGAGAGTGGCGAGCAGAAGCGTCTGGCGCATGAGGAGGCCCTCGATCGAGTGGAACGCCGGGAAACTTACAGGCAGCCGCTCGGGTGGGTCAAACGTTGTGAGGCGCGGGCTGACGCGCGCGGGCCCGCGTGTTGATCCTGATCAAACACCTCCGCCCATCATCGGGTTGACGCGCCCAGAGGCGAAGGCTAAACGAAACGCCGCGCCCATCGCCGTTCGCAGCGGCTCCGGAGCTCTCCGTGCTGACCCAGACGCTCTTGCGCTTCACGCTCATCGGGGAGGACTGGATCCTCTACCTCCTCCTCGCGCTCTCCTTCCTCTCGGTCGCGATCATGCTCGAGCGGCTCGCCTACTTCGGCCTGCGTGGCATCTCGAGCGTGGACGAACTCGCGGGGCTGCTCCACTCGGGCGACGTTGCCGCCGCGAAGGAGCGGCTCGCGAAGGCCCGCGGGATGGAGGGGGAGGTCCTGCGCGCTGCCCTCGAGGCCGCGCCCCGCGGCCCCGCCGCCGTCGAGGAGGTCATCCAGGGCGGCATCGTGCGGCAGCGGATGCACTACGAGCGCTTCCTCGCCTTTCTCGGTACCCTCGGCAACAACGCGCCGTTCGTCGGCCTGCTCGGCACCGTTCTCGGCATCGTCCGCGCCTTCCAGGATCTCGCCCAGGCAGCCCCGGGCCAGGCGGCGCAGGGCCCACAGACGGTGATGGCCGGCATCTCGCAGGCGCTCGTCGCCACGGCGGTCGGCCTCTTCGTGGCGCTCCCGGCGGTCGTCGCCTTCAATGGCTTCCAGCGCTGGCTCAAGACCATCACGGGCCGCACGAACACGCTCGGCCACGCGCTCGTCTCCCACCTCAAGTCCACCGGAGAGGCCACCGGTGGCGCTCGCCCACGCGCCGTGCAAGGAGCCTGACGCATGGCCGGCACTGCACAGGAAGGGGCGGACGACGAGATGATCAGCGGCATCAACGTCACCCCGCTCGTCGACATCACCCTCGTCCTCCTCATCGTCTTCATGGTCACCGCGACCTACATCGTCCGCCAGACGATCCCGGTCCACCTGCCCAAGGCGGCGCATGGCGGCGAGACCGTCGGCAAGACGCTGATGGTCGTCATCCTGAAGGACGGCAGCCTCGTCGTCGACGGCGTCCCCGCCGCCGACGCGGACCTCGTCCGCAAGGTGCGCGAGGCGAAGGCGCAGGATCCCGACGTCAAGGCGGTCATCGCGGCCGACCAGGACAGCCGCCACCGCGCGGTGGTCCACGCCATCGACCTCCTCAAGGGCGAGGGGCTCTCGAAGTTCGCGCTCGACGTCGAGCGCGAGGAGTCCCCCACGTCGCCCCCCCCCTCCTCAGCGACCGGGGCGCCGTAGCGGCGGCGAGGCCACGCACCGTGGCGCGGACGCGCAATCTCTCCCGGCTCTCGATCGGCCTTTTCGGGTCGCTCGCCCTCCACGGCGTCGCGCTCCTCTTCCTCGTGCGCGCCGCGAGCCGCCCGGCGCCGCGGCGCGACACCACGGTCGAGCTCGAGATCCGCTCGGCCCCGCCGCCGAGGCCGGAGCCGCCGAAGCCGCCGCCCCGGGTCGTACCGTCGGCCCGCGCGCCTCGCCCCGCGCCGAAGAATTCGCCGCCGCCGCCGAAGCTCCCGCCTCCATCGGCGCCGCCGCCACCGAATGCGAAGCCGGCGCCGCACCCGGGGCCGCCCGCGCCGATCCACATCGGCGTCAGCCTCGAGTCCACCGTCGCCGCGAGCGACGTCGCCGCGCCGGTCGGCAACAGCCTCTATGGCGAGGCGCCCCGCGTGGCCCCGTCGCCACAGACCGCCTCGCGGCCCTACTGGGCACCGAAGTACGTCCCGCCCTACCAGGTCGCCGAGCTGCCCGTGCTCGTCACCGAGGTGAAGGCGCCCTATCCGCCCGAGGCCCGCAAGGCCGGGGTCGAGGGTGAGGTCGTCCTCATGCTCACCGTCGACCAGGAGGGCAAGGTGGCGCTGGTGAAGAAGGTCTCGGGCCCCGGCCACGGGCTCGACGAGGCCGCCGTGGCGGCGGTCCGCAAGTTCGTCTTCAAGCCGGCGCGCTTCGCCGGGAAGGCGGTGGCGACCGAGATTCGCTACGTCTACTCGTTCGAGATTGACTGACTGGCGAGTGCCCAGCCGATCATCTTGTAGAGCAGCCGCGCCCCCACGTTGGCGTCCCACTCGGACGCCTCGCGGCTGCCGCCTTCGGCCTTCCCCGGCCCAGGGGAGACCTCGGTGAGATCGAAGCCGACGATCCGCTTGCCCGCGCGGGCGACCGCGCGCAGCAAGAACGAGACCTCGCGAAACGAGAGGCCACCGGGCACGGGCGTACCGGTGTTCGGGCAGAGCGAGGGGTCGAGGCCGTCGATGTCGAACGAGAGGTAGACCTCGTGCGGCAGCTCCGCGGCGACGCGGGAGGCGAGCTGCGAAAATGGGGTCCCCGAGAGCTCTTCCTCGGCGAGCCGCGCATCGTGAAAGGCGACGATGCGACCGCGCGAGTCGTCGATGCGCGCCTGCTCCTCCTCGCAGAGGTCGCGAAGCCCCACCTGCACGAGCTTCGCCACCGCCGAGAGCCTTCGCGTCACGTTTTCCATGATCGAGGCGTGCGACCAGGCGAAGCCCTCATAGGCAGTGCGAAGGTCGGCGTGCGCGTCGAGGTGGAGAATGCCCATCCCCGGATGCGCCTCCGCGGCGGCGGCGATGGCGCCGAAGGCGACCGAGTGGTCGCCCCCCACGGTGCCGACGAGCTTCCCACGCCGGATCCACGCCGCGGCCTCCTCGCGCACGAGCGCGTGCGTCTTCTCGCAGAGGGCGTCCACGCGAGCGAGCGCCGAGGCGAGATCGGGCCAGCCCGCCGCTCCCCCCGCCTCGATGATCGGGCGCGCCGCCGCCACGGCCTCGTCGTTCCAGCGGGCGATCTCGGGCCGCTCGGGAAGCCAGGCGATGCCGGCCTCGTAGGGCCGCTTCGTCTCGAGATCGAAGAGGTCCACCTGGCGCGAGGCCTCGAGGATGGCCGCGGGTCCCCGCGAGGTGCCGCCGCCGTAGGAGGTCGTTGCCTCGAAGGGGACCGGGAGGAGCACGACGCGGGCCTCGTCGGGCGTCTGAGTGAGGCCGTACGCTCCGGATCCGGGAGCGGCGGCGGCATTCGGGTCGAAGGGAGTCATGGGCGGGAGGCAGTAGCACGCGCTCCCGTGCCTTTCCATCGCTCCGGCCAGACGGGGAGCCCCGGGGCCCCCCTCCGACCGTCACTCGCCCTGGATGCGAATCACCCAGACGAGCCGGGCGAGGTTCTTGAGGACGTTCGGCACCCGCCGGAAGAGGTGGACGCTCGGTCGCCGCTTCTCGCGGATGGCGACCGGGATCTCGCGGACGTCGGCCCCCATTCGGTAGGCACGAACCACGAACTCGCTCGCGAAGAGATCGCGCTCCACCTTGCAGGCGTTGGTGGCCGGAAGAAGCGCCTCGCGCCGGAAGGCCTTGAGGCCATGGGTGTCGGTGCCGCGGTAGCCGAGCGACGCGCGGAGAAGGCCGTTGAGCACGCGGGTCCCGGCGCGCCGGACCGCGGGCCGCTCGTCCCGCGCCCCGGGGGCGGCCTTGCTGCCCACCACCATGTCGGCCTCGCCGGCGAGGAGGATTCGCATCGCGTCCGCGTGGAAGGTCGCGTCGCAGAGATCGATCTCCTCGCAGATGACGTAGTCGCCGCGAGCCTCCAGGATCCCCCGCCGGAGCGCCCTGCCGTAGTTCGGCTCGCTCTCGTGGAGCGAGCGAAACCGCGGATTCGCCTGCGCGAGCCCCTCGAGGATCTGCGGCGTCGAGTCGACCGAGCCGTTCTCCGCGAAGAGAACCTCCCAGTCCCACCCGGTCTTCTCGAGGCTCGCGGAGAGCTCCGCGGCGGCCTCGCCCAGGATGGCTGCCTCGTTGTAGACCGGGATGACCACCGAGACCTTGGGCGCCATTCAGATCCCTCCGGCCGTCTTGGGCGCGGCGGAGAGCCGCTCGAGCGCTCGGGCCATCGCCGCCTTGCCGCCCAGGATCGCGTCTTCCATTCCACCGTACTCCCAGTTGCCGTATCGACCGCAGGTCTCGATGCCCGCGGCGGCGCAGAAGTCGAGGACGGCCTTCTTCGCCGGACCGTGCTCGCGGTCGTAGATGACGTAGGCCCCGTGGATCTCGCGCGCGAAGGCGAAGAGCAGCTCGTCGCGCGAGCGCAAGAGCCCGCAGCGCAGGAGCCCGTCGATCGCCTGCGCCTCGGCCACGGAGGGAGAGAGCTCGCCGCGATGGCTGAACTCGACGTAGAAGCTACGCGCGCCCGGCGGCGCGAGGGCCGGGTAGACGGCGCTCGCGGAGCCGACCCGGTAGAAAGGGAACTCGGCCTCCGGAAAGTAGACCCAGTGGTGGGCCGGGCCTTCGCCCCGCGCCGCCACGTTGACATAGGTGACCACGGTCGCCTTGAGCCGGCCCGCGGCAGCACGCACCTCCTCGGGGCAGTCGCGGCAGATTCGGACGAGTTCGGGGAGCGGGATCGTGTTGACGAGCGCCCCGTAGGCGAGGATTCGACCATCCGAAAGCCGGACCCGGCGCGCCCTCCAGTCGATCTCGACCGGGGAGACGCCCAGGTCGATCGGCCCATCGAGCTCACGGGCGAAGGCGCGCGGCAGGGCCTCGATGCCGCCCTCGCGTGGGTAGAGGAAGGTCGAGTTGTAGCCGGCTTCGCTCACGATGCCCATGGCGCCCCGCACCACCTCCTCGAGCGTCGGGCGCGGGACGAAGCGGCCGCACCAGCTCGCGACGAGTTCGTCCGGATGCACCGTCCAGAGCTTCTGATTGTATGGAAACATGAAGTGCTTCGCGAAGCCCTCGCCGAGGTGGCGCCGGATGAAGTCGCCGAAGGTCTCGGGCTCTCTCGCGCGCAGCGCCGCCCCCCCTGGGCCGAGCTGCGCCTCGATGAAGCCGAGGACGCACTCGGCGGCCACCTCGGGCGGCAGCTCGTGGGTGTTCACCTGGTAGGGGTAGGGTGTGAAGCGGCCGTGTTGGTAGATCCGGGCGCGGCGACGGAGCTCGACGCGGTTGTCGCCGAGCAGCCGCAGCACCAGGGCGCGGATCGTGGGATCGCGCAGGTGGAGCCAGTGGCCGGTCTCGTCGAAAAGGAAGCCGTCGCGGACCTCCGTCCGGCAGAAGCCGCCGACCCGGTCCGCCTTTTCGACGATCCGGTAGGGGCGCGCGCCCATGGCGGCGCCACGATGCAACGCGGCCGAAAGGCCGGCGAGGCCGCCGCCGAGGATCAGGACGTCCGGGGCGTCCGAGGAAGTGTCCTTCATCGCATGCATGGGTGGGGCGTGGCCCTCGTACCACAAGTTGCCCGGAATCCGAAAGGTTTGCCGATCCAGCGCTCCCCCGGTGCGCGTTGTCGGGGAACGGGAGCGATGCTAACCTCGGGGCGTCCCAAAGATGGCCGAGACCGCCCAACCCATGGAGCGCTTTGCGCGCCGGCTCGAGACCGGGGCCCGGCTCTTCGAGGAGGGCGATCCGGGCGCCTCGATGTATGTCATCCAGTCCGGGCGCGTGCGCGTCTTCCGCCGAATCGGCGCCATCGAGGTGAAGATCGCCTCGCTCGGCCCGGGCGAGCTGCTCGGCGAGATGGCGGCCCTCGAGGGGCTGCCGCGGACCGCCTCCGCGGCCGCCGAGGAGCCGACCGTGGCGCTCGAGCTGGACCGCTCCGTCTTCGAGCAGATGGTCCGCTCGAACGGGGAGATCGCGCTGCGCGTCCTCCGCAAGCTCTCGGCGCGGCTGCGCGAGGCCGACCGGCAGATCGGGGCGTTCCTCACCGCGAACGGTGCGGTGAGGGCCCTCGAGCTCGTGCGCGGCCTCGCCCGCGGTGCACCCGACCGGCGGCGCCAGCTCCCCGCCGAGTTCGGCGCGCCCTACGTGGCGACGCTCGCGGGTGTCTCGCTGCGGGAGGCCGAGGAGATCGAGCGCCAGCTCCGGCGGGCCGGCATCGTCGGGGGTGAGCCGCCGAGCTGCTTTCTCGCCCCTGACCCAGACATCGAGGACTACCTCTGCTACCTCGACCTCGGCCAGCGCTACGACCCAGTGCCCGCCTCCGAGCTCGCCGGCGTGACCGGCCTCACCGAGGACGAGGTCCAGGGCATCGTCCAGCGGCTGCTCGACGCCCGACTCGCCGAGGCGGGACAGAGCTCCCAGGGGCTCGCCGACAGCTACCGGCAGTACCTCCGCCTCAAGCGCCGCTTCGATGACTCGGCGGCCGAACCCACAGACCCAGGCCTTGCGCACCTTCGAGGATCGCCTTGAACCTCTCCTGCCCCTCCTGCCAGTCGAAGTACAAGGTCGACGATTCGCGGCTCCCGGCCGCCGGGCTCAAGATGCGCTGCCCGAAGTGCGCGATCCAATTCCTCGTGACCAAGGCCGGCGCCTCGGCCCTCGCAGAAGGCGCCATTCCGCTGCCCTCGGCCGGCGGCCCCCCGCCCGCTCGCCCCGCGCCCCCTCCCTCCTCCGTGGCCACCACCATCGGTCCCGTCCCTCTGCCAGGCTCGGCGCCGGCGCCCGCTTCGCCTCCCCCACCGGCGCCCCCCCGCCCCCCCGCCGGACCGGTGCGCGGCTCCTTGTCGGCCGCCGCGCTCTTCGGTGACGCGGCGCCCGGCGCAGTGCCGCTGCCCGCCTCCGCGCCACCGCCGCTCGCCCCTGCCCAACGGGCGGGGCAGAGCGGCCCGGTCGCGCTGCCGGCCGGCGCGCCATCCGTCCGGGCCTCGCCCTCGACGATGGCGCTCTTCGAACCCGAGGCCACCCGAGTACTCGCGCCGACGCCCGATCTGCTCGGTTCGACGTCGGCCGCGGCCCTCTTCGACGCCCCCGACGGCGCGGCTCCGGAGGCTCCCGCGAGCGTCGTGGCCTCGCCCTCGGCGGCCTCGCTCTTCGACGGCGCCCTCGCGCCGGATTCGCCGAGTCCGCCGACCTCCCACGGGACGGTCAGCTGGGAATCCGCCCCCACGGCGGTGGCCCCCCCTGCTCCGGCAATCGCGGCCCCGCCCAGCTTCGAGGAGCTCGGCGCCTTCGACCTCGACCTCGGCGCCTCCGGAGCTCCAGCGGGCGAAGGCGTCGCGTTCGAGCTGCCGCCGAGCTCGCTCGCCGAGCCCCCCCTGGCGCCGCCAGAGGCGGTCGAGGCCCCACCTTCGCTCGATCTCGGCGCGGACCTCGGTCTCGCCTTCTCGCCCCCTCCCGCGGCGCCTGCCGCCGGCCCGGCCGACGAGGATCGAGCCTCCATTCAATTCCTCCAGGAGTCGACGCGCGCCTCGACCCCGGCGCCACCGGACGCGCTCGAGTTCGATTTCGACGCTCCGATGCCCGCCACGGCGCCCGCCGCGGGAGCGGCCGACTCGCTCGAGGCGGACCTCGATCTCGCGAGTTCGCCGGCGGCCCCGGCGACCGCCGAGGACGGTCTCGAGGTCCTCGACTTCATCGACCAGAGCGCCCCGGCAGGGGGAGCGGCGGGCGCGCCCTCGGGCGCGCGGGCCAAGCGCTACCAGATCCGCCGCAAGAGCGGGAAGACGCTCGGCCCCTTCGACGAGGAGACCGTCGTCCGGATGCTTCGCGAGGGACAGCTCCTCGGAAACGAGGACGCCTCGAGCGACGGCGAGAAGTGGCAGATCCTCTCGACCCTCCCCACGTTCGCGAAGTCCATCGAGGATCTGATGGCTGCTCCGGCGGACGCCTTCCACATCGGGGCGGACGCCTCGGCCGCGGACGACGGCGACAAGCAGGAGACGCTGCGGCGGCTGCAGGAGCTCTACGGCGGCCGCATGGCCAACTCGGCCATCGTCGAATCGGTCGACCACGTGGCGGCGCTTCGACGGCGCGCCCCCTTCATCGCGGTGGGCGTCGCGCTGCTCCTCGTCGTCGGTGTCGGGCTCTCGCTCGGGACCACCGTGTACGGCTACTTCGGCATCAACAAGATCCTCGGCCCGCCGCACACCCACAAGGGGACGCCGGCGGCGAAGCTCGTGGCTGACGCCCGAGCGGCCATCTCGCGGGACAACTTCGCCGAATACCAGCGAGCGCTCTCGCTGGCCCGCTCGGCGGAGAAGCTCGCGCCCAGGGCCATCGATCCGAAGGCGGTCGAGGCGCAGGCGATCTTCTACCTGGAGCGAAAGTACGGCGAGGCGACGGAGCGTGCGGCCGGAGAGCAGAACGAGCTGGATCGGCTGGAGATCGTCGGACGGCGGGATCCGGACGTCGTGCGTGCGAGCGCCGGAGCCGCCTTCTCGATGGGCAACCCCGACGAGGCGCTACCGGCGCTCGAGGCACTGCTCATCAAGGAACCGAAGGACAAAGAGGCCCTCAGCCTGCTCGCCGAAGGGCAGGCGAGGCACGACCCGCGCAAGGCGACCGCGACCCTGCGGCGGCTGCTCGCCGTCGACCCGAAGAGCGCGAAGGCGCTCGACGCGCTGGGTCGGCTCGCGGTGCGGGCGGGTGACATCAAGGACGCCCTCGCCGAATTTCAGAAGGCCAGCGCGGCCGACCCCGAGCACGAGAGCTCCCGCCTCGAGGCCGACTTCCTGCAGGCCCAGCTCGACGGGAGCGGCGACGGGGTCGACGCGGACCTGCGGGCGCTGTCCTCGGGCCAGAACACCCTCTCACCCTCCGAGCGGGCTCGCGTCTTCGCCCTGCTCGGCGAGGACGATGCATTTCACCATCGGGCCGCGGCGGCGGAGGCCGAGTACAAGAAGGCCCTGTCGCTCGATCCCAAGAGCGGCACGGTCGAGGCGTCCTACGGCCGATTCCTCGCGAATCAACACCGTCCGGCGGAGGCGCTCCCCCTCCTGCTTCGGGCCTCGGAGGACCACCCGCGCGATCCCGACATCGCGGATGCGCTCGCCCGCGTCCAGCTCGCCGTCGGCCACTACCTCGACGCGACGCGCGTCCTCACGGCGGCGCTCGGAGCGAACCCCTCCGATCCCCGCCTCTTGACGCTCGAGGGCCTCGCGGCGCTCGCCTTGGGAAAGCCCGAAGAGGCCGAGAGCCACCTCCTCGTCGCGCTTCGCGCCGGCCCGAACTACGAGGAGGCGCACGTCGCGCTGGGGCGCCTGCTGCTCTCCCGCGGCGATCTCGCCAAGGCCAAGGTCGAGCTCGAGGCGGCGGTGCAGAAGGCTCCGAAGAGCGCCCGCGCGCACGCCGGACTCGGCGACTACCTTTTGGCCGCAGGGGATCTCGCGGGGGCACGGGCCGAGTTCGAGCGGGCGCTCGCGATCGACGGCCAGAACCCCGAGGCGCGCTTCGGACTGGGCCGGGCGCTCGCCGGCCAGGGCGACCTCGCGGGGGGCGAGCGGGAGCTGCTCGCCGCGGAGAAGCTCGACCCGCGGCAGGCGGGGCTCGAGTTCGCGCTCGGTGACCTCCTCTGGAAGGAGGGCAAGCTACCGGAGGCTCACAAAGCCCTGGAGGCCGCGATGGAGGCCGAGCCACGCGACCCGCTGCCGGCCGTCTCGCTCGGGGCCGTGGAGCTCGCCGAGCGGCAGGTGGACGCCGCGGTGACCACCCTCGGCACCGCGATCGCGCTCTCGAGCAAGGTCTCGGACGCCCATTACTACCTCGCCAAGGCGCTGCTGGTCCGCGGGGACGACAACCGGGCGCTCCAAGAGGCGAAGACGGCCGTCGAGTTCGGCCCCAAGAACCCCGACTACTGGTTCGTGCGCGGGCAGGGAGAGGCGGCCCTCGGCCTCTACGACGAGGCGCACAAGTCGCTCGCCCAGGCGATCGCGCTCCGCCCCGCCTTTCCGGACGCGCTCCAGCAGCTCGCCTCCGTGGAGGCGCAGCAGGGCGACGACGCCAATGCCATCCAGAGCTACCAGAAGGCCATGGCGCTCGACGACAAGCGGGTCGCGCTCGCGCTCGCCGTCGGCGATCTCGAGGCGAAGGACAAGGACTTCCGCAAGGCGGTCGCGAGCTACCAGGGGGCGCTCGAGCGCGATCGGTCGCTCGTGCAGGCCTACTACCTCATCGGGCGCGCCCTCGAGGAGGAGGGCAAGGGCAAAGAGGCGGCGAGCTACTACGGCAAGGCCGTCGCGGCGGAGCCGAAGAACCCGCTGCCGCACAAGTACCTCGGCTACTACTACAAGGGGAGCGGCCAGACGAAGCTCGCCCTCGAGCACTTCAAGAAGTACCTGCAGCTCAAGCCCGATGCCGAGGACAAGAGCGTCATCACGGACGAGATCGGGTTTCTCGAGCAGGGCCAGTGAGTCGGGACGGGCGCGGCGCCCGTCGCGCCCGAGCCCCCGCGGAGACGGCATGAGGGCGCGCTGCCGATGGTCAGTCGTCCGTGTAGGTCGCCTCACCGACCGGAATGCGAATTGGCAGCCGGTTTTCGGGCGGCGCGAGCGGGCAGTTGAAGGCGTGCGAGTAGGCGCAGAGCGGGTTCCAGGCCAGGTTGAAGTCGATGACGGTCTTCCCGCCGACGGCGCCGGGAACCCAGACGAAGCGGCCGGGGCCGTAGCTCTCGCGGCCGTTGGTCGCATCCTTGAAGATCACGAAGTAGTCGTCGGGCCGCTCGCCCAGGGAGAACGCGTCCAAGGAGAGCGCCCGACCCTCGAGCTCGAAGCGGAGGAGCCCCCGGAGCGGTAGGACGCGCCGGCCGCCGGTGCTCGTCTCGAGCGTCAGGGTCCTCCCCGCCTCGGCCGGCTCGAAGGTCGCGGCCACCCGGTACTGGCCGTCGAGCGGCAGGTAGCGCAAGCCGTGGTAGCCGATCCGCTCGGGCCGGGACTCGTCGCTCACCGCGAGCGCGGGGCCGCGACCGCCGGGCTGGAGCCAGAGCGCGAGGGGCCCTACCTGCAACCGGTCGCCCGGTCCGACGGGACCCGCGACCAGCGGGTCGCCGTTCTTGAGGACCATCGGGAGGAGCGGCTCGGCGAGGAGCGCCTGCCCCTCCCAGACGAGATCGAGGACGCTCGCCGGGACGCCCGGCGCGTCGAACCGGAGGGTGTCGGCGGGGCCGCTGCCGAGGACGTTGTGGCCCGGCGCGAGCTCCCGGGGCGCCTCGCGGGCGAGCGGGCTAGCGGGGCCGCGCATCTCGGCGTCCTGCTCGGCGCGCCAGCGCTCGACCTCGGCTCGCGCCGCCTTGGGAAGTGGAACGGCGTTCATCGAGGCCACCATGAGGAGATAGGCGACGGAGATCATGCGCGCGACATTCTGCCAAACTCTCGGGTTGACGCCAGTGGCCTCCGGCGGCATCTTCCGGCCCGTGCCCGCCCTCTCCGAGAAGCTCCTCGACCCCGCCGTCCGCCCCCAGGTCGTCACCGACTGCGAGAAGCTCGTCGACGAGGAGGTCGCCTCGAAGGGCGGCCTCGCGGGCATGGCCATCAAGGGCGCCTACGCGGTGGTGAAGGCCGTCAAGAGCGGCATCGTCCGCGAGGTGCTCGAGTCGCTCTTGCCGGAGTTCGCCCAGAAGCTCGACCCGTTCCACGACGCCTGGGCGCCAGGCAGAGCGGGCCCGTTCTCGGCCTACCTACAGGCGCGGGCGGGCGAGGTCTCCGAGGCGCTGCTCGCCATCACCGACGCGCGCGCCCAACAGACGAAGAACTCGTCCCTGCGCAAGGCGTACGAGAAGCTCCGCCCGACCGGCAAGAAGAACGTCGAGCAGGCCGTGCCTCGGCTCGGCCTGCTCCTCGATCGGTACTGCCAGCCGGCTGGCCGGACCCCCTAGTCGAGTCGGACGTACTCGAAGTCGACCGGCTGGCCGTCGATTCCCTTCGCGGGCGCGGCGATCCAATTCGCCATCTTCCCCCGCTCGTGGATGGCCCGCGGCTGGAGACTCTTCACGTAGGACCGATCGGACGCGCTCGGCAGCCAGTCGTCCTGCCGCTTCGCCCACTCCTCCGTGGAGATCTGCCGCCCGTCCGGGTCGAAGCGGAGGCCCGAGAAGACGCCCTGCTGCCGATGGAAGCGGCGCGACGGGAGCCGCAGCCGGAAGGAGAGCCCCGACTCGGCGAGGATCTTGTTCCAGCGGTCGACGCCGCGCTGGCAGTCCTCGACGTAGCCGTCGCGCAGGACCTCGTTCATGGCCGAGCGGAGCGGGACCTCGCGGCGGACGAGCCTCCCCTGCTCGGGGATCTCCATCACGACCGCCCCCTCGCGGCAGACGTGCTCCTCGAACTTCTCCTCTTTGGCGCGGCCCTTCAGGCCAGCGCCGAAGAAGCTCGCGGCGTTGGTCGAGATCTCGCTGCCGAAGAGATCGAGCGAGAGCGAGTACCAGAGGTTAAGGTACTTCTGGACGGTCTCGAGATCGATCCCGCCCTGCTCGCGCGGGTTGCCGTTCTTCGAGAGCTTCGCCAGCTCCGCCGAGCGCTGCACGACCCGCCCGATGCCGGTCTCGCCGACGAACATGTGGTGCGCCTCCTCGGTCAGCATGAAACGCGTCGTCCGGGAGAGCGGGTCGAAGCCCGACTCGGCGAGGGCGAGGAGCTGGTACTTGCCGTCGCGGTCGGTGAACATCGTGAACATGTAGAACGAGAGCCAGTCGTCGATCGGCTCGTTGAAGGCGCCCAGGATGCGCGGCCGGTCGGGGTTCCCGCTGCGCCGCGCGAGCAGCTCCTCGGCGTCCTCGCGCCCGTCCCGGCCGAAGAAGCGATGGAGGAGGTAGACCATCGCCCAGAGGTGGCGCCCCTCCTCGACGTTGACCTGGAACAGGTTGCGCAGGTCGTAGAGCGAAGGACAGCAGTGGCCGAGCGCCCGCTGCTGCTCCACCGACGCGGGCTCGGTGTCGCCCTGGGTCACGATGAGCCGGCGCAGCGTGCCGCGGTGCTCGCCGGGAACGTCCTGCCAGACCGGCTGCCCGAGGAGGTCGCCGAAGCCGATGGTCCGCCCAGGCACCTGATCCGCGAGGAAGATCCCCCAGCGGTAGTCGGGCATCCGGACGTAGTCGTAGTGCGCCCACCCCTCGGTCGTGACGCTGATCGCGGTCCGCAGGTAGACCTCGCGCTCCTGGAAGCCCTCGGGCCCCATCTCGCGCCACCACGAGAGGAAGTCTGGCTGCCACTGCTCGAGCGCCCGCTGGAGCCGCTTGTCCTGCGCGAGGTCGACGTTGTTCGGGATCTTCTCGTCGTTGACCATCGACATGGTGAACTCCTAGGTGCGCCGCCAATCGAATTCGGGCCGCTGCCCCTTCTGCCCATAGAGGGAGAGGGCCCCCTTCTCGCCCACGGCGTTGGGTCGCTGGAAGATCCAGTTCTGCCACGCCGAGAGCCGGCCGAAGATCTTGCTCTCCATCGTCTCCGGCCCAGCGAAGCGGAGGTTTGCCTCCATGCCCGTCAGCGCGTCGGGCGAGAGCGCCTCGCGCTCCTCGAGGGCCAGCCGCAACTCGTCGTCCCAGTCGATGCCGTCGGGGGCAAAGGTGACGAGCCCCGCCTCGAGCGCCTCGCCCGCCGAGAAGGGGCCGCGTCGCTCGAGGAGCCGGCCGGCCCTCGGGGGATCGTGGAGGAAGCGGGACTGGAGCCGCGACAGGCCGTTCGACATCGGCAGGAGCCCCGCCGAGAGCGCCGACAGCTGGACCGCCGTCGCCCGGGCGGGGTCGTCCAGCATGTAGCTCCGGTCGGCCGAAAGCGCGATCTCGAAGAGCGAGCCCGCAAAGCAGCTCCCCGGTTCGATGGCCGCGTAGAGGGTCCGCGCGGTCAGATCGAGCCGCTTCAACGTCCGCCGCATCTGGCCCAGGATCTCCCGGACGAACCAGTGGCCGCGCAGCTCCGCGACCGCTCCGTCGGCCTCGAGGACGGCCCGCGGATCCCCTTCCGTGTGGAGCAGGACGGTGCCGATCTCGAGCTCGTTCACCCGCAGCTGCAGGAGCGCGTCGTCGAGCTCGCGGAAGGCCCGGAGCGCCCAGGCATCGCCGCCCGCCTCGAGGAACTGCGCCGGGGTCTTCGGCTGCGGGCCGGTCGGGCCGCGGACCGTGAGCGTCGCCTGGCGGCGGGAGCGATCGAGCCCGAGGGTCACGTGCCGGTAGCGGCGCGCGGTCGGCGTCACCTCCGGGGCGATCGGCGCGAGCCGGACGCCGGGGCCGCCGGGGCGATCCGATCCCTTCGCGAGCTCGAGCGCCCGCTCGCGGACGGCCTGATCGAAGCGGCTCTTCGGGATCGCCTGATCGACGAGGCGCCAGTCGACCGCCCGCTTTCCGCGCACGCCCTCGGGCAAGGCGCAGAAGACGTCCGCGATGTCCCGCCGGACCAGCCGCTTGTCGACGACGCGGGTGAGGCCGCCGGTCCCCGGCAGGACGCCGAGCAGCGCCACCTCGGGAAGGCTCACGGAGGCGTTGCCGTCGTCCGCGAGCAGGATCTCGTCGCAGGCGAGCGCGAGCTCGTAGCCGCCACCCGACGAGGTGCCGTTGAGGGCCGCGATCCACTTGATCCCGGAGTGGGCCGAGGCGTCCTCGATCGCGAGTCGCGTCTCGTTCGTGAACTTGCAGAAGTTGACCTTGAACGGGTGGCCGCTCGAGGCCAGCATGAAGATGTTGGCCCCGGCGCAGAAGATCTTCTGCAGCGCGCTGTCCAGCACCACCGCGCGCACCTCTGGGTGCTCGAAGCGAATCCGCTGGACCGCGTCGCACAGCTCGATGTCCACGCCGAGGTCGTAGCTGTTCAGCTTGAGCTGGTAGCCCGGCCGGAGCCCACCGTCCTCCCGGACGGCCATCGTGAGCCGAGCGACCGGCCCGTCGAAGGCGAGCCTCCAGTGGCGGTAAGAGTCGGGGTGGGTCTCGAACTGAACGGGCGGCTGCGGCGTCGTTTCGGCCATGGGCGCATTGATTATCGCATTCGGCCCGGGTCCGCCTAGCCCCCCGGCCGCCCGGACGGCGCCGTCACTGTCCGAGCATCTGGGCGTCGGCGGCGTAGAGGTGGTGGCCTGCCCACCAGAGACCCCTCGGGTGGTCGGCGAGCCGCTGCGCGTCCCCCGGGAACTGGCGGGCCCACATGAAGAACGCCCAGACCGCCGGCTGGTGCGCCATCGCGAACTGGTCGAAGACCGACCAGCCGGGATGGGTCGAGACGAAGATCGGGACCCCCGCTCCCGGGTGGTAGATGGCCCAGCTGATGAGTTCGTGGGTCCCCTCGGAGTGGGCGCCGTCCCAGTCGAAGAGCCAGCTCGCGGCCCCCGGGTGGTTGCGAACCCAGACGCCGAGCGCCTGCGCTCCGGCCGGATGGAGCTGGGCCCACTGCTCCATTGCCTCGGGCGGCGTGACCGGGACGACGACGACGGGCGCGCAGCCGAGCGCCGAGACGACGGCCAGATTGACGATCCACTTTCGCATGGAGCTCCCCTGGACGCGGTGACGCCCCGGAGTCTACCAGCCCCCCGGGTCGGCGGATGCGTTTCGTGGTAACAACGTGCAGGTGCGCTCGGGATTCATCGGACTGCCGCTCCTTCTCGCGGCCTCGGCTTGCGGCCCGAGGGGTGGCGCCGACGCGGGGCCGGCCTGCGTCGACGCGGGGCCGAACGACGTCTGCGGCTCCCCCGCGGCGTTCTCGGTCCGCTTCGCCGGCTGGAGCTTCCCACGACGGCTCGACGGAGGCCCCGACCCCACCCTCATGGAGGTCGTCCTCGCCGACCGGGACCTCTCGGGGGGCTGCGGAGGCAATCCCAAGGGGCTGCCCCCCTTCACCGCCGTCTTTCTTCGGCTGGACGGCGAGGGCGGCGCCATCGACGCCGGAACCTACGCGGCCCCGGCGGCCAGCGCCGCCGAGCTCAGCTGGGCCCCGGACGGCGGGGCGACGCTGCTCGGCGGCTCCGCCGAGGCGACCATCGATCTTCTGCGCTGGGACGATTCGACCGCCGTCGGCCAGTTCGACGCGACGCTCGGGGCCGAGCCGAGCGGCCTCGCCCACCTCTGGGGCAGCTTCGACGCGAAGGGCTGCCCGAGCCTCCACCAGGCGATCGGCCAGTGAACGGCGGCGCCGCGGAGGTCGCCCCGGCGCCCGCCGCCGCGGCTCTCGTCCGATTCGAGCTGCGAGCACCGGGGGAGCCCGCTCGCGAGGCCGCCTTTCTGACCGAGGCGGGCGACCCCCCGCCCTCGTCGCTCGGCCTCGCCCACGACCAGACGACCGCCGATGGCGCCCTCGGCGCCGCGAAGAGCGGCCGCTCGCTGCTCTACCGCGGCAACTGGAAGAACGCCCGGCAGCTCGTCGATGCCCTCGGCCGCCGGCTCGCCCGGCGGCGGCCCGAGAAGGGCTCGCCGAGCCCGCTCGACGCCTTCCGCTCCGAGCGGGCGCAGCGCCGTCGGGAGCACGAGGTCCAGGGGCGAATCCTCGTCGAGCTCGGCCCCGGCTGGTCCTTGGCCCTCGGCGCCGCCCCCGACGTGCGCGAGGCGTGCGAGCTCGCCTGGGGGCCGTGGCCCGGCCTCCCCGTCGTCCTCTCGATCCCGACGCTCCTCGGCGCGCTCGGGGCCGCCGAATGGAGCCGCAAGGGGCTCGCCGTCCCCGGCCTGTCGCGGCCGCTCGTGCCCCGCTACGGCGTCTACACCCCCACCCGCTCGGAGTACGTTCGGCTCATCCTCGAGGCGCCGCCCCCCACGGGGAGACGGATCTTCGACGTCGGCACCGGGACCGGCGTGCTCGCCTTCGTGCTGCTCGAGCGCGGCGCCGCGAGCGCCGTCGCCACCGACCGCGAGCCGCGCGCCGTCGCCTGCGCCCGCGACAACGCCGCGCGGCTCGGCCTGCAGGATCGCTTCCGCGTCGAGGAGCGCGATCTCTTCCCGGACGGCCGCGCCGACCTCGTCGTCTGCAATCCCCCCTGGATCCCGGACGTGCCGCGCACGGCGCTCGACCGGGCGGTGTTCGATCCCGGGGGCGAGCTCCTCCGCCGCTTCATCGCGGGGCTGCCGGAGCGGCTGGCGCCCGGCGGGGAGGGCTGGCTCCTCCTCGGCGACCTCGCCGAGCTGCTCTCGCTCCGGCCGGCCGACTGGCTCGGAGACGAGCTCGCGCGGGCCGGCCTCGAGATCCGATGGAGGCGCTCGACCTCCCCCGATCACCGGCGGACGACGGACGAGCGCGACCCGCTCCGATCGCTCCGGGCGCGCGAGACGACCACCCTCTACGCGCTGGGCGTCCGGGATCAGAAGTAGGCCGGCTCCTCGGCTCCCGAGACGACCGTCGCCGGCAGCTTCTCCTTGTCCACGTAGCACCAGCCCCAGCTCGCGTTCGGGTACTCGCGCATGATGGGGTGACCGGTCTCCTCGAAGTGCTTCGTCCCGTGGCGGCCCGGCGAGGAGTCGCAGCAGCCGACGTGGCCGCAGGCGAGGCACAGCCGGAGCTGGACCCACTTCCCTCCCGTCGCGATGCACTCTTCGCAACCGTCGGTGCGGGCCGTCGTCGTGCGGATCTGGTCGAGGTGAGTGCATTCCATGGGCGCCCTCCGAAACGAAGTGGAGATAGGTCCGCCGAGCCGCATCGGCAACCGCCCGAACGGCACCCGGGCCGCCCACCCTCCGCCGCCCGCTCCGCTTCTTGACCGAAGCGCCCTTCCAAGGCATACAGCAGCCCGCTTCTCGCCCAGGTAGCTCAGTCGGTAGAGCAGAGGACTGAAAATCCTCGTGTCGGTGGTTCGATTCCGCCCCTGGGCACCAAACTCCCTGGATATTCTCGCGCACGCGAGAGTCCGGGGAGTTCGCCGAGTGGAGCAGTGCGGGATGCCCGCCTTCTTGCATGCCTTGTCGAGGTCGTGCCGCACGTTGCTCCACGGGCGGAAGAGCCGCCCACCCTCACCTTGCCCGTATTGCAGGGCATAGCCGAGAAAGTCTGGGCTCCTCGCGGTGCAGGCTAGAGGGTTGCACCGAGAATTTCGTAATCGGCAGGCGTTGGAGACCGCCTGGAACGAAGGACTCTTCCCACTGACGACTCCTACCGGCTTCGTCTCCGCCCAGCCCCAGCCGCCCGCCGTCTGACCACGAGCGCTCTTCCAGCCTTTCCTTGCCGCTGCACGAGGTGGACCTCCGCCCCCAGGCTGCGAGCCAAGACCTGGACCGTCTGAAGAGTCGGGTTCGCGTTTCCACCCTCGATGCGGCTGATCTCGCTCTGCTGGACGCCCGACTTCTCCGCGAGCTGGCGTTGGGTCAGCCCGAGCGCCTGGCGGCGCTCGATGAACTCGCGGGCGAGTTGGAAGTGGGTGCGAAAGGCTTCCGCTTCGGCGACCGCCGCCGCTCCTTCCTTGCGGGTCTCCCGCTCGACCTCACGCGTGAACTCGGTGAAGCTGCGTCCCATGTCTTCAATATGTGCTTTAGCCCATCAGCCGTCAAGTGCGGCGCTTCCAGTCCGCCAGGCGCTTGCGAGCCAGGGCTATCTCTGCCTCCTGGCGCTTGGCGCTCGTGTCTTCACCCTTGTCGTAGCCGCCGAGGAGCAGGACGAGTCTCCGACCGTGGGCATGGCAGAAGACGCGAAGCAGAACCTTCTCCTCGCCACCCTTCCCGAGAATGTCCGCCAGGTCACGCCGCAGCCGGAACTCGAAGAGCCCACCTCCGAGCTGCCTGCCGAACTCCGTCCCGCAGACCCCGATGCCCAGGTGCTGGAGAACCTCCAGCATCGCGTAGCCGAGGGCGCGGCGCTTGCGCGGCGTCAGCTCCTCCCGAAGCCATCGCCTCACAGGCTGATCGCCGTTCTCGTCCTCGTAGAACTCGATGTCGTAGGGTGGCATGGGCATCGGTACGGAACCCTACCGACGAACTATGACCCTTCCCGTGCGAGGTTTCGTTCTCGGGGGCGTCAGCCGGGGCTTCGCCAAGTCGTCCAGGTAGATGACTTGTCCCCGCCCTGTCCCCGCTACGGTGCGGGGGTCGCCTTGGCTTGGAAGGACGCGGGGTTGGCAGCACCCAGTCACGGGCTGAAAATCCTCGTGTCGGTGGTTCGATTCCGCCCCTGGGCACCGAATCTTGCGGTTTTCGTGGCGGCGGGGGCCACTTGCCGGGCGGCTCCGGGATGGCTCGTATTTCCCCCTGATCGAGAGGGGGCGTACACGATGCTCGGACGACTGGCAGGGGTGGGGGCGGCGGCGCTCTTCGCGCTCGGCTGCGGCTACGGGGCGAACTCGACGTCGGGGACGACGAGCGGCGGCACCGTCTCGAACGGAGCCTACCAGGTGGCGCTCAAGGGGATCGCCTTCCTGCCGCAGACGGCGCGGGTCTCGGCGGGGCAGAAGGTGACCTGGACGAACGACGACCCCTTCGACCACACGGTCACGAGCGGGCCACCGGGCCAGCCGGACGGGAAGTTCGACCAGCTGCTGCACTCCGGGGAGACCTTCACGTACACGTTCTCGAGCCCCGGGACCTACCCGTACTTCTGCCGCATCCACTACGCGATGGGGATGACCGGCACGATCACGGCGCAGCCGGGCGGCGCGAGTGGCGGCTCGACCTCCGGCGGCTCCACCACTGGAGGGTCGACCACGGGCGGCTCCAGCTCCGCGGGGTCGACCAGCGGCGGAGGCAGCTCGAGCGGCGGCTACCCGTAGCCGGGCCGACGCCCGAGGCCCCTCGGCCCGGCGAGCTGGTAGAGTCGCCACCGGAGGGGCCCCATGCCCAACCTCGAGCTGACGCCGAAGACCGAGCTGTCGAGCTTTCGCCGGGCGGCCCTCGGCACCTGGCGGACCGTCGGCGATCCGTCGGTCTACGGCACGATCGAGCTGCGCATGGACCGGGCGCTCGAGTACCTCGAGGCCTTCCGCCGCGCGACGGGCAAGCGGCTGACGGTCACCCACCTGCTCGCGAAGGCGGCGGCGGGCGTGCTGGCGCGCATGCCCGACGCCAACGCCATCCTCCGCTTCAACCGGATCTGGCTGCGGCGCGACGTCGCCATCTTCATGCAGGTCGCGATGACCGACGAGGGCGAGGAGAAGATCGACCTCTCGGGCATCGTCGTGCACGAGGCCGACCAGAAGTCGCTCGTCCAGATCGTCGACGAGGTGGAGGCCCGCGTCGCCCAGGTCCGCGCCCGCAAGGACCCCGAGCTCGAGAAGGCCCGCTCGGCGTTGCACAAGGTCCCCTACCTGCTCCTGCGCCCCTTCGTCTGGCTGCTCGGCCTCCTCCTCTACACGCTGAACCTGGACCTGCGCTGGGCCGGCCTGCCGAAGGACGGCTTCGGCAGCGTCATGATCACGAACATCGGCTCGCTCGGCCTCGATCAGGCCTACGTCCCGCTGGTCCCCTACTCGCGAGTGCCGATCCTGCTCGCGGCGGGCGCGGTCCGCGAGAGCCCGGTCGTCCAGGACGGCCGGATCGTCGTGGGGCGGACCATGAAGGTCAACGCCACCTTCGACCACCGGATCGTCGACGGCGTCCACGCGGCGATCATGTCGAAGACCCTGCGCGACTACTTCGACCAGCCGTTCGAGCGGTTCGACCCGCTGCCCGCGCCGACGGCGGCGACGCGGTAGGCGAGCCGCCCGGGGGATGGCTAGCTTCGCGGGGCCCTTCGGGAGACCCGCGATGCCCCTCGACCCCGCCCGCCTGGAGCGCCTCGACCGTTACTGGCGCGCCGCCAACTACCTCACCGTCGGCCAGATCTACCTCTGGGACAACCCCCTCCTGCGCGAGCCGCTCCGGCCCGAGCACATCAAGCCGCGGCTGCTCGGCCACTGGGGCACCTCCCCCGGCCAGAGCTTCGTCTACGCCCACCTGAACCGGCTCATCCAGGACACCGGGGCGAGCGCGATCTTCCTGTCGGGTCCGGGCCACGGGGGGCCCGCGGTCGTCGCGAACGTCTACCTCGAGGGGAGCTACTCGGAGGTCTACCCCGAGGTCTCCCGCGACGTCGCCGGGCTGCGGCTGCTCTGCCGCCAGTTCTCGACGCCGGGCGGCATCCCGAGCCACGTGAGCGCGCCGACGCCCGGGTCGATCCACGAGGGCGGCGAGCTCGGCTACGTGCTGGCGCACGCCTTCGGCGCGGTCTTCGACGCCCCCGACCTGCTCGCGGTCGCGCTGGTGGGCGACGGCGAGGCCGAGACGGGGCCGCTCGCCGGCTCCTGGAAGTCGGTCCAGTTCCTCGACCCGGCCCGCGACGGCGCGGTGCTGCCGATCCTCCACCTGAACGGCTACAAGATCTCGGGGCCGACCGTGCTCGGCCGCGCCGAGGACGGCGACGTCCAGAGGCTGATCGAGAGCCAGGGCTTCGCGGTCCACTTCGTCGAGGGCGACGAGCCGATGGCGATGCACCGGGCCTTCGCGGCCGCGCTCGACGACTGCTGGGCGGGGATCCGGGCCATCCAGTCCGAGGCGCGGGGCGGCTCGCGGCTCGAGCGGCCGCGCTGGCCCGCCATCGTGCTGCGCTCGCCGAAGGGCTGGACCGGCCCGAAGGAGATCGACGGCGTGCCCATCGAGGGGACCTTCCGCGCCCACCAGGTGCCGATCACCGAGGTCCGAGAGCGGCCCGATCGGCTCGCGCTGCTCGAGGCCTGGATGCGCGGCTACCGGCCCGAGGAGCTCTTCGACCAGGACGGCCGCCTGCTCCCCGAGCTCCAGGCGCTCGCCCCGAAGGGCGAGCTGCGGATGGGGTCGAACCCGCGCGCCAACGGCGGCCGGCTCAGCGTGCCGCTCGAGCTGCCGCCGTTTCGCGACTACGCCCTCCCGGTCCACCAGCCGGCCACCGAGCAGGCGGGGTCGACCGCGCAGCTCGGACTCTACCTGAGGGACGTCTTCCGCCAGAACCCGGATCGCTTCCGCCTCTTCTGCCCGGACGAGACCAACTCGAACCGGCTCGGCGCGGTCTTCGAGGCGACGAACCGCACCTTCGAGGAGCCGATCCTGCCGGGCGACGACCACCTCGCGCCGGACGGGCGGGTCACGGAGGTCCTGAGCGAGCACCTCTGCGAGGGCTACCTCGAGGGCTACACGCTCACCGGGCGCCACGGCCTCTACGTCAGCTACGAGGCCTTCGCGATGATCTCGGCCTCGATGACGGTGCAGCACACGAAGTGGCTCGAGGAGTGCACGAAGCTCGCCTGGCGCGCGCCGATCCCCTCGCTCAACGTGCTGCTCACCTCGACCTGCTGGCGGAACGACCACAACGGCTTCAGCCACCAGGGGCCGGGGCTCATCGACACCCTGCTCAGCAAGAAGGGGAAGGTCGCCCGCATCTACCTGCCGCCCGACGCGAACAGCCTGCTCTCGGTCGCGGACCACTGCCTGCGCAGCAAGGGCTACGTGAACCTCGTCGTCATCGACAAGCAGCCGCAGCTCCAGTGGCTCTCGATGGAGCAGGCGATCCGCCACTGCGAGGACGGCGCGTCGACCTGGCCCTGGGCCGGCCACGAGAGGAGCGGCCGCGAGCCCGACGTCGTCCTCGGCTGCGCGGGCGACATCCCGACGCTCGAGACCGTCGCGGCCGCCTGGCTGCTGCGCCGCCACATCCCGGACCTCGACGTGCGCGTCGTCAACGTGGTCGACCTGATGTGCCTCTACCCCGAGCTGATCCACCCCCACGGCCTGCCGGAGTCGCGCTTCGTCGAGCTCTTCACCGCCTCCCGCCCGGTGGTCTTCGCCTTTCACGGCTACCAGCGGGCGCTCCACTCGATCCTCCACGGCAGGACCAACGTCGAGCGGTTCCACGTCCGCGGCTTCCGCGAGGAGGGGACCACGACGACGCCGTTCGACATGGTGGTCCTCAACGAGATGAGCCGCTACCACCTCTGCATCCTGGCGCTCCACCGCTCGGGCCATCCGCAGGCCGGGCCGCTCGTCGACTGGTGCCGCGGCAAGCTGCGCGAGCACGCGCGCTACGTCCGCGCGCACGGCGAGGACCTGCCCGAGATCCGAGACTGGACGTGGACCGCGACGGCCTGAGGCTGCTCGTCCTGAACCCCGGCTCGAGCAGCCTCAAGTGGGCCGTCTTCCGGGGAGCGCTGGACGAGCAGACGGGGGGCGAGGAGGCGCTGCCGAGCGGCCCCCCGGCGATCGCCGAGGCGGTGGGGCGAATTCTCGCGCGGCTGGACGGGATCGACGCGGTGGGGGTGCGCGTCGTCCACGGCGGAGCGAGGCTCACCCGGAGCGTCCGCGTCGACGAGGCGGCCCTCGCCGAGATCCGCCGGGCCGCCGAGCTGGCCCCGCTCCACGACCCCGTCTCGATCGCCGCCCTCGCGGCCGTCGGCGAGCTCTTGCCGCGCGCGCCGCGGGTCGCGGTCTTCGACACGGCCTTCTTCGCCGAGCTGCCGATGGCCGAGCGGCTCTACCCGCTCCCCTGGTCCTGGTACGCCGACTGGGGGATCCGCCGCTACGGCTTCCACGGCCTCAGCCACGCCTACTGCGCGGGGAGGGCGCGGGAGCTCCTCGGCGAGCGGGCCCGGCGCGCGATCGTCTTGCACCTCGGCAGCGGCTGCTCGGCGAGCGCCATCGAGGACGGACGGCCGCTCGCCACCACCATGGGCTTCACGCCGCTCGACGGCCTCGCGATGGCCACGCGGCCGGGGACGCTCGATCCGGGCATCCTCCTCCACGTCCTGCGGCGAAGCGGCCTCGGCGTCGACGCGCTCGAGGAGACGCTGCAGCGCGGCTCCGGCCTGCTCGGCCTCTCGGGCGTCTCGGCGGACGCGCGGGAGATCGCCCGCGCCGCGGCGGACGGAGACGAGCGGGCGCGCCTCGCCCTCCAGCTCTTCTCGGCCCGCGCGCGCTCCGCCGTGGGCGCGCTCGCCGTCACCCTCGGCGGCGTCGACGCCCTCGTCTTCACGGCCGGCATCGGCGAGCACGACGCCGCGCTCCGCGCGGAGATCTGCCGCGGCCTCGGCTGCCTCGGCCTCGAGCTCTCGCCGAGCGCCAACGCGGCCGCCCTCCCGGACCTCGACGTGGCCACCGCCGGCTCGCGCGGCCGGATCCTCGTCCTCCGCACGCGCGAGGAGCTGCAGATCGCCCGGGAGGTGATCCGGCTCGTGGGCTGAGCGCTCGCGGGGCTCGAACCGACGGGGACGGCGCTCGGCCGCGCGACGGCGACCCGCGGGGCTAGGTCCGGCTCCAGGTCGCGCGCAGCCGCGCGCCGAGGTCGATCGCCGCCGCGGCCGGCGCGGGGGCGCCGTCGTCGGGCTGGGCGCCGCCGTGGCTCAGCCGCTCGAACGATCCGAGCAGCGAGTCCGGGAGGAAGCGGCTGCGCGGCGCGTAGACGTGCAGGTCGCCGCGCTTCGGCTGGTGGCGGATCTGGAAGCGCAACGGGTGGACGAGGTGCAGGCTCTCCTTCGCGCGCGTCATGGCCACGTAGAGCAGCCGCCGCTCCTCCTCGATCTCGGCGGGCGTGCCGGTGGCGAGATCCGAGGGGATGGCGCCGTCGCTCACGTCGATCACGAAGACGCTCGACCACTCCATCCCCTTCGCGGAGTGGATGGTCGAGAGGATGAGGTAGTCCTCGTCGAGCAGCGGCGCGCCGGCGAGGTCGCCCGTCGAGACCGGCGGGTCGAGCGTCAGCTCGGCGAGGAAGCGGCTGCGCGACGGGGAGCCGCTCGCGACGATCTCGAGCTGATCGAGATCCTGATCGCGGACGACCGCGTCGTCGTGCCGCCGCTCGAGCTGCGGAAAGTACCAGCGGCGCACGAGGCCGATCTGCCCCGGCCAGGGCGCCTGCTCGTCGCGCAGCGAGCGGAGCAGGGCGCAGAGCGCGCTCCACGGCTCCCGCGCCGCGGCCGGCGCCGAGAAGCCCTCGAGCCCCGCCAGCGCGAAGCCCGCCGCGTCGAAGGCCGCGAGCGCCTTCTGCGCGATGGCCGGCCCCACGCCCGGCAAGAGCAGCAGCACGCGGAAGCCCGCGACGAAGTCGCGGGGGTTCTCGGCCCAGCGCAGGACGCAGAGGAGGTCCTTGACGTGCGCCGCCTCGAGGAACTTGAGGCCGCCGAACTTGACGAAGGGGATGCGCCGCCGCGCCAGCTCCAGCTCCAGCGCGTCGCTCTGGTGCGCCGCGCGGAAGAGCACCGCCTGCTCCTTGAGGCAGAGCCCGGCCTCGCGCTGCCCCAGGATCTGGGTCACCACGTAGTCCACCTGCGCCTGCTCGTCGGCGGCGGTGACGAGGCGCGGACGGGCGCCGCCCTGGCGGCTGGAGAAGAGGTTCTTCGTGAAGCGCTCGGCGGCGAGCGCGATCACCCCGTTGGCGGCGTCGAGCACGGGCTGGGTCGAGCGGTAGCTCTGCTCGAGGGTCACCACCGCGGCCGGCGGATCGAAGGCCTTCGGGAAGTCCAGGATGTTGCGGACGTCGGCCGAGCGGAAGGAGTAGATGGCCTGCGCGTCGTCGCCCACGACCGTGAGCCCCTGGCCGGTCGGCTTCAGCCGCAGGAGGATCTGCGCCTGCAGCGCGTTCGTGTCCTGGTATTCGTCGACGAGGAGCTGATCGAAGCGCGCCCGCACCGCCGCCGCCAGCGCCTCCTCGCCCATGAGCTGGTGCCAGCCGACGAGCAGGTCGTCGTAGTCGAGCACGTTCGCGCGCTGCTTGCGCTCGGCGTAGGCCGAGAAGAGCCGGCGCAGCTCGTCCTCCCACTCGGCGCACCAGGGGTAGCGCCGCTCGAGGCAGGCCGCGAGCGATCCCTGGGCGTTCACCACGGACGAGTAGATGGCGAGGCAGCTTGCCTTCTTCGGAAAGCGGCGCCGCTGGCCCGAGAAACCGAGCTCGGTGCGCAAGACGTCGAGCAGGTCGGCCGCGTCCGAGCGGTCGAGCACGGTGAAGCTCGGGTCGAGCCCCAGCGATGAGGCGTGCAGCCGCAGCAGCCGGTTCGCCACCGAGTGGAAGGTGCCCGCCCAGGGGAGCGAGACCGGCGGGGGTCGGCCCGTCCCCCCCGCGAGCGCCGCGGCGACGATCCGCTGCGCCCGGGCGACCATGTCGGCCGCCGCGCGGCGGGTGAAGGTGAGGAGCAAGAGGCGCCCGGGGTCGACGCCGTGGAGGACCAGGTGCGCGATCCGGTGGCAGAGCGTCTGGGTCTTGCCCGAACCCGCGCCGGCGATGACGAGCAGCGGCCCCGCGTCCTGCGGCCGCTCGCCGCCATACTCGGCCGCGGCCCGCTGCTGGGCGTTGAGGGTGGCGCTCGCGGGCATGGCGCGATCCTGCCGGGGATGGAACGAACGTTCAAGAGGGGGGTCCAATCGGCCGGGCGCCGATGGCCGGGCGAGGCGGCCCGGGGCCCCCGGCGAAGCGCTCCTCGCGCCCCCGGGGGCCCCTTGGCCTACTTGTGCGGCTCCGGCGCTACTTGCCGGTGCCGTTGCTGCCCTGCCCACCGCCCTGCTGGCCGGTGGCCGCGTCGCTGGCCGCGGTCGACCCGCTGCCCGAGCCCTGCTCGGACGCCGTGGCCGGCGCGTCGCCCGACGGGGGGGTGACGACCTCCCCGTTCGAGACGGTCACGTCGGTGATCGCGCCGGACTTCACCTCCAACTTCTGGCGCGACCCCATGACGTGGCGCAGCTCGCGGGTGACCTTCCGCTTGGCCTCCGCGGACACCTTCTCGGCGGCCGTCGTCGTCCGGCGCTTCATCGGCTTGTAGCCGAACTTCTGAAGCTCGGGGCTCTGACGACCGAAGAGCGCCACGAGCGCCGCATGCAGCTGCATGAGGAACTCGTGGTCCGCAATCCGGCTCGACTTCGCCGTCTGCAGGGTGCCCTGGAGCGCCGCCCTGGCCGTCCGGATCGCGTCGTACTCGGCCAAGATGGCTTGCAGCTTCTGCTCCATCTGGGCCTTCGTCATCGGCGAGCCGGCGATCACCAGGTTCGACGTCGCGGGGATCACCGCGGTCACACCCTGGAGGACCTTCGAGACCGCGATCTCGAACGCCCCCGGGGCGGTCCCGTTGCTCACGTTCGCTCCCATTGCCAATCACCTCCTTTCGTGGCGGGTGGGTACCCGCCTGGACGGGAACGCTGCCCCGTCCAGCTCGTCAAACTCCTTCGCCAAGGCGCGGGGGAGGAGCGGCGGCTAGCCGCCCGTCCTCCACTTGCGCGGCCAGCCCTGAGAACCCGCCGCCACCTTCGCCCGCTTCTCCCGGAGGAAGTTCTCGATCAGCTCGAGCGCCCGCCGCCGCTCCTCCGGATCCTGCGGCTTCGCGCCCTGCGGGATCGTCTCGTCCAGCGCCCGCGTCAGCGCGGCGGAGTCCTGCCGCGCGGCGAGCGCCGAGCAGGAGAGGAGCTCCAGCTCGCGCCGCGCCTCCGCCGCCCCGAGGAGCCCGCGCTCGATCTGGAGCGCGAGCGTCCGCGCCTTCGCCTCCACCAGGTCCAGCCCCAGCAGCGACTGCTTCTCCCAGGTCGAGAACCAGCCCGGCCCCATCGGCCGCGACCGGAGCGCGTCCGACCGCGCCTTCATCTCCCGCGCGATCGCGAGCGGCTCCGCGTCCGCCGACCCGAGGCTCACCTGCACGTCCGCCGCCGCCTCGCGCTCCTCCCGGACCCTCCGCTCCTCGCGGGCCCGCTCGAGATCCAGCAGCTCGGGCAGCTTCTGCTCCCAGAGGCTCTCCTCCCCCTCGCTGGTCGCCTCCTTCGGCTCGTAGCCCAGCAGCTCGGCCGTCTCGCTGATCTTTCCGCTCTTCTTCTCCATGGCGCTCTCCGTTGCGTGGCCGCGGGCCTCATTGCCCGCCCGGGCCGCCGTTCGCGGCCTCACCAGGCTTCAATGCAAGCGTGCCAAGGGTCCGAGGTGGCCTCGGGACGAGGCTCCGCCAGAGTCGAGCCAAGCCCCCGATGTTCGATGGGAATCCAGCCGACCTCACGCCCGTCGGCGCGAGTCAGGGGTGCAGAAGTGATCCCGGGGAGGGGTGCAAAACCGATCCGGCTGGATCAGAAACGGACCGACGAAACGGCTCAGCCGGTACGGGAGATCGGCCAGCCCGAGGATTGAAGCCGTGGGTGCGCCCGCGTAGGTTTGCCCCCATGAAGCTCCTCGTCACCCAGGACGACGTTCCCATCCGCGTCTTCGACCTCGGCGTGGGGACGCACCACGTGGGGTCGGGGCCGGCGGCGGATCTCGTCCTGCATCCGCGCGACTGCCCGGATCTCCTCTGCCGGCTGGAGGCGGGGGAGGACCGGCTGATCCTCACGGAGGTGGGCGAGGCGGCGCTGGTCGGGGACGACGGCGCGACCTTTCGCACCAGCCTGCGCTGCGGCCGCTGGGCCCGGGTCGGGCAGTTTCGGCTGGTGGCCATCGACTCGCCGGCCCGGCAGTCGTTCCTTGCGGGCGAGCCGCCGGAGGAGCTCGCGCCGACGCAGGAATCGGACGGGGTGACGCCGCCGCCGAAGGAGAGCTTGTACCTGAGGCTGCGGCGCGACCGGGCGAGCAAGGTGATCAAGGTGAAGGGCGGGATGGTGATCGGCCGCGACCCGCGCTGCGCGCTTCACGTCGACCACCCGGCGGTGTCGCGGGAGCACGCGGTCATCGAGGAGCGGGTCGACGGCCACTACCTCGTGAACCTGGGGCGGCACGGCTCGCAGCTGCTGCACGGCAGCCCGGGGAGCGACGGCGCGGTGCGGCTATTGCCGGGCTCGGTGATCCTGCTCACGGAGAACCCGTACGTGCCGCGCATCGACGTCTGGTCGGAGCGCGAGCTCTACGCGCTGCCGCCGGACGACGACGAGGGCGGGGCGATCGTCGGCGACAGCGAGCCCATCCGGCAGCTGCGCGCGGAGATCCTGAAGCTCGGCCCCTCGAAGATCTCGGTGCTCATCACGGGGGAGAGCGGGACGGGCAAGGAGCTCGTGGCGAAGGCGCTCGCCCACCACTACAACCCGCGCCGGCCGCTCGTGACGGTGGACTGCACCACGCTGGTGCCCACGCTGATGGAGCGGGATCTCTTCGGCAACGAAGAGGGGGCCTACACCGACGCGAAGAGCGCCCACGAGGGGCTCGTGGAGCGGGCGCACCGGGGGACGCTCTTCTTCGACGAGATCGGGGATCTGCCGCTCGAGCTGCAGGCGAAGCTCCTGCGCCTGATGCAGGAGAAGGCCTTTCGCCGGCAGGGGGGCACGAAGTACCTCGAGGTGGACTTCCGCCCGCTCTTCGCGAGCTGGAAGAGGCTGGATGAGCTCGTGGAGGAGCGGAAGTTCCGCCAGGATCTCTTCTATCGCATCGGCGGCAAGCTGCTCGTGGTGCCGCCTCTGCGAGAGCGGCTCTCGGACATTCCGCTCATCGCGGCCCGCTTCCTCTCGCTGCGCGACGCGAGGTCGAAGCCGACCCTCTCGACGGCGGCGGAGGCGACGCTGAAGACGTTCGACTGGCCGGGCAACGTGCGGCAGCTCGAGCGGGTGCTCGAGCTCGCGGCGATCGAGACGGAGGGGGCCGAGATCGAGGCGAGCACGGTGCGCCAGATCCTGGAGGCGCCGGGGCAGGCGGCGGCGCCGAAGAAGAAGGCGTGGGGGCTCGACGACGTGCCGGCGAGACTCGAGGCGATCGAGCGGGAGCTGATGGCCGAGGGGCTCGCTCGGGCGGGCGGCAGGTGGAAGCGGGCGGCGCGCGAGCTGGGCTACCGCTCGGTGACGACCTTCTACCGGCGCGCTCAGCGGTATGGCCTCCTCCCGACGAAGGGGGGCTCGACGGCCGCGCCGGACGACGACGGGGCCGAGGCGAGCTGACGGGCGATCTCGCCGTCTGCGGGCGATCCTTCGACGAGAGTCCCGGGACTCTCGATGAGAGTCTGGCCGATCGCGGCGAGAGTCCCGGGACTCTCGGTGAGAGTCCGCGCGATCGCGGCGAGAGTCCCGGGACTCTCGGTGAGAGTCCGCGCGATCGCAGCGAGAGTCCCGGGACTCTCGATGAGAGTCCGCGCGATCGCGGCGAGAGTCCCGGGACTCTCGATGAGAGTCCGCGCGATCGCGGCGAGAGTCCCGGGACTCTCGATGAGAGTCCGCGCGATCGCGGCGAGAGTCCGGGGACTCTCGATGAGAGTCCCGCGACTCTCGTCGAGAGTCCCGGCGCCTCCGGCGAGAGTCCGGCCGAATCCATTGATGACGCTCGGAGATCCGCTAGGCTGGCGGGCGCATGGCCCTCGACATCGAGCTCCTCTCGCCCATCGCCCGCGGCGCGCAGGGGGCGCTCTTCCTCGTCCGGGCAGGGGGGGCGCCGAGGCCGCTCGCGCTCAAGGTCATCGACGTCCGGGAGGCCGACGCTCCCCGGATCCTCTCGGAGCTTCGCGGACTTGCCACGGGCGACCCCGATCCGGCGATCCTCGAGTTCCTCGCCGTCGGAGAGGAGAGCGAGCTGCCGGACCCCGCCCGCGAGGCGCTCGGGGCGCCGCCGGCCGGGCGGCGGCGGCTCTTCCTCCTCATGCCTCACGTCGACGGTCCGAACGTCCGCGAGCTCTGCCGGCGCGATTCGGCCTTCGGGCCGGCCGAGGTGGCGGCGCTCGTGCTCCAGGTCGCCCAGCGGCTGCGGCGGCTCCCGCCGGGCCGGGCCCACCTCGATCTGAAGCCCGAGAACGTGCTGGTCGATCGCGGGGGGCGCGCCTTCCTGGTCGATGCCCAGCTTCTCACCCAGGCGGGGACGGCTGGCTACGCGGCTCCCGAGCAGCGGGCGGGGGGCGCGCCCGGCCCCGCCGCGGACGTCTACGCGCTCGGGCGGATGGGGCTCTTTTTGCTCGCGCGCGACCTCCCCGGCGGCGGCGACGCGAGCGGGGACGAGGCGCCGCTGCCCCGGCTGCCGGACTGGCCGATCGCGCTGCCGCCCTCGGTGCGGCGCGGGGCGACGCTGCTCGTCGCGCTCCTCCGCGAGATGGCGCAGCGCGAGGCGGCGGCCCGCCCCACGATCGCGCCGGCGCTGGAGCGGCTGGTCGAGATCGCCGCGCTCGTGGGGGCGACGGACGCGGCGGGGCTGCTCGCGAAGGCGGTGGGGCGGGCCGGCTGGGAGGGGCTCGCGAGCCCTCTCTCCGCCCTCCCTCCCCCGCCTCCCGGCGGAGGGGGAGGCTTCGCGGGGCCCCCGCGCGGCAGGCGGCGCTTCGCCTGGCTCGCCATCGGCGGGCTGATCGCCTTCGGCGCCGCGGGCTTTGGCAGCGTCTTCTGGGGGGCGCGTCCGCCCTGGCGCTGGAGCGGCGCCGCGGCGCCCGCCGCCGCGGCGGCGGCGACGGGGCCGGCGCTCGACGGCAAGGGGCGACGGATCGCGTTTCCCATCGGCGTCGAGGATCCGCCGCCCAAGGGGTACGGCAGCCTGACGCTCGCCGTCGCGCTGCCCGCGAGCCGGCTCGAGGTGACGAGCATGCGCTCGGAGCAGCCGTTCTGGTTCGTCGACGAGCCGAAGCTGGGGCAGCGCTTCCGGGTCGCGCTGCTGCCGGACGACCAGTACCTCCTCATCCAGTCGTATCCGGGCGGCAGCCACTGGAAGGAGTGGCCCTTCACGGTGCCCGAGCCCGGGAGCCCGAGGCCGCAGCCGTCCTTCCACACGGTTCGCTACACCGAGGCGGCGCCGCAGCGCTCGGACTCGCCGCTGCTCCTCACGACCCCCGACGAGCTGGACCCGAACGGGCCGTGGGGGCCGCTCCCCGACGCCGGCGCCGCGGCGCCCGAAGCGGGACGCGCCCGTTCGCCTTGACAGCGCTCTGGGCGTGATTATCTGAAGGGGTGGTAGCGCTTCAAACCCTCGCAGGAGGTGCCGGAGCGACGACCCAATTCGACGCTGCGCTGGCACGCGCGCCTCCGCGCGCGCGCCTGACAGACTGACGAAGTCGAATGTTCCCAAAGCCGCCCGCCCGAGGGCGGCACGAGAGGGACCCCTGGTGGGGTCCCTCTTTTTTTGTGGGGGCGGCGGACCCTCCCCCCTACTTCTCCCCCTACTTTTCGATGAAGTGCAGCGCCGAGAGGGCGGCGATGCTCGCGAAGACGACGTTCTCGGGCCGCTTCACCCGGTTCACGATCTCGGCGGAGCTCCGCGTGCCGTCGAGGAGCGTGAGCATCTGCGCCTCCCACGGCTCGAGGCCGATCTCGGTGAGCTGGTAGGGCGGGTCCTGCGAGGGGCGAAAGCTGTCCTCGGCGCCGACGAGCCGCCTCAACCGCTCGGGCCGGTAGAGCTTCTTGACGCCGCGGACGATGAGCGTCGCGGGCGGCAGGTCGAGCTTGATGGCCTGCGCGGTCGCCTCGTCCTTGAAGCCGATCTGGTACTGCCCCTCCTCCCAGCCGAAGAGGCTGTAGATGATCGCCTTCACCTGCTGGCCGACGTAGTAGAGCTTCTCGGTCTCCTTGAGCAGCCCGAGCTCGAGCAGGACGTCGCCCGTGCGCCGCTTCTCGGGCTTCGCCTTGGCGAGCGCCTCGGCGAGCTGCGGCTCCGTGATCTTGCCGACGCGGACGAGGAACTGGCCGAAGCGGTCGGAGGCGACGTTGGAGAGGGCGAAGACGGGCTGGCCGCGCTCGAAGTAGACGACCTTGCGGACCTTGCCGCGGGTCAGGATGAGCTCGCCGCTCTTCTGCGCCTGGTAGAAGGCGGTGATGAGCTGCGGGAGGTTGTCCCGCAGCTCTCCCGAGGGGCCGTCGCCCGCGGCCTTGGGCGCGGGCCTCGCGCTCGGCGCCGGCGCCGGCGCCGTGGCGGGCTTCGCGGGCGCCTTCGCGGGGGCGGCGGTGAGCTTGTTTCCCGAGAGGGTCGCCGAGACGCCGCCGAGGTCGCGCAGGTTGATCTTGCCGGTCAGCTCCATCGGGTCCTGCGGGCCGGCGACCTCGTCCTCCACCTCGATCTCGACGTCGATCTCGATCTCGGCCGCCGCGGCGGCGGGCGGCGGGGCGGGGGGGGCCGCGGCCTTGGGAGGCTGCACCACCTTCGCGACCGCCGCGAGCAGCTCCTGCGCCTGGAACGGCTTCTCGAAGTAGCCGAGCGCGTCGTACTTCGAGCGGGCCTCGAGGGCGTGCTTGCCGCCCTTGAAGACGCCGGTCACGAAGATGACCGGGATGGAGAGTTCGCGGCGGCAGACCGCGGCGACCTCGTGGCCCATCACGTCGGGGAGCAGCACGTCGATGATGGCGAGCGCGGGCCGCTCCTGCCGCGCCTTCTCGATGGCCGGTTTGCCGCGCGAGAAGGGGAGCGGCGTGTAGCCGGCCTCCTCGAGCATCTGGGACATGAGGGCGAGCAGCTCGGTGTTGTCGTCGACGACGAGGATCTTGGGTCCGGACATGGCGGTCCCTGGAGCCTAGCGAGAAGTCGACGGAAGGAGAAGCGGCTCCGGCGGCACGAGCCACGGGCGGCGGCGCTCGACCGGCGCGGGCTATCCCGGGCAGCCGCCAGTGCCGGCGTCGGGCGCGGGGCCGGGGGGGGTCGCGGGCTGCGCGCAGGAGAAGTCGAAGAGGTCGAAGAGGGCGTCGCTGTTGGCGTCGCGCGCCGTCAGCGCCGGCAGATCGAAGATCGCCTCGATGAAGCGGGTCAGCGCCGTGTGGTCGTGGACCACGTGCGAGACGTAGTGCGGCTTCGCCCAGCGAGAGATGGCGACGAGCGGCACGCGCGGCCCCATCTGCGTGAAGGGCGAGCTCGAGGGGACGGCGCGGCAGCCGGTGGGCGGCGGCACGTGGTCGGCGAAGCCGCCCGCCTCGTCGTAGGTCCAGAAGAGGACGAGCCGCGACCACTCGGGGCTCCCGACGGCGTGCTCGTAGATGGACCGCGACCAGGCCTCGCCGGCTTGAAGATCGGCGGGCGGGTGGTCGTCGGTGACGTTCTCGACGCCGTCGACGAAGGCGACGTTCGGGAGCGTGCCCTGATCGAGCGCGTCGAGCAGCTCGTGGAACGGGTGGAGGCCGGGGGCGCCCGGGGCCCAGCCGAGGGTGCCGCTGAACGGCTGGCTGTCGCTGTAGGCCGCCCAGCTGTAGCCGTGCGCGACGAGGAGCTGGAGGATCGAGGGCGTCGACGGATCGGGGTAGCTGATGCCGGTGTCGTAGACGCCGGCGTTGGTGCCGAAGAGGAAGAAGTTGCGGTTCGCGTAGGTGCCCGAGGCCATCGGCGCGAAGTGGCGGTCGGCGAGGGCGTAGTTCGAGGCGAGCCAGAAGTAGAACGGCAGATCCGTCTGCTCGTAGTTGCCCATCACGGCGTGGCCGTCGCTCGCGGTGGTGCGGGCGGCGTTCTGCACGAAGCCGGTCATGGCGCCGCCCGCGAGGCAGGCCTCGACCGAGGCGCCCTGGTGGCCGGGGTCGATCGGCACGCAGGTCGTCGGCTCGTGGAACGGCGCGACGAGCGTGCCGTCGAGGTCGGGGTTCACGTACGTCGAGGGCTCGGCCTCGGTGGCCGGCTGCCCCTCGTCGTGCAGCCGGCCGAAGAGGTGATCGAAGCTCCGGTTCTCCTTCATCATCACGATGACGTGGCGGATCGGGATCTGCGCGGCGAGGCCCGGCGGCAGGCCGAGCGTCGCGTCGGCGTGGTCGCCCTGGCCGAAGGCGCAGGCCGCCCGCTGCGAGGCCGCGCTGTCCGGGGGCATCGTGAGCGAGCAGGCGAGCGGTGGGTCGGGCGGGGTCTTCATCCCGGCCGAGGCGCCGAAGCCCCAGTCGGCCGAGAGCGGCGAGCAGGTGAAGGGGGCCACGGCGGCGAGGGCGAGCGGGACGAGCGGAAGGTTCATGGCCAGAAGCCCACGAGCAGGTAGAGGCGCGAGAGGATCGGCGCGACGGTGGGGAAGCTCGTGCCGCCCGAGTAGGCGACGACGGTCTCGGCGCGGCTCACCGAGAGGCCGAGCCCGAGGAAGAAGCGGCCCCACCTCTGGAGCGCCTCGCCCGAGAGGATCCAGCGGCTGGTCGAGCTCTCGATCCCCAGGGCGGCGTCGCCGCGCGGCGGCGCGAGCGCGTACGAGAGATCGCCCAGGGCGACGAAGCGATCGAGCACGTCGTAGCGGGCGTGGAGCGCGCCGCCGAAGAGGCCCAGGGCCGGCTGGTTCGCCTCGGCGGAGTCGATCTCGGCGAGCGGCTGGAGCTCGAAGAGGAGCGAGCGCCGCTCCTTCAGGTAGGAGCCGCCGAAGCCGAGCCGCACGTCGGCGCTGCCGAGGACGCCGCCGAGGCCGTCGAGGCTGTTGACGGTGGCGCCGCCGTCGAACGGCACGCCCGACTGGGTGACGGCCGAGAGGCTCGCCCCGAGCCCGACGCTCGCGTAGGCGCTGAGGGCCCTCTGCGGCGAGAGCCGCAGGCCGCCCTCGGCCTCGCCCGTCGCCTGCGCGCCGTAGAGCATGGCGAACGGATGCTCGTTCGCCACCGCCCCGAGCGTGAGGTCGGCGCGGCCGTCCCAGAGCAAGATCCGCCGCCGGTCGAAGTCGCGCAGGCCGATCGAGGTGGCGCCGACGTTGCCCGTGGCCTCGTAGCCGTAGATGCCGGTGCCGACCTCGGGCCGCAGCTCGATCCCCTCGATGGCGGTCGAGAAGTCGCTCGCCGCGAGGGCTGGGGAGGCGAGGAGGGTCGCGGCGAGCAGCGCTGGGGCGGCGCGGGCGGGGAGCATCGGGGGGCCGAATGTAGCACCGGCGCGGGACGGGGTGGGGCCCGACGAGCTCGCTTCCCTACTGCCGGCCCGCGACCTGATCCGGCGCGTGGTAGCTCTGCTCGACGAAGCGGAGCATCGACTGCTTCTGGGGGCTGTCGCCGCGGCCCGCGACGCCGAGGACGAGGAAGAAGGCGGAGAGGGTCGCGAGGGCGAGGCCGCGCGACTGGCCGTCGGGCGTGAGCCTCCAGCCGATCCAGCCGAGCGCCAGGGCGAGCGCCGCGAAGTAGAGGAGCCAGCTCCAGGCGCCGAGGCCGAAGAGGAGGCTGAGCGCGTTCGGCGGCAAGAAGCCCGCGAAGAGGAGCGGCAGGGTGAGCTCGAAGAAGCCGTTCGTGAACGGCTCGGGGAAGTGGGGGTAGACCGCGGTGGCGAGCGAGGTGATGGTGATCGAGGCGAGGCAGAGCCCCGCGGCGAGGCCGAGGGCGCGCGGCCCCCTCTTTCGGGCCTCGGCGAGCGCGACGCCCGCGGGTAGGACGAGGAGGGCGGCGAGCGGGGTCAGGTGGCGCGGGCCGACGGTCCAGCCCCAGGACTCGTAGACCATCGAGGCCGTGAAGAGGGCGTAGAGGCCGAGCATCGTCCAGAGGAGGCGGGTCGGGGCGCGCCGCTCGGGGCGGCGGTCGAGGAGAAAGAGGCCGATGGGGCCGAGCACGAGGAACGGCGAGAAGACGAAGAGCCCGCGGGCGGGGTCGAGGAAGCTGCCGACGAGACCGTGGAGGGTGGGGAGGCTCATCCCCATGAAGCCGCGCTCGTGCCACGACTGGTAGAGCGGATTCACGTTGTGCTTGTAGCCGTTGTCGAAGAAGCCGCCGAAGCAGACCTTGTGGTAGAGGAGCAGCCCGAGCTGCGGCGGCAGCGAGGCGAGGCCGAAGGCGAGCGTGCCCTGGATGCGCCGGCGGAGCGCGAAGAGCGCGTAGAGCCCGAGCGGCAGCGCCGCGAGCGCGGCGGTGTACTCGACGAGCACGGCGGCGCCGGCGCAGAGCCCGGCCCAGGCGGCGGGAGCGAGCCGGTCCTCCTCCCTCGCCCGCTCGACGAGGAGGAACGAGCCGCAGAGGAGCACCGCGCAGGCCTGGTGGCTGAAGTAGAGGATGCCGTAGGTGTAGGCCAGGCTGCCGAGGCCGTAGGCGAGGACGATGGCGTCGGCCGCGAGGCCGTCGCCGGTCCAGGCCCAGAGCCGCCGGCGCAGGGCCCAGGCGAGGAGCAGGGTGGGGACCGAGCAGAGGAGCGCCCGCAAGAAGTAGAGCAAGACGCCGTTCGAGACCCGCTCCGGCCTCTGGCCGGCGAACGCCTTCAAGACGGCGTAGACCCCGGCCCCGGCGAGCGAGATGCCGGGCGCCTTGGTGGAGTAGTAGTGGCCCCGGAAGATCGAGAGATCGCCCATGGGGCCGTAGCGCTCGAGCTGCCGGTCGACGGCGAAGGTGCCGTCGTCGACGATGGCGCGGGCCTCGTAGAGCCGGCAGCCCTCGTTGGGGCTGCGGATCGCCGGGAAGTAGGGGAACGGAAAGAGGTAGAGGAAGGCGAGGAGCGGCAGGAGCCAGCGTCGCGCGTCGGGCCTCATCGTGGCCCGGGAGGATAGCGGGTCACGCGCGGCTTTCAAGGGCGCGGGCTAGATGTCGTAGTAGAGCGCGAACTCCATCGGGCTCGGCCGCAGCCGGACGGGGTTCACCTCCTTCTCCATCTTGTAGTCGATCCAGGTCTCGACGACGTCCTGCGTGAAGACGTCGCCCTTGAGGAGGAACTCGTGGTCCTTCTTCAGGCAGTCGAGCGCCTCGTCGAGCGAGCCCGGCATCTTCGGGATGTCCTTCAGCTCCTCGGGCGAGAGGCCGTAGATGTCCTTGTCGAGCGGATCGCCCGGGTCGATCTTCTTCTCGATGCCGTCGAGCCCCGCCATCAGCATCGCCGAGAAGGCGAGGTAGGCGTTGCACGACGGGTCGGGCGAGCGGAACTCGAGCCGCTTCGCCTTGGGCGACGGCGAGTACATGGGGATGCGGATCGCGGCCGAGCGGTTGCGGCTCGAGTAGGCGAGGTTCACCGGCGCCTCGAAGCCGGGGACGAGCCGCTTGTAGCTGTTCGTCGTCGGGTTGCAGAGGGCCGCGAGCGACCGGGCGTGCTTGAGGATGCCGCCGATGTAGTGCATCGCCATCTCGCTCATGCCGGCGTAGCCCTCGCCGGCGAAGAGCGGCTTGCCGTTCTTCCAGATCGACTGGTGGGTGTGCATGCCCGAGCCGTTGTCGCCGAAGAGCGGCTTCGGCATGAACGTCACGGTCTTGCCGTGGCTGCGCGCCACGTTCTTGATGATGTACTTGAACCACATCAGCTTGTCGGCGCAGGAGGTGAGCGTGTCGAAGCGGATGTCGATCTCGGCCTGACCGGCGGTGGCGACCTCGTGGTGCTGCCGCTCCACCGAGATGCCGACCTTCTCCATGAGCTGGCACATCTCGGTGCGGATGTCCTGCTGGCTGTCGGTCGGCGCGACCGGGAAGTAGCCCTCCTTGAAGCGAGGCTTGTAGCCGAGGTTGCCGCCCTCCTCCTCGCGGCCGCTGTTCCACTGCCCCTCGACCGAGTCGATCATGTAGAAGGCGTGGTTCGCCGCCGCGTCGTAGCGGACCTCGTCGAAGATGAAGAACTCGGCCTCGGGGCCGAAGAAGGCCTGGTCGCCGACGCCGCTCTGCCGCAGGAACTTCTCGGCCTTCTGCGCGATGTTGCGCGGGTCGCGGCTGTAGGCCTCCTTCGTGATCGGGTCGATGATGTTGCAGATGAGCGACAGGGTGGGGGCCTCCATGAAGGGGTCCATCACCGCCGTCGACGGGTCGGGCATGACCAGCATGTCGGAGGCGTGGATCGGCTGCCAGCCGCGGATCGAGCTGCCGTCGAAGCCGTAGCCCTCCTCGAAGTTCTCCTCCTGGAGCTCGGCGATCGGGATCGAGAAGTGCTGCCAGATCCCGACGAAATCCATGAACTTGAGATCGACCATCTGCGCCTTGCGCTCCGCCGCGAGGCCGAGGACGTCCTTGGGCTTCATCGTCGCCATGTGACTGCTCCTTACGCGTGAGCCGGCGAAAGCTAGCCATTCGGCCGGACGGTCGCTACCTAAATCGCCTCTTCCCCCTGCTCGCCGGTGCGGATGCGGACCACCTCGTCGACGGGGAGGACGAAGATCTTGCCGTCGCCGATGCGACCGGTCTTCGCCGCCTTCTGGATGGCCTCGACCACCCGCGCGACGAGCGCGTCGGCCACGACCACCTCGAGCTTGATCTTCGGGAGGAAGTCGACCACGTACTCCGCCCCCCGGTAGAGCTCGGTGTGGCCCTTCTGCCGGCCGAAGCCCTTGACCTCCGAGGCGGTCAGACCCTGGATCCCGACCTCGGAGAGGGCCTCCTTCACCTCGTCCAGCTTGAAGGGTTTGATGATGGCCTCGACCTTCTTCATGTGCGAGGGCCCTCCGGCGGCGCGGCTCGGGATAGCAGGCGCTGGCGCGCTTGTAAAGCCGCCGGCCGCTCCCGGGTGCACGTCACCGAAGTTAGGGGTGCAGATTTCGGTGGCCACGGCATGAGGCCTTGCGGTTATCATCACCGCAAGGAGGCCACATGCCCGAGTCTCAGGTTCCGCCCGACGTCCGTACCTTGG
>JAJXUD010000120.1 GCA_021783235.1 Myxococcales bacterium | reverse complement strand
GGCTCTTGGGCATCCGGCAATCATGCCCGGTTTCCTCGCCCACTCAAGAGCGGCCTCCCCCTTCTCCCACACGGGCTACGCCGTCACTCAGACGCTCAGGACACCCACTCGATCACGCGATGAGCCCCTTTTTGGTTCGGTGGCGAGGGGCGAGGCGGGCCCCGACAGCGACTACGACCTGCTCTTGATCGTTCCCGACGGCGCCCCGCCGGAGCTGCGGCGCAGCCGCCGTGCCTATGAAGCTCTGCGGGGAACGGGCGTGGCGGCGGACGTCGTCGTGTGGACGCACAGCGCCTTCGAGCGGCGCCGCGTGGCGCGAGCCTCGCTACCGGCGACCGTGGTCCGCGAAGGACTCCTGCTGCATGGCGCCTGATCCGTCCCGCCTGGATGAAGCACGGCAGTGGCTTGCGAAGGTCGCGCTCGATCTCCGCGGGGCCCAAGGTCGACCTGGGGGCAGAGCCTCCGGTCGTTGATCGACCGCATCGTGCCACTTCCGTTCGGGCGGGCGCGCCCACGGCCCTACCCTTCGGTGAACAGCTTCGCGAGCAGCGCGGCGCGGCCTTCGGCGCCGGCGCGGGCGAGGATCTTGCTCACGTACAGCTCGACGGTTCCCTCGGCGTAGCCGAGCCGCTTGGCGATGGCGCGGTTGCTCTCGCCGCGGGCCAGGCGGGCGAGGACGCGCTCGACCTTGGGGGAGAGTCCCCAGCGCAGGCCGGCGCGGATCACGCGGTCGTCCAGCCGGGCCTGGTCGAAGCGGCGGACGGCGAGGAAGTGATCGGGCACCCCGTCGCAGCGAACGCGCTGGACGGACCAGGGGCGCCTCGCGGGGGCGCCCTCGGCGAGGGCGCGCAGCGTGGCGCGGAGCCGCTTCGCGTCGCGCTGGAGGAGCCCCTCGCCGAGCCGGTTCGCCTGCTGGAGGCTGCCGCGGGGGCCGAGGAGGAAGGCGGCGCCGGCGATGGCGTCGAGGACGGCGGGGAGCGCGGCGGCCTGGAGGGCGGTGCCGCCGAGGGCCCGCTCGAAGCGTAGGCGCCGGCGGAGCGCGGGCGCCAGCGCCCCGAGGAGCCGCCTCTCGCGCTCGTCGAAGGGTCCTTCGCGGAACGCGCCGACCCAGCCGAGCAGCTCGCCCCCCTCGCAGACGAGGAGGCGGACGAAGCTCGGGGCGATTCCCTCGGAGGGGACGAGGTCCTTGAAGAACGGGAGCTGCCAGCGGCCGTCGGGGTCCGGGAAGTCGACCTCGCGCAGCGGCCGGTTGCGCTGCCAGGGCTCGGGGCGGAGCGGGTCGTAGAGGCCGAAGCGGCGCGGGGCGCCGCGCAGGAAGGCGGCGAAGCGCTGCTCGAAGCCGGGGCGGAGGCCGCGGGCGTGGCACTGCTCGAGGGTCGGGGGCTCGTTCGGCGCGAGGACGTAGCAGAGGGCCTGGTCGGCCCCGAGGTAGCCCAAAAGCCGCCCCGCGAGCGCGGGGAGCGCGGAGGCCTGCCCCTCCTCGAGCCTCTCGAGCTCCGCCGCGAGCTCGCGCGAGCGGGTTGCGTCCCCTCCGGCCATTGCGAAGGGGAGCGTAGCCTCTCGGGGGATCGGGGCTCTACTAGGGAAAACCTGACGCGGAGCGGTCGAGCCGGAGGTCGGTGGGATCTCCCGGGCGATCGGCCGGATCGCCGCCCCGGGGCCGCCCGATCCCGGCGCGACTGGCCGGCCGGCCGGCGGCCGGATCGCCGCGCTCCGATCCGAATCCAGCTACGGACGGAACAGGTCAGACCCGGCTCGCCGCGAGCGCGATCTCGGGCAGCGCCTCGCGGACGCGGGCAACGTCCTGCTCGTGCTTGAGCAGGAGCGAGAGCGTGTCGGCGACGAGCTTCGGGTCGAGCGAGTCGGCGCCGAGCAGCAGCAGCGCCTTCGCCCAGTCGAGGCTCTCGGCGATGGAGGGGGCCTTCTTGAGATCGAGGGCGCGGATCCGCCCCACCGCCTCGACGATCGCCTTGCCGAAGGCCTCGGAGAGGCCCGGGAGGCGCGAGCGGAGGATGCGCAGCTCGCGCTCGCGGTCGGGGTAGTCGACGTAGAGGTGGAGGCAGCGCCGCTTGAGCGCGTCGGAGAGCTCGCGGGCGGCGTTCGAGGTGAGCAGCACGTGGGGGGCGTGCTTCGCGCGGAAGGTGCCGAGCTCGGGCACGGTGACCGCGAAGTCCTGGAGGACCTCGAGGAGGAAGGCCTCGAACTCGGGGTCGGCCTTGTCGATCTCGTCGACGAGCAGCAGCACCGGGACGTCGCTCGTCACCGCCTTCAGGATGGGGCGCGGCAAGAGGAAGCGCTCGCTGAAGAAGACGGCGTCGCTCTTCGCGATCCGCTCGGCCGCCTCGCCGAGGGAGCCGGCGCCGGCGAGGGTCTCGCCGATCTTGTCGCGCAGCAGCTGCGTGTAGAGGAGCTGCTTCGCGTACTCCCACTCGTAGAGCGCCTTCGCCTCGTCGAGCCCCTCGTAGCACTGCAGCCGCACGAGCGGCAGCTCGCGCGCCTCGGCGAAGGCGCGGGCGAGGTCGGTCTTCCCGACGCCCGCCGGCCCCTCGACGAGCACGGGCTTCTCGAGCCGGTCGGCGAGGAAGATGGCGGTCGCGATCTCGCGCGACGGCAGGTAGCCCGCGCGGGCGAGCTCGCGGGCGGCCTCGTCGATGCTCTGAAAGGGCGCGCCCACGGCCTAGGCCGCCCCGGCGCGCGGGTCTCGGCGCACGAGCGTCTCCTCGGCCCGCGGCGAGGCCGCCGCGTGGTCGAGCGTGTAGTGGAGGCCGCGCGACTCCTGGCGGCGCGCGGCGCACTCGACCACGAGCCAGGCGACGTCGGCGATGTTGCGCAGCTCGACGAGGTCGCGCGTCAGCCGCGTGTCCCAGTAGTAGGCGCGGATCTCGTCGCGGAGGAGCTCGAGCCGCCGGCGGGCACGCGCGAGCCGCTTGTCGGTGCGGACGATGCCGACGTAGCTCCACATGAGGCGCCGGATCTCGTCCCAGTTGTGCGAGACGACGACGCTCTCGTCGGAGGTGACCGCCCGCCCCGGGTCCCAGTCGGGCGCGGTCGCCAAGGAGCCCTCCGCCATCAGCTCGCGGGCGAGCCGCGCCGCCTCGTGGGCGAAGACGAGCCCCTCGAGCAGCGAGTTCGAGGCGAGCCGGTTCGCGCCGTGCAGGCCGGTGCAGGCGACCTCGCCGATGGCGAGGAGGCCCGGCAGGTCGGTGGCGCCGCGCAGGTCGGTCTGGACGCCGCCGCACTGGAAGTGGGCCGCCGGCACCACCGGGATCGGCTGCACCGCCATGTCGATGCCGTGCTCGCGGCAGGTGGCGTAGATGTTGGGGAAGCGCTCCATGAGGAAGGCGCGCGAGAGCGCGGTCATGTCGAGCGTCACGTAGTCGTCGCCCGTCCGCTTCATCTCGGCGTCGATGGCGCGGGCCACGATGTCGCGCGGCGCGAGGTCGCGCTGGGGATGGTAGCGGCCCATGAAGGCCTCGCCCGAGCGGAGCCGCAGGATGCCCCCCTCCCCGCGCAACGACTCGCTGATGAGGAAGCTGCGCGCCTCCGGGTGGAAGAGCGCGGTCGGGTGGAACTGCATGAACTCCATGTTCGCGATGCTGGCGCCGGCCCGGTAGGCCATGGCGACGCCGTCGCCGGTCGCGACGTCCGGGTTCGTCGTGTAGAGGTAGACCTTGCCCGACCCGCCGGTGGCGAGGACCGTGACGGGCGCGAGGAAGGTGTCGACCTCGCCGTCCGGGCGGAGCACGTAGGCGCCGACGCAGCGGCGCCCCCGCCGCTGGTCGAGGATGAGATCCACCGAGGTGTGATCCTCGAAGAACTGGATCCGCTCGCCCTGCTCGTCGCAGGCGGCGAGCAGCGCCCGCTCGACCTCGCGGCCGGTCATGTCCTTCGCGTGGACGATCCGGCGGCGCGTGTGGCCGCCTTCGCGCGTCAGGTCGAACTCGTGGCCGGGCTTGCCCGGCGAGAACTGGGCGCCGAGCCGGACGAGCTCGCGCAGCCGCGACGGCCCCTGCCGCACGCAGAGCTCGACCGCCTCGCGGCGGCAGAGGCCCGCCCCCGCGGTCAGGGTGTCCTCGACGTGGGCCTCGAAGGTGTCGTCCTCCGAGAGGACCGAGGCGATGCCTCCCTGCGCGTAGTTCGTGGAGCCCTCCGAGCGGCTTCGCTTGGTGAGGACCGCCACCCGTCCGTGCGGGGCGATCTCGAGGGCGAACGACAGGCCGGCGATGCCGCCGCCGACGACCAGGGCGTCGAAGTGTCGTGGCACGAGCCGCGTTATAGGGGATGGCTCGCCGATTCTCAACGAGCGGCCGCTGGCCGGCGGCCTCCCGAACCGTCCGAACGGCGGGGCCTCTTTGTTGCGAGGCGAGAGCCTGCTTGGTATCCTCCACCCCGTGAAGGCCCGGGCGACACTCCAGTTCGCCGCCGCCTGCCTCTCCGTTTGCCTGGGGGCCGGGCCGGCGCGCGCCGACGCGATCCGCCGCTACACGGACGCGCAGGGGATCGTCCATTACGCCAACGCCCACCACCGCTCGGGCCACCGGCTGGGCGTCGACCAGCGCGGCGTGCCGGTGCCGATGCCGCTGCTCGACGCGGTCATCGCCGAGAGCGCGACCCTCTACCGGATCCCGACGGCCCTCGTGAAGGCGGTCATCGCCGCCGAGAGCAACTACAACCCTTGGGCGGTCAGCTCGCGCGGCGCCATCGGCCTGATGCAGCTGATGCCGAAGACGGCGCGCGACATGTACGTCGACGACCCCTACGACCCGGTCCAGAACATCCAGGGCGGGGTCCGCTACCTTCGCGTCCTCGTCAACCGGTACGACGGAGACCTCGTCAAGGTGATCGCCGCCTACAACGCCGGGCCCGAGCTCGTCGACCGGGCCTCGCGCGACGGCTCCCTGGGCGTTCCCGCCATCCCGGAGACGCAGGACTACGTCCGCAAGGTCCTGCGCAACTACCAGGATCTGCGCGGAAACGAGAGCTGAGGCATGGCCGCGATGAGCCGCGAACGCGCCGTCGATCCAGGGGTCGAGGAGGACTTCCTCTACCACCTTTTCCGCGGAGGCGAGCTGCTCGGCGCGGGCAAGGTCGTCGAGGCGCTCGCGGAGCTCGAGCGGGCCCACGACCTCCGCCCCGACAGCGCCAAGGCGAAGGGGCTGCTCGGCCTCGCCTGCTTCAAGCTGGGCCAGCTCGATCGCGCGGCGCTGCTCTACGAGGATCTGACCCGCGACAACCCGATCGACGCGACGCTTCGCATCAACCTCGGGCTCGTCTTCCTCAAGACCGGGAAGCTCGATCTCGCCATCCGCGAGCTCTCGACGGCGGCGGAGCTCGCGCCGGATCACGCGAAGGGCTGGAACTACCTCGGCCTCGCCTACGCGCAGGCCGGCGACGACAGAGGCGCCATCGACGCCTTCCGCCGGGCGGGAAACCAGCCGATGGTCGCGCGGCTCGAGCGGCACTTGGGCGCGGCGGAGCACGGGCAGCCCTCGCGGGGGGACGACTCCCGCCAGGGAGCCCGAATCATCGAGCTGCCCGCGGGGCGCGCCGAAGCGTCGAATCGGCGCGAGGCGGACCCGGAGGAGGAGTTCTCCCTCGACGTCGAGATCGAGCCCGAGCCGCTGCCCTCCGCCGCGCCGCCCGTGCCGGCGCCGCGGCCCGCCGCCGCGGCCCC
>JAJXUD010000009.1 GCA_021783235.1 Myxococcales bacterium | reverse complement strand
AGAGCGGCCCCTCTCGCGACGGCGACCGCGGCCGAGGACGGCGGACGGCCCCGGGGATCGAGAGATCCCCGGGGCCTTTTCGTGCGCGGGGAGCTTCAGAGCGTCGAGAGGTCACACCCGATGGAGGCAAGCCCGGGGCCGGCGTCGGCTTCGTAGCAGGAATAGCAGGTATGGGAGTCCCAGAGCGAGACGTTGCTGCTGGGCGGCTCGGACGTGAGTCCGGGGCATGAGCAGGCGTTCTTGGGGTCACATCCGAGAGGCAGCTGCCAGCAGCAACTACCCGAGGGGGTGGACCACTCGGTCGCCGGCACACCCTCCCAGTTCACGCACACGGTCGACGGTGGGCAGCTCAGGCAGCCTTGCGAGCTCGACGAACTGCAGCAGGCGGGCCCTGTCTTGGCCTTCATCTCGCTGGCCGTCCCACAGAGGTTCGCCGGCTTGGCACAGCCGCTGACACAAACGATCGCAGTGAGCCAAGCGCAAGCGGCGCCAAGCGGGGCCAAGGCCCAGCCGGTCGCCTCATCGAACGGCGTCGTTCTCGCTCCGTTCAACCCGGACCTCGTCCCGTACCAGGAGTACGCGAGCAGCGTGCGCTGCAACCTCTGGATCCCTCGACGCAGCTGCGGGCGCTCCGGCGGCTACCCCTTCGCTTCGAGCGTCTCGATTCGCCGCCGCAGGTCGTCGGGGACGCGGACGGCCTGGAGGTTCTTCATCGAGAGGGTGACGAGGATGGTCCGCCCCTCGGCCTGCACGGCGTCGTTGTCGGCGTTCTGGACCTGGTAGGTGAACGAGAGGCTCGTCTCGCCGACCCGGACCACGCGCGTCCAGACGTCGAGGTGGTCGTCGAAGCGGGCCGGCGAGCGAAAGTCGATCTCGAGGTGGACCACCACCGGCTGGCTCGGCAGCGAGGCGAACTCGGCGGGCTGGTAGCCGAGCGCGCGGAAGTAGGCGACGCGCGCGCCCGTGAAGTAGTGGGCGTACTGCGCGTGGTTCACGATGCCCTGCGCGTCCACCTCCTCGTAGCGGACGCGGTAGCTCTCTTTGACGCGGAATCCGTCGGGGGCGTTCATCTGTCAGGCCACCTCTCGCAAGAAGCTCGTCCCCACCGGCATCGGGGCGACGCCGAAGTGCTCGAGCACCGTCTGGCCGAGGTCGGCGAAGGTCGGGCGCGTGCCGAGGGCGCTGCCGCGCGGGCGGCCCGGCCCGTGGACGAGCAGCGGCACGTACTCGCGCGAGTGATCGGTCGAGGGGGTCGTCGGGTCGCAGCCGTGGTCGGCGGTGACGGCGAGCAGGTCGCCCGGTCGCAGCCGCTCGATGAGGCGCGGCAGGGCGCGGTCGATCTCCTCGAGCGCGCGCCGGTAGCCGGGCACGTCGTTGCGGTGGCCGTAGAGCATGTCGGTGTCGACGAGGTTCACGAACAGCAGCCCCGGGCCCATCTCGCCCAGGATCCGCTCGGTCTGCGCGAGCCCGTCGGCGTTCCCCTCGGTGTGGACCTTCCGGGCGACGCCGCGGTCGCAGAAGATGTCGGGGATCTTGCCGACGCCGACGACCTCGACCCCGGCGCCCGCGAGCCGGTCGAGCGCGGTCTCGCCGGGGGGTGGGAGCGAGAAGTCCTTGCGGTTGTACGTGCGCCGGTAGGCGCCGGGCTCGCCGACGAAGGGCCGCGCGATGACGCGGGCCACCTGCCAGGGGTCGAGCAGCCGCCGCGCCGCCTCGCACCAGGCGTAGAGCTTCGGCACGGGCACCGTGGCCTCGTGGCAGGCCACCTGGAACACCGAGTCGGCCGAGGTGTAGAGGATGGGCCAGCCGGTCCGCCGCTGCTCCTCGCCGAGCTCCTGGATGATCTCGGTGCCGCTCGCCGGCCGGTTGCCGAGCACGCCCGTAACGCCGATCTCGGCGAGCCAGGGGCGCACGATCTCGTCGGGGAAGCCCCGCGGGAAGAGCGCGAGCGGCTCGTCGAGGACGATCCCCATCATCTCCCAGTGGCCCGTGGTCGTGTCCTTGCCCGGCGAGCGCTCGGCCATCTTGCCGAACGAGCCGCGGGGGCTCTCCACCGGCGCGACGCCGGGGATGGGGGCGATGTTGCCGAGCCCGAGCGCCTGGAAGGTCGGCAGGGCGAGGCCGCCGACCGCCCGCGCGAGGTTCTGCAGGGTCGCGCTGCCCGCGTCGCCGTAACGGGCGGCGTCGGGCAGCTCGCCGATGCCGACGGAGTCGAGCACGAGGACGACGAAGCGGCCGCTCTCTCTCACGTGGACGCCCTCCGGGCGCGGCCGCCGGGATGGCGGAGCGCTGCCCTCGGCCGAGACGGCTCGATAGAAGCAAGTTTCCGCGGGCCGCGCAACGCGCGCGGCGTCAGGCGAAGCGGCCGAGGTAGTCGAGCTTGTCGCCCGCCCAGAGCCGGTAGGCCTCGCGCAGCTCCCGCAAGAAGAGGTCGAGCCGCCCCTCGGCGACGAAGCGGTCGCAGAGGTGGCGCGCGAAGCCGCCCGCCAGCTCGTTCGCGGCCCGGTAGCGCCGCCGCTCGTCGGGGCCGAGGTGCGGCAGGTAGGAGACCCCCCGGAAGAGCCGGTCGCAGAGCCGCTGCACGGAGCGGTGGAGGCCGCGCCCCCAGAGGTGGAGCGAGGCGGCCGCGAACTTGTCGAGCTCGCCCTGGATCTCGAGCTCGAGCTGCGAGACGGGCCGCTCGCGCCCGGCGGCCTCGGCGACGTAGAGAAAGTGCGAGACCCCCTCGACGACCGGCGCGAAGGCGAAGAGCCGCTCCTCGGCGAGGCTCGCGCCGGAGACGCCGGAGGGCTGCACGCGGCGCAGCTCCTGGAAGAGCTCGGGGGCGAGGTAGAGCCCGAGGTCGAGCCCCTCCTCGCCCTCGACGATGACGAGCTCCTCCGGCGCGAGGGCCCGCCGGCCGAGCCGCTCGAGCAGGCGCCGATCGAGCAAGAACTCGCGCGCCCGGTAGGGGCTCGCCCGGTCGTGGATGGCCTCGAGCTGCCCCTGGACGTGGTCGATGAGCTCGATGGGCGAGGCCAAGGGAAGCTCCTCCTCCTACTGGACGAAACCGGGGTCGGGAGGCTTGATCGGCAGGACGCCCTCCTCGGAGAGGATCTTCGCCACCCGCTCGCTGCCGGTCTTGACGTAGCGCTCGTAGAGGCGGATGAGCCCCTGGTTCGTCTTGAAGACGGTCCGATCGCTGATCTCGCCGAGCAGGTCGACGAGCCGAATGAACTTCTCGGAGAGCTCCAGGTAGAGCTCCTCGACGTTGGCGCCGTGGAACATCTCCGAGAGCGCCGAGTAGGCGCGGCCGCCCATGGCGACGTAGTAGTCGACGTCGACCAGCCGGCCGCCGAGCGAATCGCCGAAGAAGCCCGAGATGTAGAGGCTCGTGTCGCCGAGCCGCTTGAGCTCCCGGATCCGCTCGAACCCCCGCTGCTCCTGGGCCCGCTTGAGCATGAACGCGAGCGGCTCGTCGCCCTCTTCGGCCGGGAAGAGGTTCTGGGTCGAGAGGAACTCGGCGAGCAGGTTGACGAGGTAGAACTCGGTCACCTGCGCCACCTTCACCCGCTGGCTCTGCATCGCGGCGTCGACCAGCTCGCGGAAATACTCCTTGATGCTGGTCCCGGTGAGGAGGGGGGGGCTCTGGTCGGGCATTCGCGGGCTCCACGGTGCCGCGGGCGCGCTCGGGTGGCCGCGCTCGCGGACACGATTTTTTTCGTCTCCAAGCGTACCACCGCTCCGATCGCTCGGCAACCCTTGGGACGAACCGGCGCGCCAGAAATTCCATCGGCCGATCAACTGGTTGGCCGATCGACCGCCCCCTCGACGACCGCTCGCCCTTGACGGCGGCCAATCCCTGCCTATATTGCCCACGCGAATTGGCAGTCGGCCTCGCCGAGTGCCAAGACGACAATCCCAACTCCCACTGGAGGAAGCCATGAAGATTCGGCCTCTGCAGGATCGCCTCATCGTCAAGCGGGTCGCCGAGGAGGAGAAGACCAAGGGCGGCATCATCATCCCCGACACGGCGAAGGAGAAGCCGCTCGAGGGCAAGGTGCTCGCCGTCGGCAACGGCAAGGTGCTCGAGGACGGCAAGGTCCGCCCGCTCGACATCAAGGCCGGCGATCGGATCCTCTTCGGCAAGTACGCCGGCACCGAGGTCAAGATCGAGGGCGAGGATCACCTGATCCTCCGCGAGGAAGACGTCCTCGGCGTCATCGAGGGCTGAAGACTCCCCGAAGCAGTCTCAAACCCCTTTCAGGAGAGAAAACAATGTCGAAGGAGATCGTTTTCGACGTCCGCGCGCGCGAAGCCATCCTGCGCGGCGTCAACATGCTCGCGGACACCGTCAAGGTGACCCTCGGGCCCAAGGGCCGCAACGTCGTCATCGAGAAGTCGTTCGGCTCGCCCACGATCACCAAGGACGGCGTCACCGTCGCCAAGGAGATCGAGCTCGAGAACAAGTTCGAGAACATGGGCGCCCAGATGGTCAAGGAGGTCGCCTCGAAGACCTCGGACGTCGCCGGCGACGGCACGACCACGGCGACCGTGCTCGCCCAGGCCATCTACCGCGAGGGCAGCAAGCTCGTCGCGGCCGGCCACAACCCGATGGAGATCAAGCGGGGCATCGAGAAGGCGGTCGAGAAGGTCGTCGCCGAGCTGAAGAAGCTCTCGAAGCCGACGAAGGACCCGAAGGAGATCGCCCAGGTCGGCACCATCTCGGCCAACGGCGACGTGACCATCGGCAAGATCATCGCCGAGGCCATGGACAAGGTCGGCAAGGAGGGCGTCATCACCGTCGAGGAGGCGAAGGGCCTCGAGACGACGCTCGAGGTGGTCGAGGGCATGCAGTTCGACCGCGGCTACCTCTCGCCCTACTTCGTGACCGATCCGGAGCGGATGGAGGCCGTCCTCGAGGACTGCTACATCCTGATCCACGAGAAGAAGATCTCGAACATGAAGGATCTTCTCCCCGTGCTCGAGCAGGTCGCCCGCGCCGGTAAGCCGATGCTGATCGTCGCCGAGGAGGTCGAGGGCGAGGCGCTCGCGACGCTCGTCGTCAACAAGCTGCGCGGCACGCTCGCCACCTGCGCCGTCAAGGCGCCGGGCTTCGGCGACCGCCGCAAGGCCATGCTCGAGGACATCGCCACCCTCACGGGCGGCAAGATGATCGCCGAGGATCTCGGCATCAAGCTCGAGAGCCTCACGCTCAAGGAGCTCGGCCGGGCGAAGCGGATCGTCGTCGACAAGGACAACACGACCATCGTCGACGGCGCCGGGCAGAAGTCGCAGATCGAGGCCCGGGTGAAGCAGATCCGCGCCCAGATCGAGGAGACGACCTCCGACTACGACCGCGAGAAGCTGCAGGAGCGGCTCGCGAAGCTCGTGGGCGGCGTGGCGGTCGTCAACGTCGGCGCGGCCACCGAGACCGAGATGAAGGAGAAGAAGGCTCGGGTCGAGGACGCGCTGCACGCCACCCGCGCGGCCGTCGAGGAGGGCATCGTCCCCGGCGGCGGCGTCGCCTACATCCGCTGCCTCAAGGTGCTCGAGAAGGGTGAGTGGACCGAGGGCGAGAAGTTCGGCATCGACATCGTGCGCCGCTCGCTCGAGGAGCCGCTTCGCCAGATCTCCGGCAACGCGGGCTGGGAAGGTTCGATCGTCGTGAACCGCGTGCGCGAGGGGCAGGGCTCCTTCGGCTTCAACGCGGCCAGCGGCGAGTTCGAGGACCTGCTCAAGGCGGGCGTCATCGACCCGACGAAGGTCACCCGGTTCGCGCTGCAGAACGCGGCCTCGGTCGCCTCCCTCATGCTGACGACCGAGGCGATGATCGCCGACCGTCCGAAGGAAGAGGACAAGACCAGCGGCGGCGCCCACGGCATGCCCCCGATGTAAGGGACGGCCGACCGTCGAGCTGCTCGAAGGCCCCGGGGGCAACCTCGGGGCCTTCTCTTTTTCGAGGGCCGGTCGGGGTCGCCCACCGCGCCGAGCTCTGCTAAAAGGAGCCACGTGAAACCCGTCCGCGTCTACACGACGAGCTACTGCAGCTACTGCCGAGCGGCCAAGGCGCTGCTCGAGCGCAAGGGGGTCTCCTACGAGGAGATCGACGTCACCGAGGACGACGCCGCGCGCGAGGATCTGACCCGCCGCTCGGGGCAGCGAACCGTGCCGCAGATCTGGATTGGCGAGACCCACGTCGGCGGCTTCTCGGACCTCGACGCCCTCGAGCGCGAGGGGAAGCTCGACCCGCTCCTGCGCGACTAGATGCCCCGCCACGCCCGCACGCTCGCCCTCCTTCTCCCCGCTGCGATCGCGATCGGCTGCGCCGGCGTCCAGGTCCATTCCGAGCTGTCGCCAGGCGCCGCGGTACCGGCGCGCGTGGTGGCGGTCTACCCGGTCGGCCTTCGCTGGAACGCACCCGCCTACCGGAGCTACGAGCTCGCCATGGACGAGGTGGGCGCGATCCTCTCGGGTGGCCGCCTCTCCGCGCTGGGCCCGACCGAGCTGAAGTTGATGGATCCCCACTCCGATTCGATCTACGCGGCGACCGACCTCGCCTCGACGCTCGCCGAGCGCGGCCTGCGGCCCGACGAGCTGGTGGCCCTCCGGGGCTGGGTGGAGCGGCGCGAGACGAGCGACACCGAGCTGCTCGTGGACACGCACGGCAAGCCGGTGGGACAGCGGCGCAACGCCGACGTGCGGCTCGTGATCCACGAGGAGCTGCTCGGCCCGACGCCCGGCGCCGAGCTCGCCGAGGTCTCTGCCGAGGTGCCGGTCGATCCCTTCGCCGATCACCCGACCTGGGACGACCTGCCCGAGCTGCGCCGCTGGATCGCGCGGCTCACGACCGAGCTGCTCGACCGGGCGCGCCCCCGGCTCGGAAGCGTGCCGCGCCCCGTCTCGGAGAGCGGCCTCGAGCTGACGCTGAACCCGCGCGACGAGGACGGATTCGTCGTCGACGGACATCCGTCGCTCGACGTGCTGCTCGCCCAGCTCGGCCCCGTCGACCGCGAGGCCGCTCGGCTCGACCGACTGCTCTACTTCGATCCGCTGACGGCGCCCACGAGGGGCGAGCTCTTCGCCAAGCTCCCGCAGGGGCTCTTCGTCGACCGCGTCCGCTCGCCGGCCGCCCGAGCCGCGGGCGTGCGCCCGGGCGACCTCCTCGTGGAGATCGAGGGCGAGCCCGCCGCGGGTCCCCAGACCCTGCTGCGCTGGCTCTCCACGAAGAGGCCGGGAGAGAAGCTGAGCCTCGTCGTCTTGAGGGACGGCGCGCGCCAGAGCCTCGCCTTTCCCGTCCCCGAGCGCTAGGAGCGAGCCATGCCTCTCCCCGTCGTCGGCAAGGCGCACGAGGCCCCCTCGAGCCGGTCGTTCGTCTGGTTCGTCTACGGCTCCTCGCTGTCGCGAAGCGCCTTCGCCGACTGGAGCTCGCAGCACGGCTACGCGCTCCCCGACTTCTCGAAGGCGGTCCCGGCGCGGCTCTCCGGCTTCCGGCTCGCCTTCGACGTCGCGAGCCGCTTCTGGGGCGGGGCCGTCGCCAGTCTCGCCGAGGCCCCGGGTCGATCGGTCGAGGGGCTCGCGCTGCCCATGCCGGGCGAGGCCCGCGGGCTCGCCGACCACAAAGAGGGCGCCATCTCGGGGCTCTACGAGCCGTTCGAGGTGGACGTCGCGCCGCTCTCCGGCGGCGCCCCGATCCGGGCGCTGGCCTACCGTTCCGCGCCCGGCCGCCGGCTCGCGCACGAGGAGGCCCCGTCGCCCGCCTTCGTCCGCGCCCTCCTCGCTGGGGCCCGCGAGGCCCGCCTCTCGCCGAGCTACCTCGCCGAGCTCGAGCCCCTCGCGCGCTGAAGCAGCGGCTCCGGCGACCAGCGGATCTCCTCGCCCGGAAGGCGCGAAAGATCGAAGCCGTCGATCAGCTCCCGAGGCGACGGCCGCTCCGGGAGCCCGCAGAGCCGCGCCAGCTCCGAGACGACGAGCGCCGGCGGCACGCCGAGCGATCGGAGCGTCTCGACGCCGACCGGGCCGTGCCGCTTCGAGAGCTTCCCGCCGTCGGGCCCGCGCACGAGCGGCGCGTGGAAGAAGCGGGGGGCCGGCCTGCCGAGCGCCTCGTAGATGAGGAGCTGCCTCGGCGTCGAGAGCGCGAGATCCGCGCCGCGCAGGACGTGGGTCATGCCCATCGCGTCGTCGTCCACCACCGCCGCGAGCTGGTAGGCGTAGGCGCCGTCCATCCGCCGGACGACGAAGTCGCCGACCGTGGCCTGGACATCCTGCGCGATCGGGCCGAGGATCCCGTCGGCGAAGTCGACGACGCCCTCTCGAACCCGGAAGCGGAGCGCCGGCCTTCGCCCGGCGGCCGCGCGCTCCCGCCGCTCGGCCGCCGAGAGCGCGCGGCAGGTCCCGGGGTAGCGGGGACCGTCGTCCGCGGGTCCGTGGGGGGCCGAGCTGGCGCGGGCAATCTCGGCGCGCGAGCAGAAGCAGGGGTAGACGAGCCCCTTCGCCTCGAGGGCCGCCACCGCCTCGTCGTACAGCGCCGTGCGGGCGCTCTGGTAGACGGGCCCCTCGTCCCAATCGAGGCCGATCTCGCGCAGGCTCCGCAGCTGCCCTTCGGCGAGCGGCTGCTTCGAGCGATCGGGATCGAGATCCTCGACGCGCAGGACGAAGCGCCCGCCGAGCCGCCGGATCTGGAGCCACGCCAGAAGCGCGGTCCTGAGGGCCCCGACGTGGAGCTCCCCGGTCGGGCTCGGCGCAAATCTGCCGCGGGCGGTCACGCGGCCGCGATTGTCTCGGATCGGGGTCGCGGTCGCCAGCCCTTGGCAAGCGAGCGATTTGCCTGCTAGGAGATTCGGTGGACGGCGGTGACGCGGGGCGCCCTCGAGCGCTTCGCAGGAGACGGGAGACGGGCATGAGACGAGCGATCTGCGCGACGGCTTTGCTGGCCACCTTCGCGCTGCCGGCGGCGGCGCAGCAGCTGAACGTCCAGCTGGGGCCGGGCGGCGCGATGATGCAGACGCAGAGCTCCGGCGCGATCTCGGTCGCCTATCGCCCGAGCCAGAGCGGCGGCAGCGGGATCAAGGTCGCGGCGCCGCCGGGGGCGCGCATCCGGATCCTCGATGGCGGCGGCCAGCCCGTCGCCGGCGGCGGCGAGTCGCTCTGGGCGCCGGCCGCGCCCGGACGCGTCTACCAGGTCGTCCTCGCCTACCCCGACGGCTCGTCCTGGTCGCAGCTGGTCACCGCCCAGCCGGGCATGACCGCGCTGGTCGTGGCCGGTGGTGTCACGCCGAACGTCGTCGTGAACGCCCCGCCTCCCGCCCAGCCGATCTACGCCCCCATGGTCGGGCCGCCGCCTCCGACGGGACCGATGCCGATGGCCGACGGAGACTTCGCGAGGCTCGTCGCCGCGATCCAGGCCGAGGCCTTCCCGGAGAACAAGCTCAACGTCCTGCGGACCGCCGCGCAGGGCAACGCCTTCACCTGCCGCCAGGTCGGCCAGCTCGTCGATCTCTACGCCTTTCCCGACGACAAGGTGAAGGCCGTCCGGATCACCCGGGCCGGGATCGTCGATCCCCAGAACGGCTACACCATCTACGGCCACTTCACCTTCCCGGACGACAAGGAGAAGGTGCGGCACATCCTCGCCGGCTGAGGCGGGGCCGGCTGAGGGGGGCGGCAGAGCCGCGGGTGGGCGGAGCAGGGCTCGAACCTGCGACCCTCTCCGTGTAAGGGAGACGCTCTACCGCTGAGCTATCCGCCCGTGCGCCGAGAGTCTTATCAGCTCTCGGCCGGCCGGGCCGCCAGATTCCGCGCCGCCCCTCAGACCGAGGTCGGCGAGGCCACCGCGGGCGCCGTCGGCGCCGCGACTCCCGCCGAGAGCTCGGGCGACTTGAAGAACGCCTCGGGATTCTCGAGGGCCAGCGCCTCTTTCAGCACCTCGTCCATGTGCTCGACCGGGACGATGCGCATCTGGGCCCGGATCTTCTTCGGGATCTCGCGGACGTCCTTCTGGTTCTCCTTCGGGATCAGGATGGTGCGCAGGCCGCCGCGGTGGGCCGCCATCGCCTTCTCCTTCAGCCCGCCGATCGGGAGCACCCGGCCGCGAAGCGTGATCTCGCCGGTCATCGCCACGTCCTTGCGAACGGGGATCTTGGTGAGCGCCGAGACGAGCGCGGTCGCCATGGTGATTCCAGCCGACGGGCCGTCCTTCGGGATGGCCCCTTCGGGCACGTGGATGTGCACGTCGAGGTTCTCGTTGAACTTCCGGTCGAGGCCGAAGCGCTCGGCCCTCGAGCGGACGTACGACATGGCCGCCTGCGCGGACTCCTGCATGACCTCGCCGAGCTTGCCCGTGATGATGAGCTTGCCCTTGCCCGGCATCACGGTGACCTCGGTGACGAGCAGCTCGCCGCCGAGCTCGGTCCAGGCGAGCCCCGTCACCAGCCCGACCTGGTCGTAGCTCTCGGCGACGCCGTAGCGGAACCGCTGCGGCCCGAGGTAGCGCGACAGCTTCTTCGAGGTCACGACGATCTTGCGATCCTTGCCGTGGGCGAGCACGTCCTTCGCGATCTTGCGGCAGACCCCGGCGATCTCGCGCTCGAGGCTCCGGACGCCCGACTCCTTCGTGTAGTGGTGCACGATGGTCCGAAGCGCCTTCGGGGTGAAGCGCACGTCCACGTCCGCGAGGCCGTTCGCCTCCTTCTCCTTCGGCACGAGGTAACGGCGAGCGATGGCGAGCTTCTCCACGTCGGTGTAGCCCGCGAGCCGGATGATCTCGAGCCGGTCCTGCAACGGGAGCGGGATGCCGTGGAGCGTGTTCGCGGTGCAGATGAACATGACCTTCGAGAGGTCGTAGTCGAGGTCGAGGTAGTGGTCGCTGAAGTTGTGGTTCTGTTCGGGGTCGAGCACCTCGAGCAGCGCCGCCGAGGGGTCGCCGCGGAAGTCGGTCGACATCTTGTCGACCTCGTCGAGCAGGAACACGGGGTTCCCCGAGCCCGCCTTCTTGAGCGACTGGATGATCTTGCCGGGGAGCGCGCCGATGTAGGTGCGCCGGTGGCCGCGGATCTCGGCCTCGTCGCGGACGCCGCCGAGCGACAGCCGCACGAAGCGGCGGTCCATGCAGCGGGCGATCGAACGGGCGAGCGAGGTCTTGCCGACCCCGGGGGGGCCGACGAAGCAGAGGATCGGCCCCTTGATCTTCTCGACCAGCGCCTGGACGGCCAGGTACTCGAGGATTCGACCCTTGGCCTTGCGCAGCCCGAAGTGGTCCTCGTCCAGGATCTTCTGGGCCCGTTCGAGCTCGATCTCGTCCTTCGTGTACTCCTGCCAGGGCAAGGAGAGGATCCAGTCGATGTAGTTCCGGACGACGGTGGCCTCGGCGCTCATGGGCGACATCATCTTGAGCTTCTTCAGCTCCTTCTTCGCCCGGAGGGTCGCCTCCTTGCTCATCCGCTTCTGCTTGATCTTCTCCTCGAGCTCCTGGATCTCGTTCTTGAACTCGTCGCGCTCGCCGAGCTCCTTCTGGATCGCCTGCATCTGCTCGTTGAGGTAGTACTCCTTCTGGGTCTTCTCCATCTGCTTCTTGACCCGGGTCCGGATCTTCTTCTCGACCTGGAGGATCTCGATCTCGCCCTGCATCAGCTCGTAGAGCTTCTCGAGCCGCTTGGCGGCCGAGGCGGTCTCGAGGATGCTCTGCTTGTCGTTGAGCTTGAGCGAGAGGTGCGCGACGATGGTGTCGGCCAATCGGGACGGATCGTCGATCGTCGCGACCGACATCAACATCTCGGGCGGGATCCGCTTGTTGAGCTTGACGTACTGCTCGAAGACCCCGTGCACCGTGCGGACGAGCGCCTCGATCTCGACGCCGCGGTCGGGCTGATCGTCCATCTCCTCGATCTCGACCTGGAAGCAGCCTTCGGTCTCCACGTAGCTTCGGATCACGGCGCGGCGCTTGCCCTCGACGAGCACCTTCACCGTGCCGTCGGGCAACCGGACGACGCCTGGGTGGATGATCGTGCCGAGCGTCCCCACGCCGAAGATGTCGTCTGGGCTGGGCTCGTTCGTCTTCGCCTTCTTCTGGGCGACGAGCAGGATGTCGTTGTCGTGCTTCATCGCCTCTTCGAGCGCGGCGATCGACCTCTCGCGCCCGACGAAGAGCGGCACCACCATGTGCGGGAAGACGATGATGTCCCGGAGCGGAAGCAGTGGCAGCGTGCGGACCCGCCTCGGGTCGCCCTTTTTGCCGTCGTCGCCTCGGAATGAGAACATCAGAACTCCTCAGGGTAAAGATAACGCACGCGGAGCGAGCGCGAGGCGCCGCCCCCCGTGTTCTTTAACTCATAACAAGACAGAGGCGAAGAATTCTACCCGGCGGCGGCCGCTCAGGCGCTCTCGGCCTCTTTCTCGTAGAGCACGAGCGGAGCCTCCTGGCGGCGGATCGCCTCCTCGCTCAGCACGACCTCCTTCGCGTGCTTGCGCGAGGGGATGTCGTACATGACGTCCAGCATGGCGCTCTCGAGGATGGCCCGCAGCCCGCGGGCGCCGGACTTGTGCCGGATCGCCTCCTTGGCCACCGCCCGCAGCGCCTGATCCGTGAACTTGAGGTTGACGCCGTCCATCTCGAGCAGCTTCTTGTACTGCTTGACGAGGGCGTTCTTCGGGGCGACGAGGATGTCGACGAGCGCCTTCTCGTCGAGCTCGTCGAGCGTGGTGACCACCGGGAGCCGGCCGATGAACTCGGGGATCATCCCGAACTTCAGCAGATCGTCCGGCTCGACCTCCCGCAAGAGCTCCGAGATGTTCCGCTCGTCCCGGCTCTTGACCTCGGCGCCGAAGCCGAGGCTCCGGCCGCCCATGCGACGCTCGACGATCTGCTCGAGGCCGCAGAAGGCGCCGCCGCAGATGAAGAGGATGTTCGTCGTGTCGATCTGGAGGAACTCCTGCTGCGGGTGCTTGCGCCCTCCCTTGGGCGGCACGTTCGCGACGGTCCCCTCGATGATCTTGAGGAGGGCCTGCTGCACGCCCTCGCCCGAGACGTCGCGCGTGATGGACGGGTTCTCGCTCTTGCGTGCGATCTTGTCGATCTCGTCGATGTAGACGATGCCGCGCTGGGCCCGCTCGATGTCGTGATCGGCGGCCTGCAGGAGGTTCACGATGATGTTCTCGACGTCCTCGCCGACGTACCCCGCCTCGGTGAGGCAGGTGGCGTCCGAGATGGTGAACGGGACGTTGAGGATCCGGGCGAGGGTCTGGGCGAGGAGGGTCTTGCCGCTCCCCGTCGGGCCGAGCAGAAGGATGTTCGACTTCTGGAGCTCGATCTCGGAGCCGCTGCCCGCGCCCGGGGCGGCCGCGCCCTCGGCCCGGTTCTCGATCCGCTTGTAGTGGTTGTGGACGGCGACGGCGAGCGTCTTCTTCGCCCGCTCCTGCCCGATGACGTACTCGTCGAGGATCGCCTTGATCTCCGACGGGCGGGGCACGCGGAGCTTCGTGTCCTTGGAATCGCCCCGGTCGACCTCTTCGGCGATGATGTCGTTGCAGAGCCCGATGCACTCGTCGCAGATGTAGACCGTCGGGCCCGCGATGAGCTTCTTCACGTCTTTTTGGCTCTTCCCGCAGAAAGAGCAGCAGAGCGTCTTATCCAAGGTCGCCTCTTCCGGAGTTGCCGTCTCGAGTGAAATCTTAGGTCCGAGGGGCGGCGGGCGTCACGCCTGCCCGCGTCACGGCACAACCCCCAGTCAACCCTGAGGCTTCCCGGTGCCCTTCTTGTGCGCCATCACCTCGTCGATGATCCCGTACTCCTTGGCCTCGCCCGCGCCCATGAAGTAGTCGCGCTCCGTGTCGTGGGAGATGCGATCGAGCGGCTGGCCGGTGTGCTTCTGGAGGATCTCGTTCAGCTTCGCCTTGAGGCGCAGGATCTCGCGGGCGTGGATCTCGATGTCGGTCGCCTGCCCCTGCACCCCGCCCATCACCTGGTGGATCATGATGCGGGAGTGCGGGAGGCTGATCCGCTTGCCCTTCGCCCCGGCCGCGAGGAGCACGGCCGCCATGCTGGCGGCCTGGCCCATGCAGATGGTCGACACCTGCGGCTTCACGTACTGCATCGTGTCGTAGATGGCGAGGCCCGAGGTCACCGAGCCGCCCGGGGAGTTGATGTAGAAGTTGATGTCCTTGTCCGGATCCTCCGACTCGAGGAAGAGCATCTGGGCGATGACGACGTTCGCGATGTCGTCGTCGATGGGGACCCCGAGAAAGACGATTCGATCCTTGAGCAGCCGCGAGTAGATGTCGTAGGAGCGCTCGCCGCGGTGGGTCTGCTCGACGACGAACGGCATCGGGATGTAAGTCATGAACGCTCCTCTCGCCGGCCGGGCGGCCGGCGGCTAGCCCTCCTGAACAGTAGCTTTGGATGCGAGGAAGGCAAGGGTCTTGTCCTCGCGCAGCTTCGCGAGCAGGGCCTGCCGGGCAGGCGCGCGGGCGAACTGCGCCCGGACCTTCTGCAGCGGCGCCTCCTCTTCCTTGGCGACCTTCTCGACGAAGGCGTCGAGGTCCTCGTCCGAGGCGGTCACGCCCTCCTTGTCGGCGATCGCCTCGAGCAAGAGCTCGCCCTTGACGCGCCGCTCGGCGTTCTCCCTCAGCTTCTCCCGGTCGATGCTGACGGACGAGGGGTCGATGCCCGCCTGGACGATCCGCTCGGCCACCCGGCGGAGCTGGGACTCGATCAGCCGGTCGACCATCGCGGGGGGCGCCTCGAACGGGTTGCGGGAGACGAGCCCCGCGACGAGCTGCTCGTCCCGCTCCCGAGCGGCCTCGGCCTCGGCCTCTCGGGTCAGCCGCTCGCGCAGCCGCTCGCGGAGCTGGGGGAGCGTCGAGAGCCCCGGCTCGTCGAGATCCTTCACCATCTCGTCGTCGAGCGCGGGGATCTCCCGGCGGCGCAGCGCCTTGAGGGTCACGTGGAAGGTGGCGCTCTTCCCCCGCAGCGCCTCGATCTTGTAGTCGTCCGGGAAGGAGTGGGAGAGGTCGATCCCCTGCCCCACCTCGACGCCCGCGAGCTGCGGCACGAAGCCCGCCGTGATGGTCCCCTCGGCGATCTCGACCGGCGTGTCGCGGTTCCGCTCGAGCTGCGGGGCGCCCTCCGGCAGGTCGAGGTCGTAGTCGATGAGCGCCCAGTCGCCGGTCACGCCGACCTTCCGATCCTCGAGCGGCACGAGCGTCGAGAGCGACTGGCGGACTCTCTCGAGCTCCGCCTCGACCTCGGTGTCCCCGACGTCGGCCTTCTTCGCCTGGAGGGGCAGCCCCAGGTAGTCCTTCGGGTCGAGCTTGGGCTTGACCTCGACCCGCGCGCGGTAGCGGAACGGCTGGCCGGGCACGAGCTTGTCGTTCTCGACGACCGGCTCGGCGACGGGGAGGATGGCCTGCTCGCCGACCGCCTCGGGGTAGGTCCTGCGGACGAGGTCGCCCACCACCTCGCGCTCCACCCGCTCGCGAAAGCTCTGCTCGAGGATCCGGCGCGGAGCCTTGCCGGGGCGGAAGCCGGGGATCTTCACGTTGCGCGAGAGCTCCTGGTACGCCTCGGCGAGCGCGCGGTCGACGAGATCGGGTTCGACCTCGACGGTGAGCCGCCGGACGATGGGAGAGAGCTCTTCGATTTGGACTTTCATGCCGGACCTCGGGGGGTTGCGATGCGAGAGGAGGGACTCGAACCCTCATGGGTCTCCCCACTGGATCCTAAGTCCAGCGCGTCTGCCAGTTCCGCCACTCTCGCCCGAAAAGCAAAGGCTCACGCGAGCAGCGAGGCCGTTCGTCGTGAGCCGTGGTGAGCGCCGAAGGAATCGAACCTTCAACCTATGGATTAAGAGTCCATTGCTCTGCCAGTTGAGCTAGGCGCCCTCATGAAGCGGGGCGGTGATCTATCCTTTGCCCCTCCGTCCCGTCAACGGGATTCCCCCGCTACTTCTTCACGACGAGCGAGGCGAGGTGGGAGATCGTGCCGAAGAGCAGCTGGCTCTCGCCCAGGGTGACCACGTCCCCCTCCGCCAGGAAGGCCGACTCGCCGGGCCCGAGGATGCGGCCGTTCACCATCGTCCCGTTGTAGGAGCCCCGGTCGTGGATCTCGATCCTGCCGTCGACCCGCTTCAGCTCCGCGTGCAGCCTCGAGATGGTCGGCTGGTCGATCCGCATGCCCGCCCGGTGGCTGCGGCCGATCTCGACCACCGGGTCGGCCGGAATCGGGTAGGGGGCCGCCTCCAGCGCGGGGGCCTGGCGGCCGATCGTCGTCTTCAGCAGCTGGGAGCGCCCGGTCAGGGTCGCGTCCCGCAGCGCCGGCAGATCGGGGAGGGTCCACGGCTCGAGCGGAACGAGCACGAGGGGGCTGCCGAGCAGCGGATCGAGCGCGGTCGGCCCGCCCGCGAGCAGCTCGAAGAGCTCGGCGACGTTCGTCGGCAACGTTGGCACGTCGGTCAGCCTACTGGAACGCCGACGCGCCGGACAAGCCGCCGCGGATCACTGCGGGATCCCGCAGCAGTCGGCGGCGCTCGCGCACATACCGGAGCCGTCCGTGCAGTTGTTGTTGCCCGTGCACTGGACCGTGCAGCAGTGGCCGGTGAGGTCGCAGATCCCCGCCCCGCCGTCCGACCCGGCGCAGTGGGTGGACACCACGTTCGGCGTCCAGGCCGTCGCGTTCGCCCCAGGCGAGCAGATCTCGCAGGGGTTGCCGGGGTTCGGCTCGTTCGCCTGGAAGGTTCCGCCGTCGATGGCGCAGCTCGTCGGACCCGCGTCGGTCACGACCCCGCCGCTGCCCCCGCCGCTCGAGCCACCGCCGCTCCCGCCCGAGGCAGCACTCGTCCCCGAGCCCCCGCCCCCCGTGGTCCCGCCGCCAGCGGCGCCGCTCGAGGCGCCGCAGGCGAGCAGGCAGGCGAGGCAGAGGGTTGCGAGGAGGCGGCGCATGGAATCTCCGGCGGACGTTTGGCGGGCGCAAACTAGAGAAGCGCCCGACGGGAGTCAACGCGGGCGCCCCCACGGGCTTCGCTCCGGCGCCCCCGTGCTAGATTCCGCGGGTGATCGCCGACCGCCCCTGGCGCTGGCTGACCGCCCGACCGTCCCGCGCGGCTGCCGCCGTGGGGCTCGTCGCCCTCGCCCTCGCCCTCCCGCGACTGGGCGACCTCGACGGCGTGGGGCACCCGGACGAGGCCTTCTACCTCTCGGTCGCCGCGGACATGGTGGACACGGGCCACGTCGCCCCCTCGCACGACGGCGGCTACATCTACCAGAAGCCGCCGCTCGTCTTCTGGGCGGCGCGCCTCTCGATGGCGCTCTTCGGGCGGAGCGGCGCGGCGGCGCGGCTGCCGGGCGCCCTCTCCGCCGCCCTCCTCTGCGCGGCCGGCGCCCTCTTCGCGGGCGCGAGCCTCGGCGGCGAGGGGGCGCTGCTCGCCGGCCTCCTCCTCTGCGGGTCGCTCGGCGTCGTCCGCTTCGGCCGCGAGCTGATGCTCGACCTGCCGCTCGCCGCCTGCCTCACCGGCGCCTTCGCGCTCCTCCCTCGCGCGCTCGAGGGCCGCCGCTCGGCCCTCCTCGGCGCCGGCCTGCTCGCCGGGATCTCGCTCGGATTCAAGGGACCCATCGGCCCCTTCCTCCTCCTCGTCGCCGTCGCGGCGGCCCTCGCCCTCGAGCGGCGGCTCTCGCTCCTCGGCCGCCCCGCGCTCTGGGGCGGGGTCGCCTTGGGCAGCCTCGCCACGCTCCCCTGGTACGCCTTCATGATCTGGGCGCACCCGCGCGAGCTCTGGGAGGCGCACGTCGTCGACCAGTACTTCAACCGCTTCGCCTCGACCCACGGCCAGCCGCGGCTCGGCCTCCTCTGGGGCACGCTCCTCTACGCGGCGCCCTTCGCGCCGATCGCGGCCGTGGGGCTCTGGCGAGCGCTCACCGACCCGGCGCGCCGCTCCCGTTCCCATGCCGCCCTCTCGTGGCTCGGCGCCTTCTACCTGGTCTTCGGGCTCCCCGAGGAGCACGGCCTCCACTACCCGCTGCTCGTCCTGCCGCCGCTCGCGGCGCTCGCGGCCGAGGCCATCCTCTCGGGCGGCCGGGCCGCGCGCGCGGCGGGCCTCGCCGTCGCCGTCGCGTCGTCCGCGGCGGGGCTCGTCGCGCTCCTCGGCACGGGCTTCCAGCTGGCCGCTCCCGCGCTGATCGCGGCGGCGCTCTTGCTGCTCGGCGCCGGGATCGGCTGGGCCAGGCCGGGCGCGCGCGCCGCGGGCCTCGCCGGGCTCTCGACCGCCGCCGCCGGAGCCGTCGCCCTCGCCTTCGTCGCGCCCGCCTTCGGCGGCCCCTGGTTCCCCGCGAGCGCCAGGCCGCTCGCCGAAGGCCATCCCCTGGGCGCCCTGCTCGAGCACCCCGGCCCCTTCGCCCTCGAGGCCGGGCTCCCCGTCCGCGAGCTCTGGGGCGAGGGCGACGTCCTCCCCTTCCTCGAGCGGGGCGGGCTCGCGATCGCCCGCGAGCACTCCCTCGACCAGCTCTCGCCGGCGCTCCGCTCGCGGCTCCGCCCGCTCGCGAGCTGGCGGCGCGCGCGCCCCTACGAGACCCCGGACGACGTCCTCGCCGCCTTCAGGGCCCACGACTTCTCGCGGCTCGAGGAGCCGTGCGGCCTCTACGGACTCGCGCCGCCGCCCCGCGCGTCCTTACCTTGAAGCCCGGAGAGCCGCTTGCCATCCCCGCTCGACCGGCGCGCCTGCCTGCTCATCACCTGCCGCGACGGTCCCGGCATCGTCGCGGCCGCGACCTCGTTTCTCTTCGCGCGCGGCGCCAACGTCACCGACCTGCAGCAGCACTCGACCGATCCCGACGGCGGGACCTTCTTCATGCGGCTCGAGTTCGTGCTCCCGGAGCCTTCGCCGGAGCCGGCGGAGCTCTCGGCCCGCTTCCAGGCCGAGGTCGCGGAGCGCTTCGGCATGCAGTGGCGGCTGCGCCACTTTCGCGACCGGCGCCGCTTCGCCGTCCTCGTCTCGACGGAGGACCACGCGCTGCTCGAGCTGCTCTGGGGCTGGAAGCGGGGCGAGCTCGCGGCCGAGCCCGCCCTCGTCGTCGGCAACCACCCGGACCTGAGGTCCGCCGTCGAGTGGTTCGGGGTGCCGTTCGAGCACGTGCCGATCGGGCCGGAGGGAATGGCGCCCGCCGAGGCGCGCCTCCTCGAGCTGCTCGAAGGACGGGCCGACCTCCTCGTGCTGGCGCGCTACATGCGCGTCCTCTCCGAGGGTTTCGTGCGCCGCTTCCCGAGCCGCATCATCAACATCCACCACTCGTTCTTGCCCGCCTTCCTGGGCGCCGAGCCGTACCGCCAGGCGCACGAGCGGGGGGTGAAGCTCGTCGGCGCGACGGCCCACTACGTCGTCGCCGATCTCGACGCCGGCCCCATCATCGAGCAGGACGTGACGCGGGTCTCCCATCGCCAGTCGGTCGCGGACCTCAAGGCGCTCGGCCGCGCCCTCGAGCGGCAGGTGCTCGCGCGGGCGGTGAAGCTCCACCTCGAGGAGCGGATCCTCGTGCACGGCAACAAGACCGTGGTGTTCGGCTAGCGGAAGAGGTCGACGAGCGCCGCCGCGGGCGGGCGCGGCGCCATCGGCTACTTCGCCGGGAAGAAGTCGGCGAGCGGCGTCGCCGGCACCGAGAGGCCGAGCCGCGGCAGGCCGAGGCCGTCCTGGATGGTCGCGAGCAGCGAGTAGTGGTCCGCGTGGACCTGGCTCACGTAGCCGCCCTGCTTCGCCAGCGGCGAGATCACCCAGAGGCCGATGGGGGCGTCCTTCACGAAGGCCCCCGAGTCGTCGTCCTCGTCCCAGACGATGAAGAGGATCCCGCCGTCCTGGAACGCCTGGGAGGCGAGGATCGCCGGCAGCTGGCCCGCGAGCCAGTCGTCGCCGTTCGTCACGTTCTGCGGCCCGCTCCCGATGACGGGGTCGTGCATGTCGTCGGTCAGGTTCGGCGTCAGGAAGTCGAAGGCGGCCGGTCCCGCCGCGAGGTCCTGGGCGAAGCCGGCGAAGTCGACGACGTGCTGGTCGCAGCGCGCCGCGTTCCCCTGCACGTCCGGGTAGTAGAGGAACGGCACGTGCTTCGGCGCGTAGCTGCCGCTCGCGGTGACGTTGCAGGCCGCGCCCATGTTCTCGGCGTAGTTGCGCCAGTCCTTGCCCGCGCTCTCGATCTCGTCGGCGAGGTTCGGGCTCACGGCCTGCGGGCAGTCGCAGCTGCTGAGGATCAGGTTGCAGGTGAGGGAGCTGCAGGTCGAGCCGGTCGCGCCGGGCGGCTGGCAGTCGCAGCCGATGCCCGAGACGTCCTCGCCCGACGTCATGGCGATGTAGTTCGGCAGGCTCGGGTGGGCGACGCCGTGGTAGTCGCTCGCCGTGGCCCACTTCGCCGCGAGGCTCGCGAGGTAGGGGGCGTTCGGGTAGCCGCCGTCCGCGCCCTCGAGCGTCGACAGCGAGAGGTTCTCCATCGGGATCACGAAGACGTGGCTGAACATCGGGATGCCGGAGGCCGTCCGGCAGACCGGGTGGCCGTTGGCGGTCCCGCAGGTCGAGCCCGAGGGGCAGAGGCACTCGACGCCCCCCGTGCTCCCGCCCGAGCTCCCCCCGGCCGAGGTCGTCCCGCCACCCGTCGTCCCGCCGCCCGTCGTCGCGCTGGTCGAGCCGCTCGTCGAACCGCCGGTCGAGCTCGTGGTACCGCCGCTCGTCGAGCCGCCGGTCGTCCCGCTCGTCGAGCCACCGGTCGAGGCCGTCGAAGTCGTCGATCCGCCCGTCGAGCCGCCGCTGGCGGCGCTGCCGCTCGTCCCGCTGCCGCCATCCTCCCCCGCGGCAGAGGGCACGCCACCCGAACAGGCGGCGAGGGCGAAGAGCAGCGCGGCGACGCAGGACAGGCGCATGGTTGCCTCCACGAGAGCGGCTCGCTGGTAGCACGAACCGCCGCCCTGGGTCGAGCCGGGGCGCTGCGCCTCGCGGCCCGCGCCCCGGGGGGCTGGGACCGAGCGGCCGCTCAGTGCCAGGCGGGCGGGGGCGGCGGCTCCGCCGGCGGCTCGAGGGCGCGCAGCCAGCCGAGGACCGACTGCCGATCCCAGTGCTCGATCTCGAGAAGCTGCGCCTCGGCCAGCATGCCGTGGCGCCGAAACGTGGCGGCGAGCTCGAGCGAGAGGCGGGAGAGATCCTCGGGGGGGAGGTCCATGGGCGCGAAGATCGTCACGCCCCCTCGCCGCGGCAAGGCCCCCCGATGGGGGAGCCCCCCCCGCGAGCGCTAGAAGAGGTGGCGAAGAAGGTCGACGAGGGCGCCGCCCACGGCGAAGAGGCCGGGCGTGACCGGACGCATCGGGTCCATCCCCCCGATGCCCCCATAGGCGCCGCCCGAGGCCGCCGCGATGGCCGTCCGCTTCCGCTCGAGCTCGCGGTCGAGCTCCTCGAGCTTGCGCCGCTTCGTCTCCTCGAGGCCGCCGGACATCACGAAGCGCAGCGCCCGCGAGAGCTGGTCGTGGTCGAACCAGACGCCGTGCGCCTTGCAGATCTCGACGATGACCCCCGACCGCTCGCCGAAGTTCTTGCGGTTCATCAGCACCCGGCAGTCGGGGCAGTGCAGGTAGCGGAGCTCGGGGATCGACGCCGGCCCCGCCGCCGGGGGCGCGGCCGCTCCGCCCACCGCCACCGAGAGCAGCGCCGACTGCCGGTCGCGGTCCGCGATGACCCGCTCGAGCGCCGCGGCGTCGATCCAGAGGCCGCCGCAGGCGTGGCACTCGTCGAGCAGCGTCTCGCCGACGAGGTGGGCGGTGAGCTGGTTCTCCGCCGCGGGCTGGCAGCGCGGGCAGACTCGGCGGCTCGCCCCCGCGCGGGTGGCGTGGGCCGCCTCGCCCTCGCCCACCGCCGCGCCGCAGTGGGGGCAGAAGGCCGTCCCCTGAAAGAGGAGGCCGAAGCAGCGCGGGCAGGCCGCGGTCGCGAGGAGCGCGTGGCAGTAGCGGCACGACGGGTCGTCCGGCGAGACGGTGGCGCCGCACTTCGGGCAGCTCAGGGCGCCCGCGACCTCCGTGGGCGCCGGCACCGTGAAGATCGTCTGGCACCGGCAGCGGACCCGCGTCCCCGGCGGCCGGGCCGGCACCTCGTAGCGGCTGTGGCAACCCGGGCATTCGAGCGTCATGGCGACAGTCTACCTTCGAGTCGGCCGCGGGGCGTAGTAGTGGTCGGGGGCGACGGGCGGGTGTTGGCGGGTCGCGACGTAGAGCGCGATCCCCGCGGCGGCGGTGAGCCCGATCGCCGCGATCCCGACGGCGAGCCTCCGCCGCCTCCGCTCGGCCCGCGCCTTCGTCGCCCCACGGTCCATCGCCGCGATCGCCTCGGCCACGTCGAGCGGCGGCGCCGGGCTCGCGACGAGATCGTCGAAGGCCCCAAGCGCCGCCCCGGCCGCCCGCAAGGTCGCCTGGCAGTCGTCGCAGCCCGCGAGGTGCCGCTCGAACTCGGCCCGCTCGGCCGGCTCCAGCTCGCCGTCGTGGAAGCGGACCAGCTCCTCGGCCCGGTGGCCGCCCTTCGTCTCTCTCTCAATCGTCATCGCCGGTCCTCTTCTTTCCCTGGTCGCTCCGCACCGCGCGCGCCCGCTTCGCCCGCTCGACGATCTCCTCGATGCCGTCCGCGAGCGCCAGCTCGACGAGGGCGACCCGCAGCCGGCGGCGCCGCTGCCGCGCGGCCACGAGGGTCACGCCGAGCGCCTCCCCGAGCGAGCCGGCCGCGCCGTCCTCGACCCGCTCGATCGCCTCCCAGGTCGCCCGGTCCGTCTCCGAGAGCCGCTCCCGCGCCCGCTCGAGCCACGCCTGAAGCTCTCTCTGGGCGTAGAGCCGCTCGGGATCCGCGGGCGGAGCCGCCGCGCCGATCTTCCGCTCGAGCTGCTCCCGCCTCCCGGCGAGGCGGCTCGCCTCGCCCGGGTCCGCCTCCTCCCAGCCCTGGTCCAAGGAGACCGTCCTCGCGGCCCGAGCGTCCGCCCGCGCCTCCGCCTCCATCGCCTGCTTCCAGAGCCGCCGCGCGAGAAACGGCAACGGCTCGTCCGGCCGCAGGTTCCGCTTCTCGAAGAGCCAGCGGCCAAGGAGCTCGAAGGCCGCCCCCCGCAGCGCCGCGAAGCGCCGCAGGAGCTTCGGCGTGTCCCTCGCGCAGGCCCGCTCCATCAGCCCATTGAGCCGCAGGCACGCCTCGCCCGACGCCTGCCGATCCCCCGCGAGGAGCCGCTCCATCAGCTCGCGGTCGCGCTCGTCGAGCTCCGCCTTCCTCTTTCGCGCCGCCTCGAGCTCCGAGGGCTCGGCCGGCGGCGAATCCGTCTCGTTCTCGTCCACTGCGTCCCTCCCGGTCTCCGCGGAACATCGCCTCCTCGCCTTCCAGCGTCAAAGTCGAACCGGCGCCCCGGGCGGCCGCACCGTGCCGCCCACCGCCCCCGCGCCCCCCGGGCAAAGCCCCGGGGGGCGCTCTTGCAGCTCAGCCCTTCTCTGGCTGGCCGGCGCCGCCGCTCCCGTTCCCGTTCGGGGCCGACCCGCTCTGCTGGATCGGCTTGCCGTCCGGGCCCACGAGCACGACGTCGACCTGCACCGGCTCGGACAACGCGAGGCGCGACTTCTTCCCCGAGTTGTGGCGAGCCTTCTTCGTGGCCAGCCCGCTCGCCGCCGCCTGCGCCTTCTTCAGCGCCGACGGCTTCGAGCGAGCACCGGTCTTCAGCCCGAGCTGCGCGAGCAGAGGATTGCCGGAGCCGAGCTGCCCACGGAGGACCGAACCGAGCGCCGACACCAGCTGGCGAGCGTCCGGCACGGCCGCGTGAAGCTGCTTGACCGCCACCAGGTGCTGCTGCTTCGCCTCGTCGACCGCCGCATACAGGGCGAGGAGCTGGCCGAGCTTCTGGACCAGCGCCTGCACCGTGAACGCGGTGCCGTTGAGGACGAGCTGGACGTTCCCCGGGATCACCTTCCCCAGGTTGTCGACCAGCTTCTGCAGGATGTTCTCGAGCACCATGACTCTCTTTCCTTTCTCCCGGGCTGGCGACCCGGGTTCGCCGCGAGAGCGTCTGCCACCCGCGGGCCCCATCGCCCGCGGCGCCGGAAGGCGACGTTTCAGCGGCGCCGCTCTCGCGCTCGTCCTTCCCTGCCCACAGAACAGGGGGTACGAGGCCTCGCTGCGTGACTCACTTTTCTTCGATCGAGAGCAAGCGTGCGAAAGGACAGGGGGCGACCAGCCGACCCCGGCGTCGCGACGCGCCGTCCTGGGAATGGATCGAGCGATTCCCGGGATGACTCGGCGGTGAAATGGGATGGCTCGCCGGCGATCTTCGACGACTCGGCGGTGAGCTGGGATGGCTCGCGGGCGATCTTCGATGACTCGCGGGCGAAGCTGGATGATCCGCCGGCGATCTTTCGTGGCTGGCCGGCCGAGCGGGATGACTCGCGGGCGATCTTCGATCGATCGCCGGCGATCCTCCCCTCTCGGCCGGCGATCCTCCCCTCTCGGCCGGCGATCCTCCCCTCTCGGCGGGCGGGAGCGCCTCGCGGCCCCACCGATCGGCTTCGCGCGCCCGTTCGCGAGGGTCGCGGGCCCCGTCGCCACCCCACGGGCCCCGCGGCAGGAAGCCCGGACGGCCCTCGGCGGTTCGGGCCATGGTGAGCTGTTGCCTCCGCCGGCCTTCGCCGTGCTAGCTTCGGACCCCGTGCGTGACGGCCCGAGCCGCCCCAAGGTCCCGAGACTGGCCCTGCTCGCCGCGGCGGCGGTACTCGCGCTCGTCCTCGCGGACCTGGTCTCGCTCTGGCAGCTCTTCAGCTCGGGGCGAGGCTTCGAGCGGGCCGAGGAGGAGGAGCTCCTCCTCGATCGGCTCCGGATCGAGCTGACCGACGCGGAGACCGGCGAGCGCGGCTTCGTCCTCACGGGCCGCCAGAGCTACCTCGAGCCGCTCGAGCGGGCGGAGAAGCGGCTCCCCAGGGACCTCGGGCGCGCCGCGCAGCTCACCGAGAACCCGGCGCAGCGGCGGCGCCTCGCGACCTTCGCCCAGCTGGCGGCGCAGAAGCTCGCCGATCTCGACGAGACGGTGTCGCTCGAGCGCGCGGGCGACAGCCGGACGGCCCTCGATCGGATCGAGAGCGGCGTCGGCAAGGCGCTGATGGACGGGGCGAAGGCGGCGATCACGACGGCGCGGCGGGAGGAGGGGCGGATCCTCGAGCGCCGCTCGACGCGCGCCATGCACAACCTCCTCTTCGCCGGCGCCTTCCACTTCTCGGCCGGCCTCGGGGTCGTCTGGCTCGCCTTCGCGCTCTCGGCGCTCTCGCGCGACCTGCGGCGGCGCGAGCTGCTCGAGGCGGATCTGCTCGAGGCGGCGGCGCTGCGCGAGCGGTTCGTCGGCGTCCTCGGCCACGACCTGCGGACCCCGCTCGCGGCCGTGAAGATCGGGACCTCGCTCTTGCGCGCGCCCGGCGCCCACGACGGCATCCGCGTGAAGGCGGTCGACGCCATCGCGCGCAGCGCCGCGCGGATGGAGAACATGGTCGACCAGCTCCTCGACGCGACGCGCGCCGGGGTGGGCGGCGGCATCCCCATCGCCCCGCGGCCGGGCACCGATCTCTCGAAGGTCGTGGCGGCGGTGGCGGACGAGCTGCGGCTCGCCCACCCCGAGCGCGAGATCCGGCTGCGGCTGCTCGGAGATCCCGTCGGCCGCTGGGACGGCGAGCGACTCGGACAGGTCGCCTCGAACCTCCTCGGCAACGCGCTCCGGCACGGCGAGCCGCCCGTCGTGGCGGAGGTGCGAGGCGAGGGAGAGCAGGTGACGCTCGAGGTCCGCAACGGCGGCCAGCCGATCCCTCGCGAGCTCCTGCCGAGCCTCTTCCACCCCTTCCGTCGAGGCCACGCCGGCGCCGGCCGCGACGCCGGCCTCGGCCTCGGCCTCTACATCTGCAAGGCGCTCGTGGAGGCCCACGGCGGCAGCCTCGAGGTCCGCTCCTCCGAGGGAGAGGGCACGACCTTCCGCGCCCGCCTCCCCCGCGAAGGCCCGCGCGCCTGAGCCGTCCCGGCCCTCGCGGCCGGTCGATCGGGGCCGGCGGAGGGTTGACCGACTTGAGGCCGGCCGCCTCCCGTGGTTGATCATCGCTCCCGAATGACGGCGGAGACCACCGAAGGGCTCGTCTGCCCGCGCGATCATGGCGCCTTGCAGGCCGTCGAGGGTGAGCTCTCCTGCGCGGCGGGGCACCGCTTCCCGCTGCGGCGCTGGGCGGGCGGCGCCTTCGCGGATTTCAGCGACGAGACCACGTTCGATTCGAACGCCGCGCTCCAGCGCGCCACCTATGACGACGGGCAGGCGAACCGCTACAGCGGCCAGGGTCAGGACGACAAGGCGCGCTTCATGCGCGACTTCGTCTCTCGGCGCGTGCGCGGCCGGGTCAAGGCCAAGGAGCAGCTGCTGCTCTCGGCCTTCCGCGACCTGCGGCTCCCGCCCGCCCCGCGGTTGCTCGAGATCGGCTGCAACGACGGCCGCTACCTCTTCGTGGCGAGCGCGCTCTCCGGTGGCAGCGGGATCGGCCTCGACATCTCTGCCGCGGCCGTCCAGCAGGCCCTCGAGGCCCGGCCACGGGGCGACCGCAACGCCTTCCACGTGGGCCAGGCCGACCGGCTGCCCGTGGGCGACGGCAGCGTCGACTGCGTCCTCTCGTTCGACGTCTTCGAGCATCTGGGCCAGGGAGGTTTCGAGCAGGCCATGCGCGAGGTGGCGCGCGTGCTCGCCCCGGGCGGCGCGTTGCTCGTCTATGTCGTCTCGCAGAACGACCGCTTCACCCTCCACGAGACGTTGCGGCAGATCTCGGGCGGTCGCGTGGGGGTGGACGACGGGGAAGGCCACCGCTGGGAGAACTTCATCCACCCCGACCGCTTCCGCGCGGTGGCCGCGGAGGTGGGGCTTTCCGTCGCGCGCCTGCGCGCGTACCACGGCTTCTGGACCCTCTTCGCGGAGTACTACCTCTACAACGCGCCGCCGGCTTTCGCGTACCGGCTCCTCGACCTGCTCGACTACCCGCTCTGGCGCTTCGACCACGGGAACGGCTTCCTCGCCGTGGCCCGCAAGGAGAGCCCGTGAACCGGGCACGCCTGGCCGCCGTGGCGCGCGAGCTGCGCCAGCGGCACACCCTGGTGCGACTGGCCAAGACCTCCGTGGTCCTGGCCGCAGAGGTGGCGCTGGCGCCCTGGGCCTGCGCGGCGGCCGCCCTCCTCCCCAGAGGGACGCCAGCCGAGCGGCTCCTCGCCGCCCAGAACCGCCTCCGCCGCCTCGCCCTCCGCTGGATCTTCCCCGAGTACCGCCCACCAAAACTCGAAGGCTGAACGCAAGCGAAGCGAAACACTCGCACCCGCGAGCGAAGCGAAGCGGGACACTCTCGCCCGCAAGCGAAGCGAAGCGGGACACTTTCGCCCGCAAGCGAAGCGAAGCGGGACACTCTCGCCCGCGAGCGAAGCGAAGCGGGCGCGACCCCCTCCACGAGAACCCCCCCCACGCGGAGGCCGCGGAGACGGGTGCAGCTGCAAGGCGGAGGGCCGGCGAGCAGCGGAGTTGCCGCGGCTGGGCAATGAGCAGCGCAGCCGGCCCGACAACGCAGCAGATGCGCCCGTATCCGCGGCCGACAAGAGTGGAGGCGCCGGGAATCGAACCCGGGTCCGAGAGTGCTAGGCCTCTGGCCAACCACGTGCGTCTTCGGCGGTCTGTTTTAGCGCCGCCGGGCGCCCGCCGATGGGCTCCCGAAAGCGCGGTCCCGGGATTGCTCTCGCCCCTTCTTCCCCGGGCAGGAGAAGGGACCAGCCTGGATTGTCACGCCCGGGTCCGGCGCCCCAGGCAGGGCTCCGGTCGGACGGCGTTGGACCGTTTTCTAGGCGGCCAGCGCGAGCTCGACGTTGTCGTTGGCTCTTGTGTTTTTGCCGCAGTATTTACGAGGTCACGGCTCCTCGGCACGCAGCCAGGGCTTCGACACCCACGTCGAAACCGATTCGCCCCCAATGAGAAAGAACAACCGATCGTCGATGGCAGAACCGACGACCGGCCCCGAATATGCCACCCGCCTCCCGGGCGAGCAAGCGGGCGGGGGCGGCGGCCCCCTCGGCCCCCGCCCCCCGCCCTCCAGCCGAGCGGCCCTTGGGCTCAGTAGCCCGTCTTCTCGCCGCCCGGGCTCCCGTTCTCGCCCTTCTTCATCTTCGACTCCGCCTGAATCGAGATCACCTTGGCGCCGTCGACGTCGAAGCTCGCGCGAACCTCGTCGCCCGGCTTCAGGTCGCCGAAGCTCACCGACTTGCCGTCGCGCCAGATCTTCGCGTCCTGCGAGACCACGAGCGGCGTCGCGTGGTCGCTGAGCAGGATCTCGTGGTCGCTCTTGAGGAGCTGCGTGATCTTGCCGTGCACCACCTTGCCGGCGTTGGCGCTCTGCGCGCCCATCTCCTCGCTGCCGTTCTGGCCGCTCTCGGCGGCGAACGCCGCCCCCGAGAAGAGCAGCGACAGCGAAGCCAGCGCCCCGAGCCAAGCCTTGACGGTCCTCATCGCTCCACCTCCCTCGTGCATGGACCGGCGCCCTCGCCGGCCCCGTTTCGGGTGTAACGCTAGGGAGCCGCGCGGCGCGCGCCCAGCGCGAGCCGCCCGGCCGAGCGCTTCGTTCGAACGGGCGAACGGGCGAACGGTCTGGCGAGGGCGCTCGGCCGGGCGCGGGGCCCTGCGCGAGGCTCTCGCCCATGGCGATGATCCCGGGGTGACGGCCAAGGCCATCGGCATCGGCGCCCTGCTCGGCCTCCTCTCGGGCTTCTTCGGGCTCGGCGGCTCGTCCGTCGCGACGCCGCTGCTGCGGGACCTCCTCGGCCTCGCGCCGCTGCTCGCGCTCGGCACGCCGCTGCCCGTGGTCGTCCCGGGCTCCATCGTCGCGGCGCTGACCTACGCCCGCGGCGGCTTCGTCAACGGCCGGGTGGGGCTCTGGACGCTCGTCACCGCGCTCCCCTTCGGCGTCGTCGGCTCGCTGCTCTCGGCGGACGTGCCGAGCGGCGCCCTGATGTTTTTGACGGGGCTCTTCGTCGCCGTGGTCGGCGTCGTCTTCTTCGTCCAGCCGCTCCTCCGCGCCGGCCGCCCGAGACCCGCCGGCCCGGCCGCCCGGCAGCCGCGCCCCCTGCAACGGGGCCGCGTGCTCACCATCGGGGCGATCATCGGGCTGCTCTCGGGGCTGCTCGCCAACGGGGGAGGCGTCCTCTTGGTCCCCGCCTACGTGCTCTTCTTGCGGCTCGCGACCAAGGAGGCCTTCGGCACCTCGCTCGTCGTCGTCATCGGCACGGCGCTGCCCACGAGCATCGTCCACGCGTGGCTCGGCCACGTCGACTACGCGCTGCTCCTACCGCTCGCGATCGCGATGATCCCGATGGCCTGGCTGGGCGCGCGGCTGACGCTCGCGATCCCGCCGGCCCGGATCCGCCAGCTCTACGGGCTGATGCTCGTGACGCTCGCCTTCTTCTTCACGGCGGGCGAGCTTCGGGCCGCCCGCCGTCAGGGGGCGGCGGAGGCGTGCGCGGGCGCGGGCGCGCTGCCCGACTCCAGCGGCTTGCCGGTGTGCGCGTCGCGGATCGTCGGATGCCGTTCGTCCATGATCAGGTGGGCGATGCCGACGAGATCGAGGCTCAAGCTCACGAAGTAGCCGGCCTCGATGGGACCCGGCTGGGTGACGTGGTCGAGGTAGATCGGCGTCGTCTTGAACGTCTCCCCGTAGTAGACGCCGGAGGCCGGATCGCGGGTGATCGCGAGGTGGGCGCCGACGTTGATGGCGCCGATCTCGCCCCAGCCGATGCCGCCGCCGATGAAGTAGTTCGAGAGCGGATCGATCGTGAACGGCACGATGATGGTGGGGAAGCGGAGGATCGGCCCCCACTCGCTCGCGGGGGCGAAGAGCCCGATCGGCTCGAGGCTCGCGAGGATGCCGCCGACGAAGCCGGCGGTCGGCACCTGCACGAGCGTCTGCTGCCCCTCGCGACCGGAGAGATCCGGGTGATCCGGCAGGCCGGCGGAGTAGAGCAGCGCGATGCCGATGTCGAACCAGTCGCGCGGCTGCGGCTGGAAGCGGTCGGTCAGGACCTCGTTCTTCTCCTTGGGCGCCGCCTGCCCCTCCTCCTCCTCGCCGAGGTCGAAGAGCGGCGACGGCTCGCGGGCCACCGAGATCTGGTAGAGGTCCGGCGCCGCGAAGAGGCCGTTCGCCGGGAAGCGGCCGAGCAGCAGCCGACGCCCCTCGCCGGCGTGGGCCGGGATGGAGAGGGCGGCCTGGAGGAAGCGCAGGTCGGTCGCGGCCTTGGTGGCCGCCTGGGCGGCGGGGCCGGCGTCGTCGACGAGCTTCTCCGCGGCGGCGGTGGCCCGGGTGAGCGCCTCCTTCGCCTTCGTGCTCATCGCCTCGGCCTCCGACTCGGAGCTCGGCGCGAGCGAGGCGTCGAAGAGGGCGTCGCGGGCCTCCTTGCGCGCGCGCATGAACCGCTCGAGGTCGCTCGCGAGCGGCGAGAGCGCCTGCTCGAGCGGCACGCCCGGCCCGCCGCCCGCGCAGCGGGCCGCGACGAGATCGGTGAGCCCCTCGGCGACGTTGGAACCGTCCATCTTGCAGGCGAACGCCGCCTGGTCCGCGATCTCCCCGATGTGGCCGAGGTCGACCTTGAGCCGGTGGAGGGCGTCGACGAAGGCCGGCGTGGCGACGCTCAGGTACTTGGCCTTGGCTGCCTCGAGCTTCGGCGTCGTCGGAAGCTCGCGAACCGGCGCGGCCTTGCGCGCGCCGGCGCCCTCCTCGGCGGCGGCCCCACCCGCCGGCTCGAGGTGCTGCAGCGCCTCGCCGATGCTCTCGGGCGCCCGCTCGAGGTCGCGCAACGCGCCCTCGAGATCGTCGGCGATGGCGAGCTGGCGGGTGAAGATCTTCGGGTGGTGCGAGGGGACGACGGCGCCGCCCGATTCGACGAGCCGGTAGCGGTACGGCTGGTCGGGGCGGAGCGGCGGGAACTGGAGGACGACCCGCTCGTGCGAGAGCGGCTCCGACTCGGTCTCTTCCCCGCCGCGGCAGTGGACGAAGTGGCCGCTCTCCTCGACGAGGATCGTGTAGCCGCGGTGGCCGGCGGTGCGTTCGCAGGGGTTCTGGGCGGCTCCAGCGGCACTCCAGAGAGCGAGCGCGGCAAACGACGTCAGCATGTCGACGACCTCCCGGGGCGCGCCGTGGTGGCTGTCCGCACCCTGTCCGGTCGAGAGTTCTACCGCACGAGGGACCAGCGCGTCCACTGTTCAGTGAGGGGGCGCCGGTGCTAGCCTCGCCGCCGTGGCCGAGCCATCCGTGATCGACGGCTGGACGAGGCGGCGCCTCCTGCGGCTGCTCGCCGAAGGGGCGCTCGGCCTGTCGGCCTGCCGGCGCCCAGGGCCCCGCTCGCGCGCCCGCTTCGACGGCTTCCCCATCGCGCGGGTCGACGCGCTCTTGACGCCGCTCGACGAGTTCTTCGTCCGCGACCACTTCGGCCTGCCCGAGGTCGCCGGGCGCGCGGACGGCTGGAGGCTCTCCATCGAAGGCGAGGTCGAGGCGCCGCTCTCGCTCTCGCTCGCCGAGCTCTCGCAGACTCCCGTCGAGCTACCCGTCACGCTGGAGTGCGCCGGCAACGCCGGCCGCAACGGCCTCGGCCCGCCGGGCGCGGGGCGGGCCTTCAGCGGCGCCAGCACCGGCAGCTTCGCCGGCGTCTCGCTCGCCGGGCTCCTCGGCCGCGCGAAGCCCCGGCCGGGCGCCGTCGAGGTCGTCTCGGTCGGCGCGGACGAAGGCAGCGAGAGCGGCGACCCGGCGCGTCGCCCCTTCGCCCGGAGCGTGCCGCTCGAGGCCGCGCTCGCCCCCTCGGCGCTGCTCGCCACGCGGATGAACGGCGGCCCCCTGCCGGCCCTCCACGGCGGCCCGCTGCGGGCGATCTTCCCGGGCCGCTACGCGACCGACTCGGTCAAGTGGCTGCGCCGGCTCATCGTCGTCTCGAAGCCGTTCGAGGGCTTCTACCAGCGGCGCCGCTACGTGCGGGTCTCCGATGACGCCCCGGACGGGCGGACGCTCGGCGAGCTGCGCATCCAGTCGGAGATCGGCCGGCCGCGCCCCGGCGCGCGGCTGCCGGCGGGGCTCGAGGTCGACGTCATCGGCGCCGCCTGGGGCGGTCGCGGCGGCGCCGCCCGGATGGAGATCAGCGTCGACGGCGGCCGGACGTTCCACGAGGCGGAGCTGCTCGATCCGCCGAACCCCTTCGCCTGGCGCCGCTTCCACTGGCGCTGGACCCCGGCGACCCGCGGCCCCCGGCTGCTCTTCGCGCGCGCCACCGATCGGGCGGGCAACTCGCAGCCGCTCCAGAGCGATGAAGAGGGCGGCCGCTCGCGCAGCCGCTCGGGCCCCGACCGGATCCAGTACGCGAACGACTCCGCGCTGATCGTGCCGGTCTGGGTGGTCTAGGCCAGCGGGCGGGCGAGCCGCCCATGGCCCTCAGCCGCAGCCGCCGCAGCCGCCGCAGGAGGCGCCGCCGCAGGACGCCACGCCGCAGGAGACGACCACGGCCCCGCAGGACGCCACGGCGCCGCAGGCCGCCACCACCGGGCCGCCGCAGCCCATGACCACGACGCCCGCGCAGGCGACCGGCACGACGGCTCCGTAGCCGTAGTAGGCCGGCGCGCCGTTGACGACGACGTTGCAGCCGCCGTTCTGCTGGCACTGGTAGCTTCGGGCCCCGACGGCCGCCGGCGGCGCCACGACGCAGCTGCCGAGCAGCGGGAAGGCGAGGACGGTTGCGAGGAAGAGAGCGCGGGTCACGGCGTCACCTGCGAGCGAGGGGCCGGCGCCGCGGTCGCCGCGGTGTCGCCGGCCGGGGCGATTTCAGGCTCCCAGTCGGAGCGGAAGAGGTGGAAGCCGACCCAGGCGAGCCCGCGCGGCTTCACCATCAGATCCTTCGCGGCCCGCGGGTGGGCCTGCGCCCAGGCGACGAGCCCTTCGACCGCCGGACGGAACGGACGGAAGACATCGCCGACCACCGGCCAGTCGGGATGGCCCTGGTCGAAGGCGTCGAGCCCTTGCCCGGCCGAGGCGGCCGCCCACTCGACGAAGGTCTGGGCGCGCCGCGGATGCTGCCGATCCCAGACGAAGAGCCGATGGGCGGCGTTCGGGTACTGACGGATCCACTGCTCCAGGGCGGCGGCCGCGTCCGGGTGGGACTGCGACCAGCCCGTGAGCTCGGGCGGCGCGACCGGCGCCTCCGAGGCGCGCGACGGGGCCGCGAGCGCCAGGAGAGCGAGCGGAACGAGTGCCTGCTTGCCGATCATTGCGAAGAATCCTCCTCCCGGTCGGGCGTCTTCTCGCCGACCGAGCCCTTGGAACGGTAGCGCCCCGTCTCCGTCCCTGTCAACGCCGTCGTGGCTCGACTTCGACGGCTAGCGATCCCACCCGCGGTAGACCGGCCGGTAGACGGGCCGGTAGACCCACGGGTGGTAGACCGGCCCGACGACCATCGGGCGGTAGATCGGCGGAGCGACGACCACCGGCCGGTAGACCCAGGGGCGGTAGAACGGGTGGTAGACGACGACCTGCGCCTTCGCGGGGCGCGCCGGGAGCGCGGCGGCGAGGGCGAGGAAGAGCGGCAGCGACAGTCGGCGGAGCATCTTCTTCATGGCTTCTCCTCTCAGCATGAGATCACTCGAGTGACGGGGACAGGTGCGCGGGAACGATCGGAGGCCCTCTCAGCCGCAGCCGCCACAACCGCCGCCGCAGCCACCGCCGCAGGAAGCTCCGCAGGAGGCTCCACACGAAGCGCCGCAGGAGGCGACGACTCCGCCGCAGGAGACGACGACTCCGCCGCAGCTGACCCCGCAGCCGGCTCCGCCGTAGCCCGGCGTGTAGACCACCGTCGGGCCGCCGCAGCCGATGGCGATGACTCCCGCGCCGCAGGCGTAGGGGACGACCGCGCCGTAGCCGTAGGTCGTCGCGACCCCGCTGCGGCTGATGACGCAGCCGCCGTCGGCGTTGCAGCGGTAGGTGCGGGTCTGGTAGCCGCCGTTCGCCGGGTAGATGCAGCCCGCCGCGCCGAAGCCGAGGACGGCCGCCAATAGAAGGGTCGCGCGCATTTCAGCCTCCTTGAACGGGGCTCGAAGGAGCCGCCGGCTCGAGCTCCGGCTTCCAGTCGTCCGCGTAGTGATTGCCGATCCAGGCGAGGCCGCGCGGCTTCGCGACGAGCTCGCGCGCCGCGTCGGGGTGGGCCTCGGCCCAGACGACGAAGGCCTCGAGCGCGGGGCGGTGGCGGCTGAAGAGCGTCTGGACCACGGGCCACTCGCCGTGCTCTGCGGCGAAGGCGTCGAGCCCCTCGTTCGGGTGGCCCGCCGCCCACTCGACGAAGCTCTGGGCGCGCAGCGGATGGCCGTGGTCCCAGGCGAAGAGCCGCCGCGCCGCGAGCGGGTAGGCCCGCAGCCACGCCTCGAACGACTGGGCGGCCGCCGCGTGGCGGGAGGGCCAGCTCCCGAGATCCGGCGCCGGCTGCTCCGCCGCCCAAGCCCAGGACGACGAGGCGAGCAAGGCGCTCAGCAGAATCGCTCTCATGGCTTTACTCCTATCGCGGCCTGGCCGGCCGATCCATCCCCTTACACGATTGACCGACGCTCGATGGCGCCCGTACATTCACGCCCCGAATGCGAGGCCCGCTCGCCGCAGCGCTCCTGGCGCTCGCCGCCTGCGCGCGGGGAACGGGGGCCGCGCCGCCCGCCCGGGAGAGCCGGACCCCCGACGCGGGGCAGCCCCCTCTCGGCCTGCCGGCGGTTCCCGTCCCGGCGGACGACCCGATGACCGTCGAGAAGGTCGAGCTCGGCCGGCTGCTCTATTACGACCGGCGGCTGGCGACGCAGTGGCACAGCTCGTGCGCCGACTGCCATCCCCCCGATCACGGCTACGCGGGGCGCGAGCCGACGATGGGCTTCCACCGCAACTCCCCCACGGTCTTCAACCGCGCTTACGGCCACTGGGAGTTCTGGGACGGCTCCGCGGGACAGTCGCTCGAGGATCTCGTCGCGGGCGTGCTCCGCTTCGTCGAGTGGCGGGCGAAGACGCCCTACTGGGAGCGGCTCGCGGCCATCCCCGGCTACCGGACGGCCTTCGAGCGGGCCTTTGGCCGCGGCCCCGACCAGGAGAACGTCGTGCAGGCCATCGCGACCTACTGCCGGACGATCCTGGCCGGCGACTCCCCCTACGATCGCTGGGTCGCGGGCGACCGCGGCGCGCTCTCCGCCGAGGCGCAGCGCGGACGGGAGCTCTTCTTCGGCAAGGCCGGCTGCGCGAGCTGCCACTCGGGGCCGAACTTCACGGACGAGCAGTTCCACGACATCGGGATCGGCCAGGACGACCCCGAGCGGCGCTTCTACGCGCCGGACCCGCGCGACAAGCCCGAGTTCCCGGAGCTCGGCCGGTTCAACGTGACCCACCGGATCGAGGACCGCGGCGCCTTCAAGACGCCGACCCTGCGCGAGCTCCTCGAGACCGCGCCCTACATGCACGACGGCAGCTTCACGAGCCTCGACGAGGTGGTCGAGTACTACGCCCGCGGCGGCATCGGCGGGACGGCGGGGCTCGGCGTCGACCCGAGGATCCGTCCGCTCGGCTTGACCGCGGACGAGAAGCGCGACCTCGTCGCCTTTCTGCGCTCCCTCTCGGCAAACCGGCCCCCGCCCCCGGCGCCCGCGTTGCCTCCGGGCTGAGGGTCCGGTAAGACCCCATCGATGCCCTCCTCCCTGACGCGCCGACGCTTCCTCGGGCTCGCGGCCGCCGCGAGCGGCGGCCTCGCCGTCGGCTGCCGCAGGCCCGACCACCCGCCGCCCCGTGACTTCGGCCCCGCGGGCAAGTCGCTCTCGGGCGAGGAGCTCGCGCTCTGCGCCGCGGCCTGCGAGCGCGTCCTGCCGAAGGACGAGGAGCCCGGCGCGAAGGAGCTCGGCGTCGTCGACTTCATCGACCGCCGCCTCGCCCGCCCCGGCAAGCGCGCGGGCCGCTCGGCGGCCCGGCTCCGGCGGGGGCTCCACGCCCTCTCCGACTGGGCCTGGAAGCGGCACGGGCGCCACTTCGTCGATCTGAAGCCCGGCGACCAGGACGTGGCGATGGCGTCGTTCGCGGCCGAAGGGGGAGACAAGGCCTACGCCACCGTCCGGCAGCTCGTCCTGCTCACCCTCGAGGGCGCCTTCGCCGATCCGGTCTACGGCGGCAACCGCGACCGCGCCGGCTGGAAGCTCGTCGGCTTCGACGCCCCCTGTCCCAACCCCCGCTGCGAGTGAGCCTTGGCCGACGATCTCTACGACGTGGTGCTGGTGGGGAGCGGCGCGGGCGGCGGCCCGCTCGCCTACGAGCTGTCCCACGCGGGGGCGCGGGTGCTCGTGCTCGAGAAGGGGAGGCGGCTCGAGAAGAAGGAGCTCGTCCACGACGAGCTCGCGGTCTGCCGCGAGAACATGTTCGTCCCGTTCGAGGAGGACGAGCCGCACGTGCTCGCCTACCCGGGCGGCAAGCCCGTCCGCAGCCGCCAGGGCTGGATCGCGAACTGCGTCGGCGGCGGCACGGTCCACATGAGCGGCTTCTTCCTGCGGCTCAAGCCCGAGGACTTCCGGCTGCGCTCGGAGATCGGCCCCGTCGACGGCACCAGCGTCGCGGACTGGCCCATCTCGTACGCCGAGCTCGCCCCGTACTACGACCGGGTGGAGCGCGTCGTCGGCGTCTCCGGGAAGGCGGGCGTCAACCCGTTCGAGGAGCCGCGCTCGGGCCCGTTCCCATTCCCGCCGCTCGACGAGCATCCGATCTCGAAGGAGATCGACCGCGCCTGCGGGCGGCTCGGCTGGCACGCGTTTCCGCTGCCGCGCGCCATCCTGACCCGCCCCATGGGCGACCGCGGCATCTGCAGCTATTGCGCGCTCTGCGGCAGCTACGGCTGCGAGACCGGCGCCAAGGGGAGCAGCGCCGCGAGCGTCCTGCCGGCCGCCGAGGCGACCGGCCGCTGCGAGATCAGGCCCAACTCGATGGCCTACTCGGTCGAGGTCGACTCGCGCGGGCGGGCGAAGGGCGTCCTCTACTTCGACGGCCAGGGGCGCGAGCAGCGGGCGCGCGGGCGGGTCGTCGTCGTCTCGTGCAGCGCGATCGAGTCGGCCCGCCTCCTCTTGAACTCGCGATCGTCGCTCTTCCCGGACGGGCTCGCGAACCGCTCGGGCCAGGTCGGGCGGAACCTCACCTTCTCGAACCACCGCGACGGCTTCGCCCGGTTCGACCGCCACAAGCGGATCGCCGAGCGACCGTGGATGTCGAGCACCGAGCCGTTCATCCACCGCTGCGTGCAGGACTTCTACTTCTGGCCGACGAAGGACGTGCCGAAGGGCGGCACGCTCTCCTTCCTCTTCGCCCACGAGAACCCGATCGCGGGCGCCGAGATCCAGGCGATCAGCGGCAAGGGCGACCTCACCTTCGGCCTCGGCCTCAAGAACCGGCTGCGCGAGCGGATCCGCGATTCGGTGACGATCTCGTTCGAGAGCTTCTGCGAGAGCCTGCCGAACCCCGACATGCACGTCACGATCGACCCCGAGGTGCGCGACCGCTGGGGCATCCCCTCGGCGCGCATCACCACCGCCCACCACCCGCACGACATCGCGGCCGCGGAGGCGCTGCACGACCGGGGGATGGAGATATTGAAGGCGCTCGAGCCCGACGAGACCTGGTCGCCCTGGGGCTTCGGCGAGTCGATGATCCTCCAGTACGGCACCTGCCGGTTCGGCGCCGATCCCAAGGCCTCGGTCCTCGACCGCGAGTGCCGCGCCCACGAGGTCGACAACCTCTACGTGGTCGACGGCAGCTTCATGCCGAACCCCGGCGGCGTGCCGCCGACGCTGACGATCATGGCGAACAGCTTCCGGGTGGGCGAGGCGCTCGGGGCGCGCTTCAAGCGGCGCGACATCCCCGGTTGAGGCCCACCGCGCGTCTCGGCTTGCGGCGGAGACGCGGGGGTTGTAGATACGACGGCGTCATGGTGCGCCTCCTCCTCTGCGGGCTGCTCTCCGCCTCGTTCGTCACCGCCCAGACGCGGGTGCAACAGGCGCGCGCGGCCCGCCACGAGGACCGGCTGGCGCTCCACCACGTGGGCAAGCGCCGCCGCGAGGAGCAGCAGCCGACGCAGAGCGGCGTCGGCGGCAGCACCACGCGGGCGCTCGTCACCGCGGGCGGCGAGCAGGCGAACGCTTCGGCCCCCAGCGGGCATCCGCTGCGAATCGACCTCGCCCCACAGAGGACGGCCTTCGAACCCGCCGCGGTTCTCGCGAGCACGCCACCCCCAGGGCGAGCGCCGCCCATCCGCCGCATCTAGGCCGCCGGCCCCTCGCGGCCGGTGAGTCTCCGCCGCCGGTTGAATGTCGACCCCTCACATTCGTCTCCTTTCCTTCGTCGTTTCCGATCGACGGCTCACCCGAGCCCGAGGAGTTGCCCCGATGGTCCCTTCTCTCAGCCCCATTCGCCTCTTCGCGACGCTCGCCGTCGCCCTCGCCTTCTTCACCGGCTGCCACGGTGGCGAGGAGGCGAAGGGCGCGGAGACGAGCGAGATCCCCCAGGTCCAGGTGGCGAAGCCGGTGGTGGCCGACATCCCAATCTCCTTGCAGTACACGGCGAACGTCCAGGCGATCTTCCAGGAGCGCGCCGTGCCGGAGGACGTCTCGGGCTACCTGACGAGCGTCGACTTCGAGAACGGCCAGTTCGTCCAGAAGGGGCAGATCCTCGCCTCGATCGACAAGTCGCCCTACATCCAGAAGCTCGAGGAGGCCCGCGAGCAGCTCGCCGAGGCGAGCGCCGAGGTGCACAACCACGAGCTCCTCGTCGAGCGCTACGGGATGATGCTGAAGTCCAAGCTGATCGCGCAGCAGGACTTCGACAACCAGGAGACCGCCCTCGAGGTCGCGCAGGCGAAGCTCAAGCACGCGAGGGACCAGCAGAACCTCGCGAAGGTCTACCTCGACTTCTGCGACATCCGGGCGCCCTTCACCGGCTACACGACCGACCGTCTGCTCGACCCGGGCCAGTACATCTCGCCCCAGGGGCCCCCGGTCGCCTTGGTCCAGAAGATCGACACCTTGCGCGTCTTCATCGACGTCATCGAGCACGACATCCCGCTCGTGAAGATCGGCCAGGAGGTGGAGATCCAGGTCGACGCCTTCCCGACCCGGGTCTTCCCGGGCACCGTCACCTACATCGCGCAGGCCGTCGCCCCGGACACCCGGACGATGCGCCTCGAGGCCGACATCCCGAACAAGGACGGCGGGCTGCGATCCGGCATGTACGCGAACGTCCGGGTGGTCGTCGGCCACATCAAGGGGGCGATCCTCGTCCCGGACACCGCCCTCGCGACCTCCACGCGCGGCGCGGCGGTCTTCCCCGTGAAGGACGGCCGGATGGAGCGGGCCCCCGTGGAGCTCGGCTACGACCTCGGCCGCTTCGTCCAGGTCACGAGCGGCCTCGATCCGAGCCAGGACATCGTGATCGCGGGGCGGGACCTCGTGAAGCTCGGGGAGCGCGTGAAGCCGGTGCCGACGGCGCTGCACTTCTCGCTCAGCAAAGCCATCAGCGACTGATTCGCGGCCCCACCACCGGCAGCACCGGAGACCTCTTCGACGATGACCAGGTTCGCGCTCCGAAACCCAATCGCCATCTTGATGTGCTGCATCGCCGTGATGGTGCTCGGCAACCTCACGGTCCGGCGGATGCCGGTCGATCTCTTCCCGAACCTCGGGATCCCCGCCGTGCTCGTCGGGACCCTGATCCCGGGCCTCAGCGTCCGCGACGTCGAGAAGACGATCACCTACCGCTTCGAGAAGTACATCAGCTCGGTCCCGGACGTGAGCTACGTCCAGTCGACCTCGCGGGTCGGCCTCTCGATCATCCAGATCGTCTTCAACTGGGGGGCCGACATCGCCGGCGGCGAGGTCATGGTCATGGCCCAGCTCCAGATGGCCATGGCCGCCGTGCCCAAATCGCTCGGCGTCTTGCCTCCCTTCGTCGTCCAGTACGACATCTCGAACCAGCCGGTCTGCCTCATCACCGTCTCGGGCGGCGGCCTCGACCAGACCCAGCTCTACGACCTCTCGTTCAACACGATCGAGCCGCAGATCGAGCACCTCGCCGGCGTCGCCTCGGCCACCGTCAACGGCGGCAAGGTCCGGCAGATCAACGTCTTCGTCAACCGGCCCCGCGCCATGGCCGCGGGCGTCGACGTGCTCTCGCTCTCGCGGATCGCGAACCAGGCAAACTTGATGATGCCCGCGGGCGACATCAAGATCGGGAAGATCGACTACAACCTCTACTCGAACGCGCTCGTGGACGCCGCCACCGAGCTGAACGGCATCGTCGTCAAGTACAACGAGAAGACGGGGACGCCGGTCCGGCTCCAGGACATCGGGCGCGCCGAGGACGGCTTCGCCATCCAGACCCAGATCGTCCGGGCGAACAGCAAGTACGCCGTCTACCTGAACGTCCTCAAGCAGCCGGGCGGAAACACGATCGCCATCGTGGACGAGGTCAAGGCGGCCATCCCGCACCTCGTCGGCCTTCCCCCCGGCCTCGAGCTCCACGTCGTGTTCGACCAGTCGAAGTTCATCCGCGAGGCCATCGCGGGGCTCGAGCACGAGGTGGTCCAGGGGCTTCTGCTCGTCATCCTCGTGATCCTGCTCTTCCTGCAGAGCTGGCGCAGCACGCTCATCGTCTCGATCGCCGTCCCCCTCTCCATGGCCGCCGCCATGGTGGTCCTCTACTTCACGGGGAACACCATCAACAACTTCACGCTCGGCGGGCTGACGCTCGCGCTCGGGCGCCTCGTGGACGACTCGGTCGTCGACACCGAGAACATCAACCGCCACCTCGAGGAGGGCGAGCGACCGGCGGAGGCGGCGCTCAAGGGCCGGCAGGAGGTCGCGCTCGCCGTCCTCATCTCGACCCTGACCACCATCGCGGTCTTCGTCCCCGTCATCTTCCTCGAGGGCATGGCGAAGAAGCTCTTCACCCCGCTGGCGCTCGCCGTCTCGTTCTCGATGCTCGCCTCCTACGCGGTCAGCCAGCTCGTCACCCCCGTCGCTTGCATGACGTTCTTGCGCAGGCACGACCCCTACACGGCCAGCTCCCCCTGGTTCTTCCCGCGCTTCTTCTACCACTGCGAGCGGATGCTCCACTGGCTCGACGAGAAGTACGAGGGCACCCTCGAGTGGGTCCTCGCGCGGCGCGGGATGATCCTGACCGTGGTCTTCGGCGGCTTCGTCGCCTCGTGCTTCCTCATCCCGTTCATCGGCTCCGAGTTCTTCCCCTCGACCGACGAGAGCACGATCACCTTGAACGTCCGGACCCCCATCGGGACCCGAATCGAGGAGGCCGACAAGATCTTCGGGAAGATCGAGGACAAGATCCGCGAGGTCCTCCCGAAGAACGCGCTCGAGATGCTGCTGTCGAACATCGGCATCCCCGTGCAGGGCCGCGCGGCGATCTACGCCGTCAACACCGGCCCGCACTCGGGCTTCGTCCAGATCGGCCTCAGCGATCCCGACAAGCGCGAGGTGACCCAGGCCCAGGTCGTCGCCATGCTCCGCAAGCCGCTCCACGACGCCTTCCCGGGCGTTCAGTTCACCTTCCAGCCGGGCGGCCTCGTGAGCGGCGTCATGAACTTCGGCGCGATGGCGCCGATCACGATGGAGCTCGTCGGCGACGACTTCGAGATCGGCCACAAGTACGCCGAGGAGATCGGCTACATCATGCGGCACACCCCCGGGCTCAAGGACGTCCGGATCAGCCGGGAGGACGACTACCCCGAGTTCGACGTCGACATCGACCGGACCAAGTCGGCCATGATGGGCTTCTCCGAGAGCCAGGTCGCCCAGGCGCTCCTCGACATGTCGAACGGGAACATCAACACCCCCGGCGTCTGGGTGGATCCCAAGACAGGGAACGCCTACTACCTCGTCACCCAGTACGACGACCCCTGGCGAAGCCACATCAACGACCTCCGCCAGACCTTCGTCACGAACCAGAAGAACGGCCAGGCGCTCTACCTCGCCAACATGGCGAAGATTCGCCGGAGCGAGGGCCCCATCCAGATCGAGCGGCGCTACCTCGAGCGGGTGATCTACATCTCGGCGAACAACGTCGGGCGCGACCTCGGCGACGTCACCGCGGAGCTGCGCAAGGCCTTCGCCGAGAAGATCCACCTGCCGAAGGGCTTCGAGCTCCGCTACGGCGCTCAGGTCCGGCAGCAGAAGCAGACCTTCGGCGGCCTCGGCGGGATGCTCGCCATGGCGCTCATGTTCATCTACATGCTCATGGCGTCGCAGTTCAAATCGCTCCTCTCGCCGCTCGTCATCATGCTGGCGGTCCCGCTCGGCCTCACCGGAGTCTTCATCACCCTCTGGGCGAGCCACACGACCTTCAACATCGAATCCTTCATGGGCATCATCATGATGGTCGGCATCGTGGTCTCGAACTCGGTCTTGCTCGTGGACTTCGCGAAGGTGCTGCGCGAGCGGGGGCTCGGAGTCCACGAGGCCGTCGTGAAGGCCGGCCGCACGCGGCTGCGCCCCATCGTCATGACCGCCATCGCGACCGTCGCCGGACTGATGCCGGTGGCGCTCGGCCTCGAGGTCGGCAGCGAGGCGAACATGCCGCTCGCCCGCGCGGTCATCGGCGGCCTCTCCGTCTCGACGTTCCTCACCCTCTTCGTCGTGCCCGCGATGTACGAGCTGACGGCGAAGTACGAGAAGCCGGTCGAGCTCGACCCCATCCTGCGGGACACGAGCTTCGAGCTCCCCCCCGAAGGGTCGGCGAGCCCCGCAGGAGCGGATGAATGACCTCACGGAACTTTCCGAGGATGGCAGCCCTGTTGGCCTGTCCGCTGCTCGCGGTCGCGATGCCGCTGTCGGCCGAGGAGACGCCGGGCCCGCCCACGCTGCAGGCGGGCCACCTCTACACGCTCGAGGAGCTCGAGAAGATCGGCCTCGCGAACCAGCCGCGGATCAAGGCGTCCATCGAGGCGACGAGGGCCGCGAAGGAGCGCAAGGGCGAGGCGTTCGCGCCCTACCTCCCGACCGTCAACGCCTACGCCGAGTACGTCCGGGCGACCTACAACAACAGCGTCTCGACCTTCCTCTCCGTCCCCTGGTTCCCGAGCATCGGCGGCTACTCCTCGGTCGACGGGACCCGGGTCCCGGCGGGCCAGCTCTCGGGCTTCCAGGAGCCTCCGCTCTCCTGGGGCTCGAACGACAGCTACACCGGCGCGGTCGTCGCCCAGTACGACATCTACGACTTCGGCCGGCGGGCGAACGGCCTGCGGGTCGCCGAGGCCGGCCTCGACGCCGCCACCGCCGACCAGTCGGTGGTGGCCGAGGCGGTGCTCTACCAGATCCGCAGCGCCTACTACGGCCTCCTCGCCGGCAAGGCCCTGAACGTCACCGCCGAGAAGATGCTCGCCGAGGCGAAGGAGCACTTCACCTGGGCGCACGAGGCCGTCAAGGACGGCCTGCGTCCGCCGGTCGACGAGCTCCAGGCGAAGGCGGACGTGACGAAGGCCGAGCTCCAGCTCGTGCGCGCCGTGGCAGAGGTTCGCATCGGGAGGGTCCGGCTCCTCGAGGCGATCGGCGAAGAGCACGGCCGGCACATCGACGTCGCGCCCCGCGAGGTCCCCGCCGACATCCCCCAGACGGAGGAGGCGCTCCTCGACCTCGCCTACCACCAGCGACCCGACTACGCGGAGCTCGAGGCCCGCCGCCGCCAGTCGGACGCCACCGTCGCGGAGGTGAACTCCGAGTTCTTGCCCCGCCTCTGGGGGCAGGCCAGCATCGAGGTGACCGGCGTCGACCCGGGGCTGCCGACCTCCATCTCCGCGGTGCCCGACTGGGACATCGGCGCCGTCCTCGCGATCCCGATCTTCGAGGGCTACTTGACGACTCACCAGGCGCGCGAGGCCCAGGCCAAGCTCTCGGAGGTCGTCCAGCAGCAGGAGGAGCTGAAGCTCAAGATCATCGAGCAGGTCCGCGAGGCGTTCGTCGACTTCAAGTCGGCGCTCGAGGCCGTCGCCGCCGCGGACGCGAACCAGCAGGCGGCCGAGGAGCAGCTTCACGTCGTGGAGGGACGCTACAACAACGGCCTCGGCTCCATCCTCGACCTCATCATCGCCCAGGCGACCGCGGTCTCGGCCGAGGACCAGGACGTCCGCTCGAGGTACCAGGCCGGGCGGGCGAGGGCGTTCCTCGATCTCGCGATCAGCAGCCCGATTCAACAGTGAAGGCGGTGACGTCATGAAGCTCATCCTGATCATCTGCGACGAGGTCGACGTCTCGATGGTGACCCGCGCGCTCGAGGGCGCGGGGGCGAAGACCTACACGCTCATCCCGAAGGTGCTCGGACGGGGGGAGAGCCGGTCGCACGCCAACACCAGCGCCTTCCCGGGCCTCAACTGCGCGCTGCTCGTCGGCGTCGACGAGCTGAAGGCCGAGCAGGTCCACGCCGCCCTCGACGAGATCCAGGGCACGAGCCCCCACCAGGTGCTGCGCGCCTTCGCCTGGAGCACCGAGCAGTGGATCTGAAGGCGAAGGCCCCCTTCTGGCTCGGGCCGCTTCTCGGGCTCGCCATTGCCGGCGCGGCGCTCCCGGCGACCGTCAGCGGACTGCTCCTGATGAAGGACGTTCGCCCGGGGACCTTCTGCGATCAGAGCCTCCAGATCTCGATCGACCGGGCCCTCCACGACGCCCGGGTTCGCCGCCTCCACACCCTCGCGAACTGGGTCGTCGTCGCCGGCGTCGGCGTCGCGATCGCCTTTGGCGCCGCCGCCGGCCAGCGATCGAGCCAGAGTCGCCGGCGATGGGCGACCTTCGTCCTCTCGGCGGCGGCGCTCGTGGGCTACCTGGCGGCCGACCTGTCGGGGCAGAAGGAGCCGTGGCACGTCCTCTCGCCCGGGATCTCGGGCTGGACCAAGATCCCGCTCCAGGAGCTCATGAAGGGAGCGCCGCCCGGCGCCGAGGGCGGCATCAGCTTCACCCACCCGGAGTGCGACCCGGCGGTCCGCGAGTCGCTGCGGCGGCGCGTGACGTTCGGCTACTGGCTCCACGTCGTCACCGGGCTCGCGATGGCCGCCGCGGCCGTCGGCATCGGGGCGATCGGCTTCGGCTGGCGCCCCGCGAGGTCGACGGGTTGACGGTGAGTGGCCTTCCAGGCTCTCTTGGTCCCACGAAGGAGGAGGTTTCTGATGAAGAGCTGGTTCGCTGGATTCGCGGTCGCGCTGTTGGCGCTCGGGGCGTGCAACCCGAAGACCTGCAACGCCTGCGTCGCCGAGGGCGCGCAGTGCCCCTCGGGGACCGCCCCCGTGACCTCCGTTCAGGAGATGCAGGCGATGTACCCGACCTGCAACGCCGACGCGGGCACGCCGATCTGCTGCACCTCGCCGAACTAGCGGGCGCCCTTCAGCGGCGCGGCTGCGCGCCCGCCGCGCGGACGAGCTCTTCGAGCAGCTCGTAGGGCTGGGCGCCGACCACGGCCTCGCCGCCCGCGACGAAGGTCGGGACCCCGGTGACGCCGAGCTCCCGGGCCCGCTTCCAGTCGGCGTCGACCTCGTCCGAGAGGCTCTGCGCCTCGAGGATCCGGGCGGCCTCGACCGGGTCGAGGCCCACCCCTTCGGCGACCCGGACGAGCGTCTCGGGCCGGTCGACCGCCGCGCCCTCGACGAAGACCGCGCGGTAGAGCGCGTCGTGGATCTCGGGCTTGCCCTGCCGCTCGCCCCACTTGCCGAGCTCCTGGGCGAGCCGCGTGCCGTAGGTCCGCTCGCGCGGCTCGAACGGCAGCCCCTCGGCGTCCATGAGCCTCTTCAGGCGGGCGTGGGCCGCACCGAGGTCGATGCCGCGCCCCCGGAAGAGGTCGGCGAGCGCCACCCCGCCGACCGGCAGCTCCGGGTGCAAGGGGTAGGCGCGAAGGCGCGGCGCCAGGTCGTAGGCCTGGATGAGCCGTCGAGCACGGACCGTGCTCAGGTAGCACCAGGGTCAGGCGTAGTCGAAGAAGAGTTCGAGCGTCGTGGCCATGGCCTCGAGCTTAACTTCCCGGCCCGACGCGCGCCACGCTTCGATCGACGAGGCGAGGCATCGAGGCGAGGCGCGGATCGCCGAGGCCGCGGCGGGCTATCCCGCCGCCTTCAGCTGGGCGTCGAAGAAGGCGACGATGCGCCGCCGCGCGTCGGCCGCGGCGGCCTCTTGGTAGCCGGTGCCCATGAGCTTCATCAGCACGAGGAGCGGCTTCGGGACGCCGCCCATCGTGAAGTCGTCCAGGAACGAGTGGCCCGCGCCCGGGTACTCCTTGACGTCGTGGGGCACGCCCTTCGCCTCGAGGATCGCCTCGAGGCGGGCCGCCGCCCCGCGCAGCCCGCGGTCCTTGCCGCCGTAGCTGCCGACGATGGGGCAGGCGCCCTCCAGGGCGGCCTCGGCGTCCTTCGGGAGCCTCCCGTAGTTGCTGCACGAGACCGAGAAGCCGTGGTTCGCGGCGAGCAGGAGGGCGAAGCCGCCGCCGAGGCAGAAGCCGATGGCGCCGACCCGGCCGCTGCAGCCGGCCTGCGCGACCAGCCAGCGGCGCGTCGCCTCGACATCGTCGAACGTCGGCCCGCGGCCGGCGGCGGTGTCGCGAAGGGCGGCCCGGATGCAGCTGATCTTGCCCCCCGAGCGGAAGAGGTTCGGGGCGGCGGCGAGGTAGCCCTCGCTCGCGAGCCAGTCGGCGTGGTGCCGAAGGACCTCGCTCATCCCGAACACGTCGTGGAGCAGCACCACCCCCGGCCAGGGCGGCGGGCCGGCGGGCGTGGCCACGTACGCGCTCAGCTCTCCCCCCGCGCTCTCGATGCGAACGTCTGCCATGAGGCTCCTCCGCGAGCCCTCGATCAGCAGCTCGTCCTCGGCGCGCCCAGCAGGACTTGAACCTGCGGCCTTCGGGTTCGAAGGGGCGGCCGGGCGCTTCGCACTCCGTACCCTCAGTCATGCCGCTCGTGCAAGTGAATGATTCCGCTGGGCTTGCCTGGGGACCGCGCTGCACTACTTGGGGAGATCTCCTCCACCGACTCCGCGACCGCGGCAGTTGCCGCACTCCCGCGTGAGCCATGCGATCCGGATCGCACCCGAGGCGATCGCGGTCGGCGCGATCGGCGGACGCGGGATCGTCGGTGAGGCAATCTGGCTCTGGCGGTGGAAGCGGCGCGCTCTGCCGCGGCCGCAGGGCCCCTTTGCCCTCGCCTCCGCTGGCGTGGTAGCGACCGCGCGTCGTCCGGCTGGCGAGTCAGGGCTACATGCTAGGGTCCGCACCCGTGGCTGAGAAGGCCAGTGCGTCCGCGATCGCTCCGCTCGAACGGGTGCAGAGCCTCGTCTGGCTCGCCGTGGAGCGGGCCGGAGAGGCCCTCCGGGAGGGTGGGATGCTGGTGGTAGTCTTCGGCCTGCTGGATTACTTCTTGGGGGAGGGCAAGCAGACGGAGGAGTGGCCCTGGAGAATCTCTGCCCTCGGCGTTATCCTGTGGGCGGTTGGTGTCGGCCTCGAATGGGGCCTGGCCGAGGTGAAGAGGCGATGGACCGAGCACTAGCGATCGTCGGCGGCGGGTTCGGGGTCATTGCCCTCATCGGCCTGGTGAGCCTCTTCGCTGCCTACCGGATCGGCAAGAAGCTCGACCGCCTCCGCCGCGAGCAGCACAAGACGGCCTGAGCGCCTCCCGGCAGACCGCTACCCGACGGGGGCGAGGGGCCAATGACCATCGGGCAGAGACGTACAACCCCCTCGAACTCCAACCCTCTTTTTCGGCGCGCCCAGCAGGACTTGAACCTGCGGCCTTCGGGTTCGAAGCCCGACGCTCTATCCAGCTGAGCTATGGGCGCGAATGCCCGCCCGTTCTACCACCCCGAGAGGCGCGCGGCCATCGGCGCATGGCGGGCGGCCGTGCTATCAGTTGGACCGCCATGTGGACCCCTCCCGAGCGGATCTGGCGGCGGCTCCCCGCGCTCTGCTGCCCGAGCGCAGAGGAGCGGCCTTGAGCTTCGACTCCCGGCGCGACTTCGCGCCCTACCTGCGGGATCTGCAGGAGCGCGTCTGCGCCGCCCTCGAGCGGGTCGACGGCACGCCCTTTCGCGAGGAGCGCTGGGAGCGGCCGGGCGGCGGCGGCGGCCGGTCGCGGCTCGTCGAGGAGGGGCCCGTCCTCGAGCGCGGCGGCGTCAACTTCTCCGAGGTCCACGGCGAGCTGCCCGAGAAGCTCGCCGCCACCCTGCCCGGCTCGGGCCGCGCCTTCTACGCCGCCGGCCTCTCGCTCGTCCTCCACCCGAGAAACCCCCGCGCCCCCACGGTCCACGCGAACTACCGCTGCTTTCAGAAGGGCGAGGCGCTCTGGTTCGGCGGCGGCGCGGACCTCACCCCGGCGTACCTGTTCGAGGAGGACGCCCGCCACTTCCACCGGACGCTGCGCGACGCCTGCGGCGAGCGCTACGCCGACTTCAAGCGGGCCTGCGACGACTACTTCTTCATCCGCCACCGGGGCGAGCGGCGCGGCGTGGGCGGGATCTTCTTCGACTACCTGCAGGGCGACCGCGACGCCCTCTTCGACCTCGTCCGCCGCTGCGCCGAGGCCTTCCTGCCCTCCTACCTCCCCGTCCTCGAGCGGCGCAAGGACGCCCCGTTCGGCGAGCGCGAGCGAAGCTGGCAGCTCCTGCGGCGCGGCCGCTACGTCGAGTTCAACCTGGTCTACGACCGGGGGACCCTCTTCGGCCTCGAGACGGGCGGGCGGATCGAGAGCGTCCTCATGTCGCTCCCGCCGCTCGCCCGCTGGTCGAGCGCGGCCGAGCCCTCGCCGGGCGGCGAGGAGGCGAAGCTTCTCGACGTCCTGCGCAACCCCAAGGAGTGGGCATGAGCGTTCTCTTCTCGGAGCTGAAGCTGCGGGAGGTCCGGTTCAAGAACCGGATCTTCGTGAGTCCGATGTGCCAGTACTCGAGCGACGACGGGATGCCGAACGACTGGCACCTCGTCCACCTCGGCAGCCGCGCCGTGGGCGGCGCCGGGCTCGTCGTGGTGGAGGCGACCGGCGTCTCCCCCGAGGGGCGCATCAGCCCCGCGGACTCCGGGCTCTGGTCGAAGGCCCACGCCGAGGGCTTCCGGCGGATCACCGCCTTCATCGAGGCACAGGGGTCGGTCGCCGGCATCCAGCTCGCCCACGCCGGCCGCAAGGCCTCCACCGCCGTGCCCTGGCAGGGCAACGGCGAGGTCCCGAGGGAGCGCGGCGGCTGGCAGACGGTCGCGCCGAGCGCCGTGCCGTTCGCCGAGGGCTACCCGATGCCGCGCGAGCTCGGCCTCGCCGAGATCGACGAGCTCGTCGGCCGCTTCGAGGAGTCGACCCGGCTCGCGCGCGCCGCGGGCTTTCGGGTGATCGAGCTCCACTTCGCCCACGGCTACCTGATCCACGAGTTCCTCTCGCCGCTCTCGAACCGACGGGGCGACGACTACGGCGGCTCGCTCGAGAACCGGATGCGGCTCGCGCTGCGGATCGCCCGCGCCGTCCGCGCCGCCTGGCCCGCCGAGCTGCCGCTCTTCGCCCGCCTGTCCGCGACCGACTGGGCCGAGGGCGGCTGGGATCTGCCGCAGACGATCGAGCTCGCCAAAAGGCTGCGCGAGGCCGGCGTCGACCTCGTCGACTGCTCGAGCGGCGGCCTCGTCCCCCAGCAGAAGATCCCCGTGGGCCCGGGCTACCAGGTCCCCTTCGCCGAGGCCGTGCGGCGCGAGGCGAAGGTGCCGACCGGCGCCGTGGGGCTCGTCACCGAGGCCCAGCAGGCCGAGGAGATCGTCGCCTCGGGCAAGGCCGACGCCGTCTTCCTCGCCCGCGCGCTCCTGCGCGACCCCCACTGGCCGCTCCACGCCGCGAAGGCGCTCGGCGTCGACGTGAAGTGGCCGGTGCAGTACGAGCGCGCGAAGGGCTGACGACCGGCACTCCCTGCAGCCCGCCGATCAGCACCCTGAATCTGCGGTGAACTGCTGGCATGATGTCTGTGACGAACAGCCGTAGGCTCCATCGGGGGAAGCATTGCGAAGGCAGCCACAGGTCGTGCAATGGTGCAAGGGTGAGCAGCACCCCTGGGGTTCCGTGTTGGGGCAGTCCGAACTCGTCTGACAAGGAGCCAGCGGACAGAAGAGCCCCTCCAGGCACTCACAGGCGTTGACCCCGCCTGCGCCCTGCGGACAGATCTGTGGGCCAGGGGAGCAACCAGCCGCGCAGGCGGCCAGGACAACGATTGCGGTGACCCAAAGGTAGCTGTGACGGCAGCGCAGCATCATCGAATGGAACACGAGCGCTTGCCCTCCATGACCCACGCCATGCCGACGCCTCTACGAATTGGTGCATTCGCGAGCGCGATCGTCGCGCTCGGCCTCGGTTGCGCCGGCGCGCCTGCGTCGAGCGCCTGCGCGGACGCCTCGACGGATTCAGGCATCGTCTTTCTCGATGCTGGCTCCCTCTTTCCAGCATACTGCGACACTGGCCGCGTCGGTGCGCCGAGCGCCGTGCAGGTTGCGAAGGACTGCGCGGAGGTCACCTGCTACTGCCTCTGCTCCGGCCCCCTGCCCTCGGCGGGGATCGACCGGAAGTGCTGCCAGGACTGCGTCTATCGCGACGGCGGCCCCTGCCCGTAGTCGCTCTCGGGCTGGGGGTCGCCAAGCGCTCATCGAGGGCTCGAGGGCCGTTCTCGCGGTCGTCATTTCGCTCATCACGACCTCTCGTCGAATTCCAGTGGGGCCGGTGCAGTACGAGCGCGCGAAGGGCTGACTACCGGCACTCCCTGCAGCCCGCGCCCCAGCCGTCCGGGGTGTAGTCGAAGCTGCAGCCCGGCTCGCAGTCGCCGTCGCAGCAGTCGGCGCCCGTCTGGCAGGGCGCCCGGGGCGGCAGGCAGGCGACGCAGGCCCCGAACGACGGCATCCCGTCGAAGACGACGCCGCAGTGCGTGCCGCTCGGGCACTGCGCGCCGCCCGGCTTCGAGGGATCGCAGACCGGCACGCAGCTCCCGCCGTCGGGGCCCGTCGAAAGGCAGTACGACCCCGCGTGGCACCAGGAGTGTCTCCGCGAGGCCAGGGGATCGGGATCGCAGGGGCCGATCTGCCCGCCCCCCTCGAAGCAGTAGAGCTTCGGGCCGAGGTAGGTCCACATCGGCAGGCAGGTCCCCGGGTTGCCCGCGTGCGGATCGCAGAGCGCGCCGGCGTCCGTGCACTCGGGGGTGGGGGCGCAGCCCGTGGTGCCGTCGGGATAGCCCTGGCAGGTCGAGTTCCAGGGGCAGTCGTCCTCGCCATGGCACGGCAGCTCGCAGAAGTGGTCGTAGGGGTCGGGCCCCACGCACTGGAGCGGGCAGCCGCACTCGGCCTGGACCTGCGACTGCGTGACCGGCCCCGGGCAAGGCGCGAACTCGTAATGCGGAAAGTCCTCGATGCAGTCGCACTGCCCGTTCGCGGCGGTCCCGACCACGCCCCAATCCGGGCTCGGCAGCGGCGGCCCCGAGAGGGGCACGCCCGCGTAGGTCGCGTTCACGCAGGTGGTGACGGCCTGCCCATTGACGAGAAGACAAGCGCCCGGTCCTCCGCCACCAGGTCTACAGGCGTTTCCAGGATTCTGGCATCTTGCCTCGCAGATCCCGAGCGGGAAGGCGCTCGGCTCTGGAAGACAAGTATCGCCGGCCGGACATCCCATCCCGCCGTCGACGCCAAAGACGCATGCCGTGCCCACTCCATCCCTGGAAGCGCAGACCGCCTGACTGGGCTCGCAGCAGCCCGGATTGCCTGGACTGCCACAGGTCAGCGAGTCTGGGACGCAGCCGCCCGTCCCCGAAGAGGCGCCCCCGCCTGACGAGCCGCCGGTCGTCGAAGCCGAGCCGCCGCCAGCCCCGCCGTCCGCCGCGCCCGCGTCTCCTCCGGGCAGCCGGGCGGTCGGGTTCGAGCAGCAGCCGGCGGCAGCCAGGAGCAGCAGCGCGAGCGCTCTGGAAGGTTGCGGGCGCATCTCAGCGATGGAGGAGGCCAAAGACGTGAACCACGGGACTCGCCCCGGCGGATCCGAAGCCGCTCGCGACGAAGACCTTCCCGTTCGCGACCCGGTGGGGCGGACGCCGGACGAGACCGCCGCGGTCCACGGGGGTCGGAGGCTCGCCAGTTCTGGATTCCATCTCCCCTCCTCGGATGCACCGAGGATTCTACGCCACCGGTCGGCTTGGCCTCCAGGCGCCCGCCTCTCGAGGACGGGAGTGGACGCCTCCTCGACGGCGGCCGTCCTCCTCGGGGGGACGGCCGCTCTCGCTTCGGGGACCTCGAGAGCTGCTCTCGGGGTCGTCAAAGCGCTCATCGAGGGCCCGAGAGCCGCTCTCGCGGTCGTCAAAGCGCTCATCGAGGGCTCGAGAGCTGCTCTCGCGGTCGTCAAAGCGCTCATCGAGGGCTCGAGAGCTGCTCTCGCGGTCGTCAAAGCGCTCATCGAGGGCTCGAGAGCCGCTCTCGAGGTCGTCAAAGCGCTCATCGAGGGCCCGAGAGCCGCTCTCGGGGTCGTCAAAGCGCTCATCGAGGGCTCGAGAGCCGCTCTCGAGGTCGTCAAAGCGCCTCTCCGGCCGTCGAAGGCCCCGGAAACGCCCGGGAAAGTCGCGTTCGAGCCCCCGACGTCACTTTTCTCGCCGCACTTTCGCGGTCTCCTGGCCCCCATGGAGGTGAAGGGCGCGGACAGGCCCGGAAAGGAGGTGACGATGACCATGACGAAGTTCAAGCAGAAGGTGAAGCAGGCCCGCGACGGGATCGCGGCGGTCGTTCCGGCGACCACGTCGATCCCCGTGAACGGCAAGACGTACTCCGTCCAGGAGGTCCTGAAGACCCTGGGCGACCTGTACGCCGTGCTCGACGCGGTCGACCAGCTCCGGCAGCAGCTCCAGCCGGCGCTCTCGGCCCAGCGGGCCGCCCTGCCCCAGGGCCACGTGTTCTACGTGGAGCTGGGGCAGGCCCTCAAGGGGCTGCTCGGCAAGGCGAACCCGCTCCTCACGGAGCTCGGGTACGCCCCCGCCAAGCAGCAGCCGCCGCGCACCGCCGAGCAGAAGGCGGCCGCGGCGGCCAAGCGCAAGCTCACCCGCGAGGCCCGCGGCACGATGGGGAAGAAGCAGAAGCTCTCCATCGTGGGCGGCCCCGTGACGGTGCAGCTCGTCGGCCCCGACGGGAAGCCGATCGGCGGGGTGATCCCGCCGGCCGGCGGCGCGACGGGGAAGTAGCCCCGGCGCGTCAGTAGGGAGAGGGCTCCCGGGTGAAGTCGGCCCGGGGGCCCGAACCCGATGAAGGCACGGGGCCGCGGACGCGGCCCGCCTCCGCTCGCGCAGCGCCGCGCCCTCACCGCGCCGCAGCCGGTCGAGTCGGGGATTGAATCCCGCTCGGGCGGCGGGCATGGTGGCGCGATGAACGCGGCCTACCTCGTCGGGGCGGCGGGCGCGCTCCTGCTCGCCGGCTACTTCGCGGAGCTGATCTTTCGCCGCTTCGGCCTGCCGGACGTCCTCCTGCTCATGCTCCTCGGCCTCGGCCTCCACCTCGGCGGCGCCGTGCGGCCCGAGCAGCTCGGCCTCTTCGGCGAGATCCTGAGCGCGCTCGCGCTCGTCGTGATCCTCTTCGAAGGGGCCGTGCGGCTCGAGCTGCGCCGCCTCTGGCAAGTGCTCGGCCGGGCGAGCCTCCTGGCGCTCCTGAACTTCCTCCCCGCGTCGATCCTCGCCACCGCGGTCGGCCTCTTCCTCGGCCTCGCGCTCCCGGTGGCGCTCTCCTTGGGCTTCGCCCTCGGCGCGACCTCGACGACCGTGGTCTTGCCGCTCCTGCCCGGCCTCGGGCTGGGCGCGCGGGCCGAGGCGCTGCTCTCGCTCGAATCCACCCTGGGGGACGTCCTCTCCGTGGTGGGGGCCCTCACCATCCTCGGCGCCGCGCGCTCGGGCTCCCTCTCGCTCGCGACCCTCGGCCGCCAGGTCGAGCTCCAGTTCGTCGCCTCGCTCGGCGTCGGCGCCGCCGCCGGACTCGCCTGGGCGCTGGCGCTGCGGCCGCTGCGCGAGGGGCGGACCTCGCTGCTCCCCACGGTGGCCACCCTCCTCATCCTCTACGCCCTGCTCGTCCGCCTCGGCCTGAGCGGCGCCATCGGGACCTTCGCCTTCGGGCTTTCGCTCGGGAACGCCACGGGACTCTTGCGCCGCAAGGCCACGGGCGATCTCGCGCTCACCGACGCCGAGCGGCTCTTCTTCGCGGAGCTGAGCTTCCTCCTCAAGGTCTTCTTCTTCACCTACCTCGGGGCCGTCATCCCCTTCGGGCGCCCGGCCGCGCTCCTCTTCGGCGCCGGGCTCGGCGTGGCGCTCGTGGCCATGCGCCAGCCGCTCACGCAGCTCGCGCTCCGGTCCCTGCCGGCCGCCGATCGACGGGCCGCCCGGGCGCTCGGGCCGCGCGGGCTCGTCGCGGCGGTGGTGGCCCAGCTCCCCATCGCGGCCGGCTGGGCCGGCGGCGAGCGCGCGGCGGCGGTGGCCTTCGGGGCGATCCTCACCACGGTGGTCGGAAGCTCGCTCGAGCTCTGGAGCGCCCGCCGCGGCGCCGCGCCCCACGCGACGACCTCCCCCCCGTGAGGCGCGCCCGTCGCCCCAGAGGTCAGCCCGCGAGGAAGCCCGTCACCCGGTCGAGGAACTCCTCGCGCCCGCGGCCCGAGCGGATGTCGGTCGCGGTGACGTCGATGGTGAGGGTGTCGATCTCGTACTTGCTGCGCAGCACCATCGGGAAGGTCTGGTAGTAGCTCGCGAGCCCGCGCAAGAACGAGGAGGCGATCCCCTTCTCCTCCTCGCGGCCGCGCTCGCGGATGCGGCGGAGCAGCTCGTCGACGTCGGGCACGTCGAAGCAGACGACCTTGTCGGGCCTCCGGACGCCGGCGGAGAGCCGCTGGAAGTACTCGAGGTAGAGCTGGAGCTCGGGGTCGGTCAGGTGGCCGAGGCCGTGCAGGTACTTCGCGAAGATCTCGGGGTCCTCGTAGAGGCTCCGGTCCTGCACGCAGCTCTTCTTCACGGTGCCGATGAGCTCGTGGTGCTCGACCCGGCGCAACAGGAACTCGAGCTGCAGCGTGAACGACCAGCGCCGCATGTCGGCGTAGTAGTCGCGCAGGAAGCGGTTGTCGATGACGGGCTCGTCGAAGAGCTCGAAGCCGAACGCCTGGCTGAGGAGCTTCGCGGCGGTGGTCTTGCCCACCCCGATGTTGCCCGCGAGCGCGACGAAGAGCTTGCGCTTCGGCAGCCGGGCCCGCAGCTTCGCGACCCTCGGCGTGAGCGTCTTTGGGGGTTCGGGCGGCGGGGCCCCGCGGACCGGGAGGCTCTTCGTCTGGCGCATCCCGCTCTTCTCGCCCAGAAGGCGAGAGGGGATCAAGCGGCGACCTCCGGGAGCCTCCCGAGCGCCCGGCGGCGGCTCGTGAAGCGGTCGAGCGCGAGGTAGATGACCGGCGTCGTGTAGAGCGTGAGGAGCTGCGAGATGGCGAGGCCGCCGACGATGGTGACGCCGAGCGGCTGGCGCAGCTCCGAGCCGATGCCGTGGCCGACGGCGAGCGGCAGGGCGCCGAGCATGGCGGCGAGCGTCGTCATGAGGATCGGCCGGAAGCGCAGGAGCGAGGCGCGCCGGATGGCCTCCTCGGGAGGGAGCCCCTCGTCCCGCTCGAGCTCGATGGCGAAGTCGATCATGAGGATGGCGTTCTTCTTGACGATGCCGATGAGGAGGAGGACGCCGATGAGCGCGATGACGCTGAAGTCCATGTGGAAGACGAGGAGCGCGAGGCAGGCGCCGATGCCGGCCGACGGCAGGGTGGAGAGGATCGTGATCGGGTGGATGAAGCTCTCGTAGAGCATGCCGAGCACGATGTAGACCGCGAGCAGCGCGGCGAGCACGAGCCACGGCTCGCTCGAGAGCGACGAGAGGAAGACCTGCGCCGTCCCCTGGAAGCTCGCGTGGATGGTGGCCGGCAACCCGACCTCCGCCTCGGCCCGGTGGATGGCGGCCACCGCCTGGCTGAGCGCGACCTTCGGGGCGAGGTTGAAGGAGAGCGTCACCGCCGGGAACTGCCCCTGGTGGTTGATGGAGAGCGAGGCCTGGTCGGGGCGCGCCTTCGCGATGGACGAGAGCGGCACGAGGCCGCCGTCCTGCCCCCGCACGTAGATCTGCCGCAGCGCCTCCGGCCGCTGGAAGTCGGGCGCCACCTCCATGACCACCCAGTACTGGTTCATCTCGGTGTAGGTGACCGCGATCTGCCGCTGGCCGAAGGCGTCGTAGAGGGTGTCGTCGACCAGCCGCATCGGCACGCCGAGCCGGCCCGCGCTGTCGCGGTCCACGTCCACGTCGAGCGCGAGCCCGGCGGTCTGCTGGTCGCTCGCGACGTCCTTGAGCTCGGGCAGCGTCTTCAGCTTCGCGAGCTCCTTCGGCGCCCAGCGGGCGAGCTCCTTCAGATCGGCGTCCTCGAGCGTGTACTGGTACTGGGTGCGGGCGATCCGGCCGCCGATCCGCATGTCCTGCATCGACTGCATGAAGAGCCGGATGCCCGGGACCTTCGCGACCTTCGGCCGCAGCCGCGCGATGATCTCGTCCGCGGTCACCTTGCGCGGCGGCTTGTCCTTCAGATCGATGAAGAAGGTGCCGGCGTTGCCCGCCGAGCCGTTGAAGGAGCCGATGAAGGAGACGAAGTGGCCCACGTCCGGGTCGGCGCCGATGATGGCGTTCAAGGCCTCCTGCCGCTTCTTCATGGCGGGGAACGAGATGTCCTGCGGCGCCTCCGAGAAGCCGATGAGGAAGCCCGTGTCCTGCTGCGGGAAGAGCCCCTTCGGGATCGCGCCGAGCAGCCAGACGGTCAAGACGACCGTGCCGATGGCGACGAAGAGCATGAACCGCCGGTGGCGCAGGACCCAGCCGAGCGTCCGGCCGTAGAGGGCGAGCAGCCCCTCGAAGCCCCGCTCGAGCAGCCGGAAGAAGCCGCGCGCCTGCCCCGGCGGCTCGTGGCGCAGGAGCCGCGCGGCCATCATGGGCGTCAGCGTGAGCGAGATGAGCGCCGAGGCGCCCACCGCGATGGAGAGCGTCACCGCGAACTCGCGGAAGAGCCGCCCCACGATGCCGCCCATCATCAGGATCGGCACGAAGACCGCGAGCAAGGAGACCGTGATCGAGACGATGGTGAAGCCGATCTGGCGCGCCCCCTCGAGCGCCGCCTCGAAGGGGCGCATCCCGAGCTCGATGAAGCGGGCGATGTTCTCGGTGACGACGATGGCGTCGTCCACCACGAAGCCGGTGGAGATCGTGAGGGCCATCAGCGAGAGGTTGTCCAGGCTGTAGTCGAGCAGGTACATCACGCCGAAGGTGGCGACGAGCGAGAGCGGCACCGCCACGCTCGGGATGGAGGTGGCCCGCCCGCTGCGCAAGAAGAGGAAGACCACGAGCACCACGAGGACGACCGAGAGGAAGAGCGTCACCTCGACGTCGTGCACCGAGGCGCGGATCGTCTTCGCGTGGTCGTAGGCGATGGTCATCCGGATCGACGGCGGGACGGACGAGGCGAGCTGCGGCATGAGCCGCTCGATCCGGTCGATGGTCTCCAGGATGTTGGCGCCCGGCTGCCGCCGGATGATGACGGGGATGGAGCGGTGGCCGTCCACCCAGCCCGCGGTGCGGCCGTTGACGACGTCGTCGTAGACCCGCGCCACGTCCCCGAGCCGAACGGGCGCCCCCTGCTGGTAGCCGAGGACGATCGGCCGGTAGCCGTCGGCGACGAGGAGCTGGTCGTTCGCCGCGAGGCTCTGCGAACGCAGCGGCCCCTGCAGGGAGCCCTTCGGCTGGTCCGCGGTCTGACGCGACACCACCGCCCGCACGTCCTCGAGCGTCAGCCCCCGGCCCGCGAGCGCCTCGGGATCGACCTCGATGCGGACGGCGGGCTGCTGGCCGCCGCCGACGAAGACCTGCCCGACGCCGTCCACCTGCGCGATCTTCTGGGCGAGGACGGTGTCGGCGGCGTCGTAGATGGCGGTGAGCGGCAGCGCGTCCGAGCTGAGCGCCAGGATCAGGATCGGCGTGTCGGCCGGGTTCACCTTCGAGAAGCGCGGCTTGAAGGGGAGGTTCTGCGGCAGGTCGCCGCCCGCGGCGTTGATGGCGGCCTGCACGTCGCGCGCCGCGGCGTCGACGTCGCGGGCCAGGTCGAACTGGAGCGTGAGCGAGCTGTTGCCGAGCGAGCTCGTCGAGGTCAGCTCGGCGAGCCCCGCGATCCGGCCGAAGCGGCGCTCGAGCGGGGTGGCGACCGCCGAGGCCATGGTCTCGGGGCTCGCGCCGGGCAGCCCCGCGCCCACGGCCACGGTGGGGAAGTCCACCCGCGGGAGCGGCGCGATGGGGAGCGAGAAGTAGGCCGCGCCGCCCGCGAGCAGGATGGCCGTCGCGAGCAGCGTCGTCGCCACCGGCCGGCGGATGAAGGGGCCCGAGAGGTTCATCGCCTAGGCGGCGAGCTCGTCGCCGGGGGCGGCGCCCTGCGAGGCCGCCTTCTTCGGGCGGATCCAGCGGGCGAGCCGCTCCATGTAGAGGTAGACGACGGGCGTCGTGTAGAGCGTGAGGAGCTGCGAGATGAGGAGCCCGCCGACGATGGTGATGCCGAGCGGCCGCCGCAGCTCCGAGCCGATGCCGGTGCCGACGGCGAGCGGGATGCCGCCGAAGAGCGCCGCCAGGGTGGTCATCATGATGGGCCGGAAGCGGAGCAGGCAGGCGCGGAAGATCGCGTCCGCGGGCGGCAGCCGCTCCTCGCGCTCGGCCTCGATGGCGAAGTCGATCATCATGATGGCGTTCTTCTTGACGATGCCGATGAGCAGGACGATGCCGATGAGCGCGATCACCGAGAACTCGGTGCGCGTCGCGAGGAGCGCGAGGATGGCCCCCACGCCCGCCGACGGCAGGGTGGAGAGGATCGTCACCGGGTGGATGAAGCTCTCGTAGAGGATCCCGAGGACGATGTAGACTGTGACGACCGCGGCCAAGAGCAGGATGGGCTCGCTCGAGAGCGAGGTGAGGAAGGCCTGGGCGGTCCCCTGGAAGCTCGCCCGGATGCTCGGCGGCAGGCCGATCTCACGCCTCGCGGCGTCGATGGCGGCCACCGCGTCGCCGAGCGAGTGGCCCGGCGCGAGGTCGAACGAGAGCGTCACCGCGGGGAACTGCCCCTGGTGGTTGATCGAGAGCGGCGCGGTGCCCCAGCGGCGGCGCGTGAAGGACGAGAGCGGCACCGGCTGGCCGGTGGACGAGCGGACGTAGAGCTTGTCGAGCACCTTCGAGCTCTCCTGCAGCTCCGGCGTCACCCCGAGGATCACCCGGTACTGGTTCAGCTGGGTGAAGATCGTCGAGATCTGCCGCTGCCCGAAGGCGTCGTAGAGCACGTCGTCGATCTGCTGCGGGTCGACCCCCATCCGCGCCGCGGTGTCCCGGTCGATGTCGAGCGAGAGCTCTAGGCCCGAGAGCTGCTGATCGCTCGCGACGCCCCGCAGCTCGGGGAGCGCCTCGAGCTTCGCGAGGAGGAGCGGGGCCCAGCGGGCGAGGTCCTTCGAGCTCGCGCTCTCGAGCGTGTACTGGTACTGGGTCCGGCTCACCCGGTCCTCGACGGTGAGGTCCTGCACCGCCTGCAGGTAGACGTCGATGCCGGCGATCCCGGCGAGCCGCGCCTTCAGGCGGGCGAGCAGCTCGGGGAGCGGCGAGCGCTCCTCGCGCGGCTTGAGCGAGATCGAGAGCCGGCCGCTGTTCGAGGTCGGGTTCGTGCCGTCGGCCCCCACGAACGAGGCGACCGAGGCGACGGCGGGGTCCTCGAGCACCGCGTCGGCGACCTGCCGCTGCAGCGCCATGAGCCGCGGGAAGGAGACGTCGGGCGGCGCCTCGGTGACGGCGGTCAGGAGCCCCGTGTCCTGCTGCGGGAAGAAGCCCTTCGGCACGAGCCAGGCGAGCCAGAAGGTGAGCCCGAGGGTGCCGACGGTCGCCGCGAGCGTGAGCGGCTGGTGGCGCATCACGGCCCGGAGCGTCCGCTCGTAGAAGGCGAGCATCGCGGAGAAGCCGCGCTCGAAGAGCCTCGCGAGCGCCCCCTCCTCCTCAGGCTGCTTCGGCCGGAGCAGGTGCGCGCACATCGTGGCGGTGAGCGTCAGTGAGAGGACCGCCGAGATGCAGATGGCGACGGCGAGCGTCACCGCGAACTCCCGGAAGAGCCGGCCGATGACGCCGCCCATGAACAGGAGCGGGATGAGGACCGCGACGAGCGAGACCGTGAGCGAGATGATGGTGAAGCCGATCTGCTTCGCGCCGAGGAGCGCCGCCTCGAAGGGGCGCGTCCCGCCCTCGATGAAGCGCTCGATGTTCTCGATCATGACGATGGCGTCGTCCACGACGAAGCCGGTCGAGATCGTGAGCGCCATGAGCGACAGGTTGTCCAGGCTGTAGCCGAGCAGGTACATCACGCCGAAGGTGCAGACGAGCGAGAGCGGCACGACGACGCCCGGGATGATCGTGGCCCGCACGCTGCGCAGGAAGAGGAAGATCACGAGCACGACGAGGAGGACCGTGAGGACGAGCGTGAACTGCACGTCCAGGACCGAGGCGCGGACGGTCTCGGTCCGGTCGTTCTGGATCGTCACGTCGATCCCCTGCGGGATGGCCGTCCGCAGCCGGGGCAGGAGCGCCTTCACCCGGTCGGCGGTCTCGATGCTGTTCGCGCCCGGCTGCCGCTGGACGCTCAGGATGATGGCCCGCTGGCCGTTCGCCCAGCCGGCGAGCTGGTCGTTCTCCACCCCGTCGAGGACGGTCGCGACCTCGCGCAGCCGCACCGGCGAGCCGTTCCGGTAGGCGATGACGAGCGGCCGGAACGACTCGGCGCGGTAGAGCTGGTCGTTCGCCTCGAGGGTGTAGTCCTGCCGCGGGCCGTCGAGGTTCCCCTTGGGCTGGTCGACGTTCGCGGCCGCGATGGCGAGCCGGACGTCCTCGAGCGAGAGCCCGCTGCCCGCGAGCGCCTCGGGGTCCACCTGGACGCGGACCGCCGGCTTCTGGCCGCCGCCGATGGTCACGAGGCCGACCCCCGAGACCTGCGAGATCTTCTGCGCGAGGATCGAGTCGGCGACGTCGTCGACCTGGTCGAGCGGCAGCGTCTCGGAGGAGACCGCGAGCGTCAGGATCGGCGTGTCGGCGGGGTTGCTCTTGCTGTAGTTCGGCGGCGCGGGGAGCGTCGGCGGCAAGAGCGTCGCCGCCCCGTTGATCGCCTGCTGGACGTCCTGCTCGGCCGAGTCGATGCTCCGGTCGAGGTTGAACTGGAGCGTGATCTGCGAGGTGCCGAAGCTCGAGACCGAGGTCATCTCGGTGAGCGAGGGCATCTGGCCGAACTCGCGCTCGAGCGGGGTCGTCACCGCCGAGGCCATCGTCTCCGCCGAGGCGCCCGGGAGCTGGGTCGCGACGACGATGGTGGGGTAGTCGACCTGCGGCAGCGCCGAGACCGCGAGCATCCGGTAGCCGACGAGCCCCGCGAGCGTGAGCCCCACCATCAGGAGCGTCGTCGCGACCGGCCGCCGGATGAAGGGCTCCGAGATGCTCAACCCGGCGCTCCGCCGAGCTTCCCGGAGGAGACCTCCGTCGGGCCGGGCGCCTTCTTGCGCTCCTCGGCGCGCGGCGCCACGAGCGCGCCCGGCTTGAGCTGGTTCTGCCCCTCGACGACCACCCGATCGCCCTCGGCGAGCTGGCCCGCCACCACCGCGTCGTCGCCCTCGGCGAGCTCGACCTCGACGTTCACGAGCTGCGCGTGCCTCTGCGCGTCGACGAGGTAGACGAACGGCCCCTTGGGGCCCCGCTGCACCGAGGCCTGCGGCACGACCAGCGCGCCGCGCCGCACCTCGAGGAGCAGCCGCGCCTTGACGAACTGGTTCGGCCAGAGGAGCCGCGAGGGGTTCGGCAGGATCGCCTTGAGCCGCAGCGAGGCGGTCGACTGGTTGATCTCGTTGTCCACGAGCTCGAGCCGCCCCGTGCCGAGCTTCTGGGTGCCCTCGCGGTCGTAGACGTCGACCACGAGCGGTCCATCGGCCATGCGGCGCGAGACCCGCGGCAGGTCGTCCTCGGGGAGCGAGAAGAGCAGCGCCACCGGGTCGAGCTGCGCGACGACCACGAGGCCGTTCGGGTCGGCCTGGTGGATGAGGTTGCCGGCGTCGACCTGCCGGACGCCGGTGACGCCGTCGATGGGCGAGACGATGCTCGCGTACTCGAGGTTCAGCTTCGCGTTCTCGATGGCCGCCCGGTCGCCCCCGACCGCGCCCTGAAGCTGCCCGACCATGGCGGCCTGGTCGTCCACCTGCTGCTCCGGGGCGAGCTTCTTCTGGGCGAGATCTCGGTAGCGGACGAGGTCGCGCTGGGCGCCCGCGAGCTGCGCCTCGTCCCGCGCGAGCCCGGCCTGCGCCTGGTGGAGCGCGATCTGGAAGGGGCGGGGATCGATCTGCGCGAGCAGCTCGCCCTTCCGCACCGCCTGCCCCTCGCGGAAGAGCACCCGCTCGAGCTTTCCGTCGACCTGCGGCTTCACCGTCACCGTCTGGAAGGCGACGACGTTGCCGAGGCCGTCGAGAAAGATGGGGACGTCCTTGCGCGCGACCGCCACGGTCTGGACCGGGACGGCGAACTCCTTCGGGCCGCCCGCGGGCCCTTTCCGGCCGCAGCCGAAGGCGACCAGGGCGACTCCCGCGAGCGTGGGGCCGAACTTCTCGAGACGCATGGAGCTCCTCACGGATGGATGACGCGCGCGCCCGCCGAAAGTTTTCGGACGGATCGCGCGCGCGCATCCTAGAAGAGCGGATTTCGCTCGTAAAGGTGCGGGGTTGTCCCACCTCTTGATCCGTCCGGGCGAGCGCCGCGCCCGAGCCGTGCTAGACTGAGCGACCGCCAGCCATGCCCGCCCCGCCATGCCCGCGCACCCCGATCCGAGCCTCCTCTCCCGCAGCCTCCTCGGCCTGACCCCGTTCGAGGAGCCGGACCCCGCCCTCTGCGTGGCGCTCTGCCGCGCGGGCGCCCTCGGGATCCTCGACCTCGGCCGCGACGCCCGGCTCGCCCGCAGCGCCCTCGCCGCCTTGGCCGCCCAGGCCCCCGGCGAGTTCGGCGTCCGGGTCCCGGAGGGCGTCTCCCTCGAGACGCTCGACCTGCCGGCGAGCGTGGGGGCCTTCCTCGCCGCGACGCCCGGACAGGTCGCCCCGCTCGTGGCCCGCGCCGCCGGAAGGCCGGTGTTGGCCCAGGTGGTCACGGTCGCGGAGGCGCGCGAGGCCCGGGCGGCGGGGGCCGCGGGGCTCGTCGCGAAGGGCTCCGAGAGCGGCGGCCGCGTCGGCGAGGAGACCGGCTTCATCCTGCTCCAGCTCCTCTTGCAGGCGGAGCTGGGGCTGCCGATCTGGCTCCAGGGGGGCGTCGGGAGGAACGGCCTCGCCGCGGCCCGCGCGGCCGGGGCCCGGGGCGTCCTCCTCGACGCGCAGCTCGCGCTCGTGCGCGAGTCGGCGGCCCCCGAGGCCGTCAAGGCGGCGCTCGCCTCGATGGACGGCAGCGAGACGACGCTCCTCGAGGGGCAGCGCGTCTTCACCCGCCCCGACCTCGTCCTCCCGAAGCCCGGCCAGTCGAGCCGCGCCGAGCTGCTCGCCCGGCTGGGGGGGCGGGACCTCCAGAGCCAGCTCCTCCCCGTCGGCCAGGAGGGCGCGCTCGCCGCTTCGATGGCGCGCCGCTACCGGACCGCCGGGGGGGTGGTGCGCGGCCTCGCCCGCGCGAGCGACCAGCAGCTGCGCCAGGCCCGGGACCTCTCGCCGCTCTCGCCCGACTCGCCCCTGGCGCGGGCCCACGGCCTCCGCTTCCCCATCGCGCAGGGGCCGATGACCCGGGTCAGCGACCGCGCCGCCTTCGCGCTCGCCGTCGCGCAGGCGGGCGGCCTCCCGTTCCTCGCGCTCTCCCTCTCGCGGGGCGAGGAGGTCCGCCGGCTCCTCGAGGAGACGCGGGCGCAGCTCGGCGGACGGCCCTTCGGCGTCGGCATCCTCGGCTTCGTGCCGCCCGAGCTGCGGGCCGAGCAGCTTCGCGTCGTCGAGGAGCTCCGGCCGAAGGTGGCGCTCATCGCCGGCGGCCGCCCCGACCAGGCGCGCTCGCTCGAGGAGCTCGGGATCGAGACCTACCTCCACGTCCCCTCGCCCGCCCTGCTCGACCTCTTCCTCGCCGACGGGGCGCGCCGCTTCGTCTTCGAGGGGCGCGAGTGCGGCGGCCACGTCGGGCCGCGATCGAGCCTCCTGCTCTGGGAGCAGGCGGTGGAGCGGCTGCTCTCGCACCCCGCCCCCGAGGAGCTCTCGGTCTTCTTCGCGGGCGGCATCCACGACGCCCGCTCGGCGGCGATGGTGGCCGCGCTCGCCGCGCCGCTCGCGGCGCGCGGCGCCCGCCTCGGGGTCCTCCTCGGCACCGCCTACCTCTTCACCGAGGAGGCGGTCGCGACCGGGGCGATCGGCCGCGCCTTCCAGGAGGCGGCGCTCCGCTGCGAGCGGACCGTCCTGCTCGAGACCGCCCCGGGCCACGCCACCCGCTGCGTCGAGAGCGACTACGTCGAGGCCTTCCGGGCCCGGCGGGCCGAGCTCGAGGCGGCGGGGAAGGCGCCCGGCGAGGTCTGGGAGGAGCTCGAGCGGCTGAACCTCGGCCGGCTCCGCATCGCCGCGAAGGGGGTCCGGCGCGAGGATTCGAAGCTCGTCGCCCTGGACCCGCAGACGCAGCGGCGCGAGGGGATGTTCATGATCGGCCAGCTGGCCGCCCTGCGGTCCGCCGTCGTCTCGATCGAGGAGCTGCACCGCGAGGTGAGCGAGGGGAGCGACCGGCTCCTGCGCGCCCTGCCGGCGCCGCCGCCGCCGAGCCCGGGCGATTCGCGTCCGGCGGACGTCGCCATCGTGGGGATGTCCGCGATCTTCCCCGACGCCCCCGACCTGAAGACCTTCTGGGCGAACGTCCTCGGCGGCCTCGATTCGGTGCGGGAGGTCCCCCGCGCCCGCTGGAACGCGGAGCTCTACTACGACCCGGCCTCGACGGGCGGCGACAAGACGCCCTGCAAGTGGGGCGGCTTCCTCCCCGAGATCCCCTTCGACCCGATCTCGTACGGGATCCCGCCGAGCTCGCTGCCGGCCATCGATCCGGCGCAGCTCCTCGCGCTCGAGGCGGCGCGGCGCGCCCTCCAGGACGCCGGCTACCACGAGCGCGAATTCGACCGCGAGCGCACCTCGGTGATCTTCGGCGCCGAGGGGGGCAACGACCTCTCGAACGCCTACGGCTTCCGCAACCTCTACCCGCAGCTCCTCGGCCCGCTGCCCGAGAAGCTCGCCGAGCACCTCCCCTCGCTCACCGAGGACTCGTTCCCGGGCGTCCTCTCGAACGTGGTCGCGGGCCGCATCGCGAACCGGCTCGACCTCGGCGGCCTCAACTTCACGGTCGACGCCGCCTGCGCGAGCTCGCTCGCGGCGGTCGACCTCGGCATCAAGGAGCTCGTCACCCACGGGAGCGACGTCGTGCTCTGCGGCGGCGTCGACCTCCACAACGGGATCAACGACTACCTCATGTTCTCCTCGGTCCACGCGCTGTCGAAGGGCGGCCACTGCCGCACCTTCGACGCCGAGGCCGACGGCATCGTCCTCGGCGAGGGGGTGGCCTGCCTCGTGCTCAAGCGGCTCGCCGACGCCGAGCGGGACGGCGACCGGATCTACGCCGTGCTGCGCGGGGTCGGCGGATCGAGCGACGGCCGGAGCCTCGGGCTGACCGCGCCCCGCAAGGAGGGGCAGGTCCGGGCGCTCGAGCGGGCCTACCGGCAGGCGGGCGTCTCGCCGGCGGAGGTGGGGCTCGTCGAGGCCCACGGCACCGGCACGGTGGTGGGCGATCGGACCGAGCTCGCGACGCTGACCGAGGTCTACGGCCGCGCCGGCGCGCCAGTGGGCGAGACCGCGCTCGGCTCGGTGAAGTCGCAGATCGGCCACACGAAGTGCGCCGCCGGCCTCGCCGGCATCGTCAAGGCGGCGCTCGCGCTCCACCACCACGTCCTGCCGCCCACCATCAACGTCCGGCGGCCGAACCCCGGCTGGGACCGGGCCCAGAGCCCCTTCGTGCTCTCCACCGTGGCGCGCCCCTGGCTGCCGCCGGCCGCCGGGGGGACGCGCAAGGCCGCGGTGAGCGCCTTCGGCTTCGGCGGCACCAACTTCCACGCGGTGCTCGCGGAGTACCCGCGCGCCGAGCCGCCCGCGACGGGCGGCCCGCGCTTTCCCGCGGAGCTCTTCCTCTTGCGGGCCGGAACGCGCGCCGAGGCCGCCGCCCGCGCCGGGGAGCTCGAGAAGCGGCTCGAGCGACCGCTCCCGGGCACGCTCGCCGACCTCGCCTTCACCGTGAACGGGCAGGGGCGCGGCCCGGTCCAGCTCGCGATCGTCGCCCAGGATCTGGGCGACCTCGGCCGCAAGCTCGCGCGGGCGCGGGCCGACCAGGCGGGCGACGGAGTGTTCGCCGCCCGCGCGCCGCAGGGGCCCGTCGCCTTCCTGTTCCCCGGCCAGGGCAGCCAGCGGACCGGGATGCTCGGCGAGCTCTTCGTCGCCTTCCCCCAGCTCCAGCGGATCCTCGAGCTCGATCGCCGAGTCGCCGGCGTGGCGTTGCCGGCCCCGGGCTTTGGCGACGACGAGCGCGCCGCGCAGGCCGCCGCTCTCACCGACACCCGGATCGCCCAGCCGGCGCTCGGGATGGTGGAGCTCGCCGCCCTCGAACTCCTCTCGGCGCTCGGGGTCCGCCCCGACCTCGCGGGCGGCCACAGCTACGGCGAGCTCGTCGCCCTCTGCGCGGCCGGCGCGCTCTCCCAGCGGGAGCTCATCCTGCTGAGCGCCGAGCGGGCGCGCTGCATCCTGGACGCCGTCGGGGACGAGCCCGGCGCCATGGCGGCCGTGGCCGCCCCGCTCGACCGGCTCCGCGCCCTCTGCGAGGGGACGGGGCTCGTCCTCGCGAACGAGAACTCGCCGTCCCAGGGAGTCGTCGCCGGCCCCCGGGCGGCGCTCGAGGCCGCGCTCGAGCGCTTCTCCCGCGAGGGGCTCTCGGCGCAGCGGCTCCCGGTCGCCTGCGCCTTCCACAGCCCGCTCCTCGCCGGCGCCGACGCGGCGTTCGCCCGCGCCCTCGCGGGGGTCGAGCTGCGCGCCCCGGCGCTGCCCGTCTACTCCAACGTGACGGCGGCGCCGTACGCCCCATCGGCGGGCGACGTCCGGGCGCTGCTCGCGAAGCAGCTCGTCTCACCGGTCCGCTTCGCCGCGCAGGTCGAGGCGATGTACGCCGCGGGCGCCCGGACCTTCGTCGAGGTCGGGCCCGGCCAGGTGCTGACCCGCCTCGTCGGGCGGACGCTCGGCGAGCGGCCCCACCTCGCGTTGCCGCTCTCGCGCGACGGCGGCGGCGGCCTCCCGCAGCTCCTCGAGCTGCTCGCCGAGCTCGCGGTCCACGGCGTCCCGGTGCAGCTCGCGCCGCTCTTCGCGGGCCGCCAGGTCCGAAGGCTCGACCTCGACGCGGCCCCGCCCGGAAAGCCCGCCGCCCTCTGGCTCGTCGACGGCCAGCTCGCGCGACCGGCGACGGGCGAGCTGCCGCGCCACTCGCTCAAGCCCAACGCGGCGCCGATCGCGATCCTCTCCCCGGCGGCGCCCTCCTCGGAGCGCGAGGGCTCGGTGATGGCCTACCTCCAGGGGATGCGAGAGCTCGCCGAGGCGCAGCGCGAGGTGATGCTCCGCTACCTCGGCGCCCCGGCCGGCGAGGCCGCGCCCGTCCGGACGCTCGAGCGGATCGAGGCGCGGCCGACGGCGAAGTCGGAGGCGGTCCGAGAGGGGCCGGCCCCGGAGAGCGCCGAGGCGCTCGGCGCCGCCTCGGTCGACGTGGCCCAGCTGCTGCTGCGGCTCGTCAGCGAGCGGACGGGCTATCCCCCGGAGATGCTCAGTCTCGACGCCGACCTCGAGGCCGAGCTCAGCATCGACTCGATCAAGCGGATCGAGATCCTCGGCGCCCTGACGCAGCGGCTCGGGATCGGCAAGGGGGCCTCGGGCGGGTCGGACGGATCGCTCGAGAAGCTCTCCTCGGTCAAGACGCTGCGGGGCATCTCGAGCTGGATCGAGCAGCGGCTCGCCGCGGGCCCGTCCGGCGAGGCCGCGGCGCCGGCGACGGCGGGCGCGCTGCCGCCGAAGACGCCGTCCGCGGCCCTGCTCCACTGGGCGACTGCCGAACTCGAGGCGGCCCCCGAGCTCTCCCTCCGCCGGACCTCGGGCCGGAGCTGGATCGCCGCCCCCGAGGGCTCGCCCGTCGCCGCGCGGCTCGCGGCGCTCCTCTCCGAGCGGGGCGCCGAGGTTCGGCTCTCGCTCGCCCGCCCCGAAGGCCCGATCGAGCGGCTCGTCGACCTGACCTCGCTCGCCGCCGGCGCCTGGAGCGGCTCCGCCCTCTGGGAGGCGTTCGCCCGCTGCCGCGAGGCGGTCGCCGCGGGAGCGAAGCAGCTGCTCGCCGCCTCGGCGCTCGGGGGGCTCGGTGGCGCCGGCGGGGGCCCGCTCGACGGCGCGGGGCTCGCGGGGCTCCTCCAGAGCCTCGGCCGCGAGCGGCCGGAGCTCTCGGCGCGCGCGGTGGATCTCGATCCCGCGGAGCCCCCGGAGCGGCTCGCCGAAGAGCTCGCCCTCGAGCTCACCGACCCCGCCGGTCCCCCGGAGAGCCGCTGGAAGGCCGGCGCGCGCCGGAGGGTCGAGCTGCGGGAGGGTGAGCCGCCGCGGCTCGGGGTCGCGCTCTCCAAGAGCTCGGTCGTCGTCGTCACCGGGGGAGCCCGAGGCATCACCGCCCGGCTCGCGGTGGGGATCGCGCGCCGCTTCGGCTGCGCGCTCGAGCTCGTCGGCTCCCGCGCCGTGCCGGACGACGAGCCCGCCGAGCTCGCCGGCGCCGCGGACCTCGCGGGGATTCGCCAGGCGCTCGTCCGGCGCGGCGGCCGGCTCGCGGAGGTCGAGGCCGCGGCCCAGGCCGCCTTCGCCGCCCGCGAGGTTCGCCGGACGCTCGCCGAGATCCGCGCCGCCGGCGGCCGCGCCCGCTACCACGCGCTCGACGTCCGCTCGGGCGAGGGCGTCGCGGCCCTCTTCGAGCGGCTCGGCCGCGAGGGGCCCGTCGAGGCCGTCGTCCACGCCGCCGGCGTCACCGACGACCGGGCCTTCGAGGGCAAGGAGCGGGCGGCCTTCGAGCGGGTGGTCGAGACGAAGCTCCACGGCGCCATGGCGCTCGCGCGCCAGTTGCGCCCGGAGACGCGGCTCTTCGTCGCCTTCGGCAGCGTCTCGGGCCTCTTCGGCAACCGCGGCCAGGTGGACTACGCCGCGGGAAACGACGCGCTCGATCGGCTCGTCCGAACGCTCGACGGCCGGATCGCGGGACCCGCGGTGGCGCTCGACTTCGGGCCGTGGGCGGGCGCTGGAATGGTGACGCCCGAGCTCGCGCGCGAGTACGAGCGGCGCGGCCTCCCGCTCCTCCCGCTCGCGGCCGGGATGGACGCCGTCCTCGCCGCCCTCTTCGACGCCCCCGCCGACGGCGCGCCGCCGCGGGGCGGCGCCCTCCAGCTCTTCCTCGCCGCCGCGCCCCCCTCCCTCTTCGCCGATCGCCCCCGCCCCCCGCCGGCCGATCCGGCCTCGACGCCCGCGCCCCCGCTGCATGCCGTCGCCTCCTGAGCCCGTCGCCATCGTCGGGCTGGGCTGCGTCTTCCCCGGCGCGCCCGACGTCGCGACCTTCTGGCGAAACCTCGAGCAGGGGGTCGACGCGACGAGCGACGTCCCGCCGGGGCGCTGGGATCCGGTCTTCTTCGATCCGGCCGCGGCCTCGGCCGACCGCTTCTACTGCCGGCGCGGCGGCTTCGTCGACGGGCAGGCCAGCTTCGATCCGCTCGAGTTCGGCATCCCGCCGCGCGCCGCCGAGGGGGCCGAGCCCGACCAGCTCCTCGCGCTCGCCGTCGCCCAGGCGGCGCTCGCCGACGCGGGGCTCGCGGAGGGCGCCTGGCGCGAGCGGACCGCCGTCGTCCTCGGCCGCGGCGGCTACCTGACGGCCGGCATCGCGCGCCTCGCCGAGCGGGTTCGGACCGCCGAGCAGCTCGTCGCGATCCTGCGCTCCCAGCTCCCCGGCGTGCCCGAGGAGTCCCTTCGGGCGCTCAAGGAGGCGTTCCAGGCCCGGCTCGGCGCCCACGGCCCGGACAGCGCCATCGGCCTCGTGCCGAACCTCGCCGCCTCGCGCATCGCGAACCGGCTCGACCTGCGGGGGCCGGCCTACACCGTCGACGCGGCCTGCGCGAGCTCGCTCGTCGCCCTGGACCAGGCGGCCCGCGAGCTGCGGAGCGGCCGCTGCGACGTGGCGCTCGCGGGCGGCGTCCACCTCTGCCACGACGTCACCTTCTGGAGCGTCTTCAGCTCGCTCGGCGCCCTGAGTCGAGACGGCCAGATTCGCCCGTTCGATCGGCGGGCCGACGGCCTCCTCATCGGCGAGGGGGCCGGCATCGTGGTCCTCGAGCGGCTCTCCGACGCGCGCCGGCTCGGCCACCGGGTCCACGCGCGGCTCCTCGGCGTCGGCCTCTCGAGCGACGGCCGCGGCGCCGCCCTCGTGAACCCCGCCGTCGAGGGGCAGCTCCTCGCCCTGCGCCGCGCCTGGGAGGAGGCCGGCGTCGCGCCCGAGCGGCTCGGGCTGCTCGAGGCCCACGGCACCGGGACCGTGCAGGGCGACGAGGCCGAGCTCACGACGCTCGCCCGCTTCTTCGGCCCGGCCGGCGACGGGCCGCGCGCGCTGACGGGCTCGGTCAAGTCGATGATCGGCCACGCCATGCCGGCCGCGGGGGCCGCGGGGCTCCTCAAGGCCGTCCTCGCGCTCGAGCACCGCGTCGTGCCGCCGAGCCTCCACTGCGAGGAGCCGCACCCGAGACTCGAGGAGACGCGCTTTCGCGTCCCCGCGAGGGCCGAGCCGTGGCCCGAGCTCGGGGCGGGGCCGCGTCGCGCCGCCGTCGACGCCTTCGGCTTCGGCGGCATCAACGCCCACGTCGTGCTCGAGGAGTCGGGCGACGAGCCGGCCCCGCGGCGCCGACCGAGCCGCCACGCCGCCGACGCCCCCGCGGCGCCCTCGAGGGAGCGCTGGCTCGCCCTCGCCGCCCCCGACGCGGCGTCCCTCCTCGCCGCGCTCGAAGGCGGCGGCGCCACGAGCGCGCGCGGGCCGCTGCGGCTCGTCCTCTTCGACCCGACGCCCGAGCGGCGGGCGCTCGCGCGCAAGATCGTCCTCGGCGAGCGGCCCTGGCTCGGCCACGACGACGTCTGGTTTTCGCCGAGGCCGAGCGGCGGAAAGGTCGCCTTCCTCTTTCCCGGGCTCGAGCCCACCTTCGAGCCGCGCGTGCGCGACGTCGCCGCCTGGCTCTCGCGCGAGCCGCCCGACGAACGGCCCGACGGGATCGAGGCGACCGGGCTCGCGGTCGTCGCGACGAGCCGTCTCCTCTTCGACGCGCTCGGCCGTGCCGGCCTCGCGCCCGACGCCCTGGCCGGCCACAGCATCGGCGAGTGGACCGGGATGGTCGCCTCCGAGCTCATCCCGCCCGCCGAGGCCGAGCCGTTCATCCGCTCGCTCACGCCCGGGACGCTCGAGGTCCCCGACGTGCTCTTCGCCGCCGCCGGCTGCGGGGCCGAGAGGGCCCTGGAGGCCATCGCGGGCCTCTCGGACATCGCGCTCTCCCACGACAACTGCCCCCACCAGGTCGTCCTCTGCGGCCGGGCCGACCGCATCTCGACGGCGCTGCAGAGGCTCCGCGCGGCCCAGATCCTCGCGCAGGAGCTGCCGTTTCGCTCGGGCTTCCACTCCCCGCTCTTCTCGCCCCACCTCGGGCCCCACCGCGCGCGGCTCGCGGCCCTGCCGCTCCAGCGCCCCCGACTGCCGCTCTGGTCGGCGACGACCTGCGCCCCCTACCCCGATTCCCCCGCGGAGGTCCGCGAGCTCGCCGCCCGCCACCTGGTCGAGCCCGTCCGCTTCCGCGAGCTCGTCGCGCGGATGCACGACGCCGGCTTCCGGACGTTCGTCGAGGTCGGCGCGGGGGGAACGCTCACGGCCTTCGCCCAGGACACGCTGAGGGGCGCGGAGCACGTCGCCGTCAGCGCCGGCGCGATGCGGCGCCCGGGGCTCGCGCAGCTCCGGCGCGTCCTCGCCGCCGCCTTCGTCGCGGGGCGCGAGGTCGACCTCTCGCGCGTCGGCCCGGCCAGCGCCGAGCGGCTGCTCGATCTCGGCGTACCGCTCGTCCGGCTGCCGCCGATGCTGCCGCTCTCCACCCCGGTCGTCCCAGAGGCCGCGCCGGGCGAGACGAACTCGCCGATCCTCGCCGAGCTCGCCCAGTCGCTGCGCCGCCTCTCCGAGCTCCAGTCGGAGGTGGTCGCGGCCTTCGCCGCCGGCAGCCCCTCCCCCGCGCCGGCCCCTCCCGAGAGCTGGTCCGAGCGGCGGCGGCTCTCGGTCGAGGCGCAGCCGTACCTCCTCGACCACTGCTTCTACCGGCAGCCCGACGGCTGGCCGGAGATCTCCGACCGCTTCCCCGTGGTGCCGATGACCACCTCCCTCGCCTGGCTGCGGGAGGCGGCCGAGCGGGTCATGGGTCCCATCTCGACCCTCGAGGACGTCCTCGCCCTCCGCTGGATCGCGGTGGCGCCGCCCGTCGAGGCGAACCTCCGGGCGCGGCGCCTCGGCCCCGACCGCGCCGAGGTCGCCCTCGACGGCTACGCCCAGGCCGTCGCGCGCGCGGGCCCGCCCGCCCCCTTCGAGCCGCCGCCGCCGCTCGGCCGCGAGGAGCCGCTCCCCGTCCGGATCGAGACGCTCTACGAAGACCGCTGGATGTTCCACGGCCCGAGCTTCCGCGGCGTCCGCTCGGTCTCGGCCTACGGTCCCGGTGGCATCGACGGCGAGCTCGAGGCGCTCGCGGCGCCCGGGGCGCTCCTCGACAACGCCGGCCAGCTCTTCGGCCTCTGGGTGATGCTCCGAACCGAGGTCGACCGGCTCGCGCTCCCCTTTCGCCTCGGCCGCGTCTCCTTTCACGGGCCCGAGCCACGCCCGGGTGAGCGGCTCCGCTGCGCGGTCCGAATCCGGGAGCTCGGGCCGCAAGCCGTCACCGCGGACCTCTGGCTCTCCCACGCGGACGGCCGCCCGTTCTGCCGCATCGAGGCGTGGGAGGACCGGCGCTTCGACAGCGACGCGCGGCTCTGGGAGGTCCTGCGCTTCCCCGAGCGGAACCTCCTCGCCGTTCCGCGGCCGCAAGGCTACCTCTTCGTCGCCGACTCCTGGACGAACGCCCCCTCCCGCGAGCTCATCGCCCGCCGCTTCCTCGGCGCCCGCGAGCGGGCGGAGCTCGACGGGATCCACCCCCGCCGGCAGGGGCAGTGGCTGAACGGCCGCATCGCGGTCAAGGACGCCGTCCGAGAGCTCCTCTGGAAGCGGGGAGCGGGCCCGCTCCACCCGGTCCAGATCGAGGTCGAGAACGACGAGCGGGGCCGGCCCACCGTGCGCGGCCCCTTCTCCTTCGACGTGCGGGTCTCGCTCGCGCACGTCGAGGGGGCGGCCATCGCCCTCGCCGCGCTCGGCGCCGACGTGGGGGTGGACCTCGATCGCGTCGAGCCGCGCGCCGAGGGCTTCGCCGAGCTGGTCTGCGCCCCCGAGGAGCGTCGCCTGCTCCCCCCGGGCGACGAGTGGCTCACCCGCGCCTTCTGCGCCAAGGAGGCGGTCGCGAAGGCCCGCGGCACGGGCCTCGGCGGCGACCCGCGCCGCCTCCCCGTGCAAGAGGTAGATGGACAACGGTTCCGGATCGATGGTGAATGGGCGCAGACGGATCGCGACGGGCCGTTCGTCGTCGCCTGGAGGCTCGAGCCGTGACGGCGGCCGCGCGCGAAGAGATATTGAAGGAGGTCGCCCGCCTCATCCGCGAGGTGGTGGGAGAGGCCTGGATCGAGGAGGCCGAGATCGGCCTCGACACCTCGTTCAGCGAGGACCTCGAGCTCGAGAGCATCGAGTTCGTCGCGCTCGGCGAGAAGCTCCAGAGCCGCTACGGCGGAGGGGTCGACTTCGTCGGCTGGCTCTCGGGCAAGGAGCTGGACGAGATCCTGGCGCTTCGGGTGGGGAATCTCGTGGAGCTGATCGCCCAGTGCCCCTGATCGAGACGAACGGGCTCCGGCTCAACGCCGTCGAGCTCGGGGACGGCCGGCCCGTGGTCATGCTGCACGGGCTCCTCGTCGGCAGCAGCGCCTCCTGGTACTTCACGAGCGCGCCGACGCTGGCGCGCGGCCACCGCGTGCTGCTCGTCGACCTGCGCGGCCACGGCCGCAGCGACCGGCCGCGCGAGGGCTACGATTCCCGCACGATGGCCCGGGACGTGGTCGGGGTCCTCGACGCGATGGGCTTCGGCGGCCCGATCGCGCTCGTCGGCCACAGCTACGGCGCGCTGGTGGCGCTGCGGCTGGCGCTCGAGTGGCCCGAGCGCGTCGAGAAGCTCGCGCTCGTCGAGGCGCCGCTGCCCCCCTCGCGGCTGCCGGATCTCCAGGCGTTCTTCGCCCTCGACCGCTCGAAGATGGCCGAGGCCCTGCCCCAGGTCACGCGGCAGTTCCTCGACCGGCGCGGCCGGCAGGCCGACAAGCTCCTCCACACGCTCGCCGAGCTGTCGTTCGAGACCTCGCTCCTCGAGGACGTCCGGCGCGAGCCCGATCCCCCCGACGCGGAGCTCGCCCGGGTGAGGGACCCGCTGCTCGTCTACGGCGAGCAGTCGTCCTGCCGCGAGGTCGGCGAGCGGCTCGCCCGCGTGATGCCGGGGGCGAGGCTCGTCGTGCTGCCGGGCGGCCACAACCTCCACCTCGACTCGACCGCCGCCCTCACGGCCTCGCTCGAAGGGTGGCTCCGTGGCTGACGCGGTCGTCAACGGCGTCCGGCTGCACGTCCAGCGAATCGGCGCCGGCCCACCCACGGTGGTCTTTCTCCACGGCCTCGTGATGGACAACCTCTCGAGCTTCTACTTCACGCTCGCGAGCCCGGTCTCGCGGGTGGCCGAGGCGCTCCTCTACGATCTGCGCGGCCACGGCCGCAGCGAGCGGCCGACCAGCGGCTACGCGCTCGCCGACTTCACCCGGGATCTCGACGCGCTGCTCGCCACGCTCGACGTCCGCGCGCCCGTCCACCTCGTCGGCAACAGCTTCGGCGGGCTGCTCGCCCTCGCCTACGCCTCCATCCGACCCGAGCGCGTCGCCTCCCTCTTCCTCATCGACGCGCACCTCGGCGCAGCCGGCTGGGGAGACGCCATGGTCCAGACGCTCGCGCTCCAGGGAGAGGCGCGCGACCGGCGCATCGCCGAGAGCTTCCAGCACTGGCTCGGCCGCCACAGCGAGCGCAAGCGCAGCCGGCTCGCCGACAACGCCCGCGCCCTCGTCGAGGGCACCTCCCTGCTCGCGGATCTCGCCGCGAGCCCGCCGCTCTCGGACGAGAGCTTCCGGCGGATCGCCTGCCCCACGCTGGCGCTCTACGGCGAGCGCTCCGACCTTCGGCCGCAGGCCGAGGATCTGCCCCAGCGCCTCGCCCAGGCGCGGCTCCTCGTCCGGCCGGGGAGCACCCACTCGCTCCTCTGGGAGGAGACGGACTACGTGCGCGACGAGCTGCTCCGCTGGCTCCGGGAGCGAGCCTAGTGGCGCGGCTGCTCTTCGTGGTCCCGCCGCTGACGGGCCACGTCAATCCGAGCGCCTCGCTCGGCGCGGCGCTCCGGGCGCGCGGCCACGAGGTCGCCTGGGTGGGCCACCCGGGCGCGGTGAGGCCGCTGCTCCCCGAGGGGGCGCGCCTCTTCCCCCTCGACGAGCGCGAGGTCATGGCGCGGCGCGACCGGTCGCTCGGAGGCCTCTCGCCGGCGCGTGGCCTCCTCGCCTTCAAGGAGCTCTGGGAGGAGCTCTTCCTCCCGCTCGGCCGCTCCATGCTGCCCGGCGTCGAGGCCGCGGCGCGCGAGCTGCGGCCCGATCTGCTCCTCGTCGACCAGCAGGCGCTCGCCGGGGCGCTCGCGGCCCGCCGGCTCGGGATCCGCTGGGCGACGCTCGCCACCACCGCCGCGGGCGTCGTCGACTCGCTCGCCGACCTGCCCAAGGTCCGCGAGTGGATGGTGGCCCGCAAGGCAGAGCTCGAGCGCGAGGCGGGCCTCGCGCCGCGGCCCGAGGCCGAGCTCTCGCCCGAGCTCGTGCTCGTCTTCTCGACTCCAGAGCTCGCGGGCCCCGGCCCCTACCCGCCGCAGCTCCGCTGGATCGGCCCCTGCTTCTCGCCCCGCGCGACGGAGCCACCGTTCCCCTGGGAGCGGCTGCGCGAGGGGCGGCTGCTCTTCGTCTCGCTCGGGACGGTGAACGCCGGCCACGGCGGCCCGCTCTACCGCGCGCTCGTCGAGGCGCTCGCCGAGGAGCCCCTGCAGGTCGTCGTGGCCGCGCCGCCCGAGGCCTTCGGCCCCGCCCCGGACAACTTCCTCGTCGTGCCGCGCGTGCCGCAGCTCGCGCTCTTGCCCCGCGTCTCGGCGGTCCTCTGCCACGGCGGCCAGAACACCGTCTGCGAGTCGCTCGCCCACGGGCTGCCGCTCCTCGTCGCGCCCATCCGCGACGATCAGCCGGTGATCGCCCAGCAGATCGCGAGCGCGGGAGCCGGGCTGCGGCTCCGCTTCGGCCGCACGAGCCCCGTGGAGCTGCGCGACGCGGTCCGCCGCGTGCTGGGCGAGCCGTCCTTTCGGGCGGCCGCGGATCGGATTCGGAGCTCGTTCGAGGCGGCCGGCGGAACCCCGGCGGCCGTCCGGGCGCTGGAGGCACTTCTGTGACGATCTGGGCGGCCCTCGGGCTTCTCCTCGCGCTCATCTACCTCGGGGACGCGCTCCGGCTGCGCGGGCGGCTGCGCGCCTTGCCACGGGCGAGCGAGAGCGGCGCGGTCGGCGCGCCGGAGGTCGCCTACGAGCTCATCCTCGGCCGCGGCGCGACGCTTCCGCCCGAGGCGCGGGCCGCCGCCGAGTCCTTCGCGCGGGGCGAGCAGCTCCTCGCGCTCGACCTCGTTCCCGCCCGCTGGAAGGCGCTCCCCGCCCTCGGCCTCGTGCAGCAGGTCGACCCGAGGAGCTTCCGCCGCAGCCAGCTCGCGCCCGGCGCGAGCGCCGGGCAGGCGATCCTGGTCTCGCGCGCGCTCCTCGAGCGGGCGGCGGTCTCGGATTTCTCGCCGCGGACGCCCGCCGAGCTCTTGCGGCTCGCCCGCCGCTTCAAACGTTACGCGCCGACCGGCGTCGGCTTCGCGGTGGCAGACGGGCTCATCCCCCACCGGCCGAGCGCCCTCGAGCGGAGCGCCGTTTTGCGCGAGGTCCTCTCCGACTTCACGCCGACCATCGCCGCGGGCCAGGCCGTGCTCTGGGCGCTCACCCTCCTCGCGGCGCTGCGCGGCGGCCTCGCGGGCGCGCTCGGTCTCTTCGCGCTCCACCTCCAGCCGCTCGTCGCGCTCTCTGGCAGCCCAATCGAGGCGGACGATCTCTGGCCCACCAGCCTGCTGATGCTGCCGCTCCAGATCTGGGACTGGGCCACCGCGCTCTTCGCGAACGCCCCGGACGACGAGCGGGCCGCCGCGGTGGCGGCGCGGCGGCCGGCCTACGAGGCCGAGCTGGCGGGTGGGACGGCGCGCTTCTTCGAGCCGCGCCGGACGCGCTGCCCCGTCTGCGACGGCGAGCGGCTCGCCCCCGTCCTCCGGACTCCCGACCGGCTCCAGCACAAGCCGGGGACCTTCGTGCTCGAGGGCTGCCGCGACTGCGGCCACCTCTTCCAGAACCCGCGCCTCTCCCTCGAAGGACTCTCGTTCTACTACCGCGACTTCTACGACGGCCTCTCCGAGGCCTGGCTCGAGGCGGTCTTCGGCTTCGCCGCGGAGAGCTACCGGGCCCGCGCCGATCTCGCGACGGGGGAGCCGCGCCGCTGGCTCGACGTCGGGGGCGGCACCGGCCACTTCTGCCTGCTCGCCCGCGAGCGCTGGCCCGAGACGCGCTTCGACTGCCTGGACGTCGGGGAGAGCGTGCGCGAGGGGCTGCGGCGCGGCTGGATCGACGAGGCGTTCCAGGGCTTCCTCCCAGACCTCGCCCCCTCGCTCGAGGGGCGCTACGACGTCGTGAGCCTGAGCCACTGCCTCGAGCACACCCGCGACCCGCGCACGGACCTGGCCGCGGCCCACCGCGTGCTCGGCCCAAATGGACAGCTCGTCATCGAGGTCCCAGACCCCGAGTGCAGCATGCGCCACGTCCTCGGGACGCGCTGGATGCCCTACTTCCAGCCGCAGCACCAGCAGCTGCTCTCGGTGCGAAACCTCTCCCGGGTCCTGGACGAGCTCGGCTTCGAGGTGACTCGCGTCGAGCGCGGCCCCGCGCACGTCGGCTCGAACGTCTTCTTCGCCACCTGGCTGACCCTCGACGGCTGGGCCCCCCCCGCGGATCTCCCCTGGCGCGCGCCCGGCGGCGCGCTCTCGCGGGCGCGTCGGACCGCGACGCTCGCCCTCGGCGCAGCCCCCCTCGCCGCCGCGTTCGCCGTCGACGCCGCCCTCCGGCTCGCGAAGGGGCTCCCCGGCATGTCCGACGCCTACCGCGTCGTCGCCCGCAAGCGCGGCTGAGAGCCTGTGAACCAATCCCTTCCCGTCGCCCAGCGACCGATCCGGGCCCATCTACTTCGTTGTGCCAACGGCTTGATACCTCAGCGGGTATCAAGCCGTTGGCGCGCCTCGCAGCTGGACCCGCCTCGGCCGCTGGGCTCGGTCCAGGGATTGGTTCACAGGCTCTGACCGATGCCCACCCTCCTCCACGCCGACTCGCTCGGCCTCGCCTTCGGGAGCCGGCGCGTCTTCGAGGGGCTCACGCTCACGCTCGAGGAGGGGGAGCGGGTCGGGCTCATCGGCGTCAACGGCTCGGGGAAGTCCTCGCTCATGAAGATGCTCGGGCGCGTGCTCCCGCCCGATCACGGCGAGCTGCAGCTTCGCCGGGGCGCGCGCGTCACCTACCTCCCGCAGGAGCCCGAGTTCCCGGCGGGCGCCACGGTGGCCTCGGAGCTCGCGGTGCCCGATCCCGAGCTGCGCGCGGCGCTCTCGGAGCACGCGCGCCTCTCGGCCGAGGGGACCTCCCAGGCGCTCGAGCGGGCGGCGAGGGTGGCCGACGCGATCGAGCGATTGGGGGGCTGGAGCACCGCCCACCGGGCCCGCGAGCTGCTCGAGCGGCTCGGGGTCACCGCCTGGGAGCGGCCCATCGCCGAGCTGTCGGGCGGGACTCGCAAGCGGGTGGCGATCGCCAGAGCGTTGCTCACCGCCCCCGATCTCCTGCTCCTCGACGAGCCGACGAACCACCTCGACGCCGACACGGTGGACTGGCTCGAGGAGGCGCTCGATCAGCTCGCGGGGGCGCTCCTGCTCGTCACCCACGACCGCTACTTCCTCGACGACCTCGTCGATCGGATCGTCGAGATCACCCCTGGCGGCGGCCTCCGCTCCTACCCCGGCAACTACGAGGCCTACCTCGTCCAGAAGGTCGAGGAGGAGGAGACGGCGTCGGTGGCCGAGCACAAACGCCAGCGCTGGATCGCGCAGGAGGTCGCCTGGCTTCGCCGCGGCGTCGAGGCGCGGCGTACCAAGAGCAAGGCCCGCATCCAGCGCGCGAAGCGGCTGATGGCCGAGCGCGGCTTCGCGCCGCCCCGCACCGCCGGCCTCGCGCTCGCGAGCGCCCCGCGGCTCGGCCAGATCGTCCTCGAGGCGCACGGCCTCGAGAAGCGCTTCGGCGATCGGACGCTCGTTCGCGGGCTCGACTTCGTCCTGCAGCGCGGCGAGCGGGTCGGCCTCGTCGGGCCGAACGGCGTCGGCAAGACCACCTTCCTGCGGCTGCTGCTCGGCGAGCTCCCGCCCGACGCGGGGACGGTCGCGCTGGGGCCGCGCACCGTGATCGCCTACTACGACCAGGCGCGCGCCCAGCTCGACCCCGACGAGACCGTCTACGAGGCCGCGGGGGGCGAGGAGCGGGTGCGGGTCGGCGGCAAGGAGCTGCTCCTGCGGGACTACCTCGAGGAGCTGCTCTTCCCCGTGCCGATGCAGCGCCAGCGGGTCTCGGCGCTCTCGGGCGGCGAGCGCAACCGGCTCTTCCTCGCGCGGCTCTTCCTCCAGGGCGCGAACCTCCTCGTCCTGGACGAGCCGACGAACGACCTCGACCTCGTGACGCTGAACGTCCTCGAGCGGCTGCTCCTCGACTTCGGCGGGAGCGTGCTCCTCGTCACCCACGACCGCTACTTCCTCGACAAGGTGGCGACCGCGATCCTCTCCTTCGAAGGGGACGGCCGGATCGTCCGCCACGCCGGCAACTTCGAGACCTACCGGAGCCTGCGGGCGCAGAGCGAGCGCGCCGGCGCCCAGCCCCCCGAGGCCGCCGCGGCGCGCCGCCCGCCCGAGGCAGCGGCGGCGAAGGGCAAGCCGAGGCGGCTCGGTTACAAGGAGCAGCGCGAGCTCGAGGGGATGGAGGCCGCGCTCGAGGCCGCGGAGGGGCGAAAGGCCGCGGCCGAGGCGGCCCTCGCCGATCCGAGGACCTACAGCGAGTCGGCCGCGCGGGTTCCCGCGCTGCGCGCCGAGCTCGAGCGGGCCGGCGCCGAGATCGATCGGCTCTATGCCCGCTGGCAGGAGCTTCAGGACCTCAGCGCGCAGGGCTGAGGCTTCTCGAAGACGAGGCCTCGGCGGGAGGCCTTCAGGGCACTCCCGCCCCGCGAGCCGCCGCCAGGACCGCGCCGGCCCGCATCGACCTCGAAAAGCCTCTGGGGGTGGAAGATGGGATTCGAACCCACAACACCCGGAGCCACAGTCCGGTGCTCTACCTTTGAGCTACATCCACCATATGTCGGCCGCCGGGACGGCCCCATCTGCTGCAGCGTTCGACCTGCGCCTCGCATCTTCGGGCCGTCTCGGCGGCCCCACGAGGCTACTCTCTTGCGCGCCAGGCGGGATTCGAACCCACGACCCACGGCTTAGAAGGCCGTTGCTCTGTCCAACTGAGCTACTGGCGCTTCGCGGCCCGAGTCTCCTCCCGCTCGGCTCCCTCGCCCCCTTCTCCTGGTCGGGGCGAGAGGATTTGAACCTCCGACTCCCTGCGCCCAAGGCAGGTGCGCTACCAGGCTGCGCTACGCCCCGGTCCGACTGAACGACGAGGCCTAACTAGTCCATCGTGCCGCCCGAGGCAAGCGCGGGCTGGCGCCACGGCCGCGCTCGAGACGGGGATGGCTCAGTTTCCGGCGTTGGTCTGCGTGACGGTCACCGTCCCGAGGCTCAGGAGCTGCCCCGCGGCGGGCGGCGAGCAGCTCGTCTGCTGGAACTTGAAATCCACCTCGAGGAAGGCCCCGACGAGGTTGTAGCCCGTCAAGTCGATCGGGTTCGCGCAGGACGGCGGCGTATTCATGTCGCAGAGCGCTATCGGCGTGGCCGAGGCGAGCAGCGATTGCTGGTTGGCCACCCGGACGCTCACCGAGAAGTCGTCGGTCGACGGAATCGGGTTCGGTTGATAGGTGAAGCCCAGGCCATCCCAGCGGGTGAATTCCGGCGCGCCGCCGCCGCCCTGGAAAACCTGCCGAAAATCCCAGCTGAAAGTGCAGGCCTGCGACTGCGTCATGCACGTCGGCGCAGCGCCCGTGCTCGCGCCGCCGCAGAGGAGCGGCTGGCAACAGTCGATGTCTCCTTGGCAAGGCTGGCCCGCGCCCTCGCAGGGGAGCGTCGCCCACTGGGCCTTGTCGTTTTCCGAGGTGAAATCCTGCCCAGGGAACCAGAAGGCGGGGTGTGAGCTGTCCGAGACCGGCGCTCCGTTGTCGTCGACGGCCGCGACCCAGATCTGGCGCCGGCTCGTCTGCGCCGTGACCCAGCCGTAATCGCGCTGCGAGAAGAAGGCCAGCCAGTGGTAGCCCCCTTCTTTGAAGGGCGAAAAGCTCGGGAAGCGGTTGCTGCGATCGCCCCCTTCGGCGTGCCCCAGCTCGATGGGCTGCCCGCCGGCCGTCGGGACGAGATCCAGCCGAGAGCTGTTCGGGCAGTTACTCCCGTAGGAGCAGGGGCTGCGCGTGAAGGCCACCAAGCTGTCGTCGACCGAGATCGTCGGGTAGACGTCCGCGAGCCACTGTCCATCGAAGTCGCCCGTGGCGAGGACGGTTGGGCCGACGAAGGAGGTCCCGCCGAGCCAGGTCAGCAGCATCAGCTGCGAAGCGGAGAAGTCCCAATCCGAGCCCCAGCCCCAGGGCTTGCCCTTCACGAACACGAGGAAGTGGCCGTCTCGAGACCAGGCCGGCTGGGTGCACTCTCCGCCCCAGCCGCAGCCGATGGGCGCGAGGTTCCCTTCCCCCGTGCCACTCGGCACCGGGCTTCCGGTCGTGGCGCTGCGCAGCGTGAGATCCCCATCGTGAGAGACGACCAGGTACTTCCCGCTGGGATCGAAGGTGGAGAAGTCCCAATCCGGACCCACTCGAACGATCGGCGACGCGGGGTTGGACGTCAGGTTCAGCACGGTCCCAGGTTGGCCGCCACCCCAGAGCTCGGCGGAGAGCTTGGTGCCGTCTGGACTCACGGCGTGGCAGGCGATGCAGCCATTGCTGTTGTAGATGTCCACGGGCGGCGAGGTGGCGCCCGCCGGGACCTTGAAGATTCGGCCGAGGTTGACCGACCAATAGTACATCTCGCCGGCCATCCGAGACCTCGCGAGCGCGAGGCCGCGAGTCGTCGATCCGTACACGCTGCCGGGAGCACCGGTGTCGACCCCGTCGACGTGGACCGTGACGCTCTGGCCGACGTTCGACTGGGCGAAGTGGCTCCAATCCGTCGCGGCCGGCTGCCAGCTCGGCTCGTTCGAATTCTGTGGCGGCGCCGAGTAGGGGGCCTCCACATAGGCGATGAGGTTCGCGAACGGACCAGAGAGGGTCACCCTGAAGAGATCGTTCCCCTGCCCGGGCTGCCATTGGAAGTCGATCGGCGGCAGGTTGACCGGGATGATGACCTGGTCGAGCGGATAGAGGAGAGCCGGGGCGGTCGAGCCCCCGAGCGTCGGCGGCGCTTGGAAAGCGTTCGGAGCAGTGCTGGGAACGCCCTCGAAGACCGTCTGGGTCACGACCACCGTGAGGGTCGCGTTGGCGACCAGTCCGCTCGTTCCCGCGATGATTCCGACCTGACCTCCCATGGGGCCAGAGGAGCTGGCGACGCCCGTCTGATAGTCGACCGCGGCCAGGCCCGGGCGCTGCGAGAACCAGTTGGCGCTCACGGGATGGGACCCGCCGGCGGTGGTGCAGACCGCCGTGAGGGGCAAGGTCGCCGGTAGCGCAGCGCTGTCGAGGTTCACGGCCAAGGTCGGATTGGCGGGCGAGATCGAGAGCGTCCCGCTGCAACTGGCCGTCACGCCCGCGTCGACGGTCAGAGAGACCGTTCCACCCTGACCGCCCGAATTGACCACCCCGCCTGGATGCGGGTTGAAGCTGGACGTACCGCCGTCGGGCTGCTGGAACTGCGAACAGGTCCACGGGCCGGCGAACGAGAAGCAGAGCGTGACGGCCGAAGCCAGACCCATCCGGAGCATCTCGACACCTCGAGTACGGCGAGCGAAGCCGATTCTACCATGCGAGAGGCGGCAGCATCCTCGGGCGTCTCCTTAGGAAACCTTGCGCCCTCACCGACGGAGCAGGGCTTCACGGGCGCCAGGGCGCCAGGGCGCCCTCGACTTCGACGCGCACGAGCCGCGTCGGGGCCCGGGTGGTCGGGAGCGCGTCGATCTCCGTCACCGCCGCGAGGACGTCGCCCTCGCGAGCGCGGTGGGTGAGCGAGACCAGGGTGACCGGCCCCTCGGAGGCCTCGCGCCGCTCGCGCTGGTGGAGCGCGGCGATGCTGATGCCGCGCCGCCCGAGCGCCGCGGTGAGCCCGGCGAGCACGCCCGGCGCGTCGTCCACCGTGAAGCGCAGGTGGTAGGCCGAGACGATCTCGGCGCGCGGCACGAGCCGGGCCGGGGCGCGACCCGAGAAGGGGAGCGCCGCCGCGCCGCCGAGGCGCGCCACGTCCAGCACGTCCGCGAGCACCGCGCTCGCGGTCGCCTCGCCGCCCGCGCCCGGCGCCGAGAGGACGAGCGGCCCGAGCGCCCGCGTCTCGACGAGCAGCCCGTTCAGCGCGCCGCGGATGGAGGCGAGCGGCCCGCGCTCCGGCACCATCGCGGGGTGGACGCGCAGGTCGAGCCGCTCGCCCTCCCGCCGCGCCACCGCGAGGAGCTTCACGACGCAGCCGAGCTCGCGGGCCGCCTCGAAGTCGCGCGGCGTGACCCGCTCGATCCCCTCGACCAGGAGCTCGCCCTGCCGGACGCGGACTCCGAAGGCCAGCCCGGCGATGAGGCAGAGCTTCTGGGCGGCGTCGCCCCCCGAGACGTCCAGGGTGGGATCCGCCTCGGCGTAGCCCTTCGCCTGGGCCTCCCGCAGCGCCTCCTCGAGGCTGGCGCCCGCCTCGCCCATGCGGCCGAGGACGTAGTTCGTGGTGCCGTTCACCACGCCGTGGACCGCGAGCACCTCGTCGCCCTCGAGCGCCTCGCGAAGGATCCGGACGATCGGCAGCCCCCCGCAGACCGCCCCCTCGTAGCGCAGCGCGACCCCGCGCGCGGCCGCCGCCCCGAAGAGCTCCTCGCCCCGCTCGGCGAGGAGGAGCTTGTTCGCGGTGACGACGTGCTTGCCGCGCGCGATCGCCTCCGCCACGAGCGATCCGGCCGGTTCGAGGCCGCCGAGGAGCTCGACCACGATCTCGATGGCGGGATCGCGCAGCAGCGCGGCCGGGTCGGTCCCGAGCGCCTCCGAGAGCCCCGCCGGCAGCTCGCGCCGCCGCGAGGGATCGCGCACCAGCGCGCGGGCGATCCGCGGCCGCACCCCCGTCTCGGCCGCGAGCGCCTCTGCCCGCTCGGCGAGCTGCCGCGCGAACGGCCCGCCGACGTTGCCGAGCCCGAGGAGCCCGATCCCGACCTCGCGCACGCGGGCTCTCAGAGCCTGTGAACCAATCCCTGGACCGAGCCCAGCGGCCGAGGCGGGTCCAGCTGCGAGGCGCGCCAACGGCTCGATACCCGCTGAGGTATCGAGCCGTTGGCGCAACGAAGGAGATGGGCCCGGATCGGCCGCTCGGCGACGGGAAGGGGTTGGTTCACAGGCTCTCAGCCCCCCGCGAGCCGGTAGGCCGCCAGATCCTCTTCCCACTGCGGCGCGCCGCGCTGGCCGCCCATCTCCTCGTAGGTCGTCACCCTCACGAGGCCGACCCCCTGGCAGTAGGTCTGCTCGGCGAGCTGGATCTTGTCCCGGCCGCCCGGCACCCGACCCTCGATCCGGACGCAGCCGTCGAAGTGGCCCGCCGGCACGTCGGCGCTCTCGCCCACCCCGACCACCCGGTAGTGCTCGGTCGAGCTCAGGCTGATGACGCTCTGCCAGCTCCGCCCCGGCTCGAGCGGCTCGCGCAGGAGGTAGCGCTGGTCGTCGCGGACGCCGCGCGCGTCGACCCGGTAGCGCTGGCCGCGGCTGTCCACGTAGAGGCCGTTCTGGGCCGAGACGATGGAGACCGAGAGCGTCTGTTTCGCTCCGAGAAAAGAGACCTGGTACGTCCAGCGGTTGCCCGGCGCGAGGGGGAAGAGCTTCGCCGGATCGGGACCCGACGGGGCGCGCTCGACCGCCTTGGGCGCCGCGCAGGCGAGGAGGAGGGGGAGGAGGGTCGTCAGGGGAAGGCGTGGCATCGGTCTACCTCGCGGCGGCGTGCGTCTGCTTGCGGCGGCGCAGATCCGCCGCCGCCTCGGCGGCCGCCGCCCGCACCTGCGCGTCCGGCGAGCCGTTCTGCAGGGTGAAGAGGTACGCCTCGGCCTCGTCGCCGCCGAGCGAGCCGATGACGTAGACCACCTGGGCGACGAACGACGGGTCCTGGTGTTCGGTCAGGTCGATCAACGGCTGGACCGCGCGCGGGTCGTGCAGCGCCTCGAGCGCGCCCATCGCGCGCAGCACCACCTGCCGGTCCGAGTCCTTGAGCCGCTCGATGAGCGCCGGCACCGCCGCCGGGTTGTGCCGGTCGGCGAGCTGCCGGACCGCGCTGTCCCGCACGCCGGCATCGGCGGACCCGAGCGACGCGATGAGCTCGGTGTCGCTCTCGTGGACCGCGTCGAGGTCGAGCAGCAGCCGGGCGAGGGCGTCGCCGATGGCCGAATCGAGCGCCCCGCGGAAGGCCCGCACCCGCGCCGCCGTCCGGGCGGAGCCGGGGCCCTGGCTGCCGGCGGCGGCGTCGAAGAGCCGGGTCGCGCTGGCCTCGGCCCGCAGCGCGTCCTGCTCCGAGCCCGTGGGCAAGAGGTCGATGGCCACCCCCACGTCCGCCCGCCGCAGCACCGCTCCGCCGTCCGCCGCCTCGTCGCTCTCGCGCGTGTAGCTGACCTCCGCGTGGCAGCGCCAGCTCGGCGTCTTCTTCTTCTGCGGCGCCGCCTCCGGCGAGAGCGGCGCGAAGCGGCCGCTCCGGTCGAGGGCCGCCACCAGGCGGTCCTTGAAGTCGGTCGCCGACAGATCCAGCGAGGGGTTGCCCTCGATGGTCGCCTCGGAGACCGCGATGCGCGAGACCGCGAACACCGGCGGCCGCTTGCGCGCGTGGCAGCCCGCGAGGGCGAGCGCCGCCACGAGCGGCGCGAGTTCAGGGAAGGAGCGCGGCAATCCGATTGATCCGGCGGTTCGCGCTGCCGTACTGGCCGTCGGCGGCGAGCGAGGTGGCCTCCTCCAGGAGCGCGTCGACCTGCGCCGAGCCGTCGGGCGAGAGCCTCTCGTCCCGGCGGCGCGACGAGAGCCGCTTGAGCTTCGCGTCCAAGAACTGCTCGTCGACCTGCACGGCGGCGACGGCGCGGCCGAGCGCCACCGTCAGGTCGCCCGCCCGCTCGAAGTCGCCCGCCTTCATCGCCGCGTAGATCTCGTCGTCGAGCGGCCTCGCCTCCGGCGGCAGGTCGTCGCGCAACAGCCCCTTCGTCTCCAGATCGTCCAGCACCCGGCGGTGCAAGGCCTCGACCTCCCGCCTCGTGTGCGGCGGCGAATCGTCCCCGCGGGCCGGCGCCGGCGCCTTCCCGCGCCGGTCGAGCGCCGCCTCGCGGGCCGCGACCGCCCGCTCGCGCAGGTCGAGCTCGCGCT